>NZ_CP135916.1:2954950-3584900 GCF_032391395.1 Sphingomonas sp. Y38-1Y
CCCAGCCGGCGCAAAGCATTGTTGAGCCGGCCCGCCGTCGCGATGAGCTCGGAAGGCGTCGCGGAATCAAGGTCAGGGCCGCGGATCGCGGCAGTGCGCTGGAAGGAGCCGTCCTTGTTGAGCACGACGCCGGGGGCGATCAGCGCAGCCCAAGGCAAGACGTCGGCGAGGGTCGCGCCGCGTCGACGATATTCGCGCAGGAACATCATGTCCGCCTCACGCGCGAAGATAGGCGGGATAGCGCATGTGACGCCGCCCGACTTCGAGGAATTGCGGGTCCCGGCGCGCCGCCCAGACGGCGGCGGCGTGGCCGACCGCCCAGATGAGCAGTCCGACCAGCCACAGCCGAAGGCCGAGGCCGACGGCGCCAGCGAGCGTGCCGTTGACGATCGCGACCGAGCGCGGCGCACCGCCGAGCAGAATCTGTTCGGTCAGCGCGCGGTGGACAGGCGCGAAATAGCCTGGAATGGCCGCGCCGGGATCGATCGTCTCCATTAAATCAGCGCTCCGCCGCCGAAGCTGAAGAAGCTGAGGAAGAAGGAGCTGGCGGCGAAGGCGATGCTGAGACCGAACACGATCTGGATCAGCCGCCGGAAGCCGCCCGAACTTTCGCCGAATGCGAGGGTCAGGCCGGTGGTGATGATGATGATCACGGCGACGATCTTGGCGACGGGCCCCTCAATGCTTTCGAGGATCGACTGAAGCGGGCTCTCCCACGGCATCGAGGACCCCGAGGCTTGTGCGGGACCGGCGATGAGCGCCGCAAGCGCGCAGGTCGTGAACACCTCCGCACGGGCGCGGGCGGTGGATAGGGAGGCGTTCATCTGGCTTCTCCGTCATTGAGGAAGTGGAGGCGGTATCCGCCGGAGGCCTCGAGGCCCTCGACACGGGCGAGTTCGGCAAGGCGGCGGCCGGCACCGTCACGCACCAGCACCGCGATCAGGCCGATGGTTTCGGCGATCAGCGGTCGTGGGACGGTGGCGACGGCTTCCTGAATCAGCTGCTCGAGCCGGCGCAGTGCGCCGAGGGCCGTGCCCGCGTGAATGGTGCCGATGCCGCCCGGATGGCCAGTGCCCCACGCCTTGAGGAGATCGAGCGCTTCGGCGCCGCGGACCTCACCGATCGGAATGCGGTCTGGACGCAGGCGCAGCGCGGTGCGAACCAGATCGGCAAGCGTCGCCACCCCCGCCTTGGTTCGCATGGCGACCAGGTTGGGCGAGGTACATTGCAGCTCGCGCGTGTCCTCGATCAGCACTATGCGGTCGCCGGTGCCGGCAATCTCGTCTAGCAGCGCGTTGACCAATGTTGTCTTGCCGGAGCCGGTGCCGCCAGCGATCAGGATGTTGTCGCGATCCGCGACGGCGCTGCGGAGTGCCTCGCCCTGCCCGGGCGAAATGATGCCCGAGGCGACATAGTCGTCGAGCGTGAAGACGGCGACGGCGGGTTTGCGGATTGCGAACGCCGGCGCCGCGACGACCGGCGGGAGCAGCCCCTCGAAACGTTCTCCGGTTTCCGGAAGCTCCGCCGAGACGCGCGGCGATTGTGCATGGACTTCGGTACCGACATGATGGGCGACGAGGCGGATGACGCGTTCGGCGTCTGCCAGCGGCACGATCATCCCGGTATCGGCAAGGCCCGAACCGAGCCGATCGACCCAGAGCCGGCCATCGGGATTGAGCATGACCTCGACGATTTCCGGATCGTCGAGCCAAGCGGCGATCGAGCTGCCGAGCGCCGTTCGCAGCATCCGTGCGCCGCGGCGAGCGGCTTCGGGCCGATGGGGGTTTGCGTTCAACACTCGATACCCTGGTTTCAAGCCGGCGCGGTGCTGCTCCGGCGACAGGGCTGACTAAGGGGGCGCAATTTTTGCGCTTTGCAACAGTGGCTTGATGTCGTCGCGTGCTGGCGTCGTTTTAGAAAGCCACGGCGGCTCGGCGAACTAAGCCGGCTCGCGGAAAGGTCTGTGGGCGATCCACGCCGCGGCAGCCCGCTGCGAATCGGCTGTCGTGCCGCGACGAACGAGCCGGTATCGGATGATTGCGCTTTCTGATTGGGGAATGGTCGCTGAAACCGGCCGACGCTGACTATCCACGCATCGAACCGGCGATCGGCGGGAAAGTGTTGCTTCGCCCTGCCCGCCGATGCCGACCTGCGTCGCGGGCAGCTAAGTGCAACCGAGATCGCGCACGGCGGGGCCGCGTATTCAAGATCAAAGCGAGCGGACCGGCAGCCCGTCTGACTCGACCTCGCCTACGCGGCCATCGGACGCCTACCGGCGCTCAACCGTTCAAGTTTCTACGAACCCGTCGAAACCAACACCGCCCCCATCGTGCGCGGCGTCTACCGTCATGAGCTCGGACTTGGCGTCCAGTCGGGCGTGAACCCGTCGCATGGTCGCGAGCAGGCTGGTGGATGCCGATCCGGCGTCAACCGTACTCGCCAGCCGGGCAAGTGCCGCGTCGACGCGGGCCGGCAGCTTGACCGTCTGGTCCATGCCCTCGACCGAGGCGAGTGCGGCGCGATCGACGCTGCCAGGGTGCCGCCGCATGACCTCCAGCGCGAGATGGGTGCCGTAGGAAATGCCCCACAGCCTGAGCTTCGGCACGCCGAGCGCCCGGCGAAGGTCCTCAACGTCGTCGGCGTTCTCTGTCGTCGTGTATCCCTCAACGGCGACGCCGGCCGCCTTCCACCGCCCGACGCATTTCAGCAGCGCGCCGCGATGATGGCGGGTCAGCGTCGCCTCCGAGAGTCCGTCTGCCGGATCGAGGGCTGCGTCCGCCCGGCACGAAGGGATCGCGTTCGAGATGCCGACGCCGCGCTGATCCAGCGCGATCACGTCGCCAAGCGCTCGGAGCGTCAGGAAGATCGGCTGGCGCGGGCCCTTGGCGGCGTCGATGCCTGATCCGCCGGGACCGCCGGCGAGATAGACGATCGGGGCACCGGGGTGCGAGCTGGTCGAGCGGAACCTGACGAAGCCGATCCGGATGCGTCGCGACGACGGATCGGATCGACGCTCCAGCACCTCGAACTCGCCACGTTCTGCGGCAAGGACGGAACCGTCCCGCAACTTGAACGCGTGCGGCGTTGTCCGCAACGTGGGTGCGGTCCGGCCTCCGGCCTCCGCCAGGGGAGAGGCTGGTGGCTGCGCCGAAGCGACCGTCCCGGCTATCGCCGCGTCGACCGCCGCCACAGCGAGCAGCCGGATCAGCCGGCGACCCATCTTCCTCAAGCCATTCACAACATGCATCGTCATCGTCATCACGGACCTTCACACGCCTGCCTGGTTAGCCTAAGGTAATTAGATCATGGAAACTAGCAAGGGCCATTCTTTCGCAAACGAGCTGTCGATCATGGCGGTGCGTCTGATCCGGTGGCTACGGGCCGCGGACACCGGCTCGGCGCTTTCGGACCCGCTGACATCGGCGATGGCGGTGATTGTCCACTCAGGCGGAATCGCACCCTCCGCCCTGGCCGAACTGGAGCAGGTGCGCCGGCCGACGATCACCAAGGTTGTAGACGAGTTGGTCTCCCGCGGGCTCGTGCGACGGGAACGTCACGCGACCGACGGGCGCGCAACGATGGTGGTGGCGACCGAGGAGGGGTTGGCGCTTTGGCGCGCTGGACAGCTGCGCGCGACCGCGCCGCTCGCTGAGCGGATCGAGGCTCTCGACGCTGACGAGCTGCGGCGCTTCGAGGAGGCGCTGCCGCTGTTCGCGCGCATCATGGAGCCGCCAGCGCCGTGAGCGTACGTTGAGCGCCTGAACGTATGTCCACTATCAGGCTAGATCGAACACCGCCTGGATGTCCACTTGTGGGTCGCCTCCCAAGCTTTTCCGGAGCGCAGTTAGTGGTGTAGCAGGGGTGGAGTTGGCCCAGCACCGGCAACCCAGTAAGGTGCCGCCGTGATGCCCAGCCTGACGAACCTCGATCGCCCCATGGTTTCGCGCTCCGCCGATCCGCGGCTGTCGTCGCTCGACAGCTACGCCGTTCTCGACACGCATGAAGAGGCGGCGTTTGACGACGTCGCACTGCTGGCTTCGCAGATCTGCGAGACGCCGATCGCGCTGATCAGCTTTGTCGATGCCGACCGGCAGTGGTTCAAGGCGCGGCTCGGCATCGATGCAGAACAGACGCCGTTGTGCGACAGCGTGTGCGCACACGCGATCGGCGAGCCCGAACTGCTGGTAGTGCCCGATCTCCTGGCAGACGAGCGGACCACGGGCAGCGCTCTGGTGACGGGTGATCCCAACATCCGCTTCTACGCCGGTGCGGTGCTCCGTTCTCCGGAAGGGGAGGCGCTCGGCACCCTGTGTGTCATCGACCACCAGCCCCGTCCGGGCGGCCTGGGCGAGCGCCAGCGCACCGGACTCCTCGCGCTGGCTAGGCAGGTCATGGCGCAGCTCGAGCTGCGCCGGACCGCGGCGGCGGAGCGTAGTCTTCGAGCCGAGACGGCAGTTGACAGGGCGCGCTACGAAGCCGTGTTCAATAGCGCCGTGGACTACGCCATCGTGGTCATGGACCCGGACGGGCGCATCACGGACTGGAACGAGGGCGCCACCCGCATCCTGGGCTGGGCCCCCGACGAGATCTGCGGCCAGGACCTCTCCGCCTTCTTCACGCCGGAGGACCGCGCGGCCGGCGTCCCGCTACGCGAGATGGACGATGCGCTGGCACTCGGCCGCGGCATTGACGAGCGCTGGCACCTGCGCCGCTCTGGCGAGCGCTTCTGGGCCAATGGCGAGATGATGCCGCTGCGGGACGCGGAAAGCCGCGCCATCGGCTTCGTCAAGGTGCTGCGCGACCGGACGGAGGCACGCCTGATACAGGAGCAGCTAGCGCTCAAGGACGAGCGGCTGCAGATGGCGCTGTCGGCGTCCGGGTCGGTGGGTCTGTGGGACTGGATGGTCGAGAGCGACCTGCTGCACGGCGACGACAACTTCGCGCGGCTCTACGGGCTCGACGTCGAGCATACAGCTGCCGGGCTTACGATGGAGGAATACCAGGAGCACGTCGTTCCCGAAGACATAGCGCCGCTGCGTGAGCGCATACGCGGCGTGTTCGAGCGCGGTGAGGACTTTCTGGTCGAGTACCGGCTCGCCATCCCCGGCCAAACGCTGCGCTGGGTGGAGTGCAAGGGCCGCATGGTCGCCGACGCAGACGGGCGGCCGCACCGCTTTTCGGGCACCGCCGTGGACGTCACCGCGCGCAAAACCGCGGAGGAGCAAAAGCACTTACTGATGCAGGAGCTGTCGCATCGGGTGAAGAACACCTTCGCCATGGTGCAGGCGGTGGTGTTCCAGACCATGCGTGGCGCTGATCCTGAACTCATGGACAAGCTCCAGAGCCGGCTCGCGGCGCTCAGCCGCGCGCACGAGGTGCTGCTCCAGGAGAGCTGGTCCGCCACCACCATCACCGCCCTGCTCGATCGCGTGCTGCGTAGGGAAGCCGAGGGCGACCGGGTGGAGCTGGACGGGCCGGAGTTCGAGGTGAAGCCGGACGCGGCGCTATCGCTCTCGCTGCTGCTTCACGAGATGGCGACCAACGCCACCAAGTACGGAGCGCTCTCGGCAGAGGACGGCCGGGTCAGCGTGGCGTGGCGGCTGGAGGACGGATGCTTTCGGCTTTGCTGGGACGAGCGCGGCGGTCCGCCCGCGCAGCCGCCGACGCGCAAGGGCTTTGGCTCCAAGCTGATCGCCATGGGCGTTTGCGGCGCCCGCAGGGTGGATCTGGAGTACGGCGTTGCCGGCCTCAGCGCCTCCTTCGAGGCCAAGACCTCGTTCGTCGTTCAGGAACAGCCCACCGGCGCCTAACTCGGTGAGCTACGCTGCGTGACGGGCGCGCGCGAAGGCGGCCATGACCAGCTCGGGCTGGATCGGCTTGGCTAGGATAGCGACCGCGTCACCGCAGGGTTCGCAATCCTCGGGCGTGCCGGTGATGAAGATGGTCGGGATCGCGCCCGCGACCGCACAAATCGCCTGGACTGCGCGGGGACCGGTTCCACCTTCCCGCAGATTTACGTCCGACAGGATCACATCCGGGACTTGGTGCCGCGCCGCGCGCATCGCCTCCTGCTCACTCATCGCGAAGTCGACCGACGTCGCACCCGCCCGCTCGGCAATATCCCCCACGAACTCCGCGATCAGCGGCTCGTCCTCGATAACCAGTACGTGACACATGTATGACTGCCTTCCACGTCACCAACACGCGGGAGACGCAATCAGGCCCACCCGGTGTTCACGCGCCGTTTGTCACGGCCGCGCCTGATGCCGTGGACGAGAGCTAGACGAAGCCGCGATCCCGCGTTGCTCGGGTATCGCTTGCAGCAGCTGGTCGTCGGGCTGAACGAGTGTCCGGAGTTCGGCTACACCGGAGCCTTCTCAATGACGGCTTTTGGGTCTAATCAGCTGCCAGCAGCCCGCTGAACCAAGGCCTGCTTCCCGTGTGTAAGTGCCCGGACCGGCCATCCCGCAAGCGGCCCCTTCCTGCCATCAGAATCGCATCACAAATGCCCAAATCTGAGCCGCTTGCGAAATGGCGAGTTTCGGGCGGCATGAAGCGGATAGCCGCACACATCGTCCAGTTGCTCAAGGTTCGCCGATCTGTTCGAGATTGGCACTGAGGCGCGCTTAGGCCGGGATCCGCTCCCGCTCTTTGAGGCACTTCCTTGGCCCGGCTCACGGCCTGACGCCATCAACCCGTAAAGGGTCCGCTATGCGATGCATGCGGCCGCTTCGCTGTGCTGCGCGGTGATTGCGGCCGTGCGCCGGACACTTCGGGCGCCTGTCGAGCGGGGGCGGTCCCCGCTCCCGGACAGGAGCTACGGAGATGCCGCTCAACCTCGCCCAACGAAACGCCTTGAACCTCGCGCAGACCCTGATGACCATCGTCGTCGTATTCCGGATCGAAGGCAGCAATTTCGGTGTTGCCGAAGAACGCGAGTTCGACGGAGATCCCGCGCTGATCGTTCGCGAATATGATCCGTTCGCGCGCTGATCGCGCGGCGGCCGGCGCCTTTGGCGCCGGTTAGCGAAGTCTTTGCCGGCGACGGGCTATGCCGCTCCTATTTCGGCCGAGGGGCAGAAACTCCATTCCGGGGAGCGGCAAGCGCGTGCGACGTGCTGGCGCTCGCCGACGAATATCGCCGCGCCGCCGAGGCGCTGCTGCCGACCGGACGCCGCGGCTCGCCGCTGTCGCGCGCTCCCTATCGGCTGCTCGCGATCCACCCGATCGAGCTTTACCTGAACGCCTATCTCCTCGCCGCGGGGCATTCTCCGGCGACGGTCCGGCGTCTCCAGCACGATCTCGGATCGCGGGCCGCGCACGCGGTCGGCGCGACGCTGGTGCTGCGCAAACGCATGCTCGCGCATATCGGCCGCTTGTCCGAACGGCGCGAATATCTGAGCACCCGCTATGATTGCGCGCCAGCCGAGACCTCCGAACTGAACCGGCTCGCAGCGTCGCTGCGCGAGGACGCCGAGAAGGTGTCGGACTATGCGCGCGCGCCGGCGACCGCCGCGCGCTGATCCCATGCCGGGGGTACTCGCCGCGAGCGGCGGCCCGCCGTCTCCGGCGGGCCGCCTTGGCCTCGGGCCGTGCCGGGGTGCCGGGCGAGCACCGATCTGGTGGCTCATCGCCTCGTCCTAGCAAGGATGCGAGGTCGGTGGCGTATGGGGGCGGCAGACGCTCGAACGTGACGCTTGATGGGCGGTGTGCCCTGCGGCCCGGGGCGCGCTTGCAATGGCCGATAAGGGGGTTGGTGGCGTTCCGCAGTCGGCCGGTCAGGTCCGGACTCAAGCCTGTGTCGGAGAGGTGGCGATCGTAACCTGCCACGCCGCTTTCTGGGCACGTGCGTGTTCGCGCCACGGTCATTGTCCGCTTGCAGACCGCCCCTGAGGCCTCGTTGATGGCTGTATGGCCGGATACCGGCTTCGCCTCGCCTGACTAGCCGCAACTGCGTCACGGACTTTCTTCCCCTTGGCTGTCCACCCCACGCGCAAGCGCGCGAGGGCCCCGGATGCGCCCATTCCTCGCGAGGCAAGAAAGCCCGCTTTGGCAGTCCTCCGCTGCGCTGCGGGCAAGCTGCGGCGTCATTCGCACCCGGCCTTCTGGCGCCATCGAGGCCGCACGGGGCGATTCTCGAAATCGGAGTAAGTGACATGGCGAACATCGGCAGCTTCAAGAAGGTCGGCGAGGAATATCAGGGTTCGATCGTGACCCTCAGCGTCCAGGCCAAGGGCGTCCGGATCGTCCCGGAAGGCAATCGCCCGAACGACAATGCACCCACCCACCGGGTCTATGTCGGACGCGCGGAAATCGGCGCCGCTTGGGCCAAGACCTCGGCCGAGAGCCGCGACTATCTCTCGGTCAAACTCGACGATCCCAGCTTCACCCAGCCCATCTTCGCGAACCTCTTCGACGACGAGGGCGGTGAGACCTTCAGCCTGATCTGGTCGCGCCCGCGGCGCTCCAGCAACGACTGACACGAGGCCAAGGCGCCCCGCCGGAGACGGCGGGGCGCCTTTCGCGTGCCGGGCCGGCACGCGGTTCTGCTTCGGTTGTCCGCGCGCGGGGAGAGCGCGGTGCCAACCCCGGGCCTTCGATCGCGGGCAGTGAATGGCGAGCCTTTCCGCCGGGAATCGTCCCGCCGGAGCGCGTCGCCGTCGCCATCCGCTTGCCTCTTAATGGCGGCATCCGCCGCGAGCCGGAGCTGCCGGTCGAGCAGGAGATCATGCCCACGCCCACGCCGCTGCCAACCGGTGAATTCGACTTCGACGACTCCGCGAGCGAGGATGCCGCCGCGGCGCGGCGGCAGAGCGACAGGATGCGCGGCGCCGCTCGCCAAGCGTCCCTCGATCGCGGCGATGGGATCGAGTTGTGAGCCGGCTCAAGGTCAAGCACACGTTCCGGCTGCCCCCCGATCTTTCGGCGGCGCTCGCGGACTATGCTGCGCGCAAGCGCGTCACCCAGGCGCTGGTGGTCGAAACTGCGCTCGCCACGTTCCTGTCCGGCGACACCAGCGAGCATCTCGAAGCGGCGCTCAGCCGCCGCCTCGATCGCATCAACCGGCAGGCGGATCGGCTCGCCTGGCATGTCGAGCTGGGCAACGAGACATTGGCGCTGTTCGTGCGCTTCTGGCTACGGAACAACCCACCGCTACCCGACGCAGCGCTCGCCCCCGCTCAGGCCATGGGCAAGGAGCGATGGCAGCGATTTGTCGAAACGCTCAATCGCCGCATGGCGTTCGGACCGCGTCTGAGGAACGAGATTTCCGAGGATGTCAGCGCAGACGAAGCAGCGAAGCAGCGCTAGACGCCCATAGGCGAAGGCGCGAAAGCGATCAGCTTCACCATCGACTCCTTTCCCTTGCGCTTGCTGATCAGCGGCATCGCCAAGAACACGGCCGGCATCGGGCAGCTTCAGCAACTCTATGCCGCCTTCGACGCCGGTCAGGGCCAGGCGCTGGCACCGGTCCTCTACGACTTCTTCCTCAAGGAGCCGCCGACGCTTTCCGGCATGCCCGAGCTGATGGACGTCGCATCGGGCATCAGCGATGCGAGGCTGGAGCGGGTCGCCCGCGAGGGCCGGGACGCGATCGTGGGAACCGCGACCAACTTTCCGATGCCGCAGCTCGCACGCGCGTTGCCGCAGATGGACCTCGGTCCGACCTTCCGGTCGGACGTGCGGTCCTCCGTTCCCACGCTCGTCCTCAGCGGTGACTTGGATCTGCGCACGCCGGTCGAGGAGCAGGCCGAAGCGATCGCCGGGCTTGCGAACGCCACCAGGGTGACGGTCCGCGGCGGCGGGCACGACCTCTTCGAGGCGCACCCCGGCATAACCGGTGTGATCGCCGACTTCTTCGCGGGTCGGCCGGTCACCGCGACCGAACTGACCGTGCCGACCCCGAGCGGACCGGCGGGCGGCCGATGAGCGTCAGACCTATGTCCCGTAGGCTCGCCGCCGCGCTGCTCGTCACCGATCTGGCGTTCCTCGTCTACTGGTCGGCATCGACGCTGCAGCTCGTCGGCGTCGCCAACGCTCCCGCCGACATGATGTATGCCGACTATGTGGAGCCGCGCGTTGTCGCCTGGAACTGGTCGTTTCTGCCACTCGACTTCGCTTTCGTGCTGACCGGCCTTGCCGCGCTCTCCGCATCGCGGGGAGGCTTAGCCTCCTGGCGCACGCTCGCGATCGTCTCGCTGACGCTCACCGCGACCGCCGGCGGCATGGCGGTAAGCTACTGGACGCTGCTGGCTGAGTTCGACCCGGCGTGGTTCCTGCCCAATCTGGCTATCCTGCTCTGGCCGTTTGCCTTCCTGCCCGACCTCGTCCGGCAGGAAGGTGCCCTGTCCTCTGACCCAAGCTCGCCCGCACGTTCTGGCGATCCGGAATGACAAATCAACCGGCTCGGAAGCGAGCCGACTGAGGAGGCAAGACGTGAATGATGGTTCGACCGACGCTGACACCAAACTGACCTTGCCCGCCGACCTGACCGCGGAACTGGGCGGTTACGAGTGGGAGCGGGACGACGCGGGCGAGTCGGGCGCGATCGTCGTTCGGCTGCATGGCCGGCGCGGCGCACCCGATCTTTACCTCAAGCATGGAGGCGGGACGCTGACCGAGGACCTGCTCGCGGAAGCGGACCGCCTTCGATGGCTTGCGGGGCGGCTGCCCGTCCCAGCGGTCGTGCAGTTTCGCCATGCCGCCGACGAGGCGTGGCTGCTGACAGAGGCGCTGCCCGGCGAAACGGCATGCGAACTGCTTGAAGCCGGGACTGATGCCGACGCGCAGACGCGCGTCGTGGAGGCGATGGGGCGGTTTCTCCGGACCGTCCACTCGATCCCCGTCCAGGAGTGCCCGTTCGACAGCGGCCACGTCGGCCGGCTCGCGCACGCGCGCCGGCGCATCGATGCCGGGCTGGTCGACGAGGACGACTTTGACGGGGAGCGGGAGGGCTGGACCGCTGAACAAGTGTGGCAGGCTCTCCAGGAAGCTGAGCCGTTCTCTTCCGACTTGGTGGTCACGCACGGCGACTTCTCGCTCGACAACGTCTTGATCGCCAATGGCAGAGTCGTGGGGTGCATCGACGTCGGACGTCTGGGCGTCGCCGATCGCTACCAGGATCTCGCCATCGCTTGGAACTGCCTCGAGGAGTTCGGTCCGGCGCTACAGGCACAGTTCTTGGCAGCTTACGGCGTCACGAAGATCGACAGAGGTAAGCTCCATTTTTACCGGATGCTCGATGAGCTATTTTGAGTGTGTTCGGCTGCAAAACGCGGGGTTAGCTCTGACCCAATTTCGCTCATTCAAAGCGCTAACTTAGCTTGCGCTAAGCGGCCATTTGTTCAGGTTGATGACCGTGACGGCTTACATCTTGAGGCGCAACGTGCCGCCAACAATCCGCGGATCGCTTGGGCTGCCGATAATCAGGTCCGTGTTGCCCGCCTAGCGCGTCATGTTTTGGGTGTAACCGGCGTCGAGCCGGTTGCGCGTCCAGACGATTACCTCCGTCGCGTCTAAAAGGCAGTAGCCAACTGGTATCGGTGAGGTGGCATTCGCTGATCGTGGTGAAGCGCGACAGGCTGGGTTCACCGATGAACCCGCTGCGCGAGGCGCTGTCGACATGGACGAACACCTCCCCCCCCCTGACCACCGGGCGGACATAATCGAGCCCAGCCGTAACCGCGATCCGTGGCAGGGACGCCAGGCGGCGGCCGATTAGACTGCGCCGCTTCGTAGCGGAGGTCTGCACCTAAGTGGACATAGGCCGGCGGGATAGTTGGTGTACTCGCCGTCGAAATAGGCGACGCTGCCGCGGATGCTGAGCCCCGCACGATGATAGCGATCTGGTTCGATACGCTTTCGTTCGCCGTCACGTCAAAGTGTCGGTGTTTGCTTTCCAGCTCTTCGATCAGCAGGAAAGGTTGAATCAGGCGCGAACTGCGCGCCCCAAGAAACCTTTCGTTTTCTGACGCTCGTTGCAGCCAGGATGCGCCTTACCCGTGAGGCCGGCCATCTTGCTATCGCTAATGATGCCCGCGACACGAGTCGAACAGGCCTCGTCGGTCTCGATCGATGCCATTGCGCACACGATGCATCCGCTGGCGGTGGCGGCAAAGGCGCGGCGCTGGGCCGTACAGATGCCGACCGCCCGCCAGCCGACCGCGCGCGCCTATTACGATACGGCCACAGAGCGGAAGGTACTGCATCTTGATCCCGCGACCGGCGCGATCATCGCGCCCGAGCGCACGCTGGGCGCGACCGGCTTCTTCTATCCCTTTCACTTCAGCCTGTTTATTCACCATTGGGATCTGGGCGAGTGGCTGGCCGGGCTGGCGGCGCTGGCGATGATGGTGATGTGCGTGTCGGGTGTCGTCATCCACCGGCGCATTTTCGCGGACTTCTTCACGCTCAGGATCGTACGCAAGACACAGCGGACCACGCTCGACCTCCACAACGTGACCGGCGTCGTCGGCCTACCGTTCAATTTCCTGATCGCGTTCACCGGCCTCGTCATCTTCATGGGTGTGTACCTGCCCGGCATCCGCGACGTCCTGTATCCCGGCGAACCGGCTGCATTCGTCGCCGAAGCCTATGGCACCCCGCGGATACCGGCGCTCAAGCAACCGGCGGAGCTCGTGCCGCTCGGCCCGATGATCGCTGAGGCACAGCGTCGCTGGAACGGCGCTGCACCGGCCAGCGTGCTGATCTTCAACCCGGGTGATCGCGGCGCGTCGGTGATGGTCAATCAGGATACGTCGTCCCGTGTGACGATGGACGCGAATACGGTGATGTTCGAGGGTGCAACCGGCCGCGTGATCGCCGGACCGCATCGCTACAGTCCGACGATGATGACCTTCGGTTATCTGTCGGGAATGCACTATACGTGGTTTGACCATGCTACCCTACGCTGGCTCTACTTTATCAGCGGGCTGGCGGGCTGCGTGCTGATCGCCACCGGGTTTCTGTTCTGGATCCAGTCGCGGGCCAAGCGCCATGCCAAGGCCGGCGTGCGCGGCATGGTGCTGGTGCGTGGCCTGTCGGTCGGCGCGACGATCGGCATCGTTCTCGCCTCACTCGGCTTCCTGATCGCCAACCGCCTGCTGCCCGACATCGTGACGATCGCCGGCGTGCCGCGCGCCTGGATGGAGGTTAGGGTTTTCTGCGTTGTTTGGCTTCTCGCCTTCGCCCACGCCTGGCTGCGTCCCGGCAGCGCCTGGCGCGAACAAAGCATGGCGGTCGGCGTCGCGAGCCTGGCTGCCGTGGGGCTTAACTGGACGACGACCGGCGATATGCTGCCCGTCAGTATCGCGGCGGGGCGGTGGGCCGTGGCAGGCGTCGATCTGGTGCTGCTGGCCGCAGGCGCGATTGCCCTGGTAGCCGCGCGCCGTCTTGCAATGCGGGCGCGTGCGGGAAAGGCACGTGACGTAACTCCAAAACCGGCCACGCCATGATAATGACCGGCTTGCTGATCGCTGCGTCGCTGAGCGCATTTCTGGGAGCTGTATTGGTCGCTTTGTCCAATCGCATACACTGAATTTCAGTCTCTGGATCATCCGCTCGTTTACCCGACCGGCGTAGGAACCTGACTTGCGGTGCGCTGCTGTTTATGCTGACCGCCGTACTTGCCATTCTACGAGACGGCTGGGGGATGGGTTTGCTGCTCGCCCCCCTTCTCATCGCTGTCGCAATTGCGACAGTGATAGCAATACTTGCGGCACGACCGGGCTCGCTGCGGCTGCTTGCCTGTTTCAATCGAGCTAATCGCCGGCCCTGACGAGGTGTTTTTTCAGCGATGTTCGTGAAGAAGGTTCGCGGACGCTCAGCTATGCCCGTCATGACAGTCCGGAAAGGCCAGACATCAAGGTGAGGAAAGTCAACTAGCTCTCCATCCAAGTTAAAGCGGCTAGGTCATTCCCCACAGCCACGGACGGTTGCGACACCGCTCGCTACTTCAGCTCTTCCAGGAGGATGGGTACGTCAGGCTGTCGTTTCGAAGACCAATGGCGCCGCATTTGCGGTCGCTACGATCCGACCTCGCGGCTGCCTGGACCCACAATCGGTCGCTCAGGGGCGTTCAGTCCCGGCCCGGAAGCTGCCATTCGTTCAGCCGCTAGGCTGCGGTCCGGGGGCGCGGCCAAACGCACTGGCGGAAAGGCCGGAAGTGATGATTAGTTGCGGTTTTGCCGAACCGATCTATCGACCATCCAGAGATGGAATAGCTGTGCGCCGAGGACGAGCAGTCCGAGTGCTATGCACGTCGGGGTCGCGAGCCCTTCCTGTCCGGGCCGAGGCTGCACGATGGACAGCAGCACGCCAACGCCGATGAGCAGGAGCGTTGAGATCGCCGGGATGAACGCCAACGCGATCTTACGCGGAGCGGACCAAATCACTTCGCCGTCAAGCCACCATTGCATCGGCAACGACGCTTCGTCTCTGAAACGGATGCTTGCGCATCGCGCAATGCTCCAAATCACTGCGCTGAATGTGATCCCTATAAAGATGGTCTTCATAGACGTTCTCCCGATCGCCCAATCATACTGTAGGAAGTACCTTCGCAAAACGGGCGTGAGCGGACGTCCTGCCCGCCTCACAATCAGACATCTACGGCCGATTTCCCTGATTTCCGACTTTGGTCACCCGTTCGCGTGCGCTCAACGTCCATGGGTCAGTCTGGGCGCGACCCGCTTAGACACGCTCCGTGCTCGAACTGGCGTTATTCGCGAGAACCGAAACACTCCCGGTATTCTCAATTGCGCGAGGAGGCCGTTCCAATGGCGATGACCCGGTCCGAACCCAGCCATCCCACGACGGTCGCGGGTCGCGGCGGCAGTGACAGCTTGTTGTCAGTCGTTTCGGCCGCGACAACCTGAAGGTAGCTGCCGCGACGCGTTTCATAGCGCAGAGCGATAGGCTTGCCGGTCGACTGCCACCGCACCTTGATCCGTTTGCGACCTGTGCCGGGTGCCGGGACTACACGCCCGCCGACCACCAGCGACTGTATCGGCGTGTCCGTTGCGAGCAGCAACGTCATCGTGCGACCGCCAGCGGCCGGAACCACGACGATGCGGCGCCACGCGCCTTCGCGGGTGATGCGGATCGTCGGAGACGGCACCGCGTGGTCACCGGTGGGTACGCGCCAGACCGAATCGTTCGCGATGAGCGGCATCGACTCCCTCGCCGGCGCCGCGCCATCCCGACGGAGCATCGCCATCGTCCAAGAATCCGGCCGTTCGAGTGGGCTGACCAGCCAGTGACGGCCCTCCGGATCGGACACACCGTAAAGCTGCGACAACGCGGGAAAGCGCGGGCTGGGAGGCGTTGCACGGATGAACAACAGCAGCGCCGCAGCCGTCAGCAGCGCCGCAAAACTTAAGCGAAGGGGCAGTCCGCCCGCCAAGGGCAGTACGATCGGTGCCGCGAACAGCACGAAGACGCCGATCGCCTCCGGCGTGGGCACGCCGAGCGCCAGGAGCACCGAATGGCCGAAGATCAACAGGTAGGCGAGCGGCAGCACGCCTAATGCCGCCGCGATCCAGGCACCATGCCGAGCGAAGCGGGCGGCGACGATCCCCCCCGCTGCCGCCAGCGTCGGGAACAGGATCAGCGGCGTGAGCGCCGGCGCCAGCGATTGGACAGCGAGCGAGAGGATGAGGCCGACGAGCAAGGTTCCCGCTCGCAACGCCCGCTCGTCGATCGCTTTCGCGAACGCCCACCAGCTCGCACCCGCGGCGGCGACGCCGAGCAGGATCGTGGCGAGCGGCG
Organism: Sphingomonas sp. Y38-1Y; assembly: GCF_032391395.1. Classification (NCBI taxonomy): domain Bacteria; kingdom Pseudomonadati; phylum Pseudomonadota; class Alphaproteobacteria; order Sphingomonadales; family Sphingomonadaceae; genus Sphingomonas; species Sphingomonas sp. Y38-1Y. The sequence goes on from NZ_CP135916.1 coordinate 2,970,713, forward strand.
GGCGGCCGAGCACGATCGCGACCCCAGCTGCGAGAAGACAGGCGAGCGCTACCGGGCCCCTTGACCGACCGTGTCGCAGCAGCGCCGCCGGAACAGTAAGGCACGACGCTGCGACCAGCCCTAGCGCTACTTCATATCGACCGAACGTCGCCATGATCCGGTGGTGCGCGCCCCAGTCGTCGGCGACCCCGGTCAGCGCGTAGCCGAGCCGCGCCGCCACGATCGAGACGAGGGCGCAGGTAAGTGCCGCGACCGCCCCACGCATCACCGCCGTCGCACCGACGCCGCCGCGGATCACGCCCAGGCCCGCAAGGCCTATCGCGATCGCCAGGAGTGGCCATCCGACCCAAGCTGGATAGCGGAACACAACCACCGGCCAGGCATCCGCAAACACCCCGTCATCGCCGCGGACTACCGGTCGAGGATCGTCCGCGACCGCGCGCACGACGGGAAGGACCTGATCGCCCAGGCTCTGGACCGTGCGCGGATCGACGTTCTCGAACGTGTCGCGAGGCGTGTGATAGTCGAACTCACCGTCGAGGAACGCGAAGTTGAGCGCGGGGATGTCGAGGCCAGCGGTCGCGGTCAGGTCCGTCCGGTTCGGCAGCTGCCGGTAGAGAAAGGTCGCTGCCGAATGGGCGAAGCGGTGGCCCGCCGTCGCGCGGTACTTGGCGACCAGCCCGCCCGACCCAGGCCCGGTCTCGAACATGGTGCCCAGGCCCCGCGTGCCACGCGAGTCGATGTTGATCAGCGCACCAATTCGTCGGGCGCGAGCGGGGTCGGCGAAGAACAGCCGCGCACCGAGCAGTCCGGCCTCCTCGCCATCGGTGAGGATCAGGACGACGTTGCGCGCCGGGCGGTCGCCGGCGAGTACCGCTCGCGCGGTCTCCAGCACGACGGCAACGCCGACGCCGTCGTCCGCCGCGCCGAACGATCCCGGTACCGAGTCGGTGTGCGCCATCATCGCGACCGCAGGCAGCTGAGGCATGCGACCTGGAAGGACCGCGACCAGCGTCTCGACCTCACCAGCCTGCACAGACGCGTTCTTGCCGGAAGAGACGCCGACGCCAATTCCGTTCAACGCGAAGACTTGCGCTCCCATTAGGCGGAGACGTTCTGCAACCACTCGCCGCACCTGCGCGGCCTCAGGCGAGCCTGCCGGATGCGGCCTTGAGGACACGGCTCGGACGATGCTCATGGCGCGCGTGGCCGAGAAGGCGGTCGGCGCAGCGCTCGATGGCACGGCGCTGGGAGGCTGCATCGCCAGCCAGGCGAGCCCGAGTGCGACGAGCATCATGATGCCCGCGGGCAGCCAGGTAGTCAGACGAGCCAAGACTTGACCATAGCGGCATGCGAGCGTGATGACGACAGTTCCCGCCGATCGGCTACGCTTGCACGACCCATCTGCAGACGTTCGCAGCCTATTTCCAACTGCCCAACTCCGGTCGTTCGTTCATGTCGGCGGACAAGCGCTCCTAGTTCGCGAAACTCTCCCCGCCCCATCGCCAGGTCTTATACGGCATCAGTTCGCGATCCGGACCGCTGTCAGCTAATGGACAGCCGAGACATAGCCAGACCGGCGACCAGCAATCAGTCGCCCTTCGGCCCCAAGTAGTCGTCGCCGTAAACCGCGCGTCGCAGGTCTCGGTGGAGCGTACCATCGAAGGGGATCACCTGTACCAGAAAGACCGCCGTGATCTTGTTTACCGGATCGACCCAGAAGAGCGTCGAGGCCCTCCCGTCCCAGAAATACTCGCCGAGAGCTCCCCGGTTCTCGCGAGCGTCTCGCGGCTGACCCGTACGGACGAAGAAGTCGATTCCGAACCCTCCGTTGCCCTTGCTGGACAGCCAAGAGCGCTCCGTCACGAGCGGGTCGAGTTGGTCGGTAGCCATCAGCTTAACCGTCGATGGCTTGAGTATGCTCACACCGTCTAGGCTGCCATTGTTCAACAGCATGCGTGCAAATCGCATATAGTCGTCCGCTGATGAGACGAGCCCGGCACCGCCCATCGTGAGCTTTCGATCAGGATTGAAGTTCAACCCGCGCTGTTCCTTCTCGGATGCACGTTGCAACTTTCCGCCAGCACCTTTCTCGTACATGGCGGCGAGCCTGGGGTAGCGATCCTCCGGCTGCGTCCAGGCGGTTTCCCTCATGCCGAGCGGGACGAAGATCTGCTCACGGACATAGCGTTCGAACGGTATTCCCGTGAGCTGCTCGACAAGAAGGGCCTGCACGTCGACGGCCGCGCTGTAGCTCCACCGCCGGCCTGGGTCGGCAAGCAACGGCACCTTGGCAAGTCGGCGGCCGAACTCGGCCAAGTCATGATTAGGGTTCAATGGCTCGAGTCTTGCCCACTCCCTTCCGGGATGATCGTCGCCCGCACCATAGCCAAAGCCGGCGGTGTGGCGGAGGATGTCGCGTATGAGGATAGGACGATCCGGCGCCCGCAAGATCGGCTTGCCCGACGCGTCGAGCCCGGCGAACACTCTGGTCTGGCTGAATTCTGGCAAATAGCGTGCGAGCGGATCGTCCAGGCCAAATCTTCCCTGCTCCCATAACTTCATCAGAGCGACACCCGTGACCGGCTTGGTCATGGAATAGATCTGGGCCAGGGTATCTCGCCGCATCGGGCGGTTGGCTTCGCGATCGGCCTCGCCGGCGATGCCGAAATAGACTTCGCGACCGTCCTTCCAGACCACGGCCGAAACGCCAACGGCGCGCCCGCTGGAGACCATGGCGGCGAGCGCCCGGTCGATCCGGGCCTTATCGATTTGGACTGCAGGGCTTGCTGCTGCAGTGGCCCTCGAGGTGCCCGGCTGCGCAACGGCTGGAACCGTGATAACGAGCGCCGCGACACCAAGAAGAAATTGTTTCACAAACGATCCCCGACGGAAAGTTCGCGAGACTAGCGGTGTCGCGTCCCGCTTGGAAGGTTGCGCGACTGCCTTATGGTCAGTTAGCGAGATCACGTGGGCTGTAGCGCAAAGGCGTGAGTCCGAACGCTCACGCAGAGCTGGCTGGGCCGACCCACAATCGGCCATTCGGCGGTCCCTGAGCGCGACCCCAAACCGGTCGTTCGTTCATGTCTGCAATGCAGCAAGCTCAAAGAGCGCCAACGGCGCAGCAAAACGGTTCGAGATGATCGCGAAGTGCACCGTGCTGACGGAGGAAGGCTAGCGGCTTCGGCTCATAGGGTCGAAAAAGGCCGACCATATCTGCTCCGCAACCTCCTCGGGTCCCACCAACTTCTCCTGCGAGCCCCCGAGATTACCGAACAGACCCTTGAACGCGAGCTCTCCCTCGCCGTCCGTGACGTAAAAGGAGCCGTTCGAGGTATTAGTGGCGCCATCGTCCGTGAGGTGGAAACTGATCTCGCGACCGGTGCGCGACATTCCGCCCATGTAGACCGTGATCGCAGCGGCCTTGCGACCGTCACGGTAGGCGGCTGCCGTGAAGCGGTTGGCGTCTAGGTTGACGATCGAGCCCTCGACGTCGGGTGCCCGCGCCTGGACCTCGGCCACCGAGTTCGCGAAGAACTCTGTAACAAACTCGAATGTCTGTCGGACGAAACGGTCGCGATCCAGATCTGTAAATCGCCGTTCGACCGCCACGTTCGCGGAGCGGGGCCGCGCCACGACGGGGGCCACGTACGACGCGGGCATCACCACCGCTGCCGGGTTGTCCTTGGAGGACCGAACACCACCATCCGCGGCGAGAAGCGCCGCGCGTACGTCTCGCGCCACGTCAAGCCAGGCTTCGTCCCGGTCAGGCCAAGACTTGACAGGGCGATTGTCGCGCGGCGTGCCCCGCAGGTTGGCTAGAGGCGTGTTGGGCCAATCGCAGTGTCGAACGATCACTGGAATGACCTTCGCTTCTCCGCTTGCGTCCCGTTCCAACGCCCTCGTCATCTCGCGCGAGTAGCAGTACTCCGAGCTGATAAAATCGGGGCTCGCCAAGCAGAGTATGACGTCGGCCTCCTCGAGGTAGGCGTCGATGGCATCGTCCAAATGCGCGCCGGCGGGGATGCGCCGGTCGTGGAACGCCTCGATCAGTCCCTCGCGCTTCAGCGTCGCGAGATGCGTCTCGAGCTCGTTTCGAAGATCCTCGTCCTTGTGGCTGTACGAGAAGAAGAGCTTGGCCATTCGCGCACGATGCGCGGCAAGCTCGAGCGCCGCAATATCTCAGTGGCCTGCCGGCGCAATCCTACTCGCGAAAAGCCGTATCGCCATGACCCAAACCCGGTCGTTCAGATCGTATTGGCCGCTACCCAGCTTCGGACACTCATTCATCGGGTCCGCGAGGGTGTCCGAGATCATCGGAACTCGGACTTTCGGCCAAGGGGCGCGGAGCTTGACACATGCTACATCGCAGCGTGGCCTGAAAACGCTGTGAGCGTCAGATCGCGGGCGCCCAGTCGATCATCTGCAGCACGTTTCCGCCCAGCTTCTGAAACGCGCGTTGACGGCAGGAGAAGACGATGATTTGCTGGTCGCGCGCCTGTCGGTGCAATGCGTCGAACATTCGCTCGATCCGGTCGTCGTCCGAGTAGACGAGCGCGTCGTCGAGGATCACCGGCGCGGGCCGGCCGTCGCGCGCGAGCAGGCGTGCGAAGGCGAGGCGGGTGAGCACCGACAATTGCTCGCGCATGCCGCCGCTCAGGAATTCGACCTTCTCCTCCTGCCCGCCGCGCGTGATCGCCTGCGGCAACAGCGTCTTGTCATCGAAGGTGATCGCGACATCGTCGAACAGCAGGCCGAGCAACGGGCGCAGTTCGTTCATCACCGGCTTCAGGTAGAGATCGCGCGCGCCCGAACGAGCCGCTTCCAGCGACTCCGTCAAGCGAGTCAGCACGGCAATCTCGCGCTCGAACGCCGCGACGCGGGTGCGCGCGGCGGACAGGGCCTCGGTCGTCTCGCGCCACATCTCCTCCACCGCGTCGTCGGATCGCGTCGTGATGCGCGCGTTCAGGCCGGCGATCGTCTCAAGCAATTGCTGAATCTCGGTGGCGGCGGCCTGTTCGACCGAGCGCAGGCGGCGCAGCGTCGCGTCGGCCGCGTCCAGATCGAGCGCCGCGGCCTGCCGCGCCTCGACCTCGCGCTCGGCATCCGCCAGCGCCGCGGCGCGCGCTGCGAGACCCTTCGCCAGCGCCTGTCCCTTGGCGTCACGATCGGTCGCGGGGCCGAGGATCGCGATGATCTGCTCGTCGCGCGTCTGTAGCCTCGCGAGAGCCGTCTCGGCCGCGATGAGGGCTTCGTCGGCATGGGCGCGGGCAGGTTCGGCCGCGCGCATCGCCTGCGTCGCCTCGCGCCGACGCTGCTCGGCTGCGTCACGGGCAATGCGCGTCTCGTCGGGATCGGCCTTCAGCTCGATCGGCGACGGATCCACGTCGGCCAGCGCGGCCACCACCTCGCGCAGAGTATCCAGCCCCTCGGGGGCGATGACCGCGAGTTGCGCCCTCGCCTCGTTGGCCTTGGCCTCGATCGACTGAGCCTGGACCTGCTGCGCACGCGCCGCCGCCAGATCGGCCACCCCCATCGCGGCGAGCAAGGTCCCGCGCCGCGCTTCGGCCGCCGCGAGCCGGCCGTCATCGCCGCCTGCGGCGTTGGAGCGCAGCGTGATCGTGCCGATACCCGGCGCGACGAGCTGGGCGTGGCCGTCGTAACCGCGCTCCTCGCCGTCGCCGAGCGGCGCCCCGCCCATTGTGACGCGCGCAGCAGACGCCGCGTCGTAGGCAACCATGACGGACGGACGCGCGGCGTCCCGAACCGCGCGGATGCGCGCGATCTCGACATCCAGATCGGCCAGTTCGTCGACCGCACCGCTGGGCACCCGGACCCCGGCGAGCCGCGCCACACAGGTTTCGATCGTGCCGCGCACCGCCTCGGCATGCCGTAGCCGCTCCTCCCTTGCCTCGCGCCGTTCGGCCGCTTCGCGCGCCTTCGCTGCCGCATCGAGCAGGGTCAGCAGGTCCCGCGCCGCCGTCTCGTCGGTTTCGGCGGCCTCGATCTCGGTCTGCGCGCGGGCGATCGTCTCGCCGGCCGAGCGGCGGCGCTCGACTGCTTCGTCGCGGCGGCGATTGGCGTCGCGGCTGTCGTCCGCTAGCTGTCGCGCCTCGGCCAGTGCCTCGTCGAACTGCCGCTGTTCGCGCGCAGCGGCGTCTCGCCGTTCGCGTGCCAGATCGCATTCGGCCTGCGCCCCCTTCAGCCGCTCGGCCTGGGCGCGGGCAGCATCGAAAGCGAGCTCCGCTTCGTCCACCGCCTGTCTGCGGGCATCGCGCAGCTCGGGGCTTTCCAGCTCTGCCAGCCGACGCTGGGCAGTGCAGCGCCGGTCGAGTTCGTCGCGCAGTGCCGTCACCTCGCCGGCGAGCCTTTGCTCTTCCGCTGCCAGTTGGTCGCGCGCCTCTATCGCGGCGGCGTAGCGCCCACCCGCCTTGGGTCGACCGGTGGCGGTGACGAGTGTCGCCGCGGCCTGCTCGACGGCAGCCATGATCTCGGCCATGCGCCGACCACCGGTCATCGCCTCCACCTCGCCCTGCACCGATTCAAGCAGGCTGGTGCGGACTTGCAGATCGCTGTCTTCGTCTTTCTTGCTGCGTGGTTCGATACCCGTGAGGCCCTGGCGCACCCATAGCAGCCCCGCCGGCCCGCCCGCGCCGCCATGAATCAGCGTTGCGATGAAATTCTCCGCCTCGTCGGCCTGTGCCATCAGCCGCCCGGATGCGAGGTCGACGATCTTGGCGAAGCGACCGGCATAGAACTGCTTGGTGATCCGGTAGCGGCCATCGCCGACGATGATGTCCGCCTCGATCAGCGGGTTGCCGCCGCTATAGGGGCGCAGGGCGCGCACGCCGCCGGCGGTGCTCGAATGCGGCTGGAAGAACAGGCCGTGCAACGCCTCGAAACTGGTTGACTTGCCGAATTCGTTGGCGGCGCACAGCACGTTGACGCCATCGCCGATCTCTTCAAGCGCGACACCGCGCCCGGCGAACCGCTTGACGTTGTGGAAGCGAAGGGCGGTGACCTTCATTGCGACACCTGTTCGACATAGGCGTAGAGACGCGCCAGCGCGCCGCTGGCAATCGCCCGCTCAGCGGCGGAGCGGGCGGCGTCCTCGCTTTCGGCGAGCAGCGCGTCGGCCGCTTCGCGCAGCGCACCGGCACGATCGATCCGGTCGAGATCGCCGACGTCGCATTCGGTGGCGAGCCCGATCTCGTCAAGATCAAGCCAGGCGAAATCGGGGGCGGCGCGCTCGATTCCGGCCGTCAGAGCTGTGCGAGCGGCAAGCCCGGTGCGGCCGCTCGCAACCACGCGGGCGAGCGTCTGCCGACGATCCCGCAGGTCGGGCAGCAATGCGTCGAGCGCGGCGCCGGGATCATCGTCCGCGAGCAGATGGAGGTCCAGCGTGCGCCACGCAAAGCTGCCGGTGGGTATTGGCGTGACGATTGGAACCGCCCCGGTGCCGGCGATATCGACCAGCAGCGCCGTGCCGATGCGATCGTGCTTGAACCGATCCTGCTCGGGCGCGCCGCTATAGTGCGTGTGGGGATCGACCGCGATCGCACCATGCCAGTCGCCCAGTGCGAGATAGTCCAGGCCCGCGCGACGTGCGCGATCCGGGGCGATCACCTCGCTGCCGAACGCATCTTCGGAGAAGGTCTGGATCGCACCATGGGCCAGGCCGATGCGGATCGCACCATCGGCGGTGGCCGCGCCGTCCATCCATTCGCTGAGATCACGACCCGGCCGTCTCGTTGTACAGGGGGCCGGCAGGAGGACCGCACCGTCCGTCAGGTCGATCGGCGCCGCTTGTGTGGCCAGCACCACATTGCCCGGCACCTCGCGGGCCAACAGCGTCCACAATTCGGTCGCCTGCAGCGAATCGTGGTTGCCTGGCAGGATCACCCAGCGGATCGGCGCATGATGCGCCATCTCTGTCAGTGCCTGTCGGCGCACATCGGCGGCGGGCGTTTCGGTGTCGAACGTGTCACCCGCCAGCAGGATCGTATCGACGCCGTTCAGCCGCGCCTGCTCGGCCAGCTTGCCGAGCACCGCATGGCGGGCCTCGCGCAGCCGGCCGGGGAGGTCGCCGGAGAAATTGCCGAAGCGCTTGCCCAAATGCAGGTCGCTCGAATGAATGAAACGCGCCATGCTCACGCCTCTACAGACGTGGTGGGATCGGTCGATCCGGTTCTGTCGCCGCGACCGCGCGCGATCGCCTCATCGAGCCGCGCGCGCGATCCGGCGGCCAGCCGCTCGACGCCGAGCAGTCGCGCCAACTCGCGCGCCGGATCCGGCTCTTCCAGCAGATCGGGATTGTCGCGGACAACCGCCGCCAGTTCCGCCAGCGGGATATCCGGGATTGCCCGGCGCGCCTCATCGCCATGAGGCGACCGATAGGGATGGAAGTCGGTGACGGCGCCCGCTTTCCAGATGAACTCCCCGCTCGATTCCTGCGTCCGGTCGTAGCCGCGCAGGTGCATATCGATCCGATCGCGAATCTTTCCACCGGTGCGGAGCCAGCCATGCGCGCGGGCGACGCGCTGGCACAATATGTCGGTGCGAAGCGGACTTTCGGTCTCGATCACCGCGGCGATCATTGCGCGCAACGCATCGCGATAGGCGAATTCGTAGAATTGATCCGGATCCGCCGCGAAGCCGGTCAGATCGGTGATCCGGTAGCGGCCGTCCTCAGCCGCCCGGATCATCGGCGCGGCGACCGGCACCGCGTCGGCGATCCGAACCGGCATAGCAGGGGCCGAAAGTTCTGCTGCCACTAGCTCGATCTCGATCGGCACCGGCGCGGGCGTCACCTCCTCGCTCAGCCCCGCCGCCGCGTCGTCACGGATTTCCTCGATCGCCTCGATCTCATGACCCATGTCCCAATGCGCAGTGACATCGGTGTCCGGGTCCGCCGCGCGGCTTGCCTCCAGCAGCGCCTCAAGCGCCGCGTGCAGCCGATCCGCGCACCCGGCGGCGTCATACCACCAGTCGGTCGACCAGACGCGTAGCATGTTCCAGCCGAGCCCCGTCAGCACCTGCTCGCGCACTTTGTCGCGATCGCGCGCCGTCGCCGCGCTGTGATAGGTGGCGCCGTCGCACTCCACGCCGGCGAGATAGGCTCCCGGCCTGTCCGGATGCCGGATGCCGAGATCGATGCGGAAGCCCGAGATGCCGACCTGCGGCATGACCTGCCAGCCGCGCTGTTGAAGCCGCGCGGCCACCGCCTCCTCGAACGGCGATTCAAACCCTCCGACCGAGCCGATGTCCTGCGCCGGCAGCGCGATCGCGCCGCGCTCGGCATAATCTAGGAACGTCTTCAGATGATGGACGGCGGTCGCCTTGGTGCGCGTCGGATCGATCTGGTCGGCCGTAAAGCCCGAAAAGACGACCAGTTCCTGCCGTGCACGCGTGACGGCAACGTTCAGCCGCCGCTCGCCCCCATCGCGGTTGAGCGCGCCGAAGTCCATCGTCAGTTTGCCCGCCGCATCCTTCCAGAACGTTATCGAGAACAGGATGACGTCGCGCTCGTCACCCTGCACATTCTCCAGATTCTTGACGATGATCGCCTCGACGCGCTCGTCCGCGAAGAACCACTCGAGCGCCGGCTCGCGGCGCCGGGCGGCGTCCAGCAGGTCGAGGATCAGCGACTGCTGCTGCGCGTTGAAGGTGATGACGCCCAATGTCGGCCGACTCTTCTCGGGAAGGTCCAGCCACGAGCGCATGCGGGCGACCGCCTCGTCCGCGACGGCCTGCGCCTCGATCCGGTTGGTCCGGCTCTTGCCACGATCGTAAACGCCGCCCGGCACCTTGCGCAGCCTCACGGCCCTGTCGTCCACCTGCGGCGACGGGAAGGTGACGAGCCGGTTCTGGTAATAATGGTTGTTGGAAAAGGCGATTAGCGATTCGCTGCGGCTGCGATAATGCCAGCGCAGGTCACGCACCGGGATGCCCGACGCCTTCGCTTCGTCGAGGATGCTTTCCATGTCCTTTTCATGGTCGGCGACATCGTCGTCATCGTCGTTGCTGCCGAAGAAATTGGTCGGCGGCAGCTGTTTGGGATCGCCGACGATGATTGTCTGGCGCCCGCGTGCGATGGCGCCGACCGCATCCCAGGTCGTAATCTGCGAAGCCTCGTCGAAGATCACGACATCGAACAGCGCCTGGTTGGGCGGCAGATATTGCGCGATCGACAGCGGCGACATCAGCATGCACGGTGCGAGTTTCGAGAAGGTCTCCGGCATCTTGCCGATCATGTCGCGGATCGAATGGCTCGGACGCTGCAACTCCATTTGATAGCGCAGCAGGCCCAGTTCGGACGCGCGCGGCACGCTCTGCACCGGCGGCAGATTGTGCGCGAGTGCGCCGATCACGCGGCTGGTGGCATGCGTGCGGACAAGATCGTCGATCTCGCGGAATTCGACGATCGCATTTTCGTGGCTGAACCGGCGAAAATCGCGCAGCACCGGATCGCCGTCCAGCGCCGCTGGCAGCCACCAGCGGGCATAACCGAGCTGGAACGCCTGGCGTGCGCGATCGGCGGGCACGACCCCGGCCGCGATCTGCTCGACCAGCGCACCGAGCCCTGCGGCGATCGCCCGGTTGCGGATATGGCACCATGCCGACCAGTCTCGCAACAGGTGGCGCGCCTCCATAAGTGCGGTCAGCGAGGCGGAGAGGGTCGCCAGCGCATCCGGCGCCGCATCGAGCGCGATGTCGCGCCCCGCCGCCCTAGCGAAGCGGCTCCGCGCGCCGTCAAAGCCCTGTCGGGCGGCCAGCAGCCTGGCCCCGGCCTGCCAGAGCCGATCGCTCTGATCGCGCTCGCGCAAGGCGGCGGCGACGCGTTGCGTGACACGCTCCACCGCCGCCGCATCGCGGCCGTCCAAGCGCAGCGCCGTGCGCAGCCTGCCCGCACGGTCGAGGATATCGGTGATCCGGGCAGCGTCCGTATCGAGCCCGGCGACCGGCAGCGGCCGGCCGGCGAGCGGCGTAGCGTCAATCCTCGCCAACAGATCCTGCATTCGCGCGAGCAGCGGCAGATCGGTCGCAGGATCGGACTCACCATCATCGGCATAGCCTTGCAGCAGCCGCGCCACCTTGCGGGTGCCGAGCATCGAGAGCGGCCAGATCGAGGCATTGGCGTCGCGCCACTGGCGGTCGAGCGCATCGGTGTCGATCGCCCGCACGGCATCGAGCGTGAAACTCGCCGTAAGCTGTCGCTTCGCCTGGCGAAAATTCGTGATCGCCGATTGCAATGCCGCGAGGTCGCCTGCCAATTGCGCAAAGCCAGGATCGAAGGCGATCGAAAGATCGTACTCGCGCCCCGCCTCGACCGCGTCAGCCAGCGCGGTGAGCGTCGCGAGCTCGTTCGTCACCGACTGGTCGGTCGCAGCGACGCCGAGTGCGCTGCGCCAGCCATCGAGCGATCCCGCAAGCAGATCGGCGGCGTTGCGCAGCGATTGCGCAGCGGTGAGCAATTCGTCCTGCCGTGCCGCGCCCAGCTCTTCGATATCGACCAGATCCAGCGCGGGCCGTCGCTCGACCGAGGCGAAGACCAGCCCTAATTCCCCGGCGAGGTCTTCGAGCGCCGCCAGCGCCTGCGCGTCGTGCGTTTGCCCGCGCGGCCAGTCCAGGGCCGGCGCCGGAGCATCGGCGTCACGCAGCGCAACGCCCAGCGCGAGATAGGGCGTCCAGCCGTTCGGCGAGGGACGGTGCAACGCCTCCACATAAGCGTTCAACGTGTCGCGGCGCAGCTTCAGCCGCTCGTTCACAGCGATCCAAGCTGCCGGATCGACCCGCCCGCCATGTTCCCAAGCGGCCTTCAGCTGCGCGAGGAAATGCCGCCGATCAGCCTTGCTCGAATGCAGCTCGATACAATGATCGCCCAGCCCATGTTCGCGCAGGCGGCGGTAGACGACGTCGAGCGCTGCCGTCTTTTCCGCCACGAACAGCACCGTCTTGCCGACCGCAAGACAGTTGGCGATCATGTTGGCGATGGTCTGGCTCTTGCCCGTGCCCGGCGGCCCGACGATCACGAAATCGCGCCCCTCTGCCGCCGCGAGGCTGGCGGCGGTCTGCGAGGAATCGGACGGCAGCAGGCTAATGATGTCCGCCGGCGCATAGACGCGATCGAGGTCGCGCTCGTCGCGGATCGCGGGCTCGCCGCCGTCCCCGCCGAACGGCCGGTCCGGTGTGTCGATCAGGTGGCGGACAACCCGGTTCTCACGCAGCGCCTCGGTCCGCTCGACCAGATCCTTCCACATCAGGAACTTGGCGAAACTGAAGGTCGACAGCGCCGTGTCATCGACAACCTCCATGCCGGGCACGTCGCGTACCGCCTGGCGCATCATCGCCAGCACGCGCGGCACATCGACGCCGCTGTCGTCGACCGGCAGCTCGCCGCCGAATTGCGGCAGCCGGAGATCGAAATCGCGCTCCAGAAATTGAAGCAGCGTCGCATTGAAGCGCGGCTCATCCTCGTGGAAGCGCAGGCGGAAGGGGGCACTGGCGCTGCGCCGCTCCAGCTTTACGGGCACCAGCAGCAACGGCGCGCGATAACTGCGCTCGTCCTCCGGCTTCTTCTTCCAACGCAGGAAGCCGACCGCCAGGAACAGAGTGTTGGCCCCGCCCTCGGCGAAATCATTGCGCACCTGCCGGTGCAGATCGATCAGGCGCGCTTCGAGCTGCGCCGCGTCCAGCGGCGACGGCAGTTCGTCGCGTTGCAGGGCCTCGGCGGCAAAGCCGCGCTGGAGATCGCGGCCGTGCACCTCGCGATACAACGCCGCGTCGCGCTCACCGAGCGGGTTCTGCTGCGGCAGCGATACGATCTGGATCGCAGCACCGTTCGCCAGCCTGTCCTCCAGATAGGCGACATCGGTGCAAAGGAACGGGATCGTCTTCTTCGACTCTGGAAAGTTCAGCAGCCGGTTGCGCAGGGTGAGGTCGAGCAGTTTCTTCTGCCAGCGATCGATGCGCCCGGCGGCGGTGGTCGGCTTTTCCTCGACCGACAGGTCCGGCAGTTCGTTGAACGAGGGGGCCGCGGGCAGGGCCAAGGCCGAGGCGGACACATCGTCGTCATCACCCAGGGCATCCTGCCGCGCCTCGTGCGAGGCGAGCGGGGTGATGCCGCCGCTGCGCGCGCGCCGCACGTCGATGGCCGCGACGAAACCATGCGCCTGCTCCTCGCTCATGCGATGGTCCAGCGCGCGCTGCGCCGCATCCAGCGCCATCGGCGGGCGGTGGGTGACCCCGGTCGTCTCGAACACAATCAGTTCGCGCGACGCCAGCGCCTTGCGAACCTCCATCTGGTCGGTCTCGATCGTGTTACCGAACGTCCGCTTCGTCAGCCAGACGCCCACCGCCGCATGGCCGTGGAACATCAAAAGCACAGGATAAAGTCCGGCCCCCTCCAGCGCCGCCGCGATCAGGAGGGTAGTATCGAGGCAGGTGCCGAGCCGCTCCTCGGCGATCGTGGCGGGGCGGCGCACCTTCTGACCGCGATCTTCAAAACTGGCCGGCGGCTCGGCATAATGGATCGCCATCGCCGCGACGGCGGAATAGATCGCCGCGGCGAGCATGTAGCTGCGCTGCGGATCGCCCGACTGGTAACCGTCCAGCCCGCTGGGATGGCCGTGCTCGGCCAACCGGTCGGCGGCGCTGCGCAGGATGCGGGCGACGGCCGGGTCGTTCGGCATCACGAAGGCGGGCAGCAAGTGCGCCATGTCGGCGACGCCGCCCCATTCGTCCCGCGCGAGCAGGCGGACCGGGAAGCGTTGCTCGTCGAGCACCGCATTGTCCGCCGACAGCCGCAGCGTGATCTCACCGCGCTCTGCCTCGTTCAGTCCGGCGAGATAGTCGGCGTCCAGATCGACCTTGCGATCGGCCAGAGGAAGGTTGTCGCCAGGGACGAGCCGGTCGATCGTCCAGGACTTAGGCCGCAGGAACGCGGGAGACGAGGTCAGGTCGACGCGAATATTCTCTTGATGCTTGCCGGCGGTATTATCGATCCGAATGGAGCGGACGACGGGTATCGCGTTCTGATAGGAGGCATAAGTGAAGCTTCCCGCAATATCCGCGGTAATGGTCGGATTGGCCGCGACAGCGTCTCCGGCATCTGCCCCGATCGGGTTTTGCGCGCTAAGATCTTTCATAAATTCCCCCGTCCCTACGGGAGGTTAATCGAGCAACTTCGCTAAAAAAAGACCAAATTGGTTCCTGATCGGTTCGATCGATCTCGCGTGATGTGCGGCGGATTTTAACGAGCATGGTTCGAAAGCGGTCAGGCTGCTTTCCGCCCAACTCCACCCGATCGCGGTGTATGCCCGGACGCATGAACGAACGGCCGCTTATGGCCGCCACTATCGAAAAGCGGACCGGCGGCATTCCACCCTTTCCTCCTTTCCTCCTTCTCGTCAAATGATCGAACGACGGCTTCCTGCATCGACGACAGATCGGCTGATTGAGTGAGATTGGACCGCAAGCAAAACTTAGATGTCTGCGTTCGCGATCGTGATCGGCGCCGAGCGATCGACACGCGCGGTGGCTTGGTGCAGCGCAGCGGCATAAAGCGCAGTCGCGTCTCAGGCGCCAAACGCCAGAACTCAGATTGACAATCCGCTTGCTCGCGAATGAAGGAGTGTCATTTGCTCCAAACTAAGCGCTTCCACGATGTCCCGCAGCCGCTTAACCGACAGGCCCAAGGCGCTTAGGTCCTCAATGCTTATCTCGTAACTTGGAGAGTACCGCGCCTCAACATAGGCGCGCTTGAGCAGCTGAAAACGGCGGCGATCGACGCGTGTGGCGCGCGGCCATGCGTCTACAAGCCGCGGCTCTTTATCCTCGGAAAGCGAGCGCAAGAACTTGATATTGTGCGAGCGGGGGAAATACATCGTACGCACTAACAAGAAGCAGGCATATGCTCGCTCAGTGGCTTGATGGAGCGTGAATGCCGCAAGGTTGTTATCTCCCAGACCTTGGTAGAATTCCGCGCCGACGAGCAGATTGCCAATGCCTACATACCAATGGTCGAAATACTCCTGCGCCATGCCGAGCGCATCCGCCGCCGTGAGCGGCTTGGGCGCCGCCAACGCGTGCTGCGGCAGCTCATACAGCACCACCCCGTCGCGAACGATATCGACCCAGAAATACTCGCCGCGCTGAAGCGCCTTGTTCACCTCGTCGAGGGTGTGAACGATGATGTTGACCGGCCGCTGAACCTTCGGATCGTGGAGGATCTTGTCCTCCGCGATATACCAGTAGGCGGCAATGTCGGTCAGATCCTCGTGGCTGACGATGACCAGCAGATCGAAGTCCGACTGGTAGCCGTTCTCGGGCTCGTCGACCCAGTCGCTCCGCGCATAGCTGCCGAACAGGATGATCTTGAGGATCTTGCCGTTCTTCTTCCACGGCTGGGTACTGGTCGAGATCGCCTGCGCGAACTCGGCCATCAGCGTGTCGCGCACGCGCGCCAGCTCGGCCTGCTGGACATCGGGAAGGTGGTCGAGATCGACGCGCATGATCATTTCCTAGCTGTGGCTTGCCGTTTCCTCAATGTTCCTGCGGTCATTCGCTAAACTGCATGAGGTGAGCGATGGCGGATCCCAGCAGCCGCTCAACCTCGGCGACGGTGATGTCGAGCTCGGCGGCGATCTGGAAATAGTCGAGATTGCGGTAGCGTGCCCGGTCGAACACCTGACGCTCGGGGTCGGGCATCGCGTCGAGGGCATTGCGCAGTCTGCGAAGCTCGCGATTCATGATCATTCTCCTGTCGCATGCCGGCCGGAGCCGGGAGAGAGACGGCACGGGACCGCGACAGGAGGCGGGGCGCACCCGGCGGGCCGGAACGAAGTGGAGGACCTGGCGCCGAAGGCCCAGGTTGCGCGGCGCCGGCGCGGGCCCAGGACGGATCGCCCGGCTCCGGCCTGCGTGTCGGCGGCGATCATCGCCGCCGGTGATCAACGATCGCAATGCCAGCGCTGCGCGCCTTGTCGAACAGATTGTCCTGGATGCCGCCGCCCGGGAAGATGATGATGCCGCGCGGCATCAGACCGATCACCTGATCGTTGCGCTTGAAGGGTGCAGAGCCACGGCTGTGCTTGGCGAAGTCGGGCGCAATCGGCACCTGCGGCACCTTGCGCTCGCGCGCCCAAAGTGCGGCGATGTGCTCGGCTCCGGCGCGTGATGCGCCGTGGAGCAGCACCATTTGCGGGTGGCGGCCATGAACCTGGTCGAGCAGCTGCCAGATCTTGCGATGGTCGGCATAATCGGCACCGCCGCTGAGGTAGATGCGCTCGCCCGGCGGTACGAGCAGCTTCGCGTCGGCATGACGCCTGTCGTTGACGAATTGGCGGCTCTCGATGACGGCGGCAGTCATGGCGCGCCGGTTGAGCATCGATCCGCTGCGGGGCAGCCAGGGTTTACGCAGATGAAGGCGGAACTGCTCGGCGAAGGCTTCGCGAAACGCTTCCATTGCGTCGCGTCGCTCGATCATGGTGCGGCCTTCGGCAATCGCGGTTTCCAGCCCGACCGACCTGACCTCGGAACCGTCCTGCTCGCGCTGCAGCCGGTGCTGGCTAAATTCGTTGCCGTCGAGGTCGCGCTCGATCCGCTCGACCGCGCGGTGGAAGACGTTGGTGAAGCCCCAGAGCAGATCCTCCAGGTCGGGCTCGAGGCGGGTGTCATCGAGACAGGCGATCATCGCATCGAAGGTGTCGGCGGCGGCGCCTTCGACCATCCGGCCCTCAGGTAACGGACGGGGATCAAGCTCGTCGTCGAATGGCCTCCGCCCAAACAGTTCGAGCTCCTGAAGAAGCTCTGAGAATTGCGAGCCCTGCGGCTCCTCGCGATCGTCTTCGGTCATGGCCTGTCTCCCGTCTGCTAGCCGCGCCCTCGCGGCCTTCCGGCGACACGAGGCGGCGGGCGGCGCGGGCGCGCACCTCCAGCGAAGCCGCCGGCGAAGTCGGGGAGGCCGAAGCGCAGCGGAGGACGGCGAAGCCGGCTATTTTGCCTCGCGATGCAAAGCGGGCCTCAAGCCCGCGGCGGAAAATAGCCGGGCGGCGCCGTTGCGCGCCCGCGCCGTATGCCGACCCGTCGCCCTCTCGAAGGCCGGGCGCGGCTCCTTGCAGATGGCAGGAATGGCGTGGCGTGCGACCGGCGGCGGCACGCATTCAGGACAATGAGAGCGCATCCTCATGCTGGAGCTGCGGGCGAAGGTGTCGTGCCAGCGCCTCGACCCCATCGGCGCAGAGGTCGCTGTTGAAATCGTCGAGCCGGGAATCGAGCGGCAGCAGCTCGACACCCGCCGCCACCGCGCGCGCCGACAGTGCGGCGAACGCCATCGCCCCTGCAGCATCGGCTTCTCGCGCGACATAGAGGCGGCGGAGTACCGCCGAAAAATTGAGCGCGGCGAGATGATTGGCGGACAGGCCCGCGATCATCGGCATACGCGGCAGCACCATGCGGAGCGAAAGCATGGTCTCGACGCCTTCGCCGAAGATCATCACCGGACCCGCTGCCCCGAAGCGGACGCCATTGCCAAGCAGAGTGCCCATGGCCCGTCGCGGGCGGACAAGCCGGGCCTTCGTACAGTCGCGCGGATCGAGCCAGGTCCGCTGGACCCCGGTAACGGTGCCGTCTTCCTCGGTGACCGCCGCGATCAGTGCCGGCATTGCTGATGGCGTGTCCGGCGGATCGTCGCTGCTGCGTCGATGCCAGCAGCGCGGATGGAAGCGGAGCCACCGCTCGGCGCGGATGCCGGTGATGCAACGGATGCGCAGATAGCGCTCGGCGACCGTCGCGCCGATCAGCGCGGAAGCCGCGAACAGGCGCTGGGCCGCCTGAGGCGAGCCATGCGCCACAGGCTCGCTATCTTCGAATGCCGGCTGCGGCAGCGACAGGAAGTGACGCGCCTCGGCGAGCGTGTCTGCAAGCGCGAGGTGGCTGCAATGCGCGCCGATCAGGTCGAGCAAGTCGCCATGTTCACCGGTCGCGGCATCTGTCCATTTACCGGCCGCGCCCTTGCCGCGATCGGGGCCTTTCAAACGCACATAGAGGCTTTGCCCTTTGGAACCGTGGACGTCCCCGGCGATCCAGTAGCGCCCGTCGCGATGGCCGGCGGGAAGATAATGGCGACAGACGGCTTCGGCACGCTGCGCAAGCTGCCGGGACAGGTCCGAGGCATGGGCCATGACGGGCTCCTGCAAAAGAAGGGGACCCGCCGCGCGCGACGGGTCCCCGGGTCGCCCAAGCTATTCGGCAGCGATGGCGAGCGGCGCTTCGTCCTCACCTTCCAACGGCTGCTCGGCACCCGATACGGCCTCCGCCGACGCCGCTGGCGGGACCGGTCCCGGCTCAGCGGGGGTGCGGAGCGGCTCGGCAAGCCAACCGCTGCCCGCGAGCAAAGTCTCGGCCTCGCGCGCCATGTCGGGCTTCTTGAAGCCGGTGAGGCGGACCGAGACTTCCGGCCCCTTCGCTTCCTCGACCGCGGCGAGGATCCGCAGCTTGGTCACGCGGCCGAGATAATTGTCGACCGTCGCCGACCAGCCCGCCGCGACCGGATCGAGCCCGGCCGCGCGGGCGAGGATATGCGAATGCTCGATCCGGCCTGCGACCGCTCGCGCCGACACGCGCCCGTCATTGTAGCGGTTGGCGGGTTCCCACACCGCATTGATGCCGAACGCGGCGCAGTGCGCGAAGAGCATCGCCTGACCTTCAGCGCTGAGACCGCCGAGCGCGCCCCAGAGCTGGTCCGGATCGTCGGGCAGTCGCGCTTCCCAAGCCTCGTGTCGCTGGTCGATCGCCCGCGCCGAGGGACAATCGGCGAGCCCCGGCGCCTGGGTCCCGAGACTGCCGCCGCGCATCGAAATGCCGACGCAGCTCTCGGTGCTCGAATAGGCATAGAAGGCGTCAAGCACGAGTGCGTGCAGCACGGCGGCGAACGCTACCTCCGGGCTGAGCGCGACCGCATTGCGGAGCGCCAGGGTCCGCCACGTGGTGAGCTCGGTGACGAGCCGATCGGGAAGCGGCTTGAGCAGATCGTCGGGATCTTCGTCCTCGTCGGTCTGCTCGCCCTGCCCGACCATTGCGTCCGCCGCGCCATCCTCGGCGTCGCCACCGGGCTCGCGCACCTCGACATCGTCGTCGGCGCCGTCTTCGCTGGCGACCACTGGCTCATCCTCTGGACGGACATAGCCGCGATCGATGTTGAGATTGCCGAGATGATCGATCGTCACGAACACGCCAGCGCGCGCCATCGCCTCGGGATCATAGGCAAGCGGCCGCTCCACCAGCGCCGCGATCTCTTCGTCGATCGCATTCACCCGGACATGGACCTCGTCAGGTATGTCGCGCGCCTCGGCCCATTCGGCCTCGAGCGCGTCGGCTTCCTCGCGAAGCACCGCAAGCCGTGCTTCCTGCTCCTCGGTAAGGTCGGGCTGCGCGCCTTCGATCGGACGCATGCCGTCGTCATAGGGGTACGGCAGGTCGACCGCGGCGACGACCCATTTCCAGCCCTCCATGCCGACGCCCTCTGCCAGGGCACCGAGCTTGTCGGCGACCAGCGTCTCGAGCAGGCCGACATCCTGCAGCCAGCCGCCATCGTCGTCCTCAAAGAGGTCGCGCAGCACATAGCCGCCCGCCGCCACATAGGCGTCTAGGCCGACGAAGCGGGCGCGCTTGTCGGTCGCGCGCACCGCCTGCTCGGTCAGCTTGCTGCGGATCATATAGGGCTGCTTGTTGTAGCTGGACTGGAGTTGCTCCCAGACCTGCTCCTGACGCGCATGGTCCTCGGACACTGAGAACGCCATCAGCTGCTCGAGCGTCATGCCGTCCTCGGCATAGACCTCGTGCAGCGCAGGCGAGACCGAGGCGAGGCGCAGGCGCTGCTTGACCACCGCGGGCGTGGTCATGAACGTGGCCGCGATCGTCTCGACGTCCGTGCCCTGCCCGGCGAGCTGGCGCATCGCGCGGAACTGGTCGAGCGGATGCAGCGCCTCGCGGTGGGTGTTCTCAGCAAGCGAATCCTCCTCGGCCGAGATCTCGTCGTCCTCGCGAACGATGCACGGGACCGGCACGGTCCGGGCGAGCCGCTTGGCCTTGACGAGCTGCTGGAGCGCGCGGAAGCGGCGGCCACCGGCCGGCACCTCGAACTTGCCCGTAAGATTGCCCTCGGCGTCGCGCTCGGCGCGCACGGTGAGGCTCTGCAACAGCCCGCGCCGCGCGATGTCCGCGGCGAGCGCATCGATCGAGACGCCGCCCTTCACGCGCCGGACGTTCGACTGGCTGAGCACCAGAAGGTTGAAGGGAATGTCCCGGGATGCGCTGAGCGCGATCTTGGTGTGCTTGGTCATCGGTCTTCTCCAGGACGGGCAGCCGGGAGACTCTCTCTCGGCCCTCAACCCGTCATGGAGCCGGCGCAGCCCTCTACCTCTGAAGGAGGAGAGGACCGCGCCGACACCGCGCCGCCGGGACGTGGCCCCTACCCCACCGCAGCGAGGAGCTTCGACGCCTTGCCTTCGAGATCGAGCCGCGCATCCTGGTGCGGTCTAGCCCGCGCCAGCGCGGTGATCCCCTGGACGAAGTCGAAGATCGAGGTGGGCGGATGCCCTTCCTCCTCGAGCACGGTGGCGATGATCCGGCCGGTCTCTGCTTTGGAGAAGCCGCGCTTGCGCAGGAAGTCTTCCCGATCCTCGTCGGTGCGCGCGACGATCCGGGCCCGCGCCGCCATGATGCCGGACATGAAGGGCTGGGGCGATGAGGTCGCGAAAGTCTCGAGCGCGGGCGCAGCCTCGTGCGCGAAGCGGTTGGCCGCGAACTTGGAGTGGCGAATGCTGATCTCCTCGAAGCCCTCGGCACCCCAAATGTTTCGGTTCATGCAGACCGCCCGGAGGTAGAAGCTCGCCATGCCGAGCGTCTTGGCGCCGACCTCGCTGTTCCAGCAATAGAAGCCGCGGAAGAACAGGTCGGGGTCGCCATTGGGGAGGCGGCCCGCCTCGATCGGGTGGGCATCATCGACCAGGAACAGGAAGACGTCGCGGTCGCTGGCATAGAGGGTGGTCGTGTTCTTCGTCACCTCGACATGCGGATTGTGCGTCATGGTCGACCAGTCGAGCAGCCCGGGCACTTTCCAGCGCGTGTCGCCGGTGCCGTTGCCGGCGATCTTCATGACGGCGGCGACCAGCTCATGGTCCCAGATCCGCCCATAGTCCGGGCCGGTGACCGCGCGCAGCTCGGTGCGTCCGTCCTCGGTCTCGAGCGTCTTCATCAGCTCTGCGCGGTGGGACAGCAGCCCGTGCTGGAGGTTGATGCCGGCGAGCGGGGCGGGCAGCTCACGCAGATAGCCCGAGGGCGCTCCCACCAGGCTGCACAGCTGGCCGAACGACCAATGGGTCGGCGCGACGGGCTCGTCGCGACCGGGCACGATCAGCGCCAGGTGCTCGGTATTGTCCCGGCTTGCCTCGACCCGAACCTCGCGGGTCTCGACGGTGCGCGTGGTGGCGCGCCGCGCTCGCGCCATAGTTGCTGCATGCAGTTCGCCGAGCGAGAGGTAGCGCTCGTCGTCGGGCCGCGAGAACCATTCGGACGAGACCCGCCCGATGCGGGATCCGCGCGAGATGTCGACCTTATAGGGCGCGGAACGCCGAGGCGGCTCGGATGCGTGGTTGAGGACAGTCGCCATGGAAGTTCTCCGCGACGGGCGCTGAAGAGACTCTCTCTCAGCCTTGACCCGTCACGGCCGAACCGGCCGCCCTCTCCCTCTCTCATCCGCTAGGGCGTTGCGGGGGCGCCGCACCCCGCAGAAGGGGTACGTCCAGACGCAAGGCTAAGCGTCAGGGGAAGGCCTTCCGCTTCCGGCATGCTGCCGCATCCGTTTGCTGTTCGCGTGACACCTGAGCGCTCAGCCCATTTGCTTTATGCCAACCCTAGCGCTCATCAGCAGATTATAGAGGGCCGCTATTCCGCTGCGAGTACCGCGCGCCGCGCAATAGGTGAAAACGACCCGCTGCTTGGCGCGGGTGAAGGCGGCAAAGAAGCCGGCTGTTGCCTTGGACTGATTCCCCGCGAAGCTCCACCAAGCGCCATCGATGGGCTGGGCGTCACTGGCGTGGCGAGCGGGCCATTCGGGCTGCATGCCGCCGAGATCTGGCTCTACGCCGCGATCATGGCCCGCCGTCGAGCGGTATGTCCGGGGAAAGATCGAAACGGCGCGGGTTGTCGATTCACGCCTGATCATAGTCGAAGGTCGAAGATCGGCGCGGCCCGCCGTGTGCGAACCGCAGCAGCACGACGGGGACCAGCGCGTCACCCAGCGCGACCTTTGCGCGATAGTCCGCCATCAGAATGCGACGCCATCGTCATCGGATGCATCGCCCACGCTGCTGACACCGCCTTCGCCGCGCCTGCGCCAACGCGCTGCCTGAGAACTTCGCCCTCTTTGTGGCAGACTGCGATCGGTCAAAGCCAGGCCAAGTTCGTCGTTGCGGATGTCGATCAACTCGCCGAGGCGCTCGGCAAGGCCAAGAACAATCAGGACATCGGCGAGCGTGCCGATGCCGATGCCCGGCTCGCCCTTCTCCAACCGGGTTATAGTGCTGGGCGACGCGCCGGACCGCAGCGCGAGGTCAGCCACAGACATCCGCCGCCGGAGTCGTGCCGAACGAAAGTCGTTGCCAAGCTGGCGCAATATCAGTCGAGACTTAGGCGAGGACATAATGCAGCATATATAACGCGCAAACCCCATTAATCAGTCAAATATGACATGTTAATACAAAGCAGCCAGCTTGCAGCCTTTTCATCGCGCGAGGCAACGCGGCTTGACGGCTCTCAACGGAAATCATGGCTGCGCACCTTGATCAGGTCCTCCGCATCGGCACCGCTCGGAAAAGGCGGCGAGTAGAGACCGCGCGGCCGCGGCCGCCAGCCCGGATCGCCGCGATCCGGCGCCCCGGCATGGGTCGCACCGTCGCCACGCCCGAACGTCACCGGCAGCAGTGCGATCGCCTCCACCTGCACATCGGTAGCGGCGGCCATGACGACATAGGCGTCGATCGCTGCGGAATGTTCGGCCAGGACTAGTCGCGCCAACGCAGCGGCACGCGCAGGCTCGCCTTCATCGAGCGCGTCCCAAGCGTCGTCAGCGAGGCGGCGATAATCCATCGTCTGCGGCCTAGCTGGCATCCACAAGTATCAGCACAAGCAGATCAACGGGATCGCCCGGCCGGTCCGATGACACCTGCTCGAGATGGATGGTGTAACCGTCGCCCTCATGCTCGCGGACCCGGCGTACCAGATACTGAAACGAAGCCAGGTCGATATCGCGGTCGCTCGCCGGTTTCAGCGACGCGCCACCTTCTGTTCGCGTGAAGAGGAAATTGCCGCCACCCTCAATAAGCTCATCGATGAAAGCCAACGCCGATCCCCCTTTATTACAGCCCGTGTCGAGGGAGCCGCGGGACTTGTCCAGCGGTGCTGCTAGGCGGCGAGCTCGGCTGCAGGCGGCGCGTCAGCATGCACGCGCTGCCACGCCTCCACAGCTTCTGCCGAATAAACGACCCGTCGGCCGATCTTGCGGAACGCCGGCCCCGTGCCTTGCCACCGATATGTCTGCATCGTCCCAACCGTGTATCCGAGCTTCGCCGCCGCCGCACGGGTGTCGAGCCACTGCGTGCGTATGACAGCGCCCAGCACCGGGTCGGCCGCGGGCAACTGGCGCTCTGCATCCTGCGCCCAGAACGCCTCGAACGGGTCCTCGTCGGCGCTGTCGGGCGGAGCTACCTCCAGGCCTTCGCCAAGGCAGCGAGCGATCTCGTCGGAAATGCGCTCGGCGGCCGACTTGAGCGGATGATCGGAAAGATGGGTGTAGCGCTCGGTGGTCTTGGCGCTGCGGTGGCCGAGCAGCGCGCCGATGATCAGCATGCTGTCGCCGGTCGCAGCGCCGATCGACGCAAAGCTGTGCCGCAAATCGTGAATGCGCACATCGTCCAGACCGGCGGTCTTGCGAACGCGGACCCAGACCGCCTGCAGGTCGGTGACATGCGTGCCGTTCTTCTTGCCTGGCAGCAGATAGGGGTTTCCTTCGATTGGGGGTGTCATGGCGATGATCCGCATGGCCGGCCCGCCCAGATGCACCACCTTTGCGCCGGTTTTCGAATCCGGCAGGCGCAGGCAGCGGTGATAGCGGTCGATATAGCTGTGCTTGAGCTTCAGGATCTCGTTCTTTCGGCAACCCGTCAGCATCAGCAATCGAAGCGCGGCGATCGCATACTGGCTCTCCACCCCAAGCGAGGCGGCTGCGGCCAACGCCTCGCCTAGCCGCGCCAGCTCAGCGGGCGACAAGAACCGCTCCATCTTCTTTCCGGGGAACTTGCGCACGCCAATCGCAGGATTATCGGCGCGAAGCTTGCGCTCGACTGCGACACCCAGCATCGCGCTCACCGTAGTCACGCATTGGTTGGCAGCACCTTTGCCGCCGCGGACGCGCGATAGCCTGCGATGACCCTTCTTCAGCGTCCGCGCGGTCTTCCCGGCAGCGATATCGCGCAGCATCTGTTCGATGTCGCTGCGTTCGATCTTCGACACCCGCCGCTTCCCAAGGAGCGGCAAGATATGGTTTTCGATATTGTTGCGCGCCTGACGGATCGAGCTCTCCTTGGCGGTAAACAGCGTCTCGTTCAGATAGGTCTCGCTCAAATCGGCGAGCGTGAGTTCTTTCCGCTCTCCGATTCTTTCTTGCTGAGGGTCGATGCCATCTACGACTTTTCCTAAAAGGCTTTTCGCTTCGCTGCGTGCGGTTTCTGGCGTCCAGGGCGACCCATGCGGGCCAATCTTGAAGCGGCGCTGACGTCCCTCGATGCGGTACTGGAGGACATAGACCAGCTTGCCCGCAGCCGATATTCTCAGCCCGAAACCAAGGACATCGCTGTCCCATACGAAGCGGTCAGTTCCATCGGCCGAGAGGCCATCGACGATCCGCTTCGTAATTCGAACACGATCGCTGGACATGCTGTGATACTCCAACCCCGACTTCAGCCTTCCCAGAGCGTCCGAAATTTGGAAGCAGATCGGAAGCAAGAGGCAGAATATCGTGGGTTGAATTTTCGCGCTCTAGGATAGGCGAGTCAAGAAAAAACGGCTGAAATCGTAGGTTTAGAAAGACTAGCGCAAGTAAAAAAGCGTCTTGGTAAGGCTGAGGTCGTGAGTTCAATCCTCACCGGCAGCACCATTTTTCTCCCGATCGCGCGCATTTAGCGCCGTCGGGGGCACACCCGATCTCCGACGATGCCTCTGTTCACGCCGCCCGGCTACGATCCAGTCGTGGCAGCAGCAGGAAGAAGCCGGCCGCGGACAGCGCGAGCGCGACGGACAGCAGCGCCATCGGCGCCAGGTTGCTGCCGGTGGCGTCGCGGACGGCTGGCACCGCGTTCTGGGCGACGAAGCCGCCGAGATTGCCGATCGAGTTGATCGCCGCGAGGCCGGCGGCGGCATGGGCGCCGGTCAGCAGCCGCTGCGGCACGCTCCAGAACATCGGCTGTCCGGCGAACACCGCCGCGGCGGCGAGGCACAGGCACGCGAACTTCACCGCCACGCCGGGCAGCACGACGCTTCCCATCAGCGCCGCCGCGGCGATCAGCATCGGGCCGACGATATGCCATCGGCTCCCTCCCCGCCGCGCGGCATGGCGCGGCACGAACCACAGGGCGAGGCCAACGCAGATCCAGGGCACGACGTTCAGCATGCCGTTCTGGATATTCGACGCCCCAAAACCGCGCACGATCGTCGGCAGCCAGTAGCTGAGACCATAGGCGCCGAGCGGCATCGCGAAATAGAGCGCCGCCAGCCGGAGCACGTCGGGATTGACCATCGCACGCCATGCCGATCCTTCCACCACCTGCGCGGGTTCGGCAGCGAGCGTCCGGGCCAGCCACGCCTTGTCCGCGTCGGTGAGGAAGCGTGCGTCCGCCGGGCGGCTGGGCAGCATCAGGAGCACGACCGGTGTCATCAGCACCGCGGGCAGCCCCGTTGCGACGAAGATCCATTGCCAGCCCGCCAGGCCCCACAGGCCGCCAAGCTCCAGCAACGCACCGCCGATCAGCGAGCCGACCGCATTGGCGACCGCGCTGGCGATCATGAACCATCCGACCATCTGCGCGCGCCGCGCCTGCGGGTACCAGAGCGTCAGGACGAACAGCACGCCGGGAAAGAACCCCGCCTCCGCCGCACCCAGCAGGAAGCGCAGCACGTAGAACATCGTCGCGTCGCGCGTGAAGCCGAGCGCGACGGTGATGAGGCCCCATGTGCCCAGGATCCGCGCGAACCACACACGCGCGCCGACGCGCGCTAGGATCATGTTCGACGGCGCCTCGAACAGGAAATAGCCGAGAAAGAACAGGCTGGCGCCCAGGCCGTACGCCGCCTCGGACAGTCCCAGCGCGTCGACCATCTCCAGCTTGGCATAGGAGACGTTCTGGCGGTCGACATAGGCGAGCAGATAGAGGACGAAGAGCAGCGGCATCAGCCGCCGGCTGATCCGCCGCAGGACGCGTTCGCCCTCTGCGGCGTCGGCAATGCCATCGGTCGACCCCAGCTGCTCGCGCATGTCCGCTCCCCTCTCTCAAGCCGCGTATGACGGCTAAGGGCCTTCGGGACCAGCGAAAGCGGGCGAAACCTCCCGTCAGTTCTCGCGGAACGCCCGCGCAAAGGCGTCGCCGAGCGGGGCGAGCAGATAGTCGGCCAGCGTCCGTGCCTCGGTCTCGATCGTCGCGGTGACGGGCAGGCCGGGCTGGAGCGTCACGCCCTCCCCTGCCAGCGCATCGGGATCGCTGACGATGATCTGCGCGCGGAAATACTGGCCGGATCGTTCGGCGATCGGTGCGGGCGACAGCGCGGTAACGCGGCCGTCGACGCTGCCGTGCGTGCGCGGATTGACGCTGGTGAAGCGCAGCTTGGTCACTTGACCCACGCGGACATCGTCGATGTCCTGGGGACGGATGCGCGCCTCGACGATCAGCGTCCGCCGGTCGGGTACGATCTGCATCAGCGTCGCGCCGCCGCCCACCACCGACCCCTGGCCGATCGCGGCCAGGCTCGACACGCGGCCTGCGACCGGCGCGCGCAGTTCGGAGAGCGAGGCATCGTACCGGGTGACGCGCAGCGACGGCCCGAGTTGTGCAAGCTGTGCCTCGATCTGGCCGAGTTCGGTCACCACCTGTGCCATCTGCGTCTCGCCGAGCCGCGCCTGTTCCAGCCGCGCCTTGGCGATGCCCGCGCCGCCGGTGACGGTCTGCGTCTCCAGCTCCGCCGCGGCGCGTTCGAGCGCGCGGACCTGCGTACGGCGGGCATAGCCCTTCTCATAGAGGCCGCGCATGACGCGCAGTTCGTCGCGGATCAGCGCGAGCTGCCGCTGCGCGCCGCTGCGGGTGGCAACCGCCGCATCCGAATCGGCCGCGGCCATGCCGCGCTCGGCGGCGCGGATCTCGCGGTGGCGGCGAAAGATCGCCTGCTCAGTCGCGATCGCCGACGCGGCGGCCGGCTGGCCGGCGCGAGCCGTAAGCGCCTGGGGAAAGGCGATCGCGGCGCTGTCGTCGCGCTGGGCGATCAGGCGCGCCTGCCGCGCGAGCAGCGCGTCCCGCCTGGCCTGTGCCTGTTCGAGCAAGGCCCCGGCACGGGTGCCGTTGAGCTCTACCAGCGGCTGGCCCGCGATCACGCGCTGTCCCTCGGCCACCCGGACACGGGTCACAACACCGCCGGCGGGTGGCTGGATGACGATGCGGTCGCCGCTCGTCGTCACTTCGCCGGGCGCTACCGCCGCGCCCGAGATCGGCGCCAGGAACGCGAACAGCAGCAGCGCGCCGAAGAACAGCCCCGCGACGACAAGGCCGGTGCGAACGACATGCCGCGCGTCGTCGAGCGGCCGGGCGACCGCCGGCTCCCAAATTGAGAAGGCCTTGCTGCCGGGGGCTGCGCCGCCGGAGTGGAGAAAGTCGAGTTTCATGGCGTCATCCCACCGGTGCTTCGGCGATCGAGCGAACGAGGTCGGTGCGCACCTTGCGGAACACGCGCGCGCGCGGCCCATCGAGCTGCAGGCGGCCCTTGTCGATCACCACGACGCGGTCGACATGCGCGACCGGATTAAGGCGATGAGCGATCAGGAGGATCGTCGATCCCTGGCGCTTCAGATACTGGAGCGCACGCGCCAGCGCCTCCTCGCCATCCTGGTCGAGATGCGCGTTGGGTTCGTCCAGCACGAGCAGCTTGGGGCTGCCGAACATCGCGCGGGCCAGGCCGATGCGCTGGCGCTGCCCGCCCGACAGCCCAGACCCGCCCTCGTCGACGCGCGTCTCATAGCCGTCGGGCAGGTCGAGGATCATCTGGTGGACGTCGGCGCGTACCGCCGCCTCGATCACCAGCTGGTCGGCGCATTCGGAGAAGCGCGCGATGTTGTCGCGCAGCGTGCCGGGAAACAGCCCGACATTCTGCGGCAGATAGCCGATGTGCCGCGCCAGCATGTCACGCGACCAGTGCCGCGCGTCGAGCCCGCCGATATGCACCGCGCCCTCGGTCGGCGCCTGTGCCGACACGATCAGCCGCGCCAGGCTGCTCTTGCCCGCGCCCGACGGGCCGACGATCGCGACCGACTCGCCCGCCTCGATCGTCAGGTCGATGCCGGTCAGCGCATCGCGCTTGCCGCCCGGGGGCACGAAGCGCACGCGGTCGAGCCGGACGGTCGCGCCGCCGATCGGCGGCTCCACCCGCTTGATCCGCGCGGGTGCGGCGCTCAGCACCTTCTGCACGCGGCGTCCGGCGGCCAGGCCCTGCTCGATCTGTCGCCAGCCGGTCACCGCCACCTCGATCGGGGCGAGCGCGCGGCCCAGCATCATGTTGGCGGCAAAGATCGCGGCGGGAAGGATCGATCCCTCGATCGCCAGCCACGCGCCGACACCCAGCATCGCGCCCTGCATCACCAGCCGCAGGAAGCGGATGGCGGAGGCGAAGTCGGCATTGCGGTCGCTGCCCGACGCCTGGCGCCGCATCATCGTCTCGCGATCGGTGCGCCAGCGGCCCGCGAGCGCGCGATCCATGCCCATCGCGTGGACGGGATCGGAAAAGCGCGCGATCGCGTCGGTGAACTGATAGCTGCGGATCGCCGCTTCCTGCGACGCCTTGTTGTCCGCGCGCGTCGTGCGTTCGTTGAGGAAGGCCAGGCCGATCAGCCCTGCCGCCCCGACAAGCGCGGTCAGGCCGAGCAGCGGATGCAGCACGAACAGCACGATCAGGAACAGCGGCATCCAGGGCACGTCGAAGAAGAACTGCGCCCCCTGTCCGGCCAGCGAGGCGCGGAACTGGTCGAGGTCGCGCAGCGGCTGGGCGTTGCGCTTGCCCGCCCCCACCTTGCCGCCGACATCGATGATCGCCTGGAACACGCGGCCCGACAGCAGTCGGTCGATGCGCGCGGCGGCCCGCACCAGGATGCGCGCGCGCGCCGCATCGAGCACCGCCATCGTCGCGAGCGCGAGCAGCAGCGCGACGCTCAGCCCGATCAGCGTCGGGATGCTCCCCGACGGGATGACGCGGTTGTAGATCTGGATGAGGTAGATCGGCGAGGCGAGGAACAGGAGGTTCACCGCGCCGGAAAACCCCGCCGCGGTCCAGAGCAGGCCCTTGGTCGCGCGAAGCGCGCCGGCGAACTCGTCGCCGGGCTTGTAATCGGGGTGCGCCGGATCGAGCGCGGGGGGAAGCTTCGGCTCAGCCATGCCCGTGATCCTCGTCGAACAGACTGCCGAGCCCGTGCTTGTCGCCCAGCAGCGAGCCGATCCCCGCCGACGCGGTATCGAGCAGGCCGCCCGTATCGGTATCGGTCAGGCCGGGCAGGTCGCCCGCCATCTCCAGCAGATCGGGTGCGGCGCCGAGGCTGGCGAACACCGGCTCGGCAACGTCGCCCGCGCCATCGACGATCGCGAACCCGTCGCTGGCGGTGAGAAGCTCGGTCAGCGTGGCGATCCCACCCGCGGGGTCGAGCCCGCCGATCTCGACCGCATCGACGATCGAGCCTGCGTCGTCGACCAGTCCGGCGCCCGTATGGCCGACCGCTTCGACAGTCGTGCCGACGGTTTCGAGCGCCGCGTCCACGACGGGCGCTGCGGTCGAGGTCAGAGTGCCGACTGCCGCGCCCGTGTCGGCAAGCAGATCGCTCGTTACCTGCGTGGTATCCGTGATCGTCGCGGCGGCAGTATCGGTAACGGCCGCGACGGTGGTGCCGACGGTCTCGATCGCCGCATCCACGACAGGCGCGGCACTCGCGGTCAAGCTGGCGGCTGCCGCGCCGGTGTTCGCGAGCAGGTCGGCGGCCACTTGCGTGGTTTCCGCAACCGTCTCGCCCAGGTCCGCAGTCAGGTTCGTCGTGGTCGCGGCGACATCCGTCACCAGCGCCGCGACATTATCGGTGGCGTCGTTCAGCGTCGCTGACACCGCGTCGATCGTTGCCGCAGTCCCATCGGTGAGGGTGCCGGCCACGTCGGCGATGCCGTCCAGCGCCGTGTCGACGGTGCCGACCACCGCATCGACCGTCGCGGCGGTGTTGGCGGTCAGGTCGGCGACCGTCGCTTCGACGCCTTGCAGCAACGGCGTCTCGCCCGGCGGCAGCGCCTCGGCAAGCGATTGGCTGATCTGGTCGAGCGCAGCGGCGACCTGGCCGATGCCAGCGGCGGCAGGGCTGTCGAGCTGTGTGACGAGCTGTTGAAGCGCGCCGGTCAACGCCTCGGCATTGGCGCGCACCGCCTCGACCGCGTCGGTCACCGGCGGCGCCGCGGCGGCAGTCGGTGCTTGCGCAACATCGCCGCTCGCCGGCGGGGCGGGCGGCAACGATGAAGGAGCGGGCGCGAGGGCGACCGCGGGCGCCACTGGCGTGATCGCTGCCGTGTCGATCGGTGCCGGCTGGACCACCGGAGCAGCCGCAGGCGCGGCCGCGGCGGTCAGCCCGGCGAGCAGGTTGGTCTCGGCAGACGCCGCGTGGTCGGCAACGACCGTCCCGGTCGGCGCAGCGGCGGCCGGGGTGCTGTCGCCCGCGGCATCGCTGGTTGCGGCAGCGGCGTGCGCGGCGGCCGGCAACGCGATCGACCCCGCCAGCCCGAAGGCCAGCGGGGTCGGCGCGAGCAATCCGACCTCGTTCGCACCGCTGTGGAGCGGCTGGGCGCGCCCCGCGCGATGCGGTTCGGGTGGCTGGGAGGGATCAGCCATACGGATTGGTCTGACTCATGGACGTTTCACCTCGAAGTCGATGGAACCGCCGGCGATCCGGTGGGTTGGCATCAGGTCTCCTCGGCGTTGATCACAGGTCGATGAGCGTGCATCGCGCTTCTTAGGAAGCAGTCGGCCCCGCATCGTTGGCGCGATGCGGGGCCGAATTCGTTAGGCAGATTAGCCGAAGATGCCGCCGCCATCGCTGTCGGAGAAGCTGTCCGTCATGCTCGACAGGATGCTGCCGACGTCCAGATCCAGGCCGAATGAACCCGAGTCATAGCTGGTGTCGCTCGACCCGTCCTCGTCGATGCTCTGGTCGTAGCTCTCATAGCTCGCGTCGACCGAAGCCACCGCCGTCAGCGCGCCCAGAAGGTCGCTGCTGTTGTCCGATTCACCGCCATTGCCGAACAGGCCCGAAAGAAAAGCCATCTCATGTCTCCTTGTGTTCGTGCATCGCGTGACGTCATCAGGTCACGGCAAGAGAACCGGTAACCCCACCGGGAAGTTGCGACGCCATGAGGGCACCCGAGGCACGCAGGCTTGATGTTTCTCATACGCTCCAGAGTAACGGGCCCTCCGGTGCCTCCACCCCGCTGCCGGGTCGCCATCCTTTAACCATGTGCGAAATATCGTAGTGTCGTCCGGTCAGCCGAGCCAAATCCCTGACGAAGCGATTTTCTTTTTGGACGCTGGTGCAGCCAATCGCCGCCAGGCGCGCTTTGGGGCCATGCTTTCCACGCGGCCAACCACGTCCAGCCTCGCCACCAAGCTCATCAGCGCCGGCGCGCTTCGGGAAGATGGCGTGCCCGTGCTCGACGCGCTGCTCGCCCGGGACACCCGGCTGATCGACGATGGCATGCCGATCTTCGAACAGGGTGAGCGGCCCGAAGCGATCGAGGTCATCGTCGCCGGCTGGGCGATCCGCGACCGCAGGCTGTCGGGCGGGCGACGCCAGACGGTCGGCATCCTGTGCGCGGGCGACGTCTGCGACTTCAACGTATTCCTGATGAAGCGCGCCGACAGCGGGTGCCACGCGGTTGGCCCCGTGCGCGTCGCGCGGATCGGCCGGCGCGCGCTCAACCAGCTCAACCAGCATCATCCGGCGATCGGCCAGGCGCTGTGGTGGGAATCGATGGCGGCGGCGGCGATCCAGCGGGAATGGGTCGCCAACCTGGCGTCGCGGCGTGCCGAGCCGCGCATCGCGGCGCTGCTCTGCATGCTGTACGCGCGGATGCAGCTTGCGGGCGAGACGGCGGCTTCGGCGATGCCCTGGCCGTTCACGCAGGGCGATCTGGCCAATGCGTGCGGGCTGACCGTCGAACATTGCAACCGGAGCCTGGCGGCACTGCGCAAGCGCGGGCTGGTCGAGATCCGGGACGGCCAGGTGACGTTCCACGATCCGGCGGCACTCGCCCGGTACGCGACGTTCGACGCCGCCCCGTTCCACTGCGACCCGGCGCTGCTGCCCTTTGCGGAGGAGGAGGCCCGTCCTCACGCGCCCACGCCGATGATCTCGGCCGACTTCGCCCCCGCCGCCTGACGTCGGCGCTCAGCCGAGCAGGTCGTCCAGCGTCACCGGCGCGAAGCCATGGATGTCGACGCCGACGTCGAATTGGCGCGGCATCGGCTTCAGCCGGCCATGGCTGTGCCCATGCAGGTTGATCGCGCCCTTGTGCTGCCCGTTCCAGCTTCGGAAGGGATAGTGGCACAGGACCAGGCGGCGACCGTCGACCTCAATCTCGGCATAGTCGCCGACACTTGCCCACCCGGCGGCCGCAACCGTTCCAACCGGATCGTTGTTGCCGCGCAGCAGGTACTTGGTGCCGTTCAGCTGGGCGAGCAGCAACGCCACCTCGGCCGCACGCCGGGCCACGTCGCCCAGGTGCCAGACCGTGTCCGCCGGACCGACGACGGCATTCCACCGCTCGATCATCGCCGCGTCCATCGTCGCCGTGTCGGCGAAAGGACGACGCTGGATGTTGATGGTGCGGTGATCACCGAAATGCGTGTCGGCGGTGAAGAAGACCGTCATGTCCAGTAGAGGATGCGTGCTGCCGGCAGTTCGGCGGCGATCCGCGCCTCGAAGAAGTCGCGCAGCGCGCGCATCGTGGCGGCGTCGTACACCTGCTTCTCGCTGCCGAACTTGGTCCGCTTGGTCGTCCGGTTTACCTCGCTCATGTCGAGCGCGGAGCCCGGATACCAGCTTTCGAGCACCGCCTTCGATCCCGGCGTGAAGCGATGGGTGATGAGTTCGATGGACAGGTCGAGCGCGGATATCTCGGCGAGCGCGGCGGCGGCGTCCTCGATCAATCCGCCATAGGCCGCTTGCCAGCCCGCCGCCGCGATGATCGGCGCGATCGTCAGCCCCACCGGATAGCCGGCCAGCGCCATCCGGCGGAGCGCGGCCAGGCGCGCGGCGACCGGCGCGGTACCGCCCTCGAACCGCGCGAACGCGCCGGGGTTGACCGACGCGCGCATCCGGGTGCGGCCGCCATGCGCGATGCTGAGCAGCGGCGCGACGTCCGCGAACTTGCTGGTGAAGCGAAGCTGCACGGGCGCCTCCCAAGCGCTGAAATACCGGATCGCCGCCGACAGCGACCCGGTGATCGGCTCCAGCGCGAGCGGATCGGTGTAGCAGGACGCCTCGAACGTCGTCCCCTCATGCTCGCGGTCACGGCTGCGCGAGGTGATCGTGCCCGCCCCCAGATAGCCGGGCAGCGCGTCGAAGATCTCTTCGAGGTTCGCATAGGCGCGGGTGATCGGCGGCCCCTTGAGCGAGCCGGCGAGATAGCAGTAGCTGCAATGCGCCGGGCACCCTTCGGCCAGGTCCATTCGCCAGTCCGCGCTCGGTGCGATCGGCTGGAGCCGGCGCTTGGACGGCGGCGCGACGACGACCGCCAGCGTCCGCTTGGCGGCGACATAGGCGCGGCGGGGATCCTCCGGCAGGTTGAGAATCAGGCGATCGCCCGAGAGCTCGACCACCTCGATCCCGCGCGCCGCCGCCGTTTCGGCGATGCGGCGGCCGTGCGCGAACCCCATGGCAGCACGCGTGACGAGGATGCGGGCCGGTTGCCAGCCCGGATCGGTGCTAGGGTCTGGCTCGGCGGCGGTGGCCATGGCCCTTGAACGATCGGCGATGCCGGACGGTCCGCCGATTTCTCCAGCGCGACGCGGCGATCCTGCGCCGCGCGCGTTGTGCGTGCGGGAGACGATCGATGTGCGCAGGGGCTGACGAACAATGGATGCGAAAGGCGATCGAGGTCGCGTCGTCGAAAGGCACGGATCCGTCGAACTCGCCGCTGGGATGCGTGATCGTCCTGGACGGGCGGGTGATCGCGGCCGAGCGTAACCAGACCGAGGAACTGCCGGACGCGACCGCGCATGCGGAAATGATGGCGATCCGCCGCGCCTGTGAGGGGATCGGCGACATGGAGCTGCGCGGCGCGACGCTCTATTCGACGCTCCAGCCCTGCGGCATGTGCACGATGGCATCGATCTGGTCGAAAGTCGGCCGGGTCGTCTATGGCGCCGGCCGCGACGACGTGCACGAAATGTATTTCGAGGCGCGCCACGTCGACACGCTCGCCTTCATCGCCGACGCGTATCGCGACGATATCGAGATCGAGGGCGGATGCCTGCGCGAGGAATGCGCACGGCTCTATTACGGTCCCGACGACCATCCGCCCGTCGAGGAGCAGGGAAACCTATGAGCGACAAGGTCCGACTGAACAGCGCGAGCGCCGACGAACTCGACCGCGTGCCGGGCCTCGAAGGGCATGGATTCGAGATCGTCCGGTACCGCGAGGAGCGCGGCCGCTTCACCGACATCTGCCAGCTCGAGGAGGTGCCGGGCCTCACGCAGAAGACCGACGAGAGCCGGTCCCACCTCGAGCTGGACTAACGCTCTTTAGTTGCGCAGCTCGTTTGGCACGACCCCGCCATTTTCGGCGAGCTTGGCCATCACGGCGCGGTGCAGCGCGATGTTCTGCTCGGCGCTGCCATGATCGCCCGCATGGACGCCGAGCTCGTCGGCAAGCTCGCGGCGGGCCTGGAGCGAGGAATCGAGGTCGAGGAGCTTGAGCAGATCGACGATCGACGACTGATAGTTGCCGCCGCCGCCCTTCATCGACGCCATTTCCGACAGCACCGCGCCGACATCGACCGGCTGTGATGCAGGCGCCGACTGCTGCGGCGCGGCCGGCTGAGCGGGCGCGCTCGCGGCCGGGGCAGCAGCGGCCTGCGCTGCCGGGGTGGGCGTAGGACGGGGCGCCGCCGGCGCCTGAGCCTTGTGCCCGAAAATCTTGTCCTTGATGCTGGCGAACAAGCCCATTGTGCAACTCCCTGAATTCGCGCGGTGGCGAGGATGTCGAGCGGGCACAACGGTTTGTGCGGGCATCGGCTCCGCCCGTCGATCGGAACGCCGCGCCCGCCCGGCCGTTCTGGCGACGATCGTTTCTGGAGAAAGCTCATGCAGATCCGCAACTTCGCCGCCGTCCCCGCCCTTGCGCTCGCGCTGTGCGCCTGCGGGTCGAACCGGGACACGCCCGCCAACGACACCGTCGCGGCGACGATGAACGAGACGACGATGAACGACATGGCGACTGCGCCTGCCGCAACCGCCTCGCCCGCGCAGACCTTTGCCAACGCCGCCGCCGCCAGCGACACGTTCGAGATCGAGACGTCGCGGCTCGCGCTCTCGACCTCGCAGTCGGCATCGGTGAAGCGCTTTGCCCAGTCGATGGTCGATGCGCACACGCAGTCAACGGCGAAGCTCAAGACGGCCGCCAGCGGCGCCTCGATCACGCCGGACCCCGCCCTGACCGCGGAGCAGACCGCGACGCTCGCGGATCTTCGCGGCAAGTCGGGGGCGGCGTTCGACACCGCCTATATCGAGGCGCAGCGCGCCGGCCATGCCAAGACGCTCGACACGCTGAAGGGCTATGCCGCGTCGGGCGACGCGCAACCGCTCAAGGCGTTCGCGACCGAGATGGTGCCGATCGTCACCGCGCACCTCAACATGGCGAGTGGCCTGCGCCCGTAAGCTTGCGTCGTGGCGGGGTCGGTCCACGAACGGGCTGACCCCCGCATCGTGCCTGACGTCGGCGCGTCATCGTCGATGATGCTTGCGATGGCGCCGCCAGCCTGCCAATCGCGCCGTCGGAGGTTCGATTGACTGCAACCGGCACCACCGGACGCTGGGCACGGCGTTCCGACACGCGCATCCTCGTCACGCTGCTGATCGTCACGGTCGCGCTGGCGAGCTTTGCCTATATCGCGTCCGAGGTGGTCGAGGGGCATCCGCTGGCGATCGATCGCTGGCTCCTGCTTCAATTGCGCAGCGTCGCCGATCCGGGCCTGTCGATCGGACCACGCTGGTTCGCGCAGGCGATGATCGATTTCACCGCGCTGGGCGGCGGCACCGTCCTGACCTTGGTGACGACCCTCGTGACCGGATATCTGATGGCGCGGCGAAAGATCGCGCTGGCGGCGTTCGTCGCTTCATCGATCGTCGCGGGCAGCCTGCTCACCGCGCTGCTCAAGATCGCGTTCGCACGCGCGCGACCCGACATCGTGCCGCATCTGGTCGAGGTCAGCTCGGCGAGCTTTCCGAGCGGTCATGCGATGAACTCGGCGATGGTCTATCTGACCGGGGCGGCCTTGCTCGCGAGTGCCGAGCCGAGCCGCCGCGTCCGCGTCTTCCTGATCGGCGCCGCGCTGGTGCTCACGCTGCTGATCGGGTTCTCGCGCATCTTCCTCGGCGTCCACTTCCCCACCGACGTGGTGGCGGGCTGGGCGATCGGGATCGCCTGGGCCGTGGCATCGTCATGGGTGGCGGCGATTCTCCAGCGTCGTCACGCGATCGAGGGCGTGGAGGGCACCACGACGTCGACGGCCCGCTGAGCGACGTGCACCGTTACCGGCGTGCGCGCCAGGCACTCGCCATCGACCGAGATCTTCTGCGTCGGCCGGGTACGCAGCCGCAGCTCTCGCCCGCGATACTCGACCGTGTTGGCGCCGCGCGACTTCAGCTTGAAG
Organism: Sphingomonas sp. Y38-1Y; assembly: GCF_032391395.1. Taxonomy (NCBI): domain Bacteria; kingdom Pseudomonadati; phylum Pseudomonadota; class Alphaproteobacteria; order Sphingomonadales; family Sphingomonadaceae; genus Sphingomonas; species Sphingomonas sp. Y38-1Y. The sequence continues at coordinate 3,007,976 of NZ_CP135916.1, forward strand.
AACTTGGCGTACCAGTCGAAGGCGAGGCGCATCAGGCTGCGCCCGGTCACCGCCTGAATGACGATATCGCCGCTGTCGACGTCGGTCGTCTCGATCAGCTCGACCCCGCCGTGGAAGCGCCCGTTGAACACACGCACCTCGCTCGCCCAAGTGCGGTGCTCGCCGCGATCGTCCTCGACCGTCAGGCGGAACGGGCGAAAGCGCAGCAGGCACCACAGCGCCCAGCCGAGATAGCCGACACGGCCCAAATAGCGCTTGAGCTTGTGCGGCACGGTATCGCCGATCAGCGGTGACAGCCCGAGCGCTGCTGCGTTCACGAAGTGGTTGTCGTCGATCATGCCCAGATCGATGCGGCGCAGTTTTCCGGTCGCGATCGCCTCGACCGCGCCGTCCAGATCGAGCGGCAGCCCCAGCGTCCGCGCAAAGCTGTTGGCGGTGCCGAGCGGCAGCACCGCAAAGACGCTCTCCGTGTTGGCAAGGTGCTTGACGAGCCGCGCCAACGATCCATCGCCGCCGCCGATGATGACCATCGGCGCACCGCCCCTGACCGCGCCGCTGACGACGTCGTCCAGCTTCGCCGGATCGCGGACGGCGTGCGATGCGGTCAGCGCGATCCCCGCCGCCTCCAGCTTGGCCTTCGCCTCATGGCACAGCGCCTCGCCCTTTCGCGACTGCGCGTTGACGATGAGGACGGCCTCACGCGGAACGGACTTGCTCAACCTCTGTGATCCTGGCGGTCCGGCACGGGCTTCGTTCCTACGGGCGGGAAGCGCTCCGGCCGTTGCGGTCCATCATCTGCCCGATGTCGTCCCCGCGCGCCAGTGACATGCAGCGGTCCGCGGAAGCTTTGAAAAGGCGCGTCTATCCGCGCCCGACGGCAGCCCCTATAGGGCTCGCGCGTCGGTGCAGCACGGCGCGCTAAGAGGGCAAGGCAAGATGAAGATCGCGGTGTTCGGACTGGGGTATGTCGGACTGTCGAACGCGGTGCTGCTCGCCCAGCATAACGAGGTCGCGGCGGTCGATATCACGCCCGAGCGGGTCGAGATGCTCAACGCGCGCAAGTCGCCGATCATCGACGCCGAGCTGGAAGACTTTCTTGCCACCCGCGAGCTGAACCTGACCGCGACGCTCGACCCGAAGGCCGCGCTGGCGGGCGCCGACTACGTCATCGTCGCTACCCCGACCAACTACGATGTCGAGACCAACAAGTTCGACACGTCCTCCGTCGAGGCGGTGATCCAGACCGCGATCGATGGGGGGTCGCAGGCGACGATCGTCATCAAGTCGACCATCCCCGTCGGCTTCGTCGAGGACGTCCGCGAACGGCTGGGCACGACCCAGGTGATCTTCAGCCCCGAGTTCCTGCGCGAAGGGCGCGCGCTCTACGACAACCTCAACCCTTCGCGCATCATCGTCGGCGAGCGGTCGGAACGCGCGCGCATCTTCGCCGACCTGCTGCTGCAGGGCGCCGAGAAGAAGGATGTCGAGATCCTCTTCACCGACGCGAGCGAAGCCGAGGCGATCAAGCTGTTCGCCAACACCTACCTCGCGATGCGCGTCGCCTTCTTCAACGAGCTCGACAGCTATGCGATTGCGCGCGGGCTCAACTCGCGCCAGATCATCGACGGCGTCGGGCTCGATCCGCGGATCGGGCCGCACTACAACAATCCCAGCTTCGGCTATGGCGGCTATTGCCTGCCCAAGGACACCAAGCAGCTCCTCGCCAACTATTCGGAGGTCCCGCAGAACCTCATCCGCGCGATCGTCGACGCCAATCGGACGCGCAAGGACTTCCTCGCCGACCGCATCCTCGATCGCAAACCCGCCAAGGTCGGCGTGTTCCGGCTGGTCATGAAGGCGGGCTCGGACAATTTCCGCCAGTCCTCGATCCAGGGCATCATGAAGCGGATCAAGGCCAAAGGCATCGAGGTCGTGATCTATGAGCCGGCGATGCAGCAAGACGAGTTCTTCGGATCGCGCGTGGTCCGCGATCTCGACGCGTTCAAGGCCGAGGTCGACGTCATCGTCGCCAACCGCCTGACCGACGAGATCGGCGACGTGCCCGACAAGGTCTTCACTCGCGACCTGTTCGGGTCCGACTGACACGGTCCAAGGACCAGGCGAGAGCCAAGGAACTTCAAGCGCTTAGAACGGTAGTGCGTGGTCCTGGCCGCGCACGTTCCCGCTGCGCCCCGGGTGGGAGGGCGATGCGCGACATGGCGACGGCGGCGAAGGTGATCGACGAGCAGCCCCTGCCCGCCCCCACGCTCGGGATCGGCGAAACGGCGATTCAGCTGGCGCGTGCGCTTCGCGATGGCGATCTCCTTTATGCCGCGGCGGACGAGCCGCAAGGGACCGCGATCGCGGCGGCGCTGAGGGCGGCCGCGCCCGATGCCATCGTCGTATTCTGCCCCAGCAGCGATGCGCTGCCGGCCGACGCGGCACCCGCCTCTCCCTCCAATGTCGGGCAGCGCGTGTCGGCGCTCCGCGAGCTTCGCTGTACGCTCGGCGAGCGCAAGCGTCCCCGGATCGCCTGCATCACCACGGGTGAGGCACTCGGCCATCTCTACCCGGCGCCTGCCGCGTTCGATGCCGCGCCGCCCAGGATCGAGGTCGGCAAGCCGGCCGACCTGCCGGCCTTGTTCGAGACGCTCCAGGAGCTCGGCTACATCGTCGACGACCGCGTGGACGAGCCGGGCGAGGTCGCGCTGCGCGGTCAGGTGCTCGACGTCTATCCCGCCGATGCCGCGACCCCGCTCCGGATCGAAGTGGCCGACGGCGCGATCGCTTCGATCCGGCTCTACGATCCCGCGGACCAGCGCACGACGGGCGAGTGCGATGGGCGCGAGCTTGGCCGCGTCAACGAGCCGGCGCTGGATGGCAAGGGCGTGACCCTGCTCGACCATCTGCCGGACGCGCGCGTGATCCTGCCCGACGCCGCGGACGAGCGGCGGCGGCGGTTCCTGGCGCTCGTCCGCGATGCCGAGAAATATCGGCCCGCGCGTGCGATCCGGCAGGTCGCCAGCCAGGCGATCTGGTCCAAGGCATTGGCCGCGCGCGACCTGCTGACGCTCGACCGCGAGGATGAGCCCCCCGCCCGCTTCGTCGAAGCCAAGCGCCCGCTCAGGGCCTTTGCCGATGTCGCCAGGGCCGCGTTCGCGGCGGACCGGCGCGTCGTGCTGCTCGGCAGCGAGCGCGACCTGCGCTTCGTCGGGCGGCGCGTCGCCAAGACGCTGAAGCGAGCGGTCGAGCGTGTGGAAAGCTGGGCAGCGGTCGAGAAGGCCAAGCCGGGTGCGCTGTTGTCGCTCGTCATGCCCGCCGACCGCGGCTTCGCGGTGGAAGGCACGCTCGCGGTCGCCGCCGCCGATCTGCTCGGCAGTCGGGCGGAGGCCGGTCCCGCGCATCCCCCCGCCGCCGACAGCTCGATCTTCAGCCTGGGCGAGATCCGCGTCGGCGACGTCGTCGTGCATGAGGATCACGGGATCGGCATCGTCGCCGCGCTGGAGCGGATGCCCGCGACGACCGGCGCGCAACCGGGCGACGCGATCGCGATCACCTACGCCGATGGCGGCGTGCGGCTGGTGCCCGTCGATCAGGCCGACCGCATCTGGCGCTATGGCGCGGAGGAAGACGCGGTCACGCTCGACAAGCTAGACGGCGGGAGCTGGCAGAAGCGGCGCGGCGCCATCGATGCGGCGATCGCCGAGAGTGCGCGGGCACTGACCGCCATCGCTGCCGAACGCGACGCCCGCAGCGCGCCGGTGCTCGATCCGCCGAGCGACGCCTATGAGCGTTTTGCAGCCGGCTTCGCCTTTACCGAGACCGCCGATCAGGCGCGGGCGATCAACGCGGTTCGCGACGACCTCGCCTCGGGCAAGCCGATGGACCGGCTGATCGTCGGCGACGTCGGCTATGGCAAGACGGAGGTGGCGCTGCGCGCCGCCGCGATTGCCGCGCTGTCGGGCAGGCAGGTGGCGATCGCTGCGCCGACGACGGTGCTCGCGCGCCAGCACCTCGAAAGCTGTATCCAGCGGTTCGAGGCGGCGGGGATCGAGGTCGCCGGCCTCTCACGCCTGTCGACCGCGGCCGAGAAGAAGCGGGTCAAGGCCGGGCTTGCCGACGGGTCGATCAAGGTCGTCGTCGGCACCGGCGCGATCGCCGGCAAGGGCGTGACCTATCAGGACCTGGCGCTCGTCGTCATAGACGAGGAACAGCGCTTCGGCGCGGCGGACAAGGCGCGGATGCGCGACCTTGGCGCCGGCCATGTGCTCGCACTCTCGGCAACGCCGATCCCGCGGACGCTGCAAAGTGCGCTGGTCGGGCTCCAGCAATTGTCGGTGATCGCCACCCCGCCCGCGCGTCGCCAGCCGATCCGCACCGTCGTCGCACCGTTTGACCCCAACGCCGTCCGCACCGCGCTGCTGCGCGAGAAGAGCCGCGGCGGGCAGAGCTTCGTCGTCGTGCCGCGGATCGAGGACATGGCGCCGCTCGCCGAGAAGATCGCCAAGCTCGTCCCGGAACTCGATCTGCTTCAGGCGCATGGCAAGATGCCGGCCGCCGAGATCGACGACGCGATGGTGCGCTTCGGCGCGGGCGACGGCGACGTGCTGCTCGCGACCAACATCATCGAGGCGGGGCTGGACGTGCCGCGCGCCAACACGATGGTGATCTGGCGCGCCGACCGCTTCGGCCTGTCGCAGCTCCATCAGCTTCGCGGCCGCGTGGGGCGGAGCAGCCGGCGCGGTCAGGTGCTGCTGCTGACCGACGATGCCAAGGAGATCGCGCCGCGCACGCTGAAGCGGCTGCGCACGCTGGAGGCGTTCGACCGGCTGGGCGCGGGGTTCGCGATCAGCGCACGCGACCTCGACATCCGCGGTGCCGGCGACCTTCTGGGTGAGGCGCAGGCGGGTCACATGAAGCTGATCGGGATCGACCTCTATCAGCATCTGCTCGAAGCCTCGCTGCGCGCGGCGCGCGGCGAGGATGTCGAGCGATGGACCCCCGAACTGAACCTGGGCGTGACCGGCCGATTGCCCGAGGACTGGCTGCCCGACGAGGAACTGCGCGTCACCCTCTATTGCCGGCTCGCGCGGATCGAGGATGCCGACGCGCTCGCCGCCTTTGCCGAGGAGATCGAGGATCGCTTCGGCGCGCTGCCGGAGGATGCGGCGACGTTGCTCCGCGTCGCGGGCCTTCGGATCGCCGCCAAGGACGCGCGGATCGCCCGCATCGACGCCGGCCCCGCGGCAATCGCGCTGACGCCGCGCAAGGACTTCGCCGGCGATGCCGAGGCAGCGGGCTTGCAGGCGAAGGGCGAGCGGCTGATCCTGGCCGAGCGGATCGAGGGATCGGAAGAACGGCTGGAGCGGCTGGAGGCGGTGCTGGGGGCGCTCGACTGACCGCCCTCAGACGTTCTGCCCGGCCACCCAGCCGCTCGCCCAGGCCCATTGAAAGTTGTAGCCGCCCAGCCAGCCGGTGACGTCCACCGCCTCGCCGATCGCATAGAGGCCGGGGGCGCGGCGCGCTTCCATCGTCTTGGACGAAAGTTCGGCGGTGCTGATGCCGCCCGCAGTCACCTCGGCCTTGGCATAGCCCTGCGTGCCGTTGGGATTGAAGCGCCAGTTCGCCAGCCGCTGCTCGGCCGCGACCAGCCCGGCGTCGGTCAGGTCGGCGAGCGTCCCCTCGATCGCCAGCCGCTCGCCGAGCGCGGCGGCGAGGCGGTCGGGCAGCGCCGCCGAGAGGGTGCGCGCGACCGTCGCGCGCGGCGTCTCTCGCTTCAACGCCTTGAGCCAACCCTCCCCGCGATCGGGCAGGAAATCGATCGCGATCGGCTCCCCATGCCGCCAATAGGTCGACGCCTGGAGGATTGCGGGGCCGGACAGGCCGTGATGCGTGAACAGCGCCGCTTCGCGGAACGCCGCCTTTCCCGCGCGCGCGACGACCTCTGCGGCGACGCCGGATAGCGATCGGAACAGTAGCTCGTCCCCGCCCAGCGTCAGCGGCACCAGCGCCGGGCGCGGCTCGACGACCTTGAGCCCGAACCGCCGCGCGAGGTCATAGGCGAAGCCGGTCGCACCCATCTTGGGGATCGACGGCCCGCCGGTCGCAACGACGAGCGACGGCGCGCTGATCGTCCGCGCGCCGAAGCGGACGCGGTACTGCGCATCGGCATGATCGACCGCGGTGATCGGGTGCCCGAGCGCGGTCTCGACAGACCCGGCCGCTGCCTCGTCCAGCAGCATGTCGACGATCTGCCGCGCCGATCCGTCGCAGAACAGCTGGCCCAGCGTCTTCTCGTGCCAGGCGATCCCGTGCCGCTCGACCAGCGCCAGGAAGTCGGCGGGCGTGTAGCGCGCGAGCGCCGAGCGCGCGAAATGCGGATTGGCCGACACGAAGCGATCGGGTGCGGTGCCGATATTGGTGAAGTTGCAGCGTCCGCCGCCAGAAATCAGGATCTTCTTGCCCGCCCGGTCAGCATGGTCGACGACGAGCACGCGGCGCCCGCGCTGCCCCGCGACCGCGGCGCACATCAGCCCCGCGGCGCCCGCCCCCAGGACGATCGCATCATAGGCATCCGCCATGCGGCGATCAGCGCAGCTTGGCGATCGACAGCCCGTCGGCCTTGGCGCGGTCCTTGATCGATTCCTCGCTGCGGGTCAGCGCCTTGGCGATCGCCTTCAGCGCCATGCCCTTCTTGGCGAGCGTGTGGAGCTTCTGGATCTCGTCCGCGGTCCAGGGCTGGCGGTGTCGTTCAAAGCGTTCGGCCATGATCGTTCCTTAAACGGTCCCGCGCGTCCGCGCCAATCGCACCAGCGTCTCGTCGAGCGCCTGGAGGAAGCGCGACCGATCGGTCTTCGAGAACGGCGCCGGCCCGCCGAGCTGATCGCCGCCCGCGCGAAGGTCGGCCATGATCGCGCGCAACGCGATCGCCGACCCGATCGAGGCGGCGGTGAAGGGCTTGCCGGTGGGCGCGATGACCATGCCGCCGGCCTTCAGGCAGCGGTCGGCCAGCAGGATGTCGGCGGTGACGACCACGGTCGCCTTGTCCACGCGCTCGGCGATCCAGTCGTCGGCGGCATCGAAGCCGTCGCTGACCACTTCGCGCCCGATCAGCGGATGCACGGGCACGCGGATCGGGCTGTTGCTGACGATCGTCACCGGTACGCCGTGGCGAAGCGCCACCTTGTAGACCTCGTCCTTGACCGGGCAGGCATCGGCATCGACGAGGATGCGCGCGCCGCTCACCTTTTGGGGCGGGGCTTGTTCGGGCCGCGGCCGGTGGGCTTGGCGCGATAGGGCGGACGGCCGCGCGGTCCCGGGCGGTCGGTGCGCGGTGCTCCCGCAGGCGGCGGGCCGTCGGCCGCCTCGATGCGCACGCCGCTCTCGTCGTCGCCCTGCGGATCGGCACTGCGCGCGACCGCCGACGCGAACTTCGCGGCGATCGCGGTCGGCACCTGGAACCAGGTTTCGGCGGGCAGCACGCGGATCGCGCCGATCTCGTTCTTGGTGATGCGGCCGCGGCGGCAGAGGAGCGGCAGGATCCAGCGCGGATCGGCATTGTGACGGCGGCCGATGTCCATCCGGAACCAGGCGACGTCGTCGAAGCCGGGACGGTGATGCGCCTGCGCGCCCTCACGCGTGGTCACGTCGATCAGCTCTTCGGGCGCGGGCAGCTTGGCGCGCACGCTGCGGACGAGCGCGGCGGCGATGTCCTCGGCCGGCATCTGTTCCATCAGCTGCGCGGCGAGCGCGCGATCGTCCTCATCGGCCTCGACGGGGGCGAGCAGCGTCCGGAGCATCCGCTCACGATCCTTGGCTCGGATATCCTCCGGCGTCGGCGGGCCCAGCCACTCGGCGTTGATCTTAGCCGAGCGCAGCATCATGTCGACGCGGCGACGGCGCGGGAACGGGACGATCAGCACCGCCGTCCCCTTGCGCCCCGCGCGGCCGGTGCGGCCCGACCGGTGCTGGAGCGTCTCGGCATCGCGCGGCAGCTCGACATGGACGACCAGGCTGAGCGTCGGCAGGTCGATGCCGCGCGCGGCGACATCGGTCGCGACGCAGACGCGCGCGCGCCCGTCTCGCAGCGCCTGAAGTGCGGCGTTGCGCTCGTTCTGGCTGTGCTCACCCGACAGCGCGACCGCGGCGAACCCGCGCTCGACCAGGCTCGCGTGGAGGTGGCGGACATTGTCGCGCGTCGCGCAGAACAGCATCGCCGTCTCCGCCTCGTGCAGGCGGAGGAGGTTGATCGCGGCATGCTCGATGTCGGAGGGCGAGACGGCGACCGCCTGATACTCGATGTCGCCATGCCCGCGATCCTCGCCGACGGTAGAGATGCGCTCGGCATCACGCTGATAGCGGCGCGCCAGCGCGACAATCGCCTTGGGCATCGTCGCGGAAAACAGGAGCGTGCGGCGCCCTTCGGGCGTCAGATCAAGAATCTCTTCGAGGTCCTCGCGAAAGCCCATGTCGAGCATCTCGTCCGCCTCGTCGAGGACGATGACGCGCAGCCCCGACAGGTCGAGTGCGCCGCGCTCCAGATGGTCGCGCAGGCGGCCGGGCGTCCCGACGACGATCTGGACGCCGCGGCCGAGCGCCCGTCGCTCCTTGGCCGCGTCCATGCCGCCGACGCAGGTGGCGATCCGCGCCCCCGCCTTTTCGTAGAGCCAGCTGAGCTCACGGCTGACCTGCAGCGCCAGTTCGCGCGTCGGCGCGACGACCAGCGCGAGCGGCGTGGCGCTGGCGACCAGCGCGTCGTCCTCGAACAATTGCGCGGCGATCCCGAGGCCGAAGGCGACGGTCTTGCCCGACCCCGTCTGGGCCGAGACGATCAGGTCGCGTGCCTGGTCCGGCTGATCGAGCACAGCGGACTGGACCGCGGTCAGCGTATGATAGTCGCGAGCGGCGAGCGCTTCGGACAGAAGCGGGGGGAGCGTTTCGAATGTCATGGAGCGGCGCTACATGGGCCGCTTCGGCGCCTTGCGCAAGCGGCGCGGAGACAATCGGGTGCGGCGCGCGTTCCCGGCGGCATGGCGGCGAAGCTCAAGGTCTATCGAACGCCGATCGGCTTTCACGACGCCTTCGTCGCGGCGCCGAGCCAGAAAGCGGCGCTGGCGGCATGGGGCGCCGACGCCAATCTGTTCGCGCGCGGCGTGGCGGAGGTCGTGACCGATGCCGCCCTCACGAAGGAAGCGCTGGCCGACCCGGGCAAGGTCATCCGCAAGCCCCGCGGCACCGCCGCCGAGCATCTGGCGGCGCTCCCCGCCGACACGCCCAAGCCGAAGAAAGCAGCAGCCACCGCCAAACCAAGCAAGCGCGCGCCGGCACCCAAGCCCAAGCCCCGCCCCTCGCGCGCCGACCTGGATGCCGCCGAAGCGGCACTCGCCGAGGCGGAGGTGGCGCATCATGCGGCATTGCGCGAGCTCGATGCCGAAGCGGCCGACCTCGCCCGCCGCCGCCGCGCGGTCGAGGCCGAACAGAAGCGAGTGCAGGACCGCCTGGAACGCGAGCAGCGCGCGGCGGAGCGGAAGTACCGCGCGGCGCTCGACGCCTGGCGGGCCGACTAGCGGCTCCCCATTCCGAGGGGTAGCCGCTTCGGGATCAAGGCGCGCGGCGAACCAGCCACACCGTGTCGCCGGCGTCGTCGACTACGAAGATCGCCCCGTCGGCGCGCGTCTGGATGCTGACGGGGCGGCCATAGACATCGCCTTTCTTTGCATCCGCCACGAAGCCGGTCAGGAAGGGCTGCGGCTCTGCGGTCGGCCTGCCGTTGGCGAACGGGACCGCGAGCACGTCATAGCCGATGAACGATGCCCGGTTCCAAGACCCATGCCGCGCGACATAGGCGAGCTGATTGTCGGGACGGCTGTTCTTGGCAAAGGCCAGCCCGAGCGCGGCGGCATGCGGCCCCACCGCGACGTCGGGCAGCAGCGTGGTGGCGAGCAGCTCGCGCCCCTCGTCCGGGTGCCGCGGGTCCTGCTTGCCATAGTAGCTGTACGGCCAGCCATAGAAGCCGCCCTCCCGCACGCCGACGAGGTAGTCGGGTGAGATGTCGTCGCCGAAGTGATCGCGCTCGTTGACCGCGGTCCACAGCGTGCCCGTCGACGGCGCGAAGTCCATGCCGACCGGATTGCGCAGGCCGCTGGCGTAGAGCCGCTCCCGCCCGCTGGTCAGGTCGATGGCCAGGATCGCCGCGCGCCGCCGCTCCTCCTCCATCCCGTACTCGCCGACGTTCGAGGCGGAGCCGACCGACACGTAAAGCGTGCGCGCGTCTGGGCTGAGCAGCAGGTTGCGCGTCCAGTGATTGTTGTACCCGCCTGCCGGCAAGGTGACGAGCGTGCGGGGCGCGCCGTCGATGCGCGTCTGACCCGGCTTGAATGCAAAGCTCACCACGCCATCGGTGTTGCCGACATAAAGCCGCCCGGCGGCGTACTGCATCCCGAACGGCTGGTTCAGCCCCTCGCGAAGCACGAAGCGCTGTTCGGCGATCCCGTCGCCATCGGCATCGCGCAGCAGGGTGATGCGATTGGCGCTGACGCCGGTCGTCTTGGACAGCGCCTGGCCGCGCTGGACGTCCGGCTCGGCATCGAGCTTGGGCTTGGTACGCGCTTCGGAGACGAGGACGTCGCCATTCGGCAGCAGCAATGCCTGGCGCGGATAGTCGAGGCCGCCGGCGAACTTGACGACCTGATACCCGCGCGGCGCGGTGGGCGTGCGCCCCTCCGGCCAGCCGATCGTCCGCGGATGATTGACCACCGATTCGGTCTCATAAGGTGCCGGCTGCGACCGCGCGCCGAGCACCGGCTTCACCTGGTCCTGCGCGAGCGCGGCCGAGGGGATAGTGACGAGGACGGCAGCCAGCGTGATCTTCATGGAGCGCTCCGGATCGTTGATTGTCGATTCAACCCGTCCGGACGCGATCTGGCTCCGCCCCGCCCGCAACTTTGCCGCTCTCGGTACGGCAATGCCCGACGCCGCGACGGCAAGCTAATCAGGGATGTGAGCGCTCAGGAGACTAGGGGTGGCTGGTGGAGCTGAGGGGAATCGAACCCCTGACCTCTGCAGTGCGATTGCAGCGCTCTCCCATCTGAGCTACAGCCCCGCCACCGGTTCCAGGCCGCCTTGGGCGGCCGGAAGGTGGCCCCTCTAGCGCCGGTTCGGGCGCGATGCAACGCCCTCGATGCAGCATTTTTACGGGGGTTCCGGGACCCTCTCCGCTCGGTTCGTCGCCGCCCTCGGTGCGGCAAGTGGCGGAACCTTCGCACCCGTCGATCCTTAACCTTTCAGCATGCCGCGCAATCGGGCGCGTGCATCGGCTTGCAAGAACATCGCAGGAGGATCGTGAGATGGGCTACGAACGCAACCAGCGTGGCGGCTGGCGGAGCGACGACGATCGCGATTACGACAACTATTCGAGCGCGCGTGACTATGCGGCGGCGGGTCAATATGGCGATCGCAACCGTTCCGGTTCACAGCGCGACCAGGGCAATTGGCGCGGCGAAGGGCGCGACTATTATGGATCGCGCGACACCGGCTCGCGGGATTACTACGGCTCGCGCGATTTCGGACGCGACCAGCGTGGCAGCTATGGCGCGCAGGACAGCCAGGGCTATGACAATCGCTCGTCAAGCTATGGCAACCGGGACAGCTACGGCGCCCGGGACACCTACGGCAACCGCGACAGCTATGGCAGCCGGGACAGCTATGGCAGCAGCCAGGGCGGCTATGGCGACCGGTACGGCAGCCAGGGCGACCGCGGTCGCGACAGCTATGGCTTCGGCGGCGACTTCCAGGGCTATGGCCAGCGCGATTACGGTCAGCGCAGCTATGGCCGCGGCGAGGATCGCGGCGGCTATCAGCGCCAGGGCTATGGCCGCCAGGAAGGTCGCGGACGCGGCTATTCGGGCCAGCCGCAGGGCTATGACTATGAGGAGCGCGGCTTCTTCGACCGTGCCGGCGACGAGGTCCGCTCGTGGTTCGGCGACGAGGATGCCGAGCGTCGCCGCGAGGCCGACCGCCGCTTCGACGAGCGCTATGGCAACAGCTATGGCGAGCGCGACGAGCATTATTCGAACTGGCGCCGCCAGCGGATCGGCGAGCTCGACCGCGACTATGACGAATATCGCCGCGAGAACGCGACGAAGTTCGAGAACGAGTTCAACAGCTTCCGCACCGAACGCCAGACGCAGCGCTCGTCGCTGTCGCAGGTGAGCGAGCACATGGAAGTCGTCGGCTCGGACGGCGAGCATGTCGGCACCGTCGACAAGGTGCGCGGCGACCGAATCATCCTGACCAAGAACGACGTCGATGCCGGCGGCCGTCACCACTCGATTCCTTCACGCTGGATCGAGAGCGTCGGCGACAAGGTCAAGATCCGCAAGACCGCGAGCGAGGCCAAGTCGGAGTGGCGCGACGAAGAGCGCAACCAGGCGATGTTTGGCGACGACAACCGCTCGAGCTATGGCAACACCGGCACGACCGGCCAGTCGGGTACGGGCCAGTCGACGACCGGACTCGGCTCGACCGGCACCGACATGTCGGGCACGAGCGGCAATCTCAACAAGAGCTTCTCGGGCACCTACTGATCGCCGGAGAAACCGAAGTTGAACATTGGGGCCGGGCGGCAACGCCCGGCCCCTTCTGCATGGCCACGGTTGCGCGGCGCGCAACTGCAATGCCGCAGCTTGCGATTGTCGATCATGCTGCGATGCAACAATGTTGCGGACACAGAACATAATGGATGCCGATCAGGGCTCTTTCGGGGCTTTTCGCCAGAGGAGAATGATCGTGACCAAGCTGATTTTCGCTGCCGCCGCCGCTGCTTTCGTTGCCGCTCCCGCGCTCGCCGACGAGCGTGAGACCGTGTTCACGCGCGATGGCCAGACCTATGCCTATACCGTTGCCGCCGAGGGCGATGCGACGGTCATCAGCGGTCGCACGCTGCCGCAGAACGACCCGTTCCGCCTGGTCGTGCGCGGTCGCACCGCGTCGGGCGATGTCGACGGCCGTGCCGTCAGCTTCCGCGTCGCCAAGCCGCTGGCGGTCGCCGCCCGCGTGCAGAGCGCGAGCGTCGACGCCAACTGATCGGCCTTCATACCGGTTCGGAAAGGGCGGCCTCGGCCGCCCTTTTTCGTGTCCGCCGCGGGGAGAGAAGGCAGTCCTCAGAACCCTTCGGGCAGGTCGATCTCGCCCACCTGCTCGCGGTAGCGCGTGATCGCGTATCGATCGGTCATCCCCGCGATGAAGTCCGCGATGTGCCGGCTACGGCCCGGCTCGTCGCCGGGCAGCGCCTCGCGCCAGCCATCCGGCAGCCGTCGCGGATCGTCGGCATAGGCCGCGAACAGCCCCGCCACCACGCGCGACGCCACGTCCGCCGCGGCAAGCTGGCGCGGATGATGGTAGAGCTCGGCATACATGAAGCGCTTGAGCACGCGCTCCGCCTCCCGCATCGGCGGTGAAAAGGCCGCGAGGCATCGACCCGCGATGCGCACGTCCTCGGCCGTCTCGACGCCCGCTTCCGCCAGATTGGCGCGGGTCGAGGCGATCAGGTCGTTGACCATCGCGCCGATCTGCGAACGGACGAGTTCGCCCACCAGCCGGTCGGGCGGACAATCGGCAAAGCGCGCGCGCACCGCGTCCCATCCCGCGGCAATCATCGGCACCGCCAGGATCGCATCGAGCGACAACAGCCCCGCGCGCAGCCCATCGTCGATGTCGTGATTGTCATAAGCGATATCGTCAGCGATCGCCGCGACCTGTGCCTCGAGCGAGGAATGCGCGGTGAGGTCCAGCGGGAGCGCGGCATCCGCCTCCGCCAGCGCCCAGCCGGGGTGCCGGACGGGACCGTTATGCTTGGCGAGCCCCTCCAGCGTCTCCCATGACAGGTTGAGCCCCCGCCAGCGCGGATAGGGACTCTCCAGCCACATCAGCGCGCGCAGCGTATGACCGTTATGGTCGAAGCCCCCCTGCCCCATCAGCGCCGCCTTGAGCGCGGCCTCGCCCGCATGGCCGAACGGCGGATGGCCGATGTCGTGGGCGAGGCAAAGCGCCTCGGTCAGATCCTCGTTGAGGCCGAGCGAGCGCGCGATCACGCGGCCGATCTGCGCGACCTCGATACTGTGGGTCAGGCGGACGCGGAAATGGTCGCCGTCGGGCGCCATGAACACCTGCGTCTTGTGGCGCAGGCGGCGAAAGCTGATCGAGTGGATCACGCGGTCGCGATCGCGCTGGAACGCGTCGCGCGGCCCACGCTCGGCCGCGCCCGGCTCGACATGGAGCCGCCCCCTGCTGTGCGCCGGGTCCGATGCCCAGCGGGCGAGCGCGCTCATTTGGCGGGCAGCCTCGTCACCTTTTGACCCGCCTCGCTTTGGAAGCTGAACGCCGACTGCCCGCTCTTGCCGAGCGTGTTGACGAACGCCTGCGCCTCCGCGCCGCTCGCGAACGGGCCGGTCAGCAGGCGGTTGGTGAAGCGGAGCGGCGTCGTCCAGGCCTGACGCCCCTTCAACGCCGACGACTTGGCGGTGAGCGCGTTCCACGCCTTTGGCAGGTCGTCGACATTGGCGCCGCCGGCCACCTGGACCCACCAGCGGGCTGGCTCGGCGGGCTTCTTGGGCTCGGCCTTCTTCGGCTCCGGCTTCTTGGGCTCGGGTTTTTTGGATTCCGGCTTCTTGGCGACGGGCTTCTCCGCCGGTTTCTCGGGCGTAGGCTTAGCGGGCTCGGGCTTCTTGGCCGCGGGCTTCGGCTCAGGCGCGACCGTCGCTGGCGTGGTCGGTTTCGCCGCCGGTTTTGGCTCAGGGGCGACAGGCGTCGGTGCAGCCGGCTTCGGCGTGGGCGCAGGGGTTACCGGCTCGGGTGCTGGAGCCGGTGGGGGTGGCGGTGGCGGTGGCGGTGGCGGCGGTGGTGCCACCCCGAGCTCGGCGGCGGGAATGGCGATGTTCCGGACGATCATCGCCAGCATGTCGTCCTCGCGGCCGATCGCCGGATTGCCGGGCGACGCGGCGGCGGTCGTGACCGTAGACGCAGGGACGGCTGTGCTGCTCGCGGGTGCCGACGCCGCCGTTGTCGGAGCACTGCTCGCCACTGCCGAACCGGACGGGAGCGTGCCGTTGGCGGCAACCGCGCTTGTCGATGGCGTCGAGCTACTCGTAACCGGCGCAGCAGCCGTTGCGGGTGTTTCAGCGGGCGACGCCAGCGTTGAAGTGGCGGGAGCCGGCTGTGGGGGCGCCGTCGTCGGGGCGGAAGTTGGCAGCGGTGCCGAACCCACGCTGGCGGTCGACGGCGCGACGCTCGTCGTCCGCGCGGGGAGCGTCGCGGCGCCGCTTGCCGTTGCGGTCGCAGGCGTGACCCCTGAGGGCGCGCTGCTCGACGCCGAAGTGACCGGCGCCGCGCTGGGACGATTTGTGACAGGCGATGCCGCAGCGGGCGACGTTGCAACGCTTGCTGCGACGCTGGAACCTAGGCTCGGCTGCGAACTGGCCGGCGTCGTGCGAGCAGACGCCGCGCCCACGGCGTTGCGAGACGCGCTCCCATCCGCCCCGGCGTTCGCTGCGCCCGAGGTCGAGAACCCCGGGCTCGGCCGCGCCGCCAGCGTCGCAGGAAGCGATGACGACGCCGGGCTGGCGGCTGCGGTGGTGCTCGGCGAGCGCAGCGTCGAGGCAGCCGGCGTCACCGTCGTCGGACTGGTCGTCGGCCTCGAACCAGTCACCGTCCGTGCAGGCGCCGCGGCGCGGCTCGCTGCTTCCCGCACGCGCGGGTCGACCGCGGCGGTTTCGGTCCGCGTGCGACGGCCATAGCGTTCGCGCAGCATCGCCTCGCGCTCGGCGCGTCGTTCGGCGGCACGGCGCTCGCGGGCGCGGGCGCGCGTGTCGGCAGAGGCGGTCGCCTCGCCGCGGTCGCGGCGCGTGGTCCGGCGATCGTCGCGATCCTCCTCGCGCGCCGCGGGGGTCGGCGTGACGGAGGCGACGCGCACCGGCGCGACCTGCGGGAGCGGCGGCGCCGGCGGCGCAAGCCCTGCATCGGCGAGCCGCGCGGGCGTCCGCGTGAACTCACCCAGATGCGCGGCAAAGGCGCGGTCAGCGGGGTCGCGTATTTCGGACAGGCGGCGGAACAGCGGCAGATAGGCGGTCGAGAAGCCCGGCATCATCGTCGCCGTCACCCGTTCGGCATCGGCCGACTTGCCCGACAGCGCCATCACCAGCGCGCGCGTGCGCCACGCGGCGCGGTCCTGCTGGCGCAGCAGCGGATCAAGGATGCGCTCGGCCCCGGCATTGTCGCCGGCTATCGCCAGCGAGATCGCCATGCGCCGGCGCACCTCGGCCGGATCGCCGATCGTCAGCGCGCGGGCATATTCGACCTGCGCATGAGGCTGGTCGCCGACCAAGTCATAGGCAAGCCCGCGGTCGTCCGCGAAAGTGGCCGGGTTCAGTCCGCCACGCTCGGCATCGGCGAAGCGGCGCAACGCCTCGCCCGGCCGGCCCATGCGGACGAGCGCACGGCCACGCGCGGCGGGGATGCGTGGGTCGGACGGTCGCAGCTTCTCGGCCCGTGCGAGGAACTGGAGCGCGGCGGGTGCATCCTCAAGCAATGCGCTCGCCTCGCCCGCGGCGATCAGCGCCTCGAAATCTTGCGGCGAGATGCCAAGCGTCCGCATCGCCTGGGCCAGTCGGTCGGCGGTGGGGGTCGGCTGCGGCACGAAGCCGGGCGCGGTGGGCGCGGTCTGCTGCGCGAGCGCCGGAAGCGGCGTCACGGTCAGAAGCGCGGCGCCGCCCAGCCACAGGGCGGAATGACGAGTCATGCTTGATCTTGCCAATAGCACAGCGCGGCTGAACCGCGACTGTCCGCCCGCCGCCGGGGCGGCAGGACGGGGCCGCCCGGCGACGAGCCGGACGGCACGCGCCGGCTTACTGGTTGTTCTGGCGATGCAGGAAGCGCGGAATGTCGAGCGGATCCTTGTCGTCGCCGGTGCGGCCGATGCCGCGACCGGCGGCCGACATCCGCTCGAACAGCGTCCCGCCGGGGCGCGGCGCGGGCGGCTGCTCGGCCTCCGCTTCCTCGCCGCCGGTCAGCCAGCGACGACGCGGCGCACCGGCATCGGCCGCCGGAGCGGCAGGCGCCGCCTCGGGCTCACCGGCCGGCAGCGACGATTCGGCACCAAGCACCAGTTCGTCACCCTCGTCCTCGACCGGCTGCGACGCAGGCTCGGCCGCGGCGGTCGGCTGCGGCGCAGGCGGCACGGCCTCCTCGCTGAAGCCGGGCTGCGGCGCGGGGCTGGTCGCCGCCGTCGCGGGACGCTTGGGTGCCGAGAAGGTGAAGCTGCGCGTCGATTCGGCGGCGGGCGCCGGCGCGGGAAGCGCGCCCGCATCGGCCTCGATCCCGGTCGCGACGACCGACACGCGGATACGGCCCTCGAGCTCCGGGTTGAACGCCGAACCCCAGATGATGTTGGCGTCGGGATCGACCAGCTCGCGGATATGGTTCGCCGCTTCGTCGACCTCGAGCAGGCGCATGTCGTCGCCGCCGGTGATCGAGACGATGACGCCCTTGGCGCCCTTCATCGACACGCCGTCGAGCAGCGGGTTGGCGATCGCCTTCTGCGCGGCCTCGATGGCGCGGCTGTCGCCCTCGGCCTCGCCGGTGCCCATCATCGCCTTGCCCATCTCCTGCATCACCGACCGGACGTCGGCGAAGTCGAGGTTGATGAGGCCCGGCATGACCATCAGGTCGGTGATGCCGCGGACGCCCTGCTGCAGCACCTCGTCCGCCATTTCGAACGCCTGCTTGAACGTGGTGTTGGCGTTGGCGATCAGGAACAGGTTCTGGTTCGGGATGACGATCAGCGTGTCGACGAATTTCTGGAGCTCGTCGATGCCCGCATCGGCCGATGCCGAGCGGCGCTTGCCCTCGAACGCGAACGGCTTGGTGACGACGCCGACGGTCAGGATGCCCATGTCGCGCGCGGCCTTGGCGATGACGGGCGCGGCGCCCGTGCCGGTGCCGCCGCCCATGCCGGCCGCGAGGAAGCACATGTGGCTGCCCTCGAGCGCCTTCTGCACCTGCTCGATGGTCTCTTCGGCCGCGGCGCGGCCGATCTCCGGCCGGCTGCCCGCGCCCAGACCCTGCGTGATCTTGGCGCCCAGCTGGATGCGCTGCGGCGCGACCGACTGCTTCAGCGCCTGTGCGTCGGTGTTGGCGACGACGAACTCGACGCCCTGCACCTCGGCCCGGATCATGTTCGCGATCGCGTTGCCGCCGGCCCCGCCGACGCCGATGACGGTGATGCGCGGCGTCAGCTCATCGACGTCGGGCGGCAGAAAATCGATACCCATGTTCTTCTCCCCAGTGCCCACCAACTACTCGCGGGCGCCCGATACTCTCGCCCGTTCTGCACCATCCGTTTGCGCGATCCTAGCGGCAAAAGGGCCGCCGCGTCGCAAATTCTTAATAATTCGACCGGAACGCGGCCAGTAACCGCTTCACCATCGTCCCCATCGTCGGTCGCACCACCAGTTGATGCTGCGGCTCCATGCCGCGCAGGTCGACCGGATCGGCCGCGGCGAACATGGTGAGTCCGGCAAGCGTCGCGAACGCCGGACCCGAATGCGCCTCCGGCAGCGCGCTCAGCCCGCGCGGGCGGCCGACGCGGACGGTGCGGCCGAGCGCCTGCTGTGCGTAATCGGCGATGCCTTTCAGCTCGGCACCACCACCCGTCAGGACGATCTGGCGTCCGACCGGATCGTCGAAGTTCAGCTTCTTCAGCTCGCGCTGAACCTCCTGCATCAGCCGGTCTAGGCGCAGGCGGATCGTCGCGATCAGCTGCGCCTTGGTGATGCGGCTTCCCTCCTCGCCCTGTTCTGCACTGATCGGGGCGATGTCGATCATGTCGTGATTGTCGCGCGGGCTCATGTTGGCCGAGCCGTGGAAGCACTTGATCCGCTCGGCCTGAGCACGGCGGGTGCCGAAGGCGCTGGCGATATCGTCGGTGACGTCGGCGGCGCCCATCCCGATCGAGGCTAAGCCGGTCAGCACGCCGTGCTGGAAGACCGACACGTTGGTCACGCCCGCGCCGATCTCGACCAGCGCGACGCCCAGGTCGCGTTCCTCCTCGCTCAGCACCGCGAGCCCCGTGGCGACGGGCGCGGCGACGATCGACTTGACGTCCAGATGCGCGGAACGGACGCACAGGTCCAGGTTGCGGACGGGCGAACCGTCGGTCGCGACGACGTGGATCTCGACCCCGAGCCGGTCGGCATGCATGCCCGTCGGCTTGGGGGTGCCCGTCAGCCCGTCGAGCGTGTAGCGCGTCGGCTGGGCATGCAGCACCATCCGCCCCTGTGGGTCGAGCGCCTCGCCCGCGGCCTTCAAGAGCGCGTCGATGTCGGCCTGCTCGACGCGGTGGCCGCCCAGGTCGACCTCCAGCTTGACGATGTCGCTGACTAGGCCACCGGCGGAGAAGGCGACCCAGACGTCCTCGATCGACACGCCGGCGATGCGCTCGGCCTGTTCGACCGCCTCGCGTACCGCGACCTCGGTGGCGGCCATGTCGGCGATGTAGCCGCGCCGCACGCCGCGGCTTTCGCGCTGGCCGGTGCCGAGCACCACCAGTTCGCCGCCGTCACCCTTTTGCGCGATCAGCGCCGACACCTTCGACGATCCGATGTCGATCGCGGTAATCAGCCCTTCGGTCGCCTGCTTCGCCATTGCCTTCAAACCCCCTGTGGTTCGCCCCTATTCCGCGTCGCGGGGCAGCGACTTGTCCGCTTCCTGTTGTGCCTTGCGATTGGGATCGATCGTCGTCGTCCGCTCCAGCCCGCTGGCCTTGCGCATCACCAGGTTCTTGGGGATGCGAAGGTCGAAGCGCACATAGGGTCCACCAAGCAGCCGGTCGCGCCCGTCGAGCTCGGCGAACTTGATGAGCGCCGCCTGCGCCTCCGCCTCCCCCGCGGGCAGCATCAGCGTCTCGCCCGACACGAATTGCAGATCCCAGCGCCGATCGCCGACCCAGTTGGCGGCGCGCACCATCGGGCGCAGCGCCGGCGCCGCCTCGATCAGCCGCTGATAGGCGGGCGCCTGCGCGTTCGCCCCCTCCCCCACCAGCAGCGGCAGGTTGGGGACGGCGTCGGCGCGCACCGGCTCCAGCAGCGTGCCGCCCTCGTCGATCAGCATCAGTTGGCCGTTGTTCTGCCAGACCGCTGCGGGCGAGCGCTCGACCACGTCGATGACGATCGTGTCGGGCAGACGCCGCGACACGCGCGCATCGGCGATCCAGCCATAGCGGAGCAATCGCTCGCGCACCTCGTCTAGGTCGACCAGCGCCATCGCGCGGGATTGCTGGTCGAGCGCCACCGAGTAGACCGCCATCCGGTCCATCCGCTTGAGGCCCGTTACCTCGACCTGCTCGACCCGCAGCCCCGCGCGGCCCATCCCCTCGGCAATCGCGGTCCCGATCATGCCGGGCACGCCGAAGAAGGTCGCGACACCGATCGCGGCCCCGCCGATCGCGATGGTGAAGGTCCAGCCGAACGCCCGACGCAGCGTCGCTTCCGACACCGGTACCGCGGCGATCATCCGGTCGAGCAGTCCCGCGCGCTGCTTGCGCCCGCCGGGTTTGCGCGCGCCCGGCTTGCGCTGGGGGCCGGGTCGGCGCTGGGCGGTGCGGCGCTGTTCCATCCGGCTCATGCTTCGGCGTCCTTCATCGCTTCGTCAACGATCGCCTGCACCAGCGCGGGATAGCTCATGCCGCGATGCCGGGCCTGTTCGGGGACGAGGCTGAGCGGCGTCATGCCGGGCTGGGTGTTGACCTCCAGCAGGAACAGCCCGGCGACGCCGCGCTCGTCATCCCAGCGAAAGTCCGATCGCGACGCGCCGCGGCAGCCGAGCCGGCGATGCGCCTCGACCGCGATCGCCTCGCACGCCTGAGCGACGTCGTCGGGGATGTCGGCGGGATAGACGTGTTCCGTCAGGCCATCGGTGTACTTGGCCTCGTAATCATAAAAGCCCGCCTTGGTCCGAAGCTCCGTCACGCCCATCGCCTGGTCGCCCAGCACTGCGGTCGTCAGCTCGCGGCCACGGATGAACGGCTCGGCGAGCAGCTCGTCGAACTCGGCCCACGGCCCCTTGGCGTCGCGGGCGATCGGGTTGCCGTAGTTGCTCTCGTCGGTGACGATCGCGACGCCGACCGACGATCCTTCGTTGACGGGCTTGAGCACATAGGGGCGCGGCAGCGGGTCGCGTTCGTACAGCTCCTCGCTCTTGACGATGCGACCGCCAGGCATGGGCACGCCGTGCGGCACCAGCGCCTGCTTGGTGAGCTGCTTGTCGATCGCGATGACCGAGGTGGCGAGGCCCGAATGCGTGTAGCGCAGCCCCATCAGGTCGAGCATGCCCTGCACGCTGCCGTCCTCGCCCGGCGTACCGTGCAGCGCGTTGAAGACTAGGTCGGGCTTGGCCTCGCTGAGCCGGAGCGCCACGTCACGACCCATGTCGATGCGGGTGACGCGGTGGCCCAGGCTTTCGAGCGCGTCGGCGACGCCCGCGCCGCTCATCAGCGACACTTCACGCTCGGACGACCAGCCGCCCATCAGGACGGCGATGTGGAGGGGGGTCACCAGCACCTCCCCGGCACGGGAAGGGGGGCCGCGCTGCGGAGCAGCGTGGTGGAGGGGGGCTGCGGCAGGCGGTACGCTCGCGGCGATCCCCCTCCACCGCCTTCGGCGGTCCCCCTCCCCGTTCCGGGGAGGTGCTGAATCGCGCTCACTTCGCCACCCCCACCCGCTGAATTTCCCACTCCAGTTCGATCCCGCTCTTGGCTTTGACCCGCTTGCGCACCTCGTCGCCGAGCGCCTCAATCTCCGCGCTCGTCGCGGTGCCGGTGTTGATGAGGAAGTTGGTGTGCTTCTCGCTGACCTGCGCGCCGCCCATCGTCAGCCCGCGGCAGCCGGCGTCGTCGACCAGCGCCCACGCCTTTTCGCCCGGCGGGTTCTTGAAGGTCGATCCGCCAGTCTTGGTGCGAAGCGGCTGCGAGGCTTCGCGCGCGGCGGCAATTCGGTCCATCTCGGCCTGGATCGCGGCCGGCTCGGCCCGCTCGCCGCGGAAGGTCGCCGACACGACGACCGCGCCGCCCGGCAGAGCGCTGTGGCGATAGGTATAGCCGAGATCGGCGTTGGACAGCGTGACCCGCTCGCCCGAACGCAGCACCACCTCGGCCTCGACCAGCACGTCCTTGACCTCGCGGCCATAGGCGCCGCCGTTCATCCGCACGAAGCCGCCGACGGTGCCGGGGATCGAGCGCAGGAACTCGACGCCGCCGATTCCCGCATCGCGCGCGGTCGAGGAGACGAGGATCCCGCTCGCCCCGCCACCGCATCTGAGCGTGGTAGAGTCGAGCCGCTCGACCTGCGCGAACGGCTTGCCCAGGCGGACGACGACACCGGGCACGCCGCCATCGCGGACGATCAGGTTGGAGCCGAGGCCGAGCGCCATCACCGGCACCTCGGCCGGCAGCGCAGCGAGGAAAGCGGCCAGGTCTTCAATGTCGGCGGGCTCGAACAGCCACTCCGCCGCCCCGCCCGCCTTGAACCAGACGAGCGGCGCGAGGGGGGCGTTGGGGGTCAGGCGGCCCCGCACGTCAGGAAGAGCGTTCGTTTCGAGCGAAGTCGAGAAACCCTGGCCGGCGCTCTGCGTATCCAGCTTCTCGACTTCGCTCGAAGCGAACGCAGGTCGGGAGGCGCTCACTTCTTCCCGCTCCAGAACGCCATCCACGCCTGCCATGCGGCAAGGTTCGCTTCCGCGGCCTTGGCGGTCGCTTCCTGTGCGGCGGCGAGCGGCTCGGCCGCCTCGATCGCCTTGCGGCCCGCTTCGACCTGCGCGCGCTGGGCGCGCAGGATCTCACGCTGCATCTCGATCGCGGTGGAGAACCAGTCGCTCATGCGCGCGCGCCTTCGATCGCGGGGGCGAGGTTCGCGGCCCATTTGGTGATGTCGCCGGCGCCCAGGCAGATCACCTGGTCGCCCTGGCGCAGGTCCGCCGCCAGCGCTGCCGCCAGCGCGTCGGCGCCCTCAACCGTCTGCGCCGACCGGTGCCCGCGCTGGCGGATGCGCTCGGCCAACGCCTCGGCATCGACGCCCTCGATCGGCGCCTCGCCCGCGGGATAGACGGGCGCGACATAGACGATGTCGGCGTCGTTGAACGCCTGCGCGAAGTCGTCCATCAGATTGCCAAGCCGCGAATAGCGGTGCGGCTGGACCACGGCGATCACCCGCCCCTCCGCACTCTCGCGCGCGCCGGCCAGCACCGCGCGGATCTCTACCGGATGGTGGCCGTAATCGTCGATGATCGTGGCGCCGGCGACCTCGCCCACGCGCGTAAAGCGGCGCTTGACGCCGGTGAACGCGCCAAAGCCCTTCTCGATCGTCGCATCGTCGATGCCCAGTTCCAGCGCGACGGCGATCGCCGCCAGCGCGTTCTGGACGTTGTGGCGACCGGGCATCGGCAGCTCGATATTCTCGATCGAACGGACCGACCCGTCGCGCTGGCGGACGATCGCCTCGAAGCGGTTGCCGCCGGGATAGGGCGTGACGTTGACGCCGCGCACGTCCGACTGCGCCGAAAAGCCATAGGTGACGATCCGCCGGTCGCGAACGCGCGGGATGATCGCCTGTACCTCGGGATGGTCGAGGCAGAGGACGGCTGCGCCATAGAAGGGCACGTTCTCCACGAACTCGACGAACGCGTCCTTCACCCGCTCGAACGAACCGTAATGGTCGAGATGCTCGGGATCGATGTTGGTGACGATCGCATAGGTGCCGTCGAGCCGCAGGAAGCTGCCGTCGCTCTCGTCGGCCTCCACTACCATCCAGTCGCTCTCGCCGAGGCGCGCGTTGGAGCCATAGCTGTTGATGATGCCGCCGTTGATGACGGTCGGATCGACCCCGCCGGCATCGAGCAGCGAGGCGACCATGCTGGTCGTCGTGGTCTTGCCATGCGTGCCCGCGACCGCGATCGTGGACTTCAAACGCATCAGCTCGGCGAGCATTTCGGCGCGGCGGACGACGGGGATGCGCGCCGACAGCGCCGCCTCGACCTCCGGATTGCCGCGCTTGATCGCGGTCGAGGTGACGACCACCGCCACGTCGGCGACATTCTCCGCGGCATGGCCGATCGACACCGGGATGCCGCGGCCGCGCAGCCCCTCGATCACATAGCCTTCGGCCACGTCGCTGCCCTGCACGCGATAGCCGAGATTGTGCATCACCTCGGCGATCCCCGACATACCGATGCCGCCGATGCCGACGAAGTGGATCGTGCCAATGTCCGTGGCGACGCCCTTCATGCCGGCACCGCCAGGCTGCGGCGCGAATCGCGGTCGAGCAGCGAGGGCGCGTCGATATGCTCGACCAGATCGGCCAGGTCGCTGCCCGCCGCGGGCCGGCCGCACTGGCGTGCGCGGGCGGCGGCGTTGGCCAGCGCCTGTGTGTCGAGGCCGAGTTTCTGCATCTGCTTGGCGAGTTCCTGCGCGGTGAAGGCGCCCTGCGCGATCGTGCGCGCGCCGCCCGCGGCCGTGATCTCTCGCGCGTTCGCGGTCTGGTGGTCGTCGGTCGCGCTCGGCAGCGGCACGAGAATCGCGGGGCGGCCCGCCGCGGTCAGCTCGGCGATGGTCGAGGCACCCGCGCGCGCGATCACGACATGCGCCCAGGCCAGCCGCTCGGGCAGGTCGGGCAGATAGGTCGCGATCTCGGCCGGGATGCCGTGCTCGGCATAGCGCTGACGCACGCCGTCGATGTCCTCCGGCCGTGCCTGGTGCGTGACCTGAAGCCGCGCGCGAAAGTGCGGCGGGAGCAACGCGAGCCCGTCGGGGACGACGTCGCTCAGGATGCTCGCCCCCTGGCTGCCGCCGGTCACCAGGACGCGGAAGATACCGTCCTCGTCCAGTTCGGGGAACGGGCGTTCGCGCAGCTCGAGCACGGCGTCGCGGACGGGGTTGCCGACCAGATGGACCTTGCGCTCGTGCTGCGGCTTCAGCCGCTCGATATCGGGATAGCAGGTGGCGATCGCGTCGACGCGGCCCGCGGCCAGGCGGTTGACGCGGCCGAGCACGGCGTTCTGTTCATGGATGATCGTCGGCAGCTTGAGCTGGAACGCGGCCGCGAGCGCGGGAAACGCCGGATAGCCGCCGAAGCCGATCACCGCGGTCGGCTTGAAGCTGCGATAGAGCTCGATCGCCATCGCCCGGCCCGCCAGCATCTTGCGTCCCGCCTTCAGCCAGCCGACCGGCCCGCCGCTGAACCGCCCGGCGGGAAGCACATGCGTCTGCACGCCGTCGAACAGGCCGGGGAAGCGCACGCCGCGATCGTCGCTGACCAGCGCGACATGATGGCCCCGCCGCGTCAGCTCGGCGGCGAGAACGGCGGCGGGGACCATGTGTCCGCCGGTGCCACCGGCGGCGAGAACGTAATGGCGGGATATGCTCACGGACGATTCAACCTGACGCTATAGGGCGATCGCTTCAGATACGGATTCCGGCGCGTGAAGGCGAGCAGCAGTCCGAACCCGATCGAAAGCGCGATCATCGACGACCCGCCATAGCTGATGAAGGGGAGCGTCATGCCCTTCGACGGCGCGATCCCGGTGTTCACCGCCATGTTGATCAGCGCCTGAAGCCCGAACTGGACCGCGAGGCCGGAGGCGGCGAGCAGTCGGAAGGCGTCCTCCTCGTCCAGCAGCTTGACGAACACGCGCACGACCAGCGCGAGGTACAGCAGCGCGACGATCATGCAGGCGATCAGCCCGAACTCCTCGCCGATCACCGAATAGATATAGTCGGTGTGCGCCTCGGGCAGCTTAAACTTGACCATGCCGCCGCCAGGCCCCGTGCCGGTGAAGCCACCGCCGGTGATGACCGCATGCGCCATGTCGGTCTGGTAATGGTCCGTCATCGCCTTGTCGGGATCGGGGAACAGGAAGGCGTCGATGCGGACGCGCGCGGTGCTGTAGAGGAAATAGGCCGCGATGATGCCGCCAAGGCCGATGCCGCCCAGCGCGCCGATCGCCTTGGGGCTGGTGCCCGCGATCATCAGCATCGTCACCCAGACCGCGACGAAGATCACCGTCTGGCCGAAGTCGGGCTGGAGCATCAGCAACCCGCCGATCAGCCCGGTCAGCGCCATCGTGATCGGAAACAGCGGCAGGTCGGGATCGCGCGCGCGCAGCGACAACAGCCACGCGATCGTCACGACGAACAGCGGCTTCAGGAACTCCGACGGCTGGAACTGCGTGAAGCCGAGGCCGATCCAGCGGCGCGCGCCGTTCTTCTCGTCACCGACAAAGGGCACGATCGCGAGCATCAGCAGGAGGAAGCCCGTCCCCGCCAGCGCAAAGCGGCGCGCGACCAGCGTCGGCATCATCGACACGACCAGCAGCACCGGCACCGACAGCAGCACCCAGATCGCCTGGCGATAGAAATAATACATCGGCGGAAACGATTTGGTCGCATCCGAATAGCGGACCGCCGAGGCGGGGCTCGCCGCCGCGACGGCGACCAGGCCGATGCCGATCAGCAGCAGCGCCAGGAGCAGGAGGACGCGGTCGATCTCCCAGAACCAGAGGCCGAGCGGCGATCGGTTGCCGCGGCCCAGCCGCTCCTCGACCTTGCCGCGCAACCCCCGCGCCCCTGCCTCGCCGCGCATCATGTCGGTCATGCGAGCTTCTCCACGAGCGCCGCGAACGCTTCCCCACGCGCGGCATAGTCGGCGAACTGATCGAACGAAGCACAAGCCGGCGACAGAAGCACCGTCTCGTTGGGGTGTGCGGCGGCCGCCGCGCGCGCGACGGCGACGTCGAGCGTGCCGCAGGCCTCGACCGGGAAGCCTTCGCCGGACAGTAGCCGCTCGAACAACGGCCCCGCTTCGCCGATCGTATAGGCGGCGGCGACATGGGCGAAGCCGGGGCGGCATGCCTCCAGGCTGTCCGACTTGGCGACGCCGCCCAGGATCCAGTGGACGCGGTCGAAGGCGCGGAGCGCCGGCGCGACCGATTCCGGGTTGGTTGCCTTGGAATCGTCGACGAAGCGGACACCGTTCCTGATCGCCACGGTCCGGGTGCGGTGCGGCAATCCCTCGAAGCTCGCCAGCCCCGCATCGATCGCGGCGTTGCCGATGCCGAGCGCCTCGCACGCGGCGATCGCGGCGAGCGCGTTCTGGGCGTTGTGCGGGCCTTGGAGGGCGGGCCAGCGCGACTGGTCCATGCAGACACCAGGCGCGATCTTGGTCAGGTCCTCGGCGCGGCCCGCGCGCGCGACCTGCCGGGCAATGCCGGCCGACGCCTCGTCGCCGATGCCGACGATCGCGGCGTGCCCCGCCGACTGCATCGCGAACAATCGCGCCTTGCTCGCGGCATAGGCGTCGAAGCCGTCATACCGATCGAGATGATCGGGCGTGATGTTGAGCAGCACCGCGACGTCGCAATCGAGGCTCTGCGTCAGGTCGATCTGGTAGCTCGACAGCTCGAGCACATAGACGCCGCCCTCGGGCAACGGCTTCTGGCCGAGGATGGGGAGGCCGATGTTGCCGCCCATCAGGCTCGGCACGCCGGCGGTCTGGAGGATGTGATGGATCAGCGCGGTGGTGGTCGACTTGCCGTTGGTGCCGGTGATGCCGACCACTTTGTGTGGGGGCAGGTCGGCGCGGGCTTGGGCGAAGAGTTCGATGTCGCCGATGACGGGCACGCCGGCGGCCTTTGCCTGCGCAGCGATCGGATGCGTGTTGAGCGGCACGCCGGGGGATACGACGACACCAGCGAAGCCGGTGAGGTCGATCGTGAGCGGGTCGGCGATGACCAAAGCCCTCTCCCCTTCAGGGGAGAGGGTTGGGAGAGGGGAAGTCGCGAAACCGGATGACAGATCGCCGGCACCAGCCGACTGCCCCTCTCCCCGGCCCTCTCCCCTGAAGGGGAGAGGGAGATCGTTGCGCCGACCCTCATCGCTGTCCCACGCCGTCACCTCGGCCCCGCTTGCGACCAGCGCGCGCACCGTCGCCGCCCCCGACCGCGCAAGGCCGAGAACCGCGAAGCGCTTGCCGGCCCAGGCGGTGGAGCCGATCACCGCAGCTTCAACGTCGACAGGCCGGCGAGCGCCAGCACCAGGCTGATGATCCAGAAGCGGATGACGACGGTCGGCTCCGACCAGCCGAGCTGCTCGAAATGGTGGTGGATCGGCGCCATGCGGAACACGCGCTTGCCCGTCCGCTTGTAGAAGAAGACCTGGATGATGACGCTCATCGCCTCCATCACGAACAGGCCGCCGATGATGCCGAGCACGATCTCATGGTGCGCCGTCACCGCGATCGCGCCCAGCGCGCCGCCGAGCGCCAGGCTGCCCGTATCGCCCATGAACACCGCGGCCGGCGGCGCATTGAACCACAGGAAGGCGAGCCCTGCCCCCGCAATCGCGCCGCAGAACAGCGCAAGATCGCCCGCGCGCGGCACGTGCGGGATGCCCAGATAGTTCGAATAGATCGCGTTGCCGGCCAGATAGACGATCACCATGAACGCGACGCTGGCGATGATGACCGGCATCGTCGCCAGCCCGTCGAGCCCGTCGGTCAGGTTCACCGCATTGCCGAACGCGACGATCGTGAACGCGGCAAAGGCGATGTAGAAATAGCCTAGATCGACCGAAAACGCCGAGAAGAACGGGACGTACAGCATCGTCCCGTTCTGCTGCGTGATGATCCACCCGGCGATGCCCGCGATCGCGAACTCGGCAAGCAGCCGCGTCTTGCCCGACACGCCGGCGGTCGAGGCCTTTCGCACCTTGTCGTAATCGTCGAGGAAGCCGATCAGCCCGAACCCCAGCGTCACGAACAGGCACGCCCAAACGAACGGATTGGACAGGTCCATCCAGATCAGGATCGACAGCGTCATCGCAGTCAGGATCATCAGCCCGCCCATCGTCGGCGTGCCGCGCTTGGCCAGGTGGCTTTGCGGCCCGTCGGCGCGGATCGGCTGACCCTTGCCCTGGCGGATGCGCAGCCAGCCGATGAATTTCGGCCCGATGATAAGGCCGATGACCAGCGCCGTCGCCACCGCCCCGCCGGTGCGGAAGGAGAGGTAGCGCACCACGTTGAGTGCGCCCGGAAAACCCAGATATTCGGCGATCAGATAGAGCATGGCTGCCTGCGCTTGACGAGCGCGCCGACCAATGCCGACAGCCCGACCCCGTTCGATCCCTTGACGAGAACCGCGTCCCCGGCGCGAAGCATGCGATCGAGCGCAGCCCCCGCCTCCACGGCGCGGGGCACATGCACCAAGTCGATCTTCCCCTCAAGCGCGCTGGCGAGCGGGGCCATGTGGTCGCCCACCAATATGGCGTATTCGATGCCCGCTTCGGCGACGGGGCCGGCGAGCGCGGCGTGATAGGCGTCGCTGTCCTCGCCCAGCTCGCGCATCTCGCCGAGCACGGCGATCCGGCGCGCGGCGGGGGTGGCGCCGAGCACCTTGAGCGTCGCACGCATCGAGGCGGGATTGGCGTTGTAGCTTTCGTCGATCAGCCGGGCGGTGCCGTCTTCGACCACCACGTCATGCTGCGCGCCGCGACCCGCGAGGCCATCCAGCTCGGCCAGCGCCAGCCCTGCCTGCGCAAGATCGCCGCCCGCGGCGTCGACCGCCGCCAGCACCGCCATCGCGTTGGCGACCCAGTGCGCGCCGGGCTGCGCGAGCGTGAAGCTGAGTTCGCGCTCGCCCACGCGCGCGACGACGAAGCTGCCGTTCGCCGACGGCATCACCTCGATCGCGCGGACGTCGGCGCCTTCGTTCAGGCCGAAGGTGACGATGCGGCCGGCATGCGGCCGCGCGGCGGCGATCAGGCGATCGCGATAGGGACTGTCGAAGGGGACGATCGCGGTGCCGCCGGGCTCCAGCCCCTGGAAGATCTCACCCTTGGCATCGGCGATCGCCTCGACCGAGGGGAAGAATTGGGTGTGGGCGGGGGCGATCGTCGTGACGATGGCGATGTGCGGGCGGACGATCCGGGTCAGGGCGGCGAGTTCGCCGGCATGGTTCATCCCCATTTCGAACACACCGAAGCGGCTTTCGCGCGGCATCCGCGACAGGCTCAAGGGCACGCCGGTGTGATTGTTGTAGCTCTTGACCGACTTGTGCGCCTCGCCGGGCTCGGCGCGGTCGAGGGCGGCGTGGAGTGCTTCCTTGGTGCCCGTCTTGCCCGCCGACCCCGTGACGCCGATGATCGTCGCCCGCGTCCGCGCACGGCTGGCGCGGGCGAGCGCCTCCAGCGCCTCGGTCGTGTCGGCGACGAGGACGTGCGGGTGGTCGACCGGCTGCGCGACGATCGCGCCGGCCGCGCCCTGCGCAAACGCCTGCGGCACGAAGCGGTGGCCGTCGGTGCTCTCGCCCGACAGCGCGATGAACAGGTCCCCGGGCCCCACTTCGCGCGAGTTGAACGCGACGCCGGTGACGGCGAAGTCGATGGACGCGGTGCCGCCGGTGGCGGCAGCGATCTCGGACGAGGTCCAGAGCATCAAACCTTCTCCCCTTGCGGGAGAAGGATAGCGAAGCTTGGCAGCTTGCTGCCTAGCGGAGCTTGGATGAGGGGTAAGCGACGCAGCGCGTCGCGCGACCGCGAGTGCGGTCGCTGACCCCTCACCCAGCTGCGACTAGGCCCGCGCTGGAAGAGCGCGGACCAAGTCTGCGCAACCCTCTCCCGCAAGGGGAGAGGGGAAGAGAACCCACTCACGCCGCGCACTCCCGTGCGACGGTGACGTCGTCGAACGGCAGGACCAGGTCGCCGACGATCTGACCCTGTTCGTGCCCCTTGCCGGCGATGAGGACGATGTCCTCCGCCCCGGCCTGGGCGATGGCATGGGCGATCGCTTCGCGGCGGTCGCCGATCTCGGTGGCGCCGGGGGCGCCCTTTAGCACCTCGCGGCGGATCGCGGCGGCGTCCTCGGTCCGGGGATTGTCGTCGGTCACGATGACCAGGTCGGCGCCGCGCGCCGCCGCCTCGCCCATCGGCTCGCGCTTGCCGGTGTCGCGGTCGCCGCCGGCGCCGAACACGACGATCAGCCGGCCCGCGGCGTGGGGCTTCAGCGCCGCGATCGCCGCCTCGATCGCGTCGGGCGTATGGGCATAGTCGACATAGACGGGCGCGCCCGACGCCGCGATCGCCGCGCGTTCGAGCCGCCCGCGGACCGGCTGGAGCCGCGCAAGGCCCGCCAGCGTCGCCGCCACCTCGCCGCCGCACGCGATCACCAGTCCCGCGGCGACCAGCGCATTGGCGGCCTGGTACGCGCCGATTAGCGGCAGCTTGACGACATGGCGCTGGCCGTCCGCCTCGATCGTCAGCGTCTGACCCAGCAGGCTCGGCTCGCGCTGGACGAGGCGCAGCGTGTCGCCATGCTCGCCCACGGTGATGAGCCGGTTGCCGCGCATGCGGGCGAGGTCGATCACGCGCTCCGAATGCGGATCATCGACCCACACCACCGCGGTGCCGTCGGGATCGAGCACCTCGGCGAACAGGCGGAGCTTGGCGGTGAAATACTCCGCCATGTCCTTGTGATAATCGAGATGGTCGCGGCTGAGATTGGTGAACGCCGCGGCGCGCACCGGCAGCCCCTCGATCCGGTATTGCGACAGGCCGTGGCTCGACGCCTCGAAGGCGAGATGCGTGACGCCTTCGCGCGCGAGCCCGGCGACGTTGGACAGGAAGGTGACGATGTCGGGCGTGGTCAGCCCGGTCGAGACACGCTCGTCGGCGGTGGTGACGCCCAGCGTCCCGATCGAGGCGGCGTGCTGGCCCGCCATCCGCCAGAGCTGGCGCGTCATCTCAACGGTCGAAGTCTTGCCGTTGGTCCCCGTCACTGCCGCCGTGGTGGCGGGAAACGGCGCGAAGAAGCGCGATGCGAGCTCGGCGAAGCAGGCGCGCGGGTTGTCGGCCGCGATGTGCGCCGCCCCCTCGACGCGGACCTGCGGCCGCGCGACGACGGCGACGGCGCCGGCGGCGATCGCCTGATCGACATAATCCTCGCCGTTGACGCGCATCCCTTCGAAGGCGCCGAACACGGTGCCCGGCGCCACCTTGCGATGGTCGATGGCGAAGCCGGTGACGATGCGGTCCTCGCCCGTTCCGGTCAGCGTTCCCAGCCGCATCAGTGCGCCTTCGCCGCGGCGCCGCGCCAGATCAGCGGCATCAGCCCGCTGACGTCGACGTCGCGGTCCAGTTCGGGGACGACGCCCAGGATCGGGCCGGTGCGAGAGATGACGCGGCTGACCACCGGGGCGGCGGTCCAGGCGGCGGTGGTCAGGCCGAAGCTTTCGGCGTTCCCCTTGGGCGAGTCGAGCATGACGACCACCACATAGCGTGGTGCGTCCATCGGGAAAGCCGCCGCGAAGGTCGAGACGTTGATCTTCTTGCTGTAGCCGCCGGCGCCCGGCTTCTCGCCGGTGCCGGTCTTGCCGCCGACGCGGTAGCCGGGCGCCTCGCCCTTGCGGCCCGTCCCCTCGAGGACGATCAGCCGCATCATCGCGCGCATCTTGGCGCTAGTGCCCTCGCTGAACACGCGGCGACCCTGTGCGGCATGACCTGGCTCGACCTTGCGCAGCGTCGCGGGGCGCCACACGCCGCCATTGACCATCGCGGCATAGGCGCTGGCAAGATGGAGCGGCGTCACCGCGATGCCGTGGCCGTAAGCGGTGGTCAGCGTCGTTGCGCGGCCCCAATTGCGCGGCCATAGCGGGCGCGCCTTCTCAATCTCGATATCGGGTGCGGTGTCGAAGCCGAGCTTCTTGAACAGATGCTCCATCCGCCCCTGCCCCATTTCGTCGGCGATACGCGCCGTCGCAATATTGGACGAGTAGATCAGCAGCTCGGGCATGTTGAGCCAGCGGCGCTGGGGGTGATCGTCGCGAATCTGGAAGCGACCGATCGGCACCGGCGCGGTCGCATCGACGCGGCGCGAGATATCGGGCACGACGCCGCTCTCGATCGCCTCGGCCACGGTCAGCGGCTTGAACACCGACCCCAGCTCATAGACCGACTGCGTCACGTTGTTCATCAGCCCCGCGCCGCCGCTGGTCAGCTTGTTGGGGTTGAAGCTGGGCAGCGAGGCAACCGCGCGGACCTCGCCCGTCGCGACATCGAGGATGACGCCCGCCGCGCCCGCCGCCTGGAACGACGCCATCGACCGGCCGAGCTCGCTTTCCAGCGCGCCCTGAACGCGCAGGTCGATCGACAGCGCGACCGGCTTTCCTTTCAGCGCCGGGTTGGTGAGGTCGGCGTCGAGCACCTTCTCCATGCCGCTGATGCCGTGCCCGTCGAAATTCAGGCTGCCGAGCGCATGCGCCGCGAGCGTCGTTTGCGGATAGAGGCGCTCCGGCTCGCGCGCGAAGGCGATGCCGGGCTCGCCCAGCGCGTTCACGGCGTTCACCAGCTCGGGAAGCGCGCGGCGACGCAGATAGGTGAAGGACGCGCCGGAGCTCAGCGCCTTGTAGTAATAGGCCGCATCATGCTCGGGCATCAGCGCCGACAGCTCGTCGGCGAGCTGGAGCTTGTCGCCGATCACCTTGTCGGGATGAACGCCGATCGACCAGGCATCGATCGTGCGGGCGAGCGCGGTGCCGTTGCGATCGACGATGTCGCCGCGGATCGGCACCAGCGCGGCGGCGGCGTCGCGCCCGGACGCGGGCTCGGCAAAGATCGCCAGCATCGCCAGACGCGCGAGCACGATCGAGATCCCCGCCGCGAACAGCAGCATCAGGATCATCAGCCGCACATGCGCGGTCTGGACCAGCGCCTGCTGCCCGCCCGCCTTGCGGCGATCGGGGGTTCCGGGAGCGACGAGGACGATCAACGTTTGGACCGTTCGGCACGGGCGCCGCGCGCGAGGTCGCCCAGCGTCGAGTCGCTGAGCAGGACGTTGTCGAGCATCGCCACCGCCTGCGCCTTGCGCACCGGCTTGGGCGTTGGCTTCGAGGTCACGATCGCGCGATCCGGGCTGAGCGGCGCCGCGGCGGCGAGCGCCACCGGCGCGGGCGCGCGGCGGACGGGCGCGGCCGGCGTCGCCTCGGGCTTGGTCGCGGCGGGCGACGGCGCGGCAGGCGCAGTCGCGGCGACCGCCGGGGCAGCGGCGGGCACCGCGGGCAGCGGCGTGCTGGCGGCATAGCCGGCGGGGACGATGTAGCTGGCAGGGTGCACCGCGCCCTCACCCGCGGGCGCAAAGTGGAGCTGCGCCAGCGCCTCTTCGCTCGCGACATACTGGTCGGGGCGCGGCGCGGCGAGCGCGAGGACGTCGCCGTTCCAGCGCTCGAGCTGCGCCAGGTTGGCGCGCGTCTGGAACTCGGTCTCCAGGTCGCGGATGTCGCGGCGCGCCGACAGGATCGCGCGCTCCAGGCTCTCGACCTTGGCGCGCTCGGCCGCGACCCAGCTCGACACCAGATAGCAGGGCGGCGCCACGAGCACGCCGCAGACGAACCATCCGAAGCCCTTCAACCGCTGGGTCGCCATCATTGCCCTCCATTCGCGGACCAGGCTGCCGCCCCGGTCCGCTTTGCTACGCGTAAGGTGGCCGATCGTGCGCGCGGGTTGCGCGCAAGCTCGGCCTCGCCCGGGCGCACAGCGCGCTCGGGCGACTCGAAACTGGGTGCCCGCGCGGCAACGGCCGCGGGGCGGTGGCGCGAACCGGCGGGCTCGCTGCCCGACCGTTCGCGCAGGAAGCGCTTGACCATCCGGTCCTCCAGGCTGTGGAAGGTCACCACCGCCAGCCGGCCGCCGGGCATCAGCGCCCGCTCGGCCGCGACCAGCCCCTCGGCCAGCTCGTCGAGCTCGGCATTGAGGTGGATACGGATCGCCTGGAAAGTCCGCGTCGCCGGATCCTTCTTGTCGTGCGGCCGATAGCCGAGCGCACGGCGGACGACCGACGCCAGCTCGCCGGTGCGCAGGATCGGGCGCGCCGACACGATCGCCTTGGCGACGCGGCGCGCGCGCGGCTCCTCGCCATAGCGCGAGAGGATGTCGGCGATCACCGCCTCGTCCGCCTCGTTGACGAAGTCGGCGGCGCTCTCGCCCGACTGGCTCATCCGCATGTCGAGCGGGCCGTCCGACTGGAACGAGAAGCCGCGCTCGGGCCGGTCGAGCTGCATCGAGGAGACGCCGATGTCCATGACGACGCCCGCGACCGGCTCGTCGCCCAGCGCCGCGTCGAGCGCCGAGAAGGGCGATTCCACCAGCCGCAGCGCGCCCG
The DNA here is from genome assembly GCF_032391395.1 of Sphingomonas sp. Y38-1Y. NCBI lineage: Bacteria > Pseudomonadati > Pseudomonadota > Alphaproteobacteria > Sphingomonadales > Sphingomonadaceae > Sphingomonas > Sphingomonas sp. Y38-1Y. The sequence goes on from NZ_CP135916.1 coordinate 3,043,216, forward strand.
CCGCTTCCGTTACCAACGCCTGGCCGTCGCGGATCGCGTCCGGGTCACGATCGAACGCGATCACGCGCGCCCCCGCCGCCAGCATCGCACGGGTATAGCCACCCGCGCCGAAGGTGGCGTCGACATGGGCCTCGCCCGGCTGGATCGCGAGCGCGTCGATCACCTCGTCCAGCAGCACGGGGATGTGCGGCGCGGCGCTCACAGCGCCACCTTCTTCGCCGCGGCATAATAGCGGCAGCGGTCCTTCAGGTCATCGTCGTCGATGTCGGCCGCCATCAACACCTCGGGCGACCAGATCTGGAACGTGTCGCTGTCGCCCGCGAAGAAGGCCCATTTGGCGATGCCGACGCGCTCGCGCTCGAAGCCCGGGATCACGAAGCGACCATTGGCGTCATAGGTCGCCTTTTCGGCACGCTGTGCGCGGCGCTCGGCGGTCTCGTCGAAGGGCTTGCCCTCCGCCTTGGCGGCGCGGGCGGCGTTGTTCAGGCGCTCGTTCAGTTCCTGCGCCCAGCCGGCGTCATAGCAGACCAGGCACGGCAGCGTCGCGTGGCGGGTGATGAGGACCTGCTTCGCCGGCGAATTGCCGTCCAGCGTCTCGCGCAGGTCGGCGGGGATCGCGACGCGACCCTTGTCGTCGACCGACTGAAGCGAAAAGCCGTGAAAGAGGTCCCTGTTCAGCACGCACATCCTCAAGGGCGGCGCACACGCTCTCCCGTTCCGAAAACCAACCACTTGGCCCCGGTCGAATTCGAACGTTGGAAAGGAGTGTGCCCCCTGTTGGAAGCGATAACAGAGCGTACGTTACCGTTCAATCCATTTGCCCCCATTTGACCCCATTTTTCCCCACAGGAAGCAATGTTCGTGGGGTGTTCTGCCACCCCTGGCCCAAAGGCGGTACTCTGTCGAGTGACGCACGAAGGCTGATGTGCATCATTGTGGCAGGTTTGGCAGGGTAAGCGCCTGTTTGGGCTGGCGAGGCCGGCGATGGACCCGGCCGGCGAGCCGTCCTAAGCGCGCGGCGATGTCCGCCCCCACCCTCACCCGCCGCGCGATCCTGGCGCAGGCCTGGCCAATCATGGTCGGGCAGGCGACGATCCCGCTGGTCGGCATCGTCGACACCGCGGTGATCGGCCGGACGGGCGACGCGACCGCGCTGGCGGCGGTCGCGCTGGGCACGACCATCGTCAATTTCCTGTTCTGGGCGTTCGGCTTCCTCCGCATGGGGATGACCGGCCTGACCGCGCAGGCGAGCGGTGCGGGAGACGAGGCTGAGGTCGCGGCATTGCTCCGCCGCGGTTTGCTGCTCGGCGGGGCGCTCGGCGCGTTGCTGTTCGCACTCCAGATCGTGATCGTGCCCGCCGCGCTGTCGCTGATGGCGGGCGGCGATGCGCTTGATGCGGCGACGCGCGCCTATGTCACTGCGCGGCTGTTCGGCGCGCCCGCGGCGCTCGCCTTCTATGCCGCCAATGGCTGGCTGCTCGGGCTGGGGCGGACGCGGGCGGCGCTCGGCGTCCAGCTTGTCCTCAACCTTGCCAATATCGCACTGACGACGCTGTTCGTGTGGGAGCTGGGCTGGGGCGTGCGCGGTGTCGGGCTGGCGACCGCGTGCGCGGACTGGATCGCCGTCGCCGCTGCGATCGTCGCGACGCGGAGCGGCTGGCGCGGCGGCGCGGCGCGGCTGTTCGACCGCGCGGCGCTCGCGCGGCTGTTCGCGGTCAATCGCGACCTGATGATCCGCACGCTGGCGCTGCTCGCTTTGTTCGCCTGGTTCACCAATGCCGGCGCGCGGCTGGGCGCCGAGACGCTGGCGGCGCAGCAGGTGCTGATGCAGTTCGTCGCGGTCAGCGCGTTCGTGCTCGACGGCTTCTGCTTCACCGCCGAGGCGCGGGTCGGGTCGGCGATCGGCAAGCGTGATCGCCCGGCGATTCTGCGCGCGGTGCGGCTGGTGGGCGAGTTCTGCCTTGCCACCGCGGTCGCCTTCGCGCTGGCGATCGCATTCGGCGGCGAGGCGTTCGTCGCGCTCTTGACGACGAGCGCGGAGGTGCGCGCGATCGCCGCCGGGCTGCTCCCGATCGTCGCGATCATCCCGCTGGCTGGCACGCCCGCCTGGCTGCTCGACGGCGTGTTCATCGGCGCGACGCAGGGCCGCGCGCTTCGCGACGCCGCACTCCTCTCCACCGCCGCCTATGTCGCCACCGACCTCGCGCTCCGCCCGCTCGGCGCGGCCGGCATCTGGCTCGCGCTCCTCACCGGCTATGGCTGGCGCGCGCTCGCGCTCGGCCTCTATTGGCCCGGCCTCTTGCGCCGCCTTGCCCCGACGCCCTAGAGGCGCGCGCGACCCCCGAACTGGAGCCTGCCATGTCCGATCCGATCAAGCGCGTCGTCCTTGCCTATTCCGGTGGCCTCGACACCAGCGTGATCCTGAAATGGCTCCAGCAGACCTATAATTGCGAGGTTGTCACCTTCACCGCGGATCTCGGCCAGGGCGAGGAGCTGGAGCCCGCGCGCGCGAAGGCCGAGCTGATGGGCGTGCGGCCCGAGCACATCTATATCGACGACCTGCGCGAGGAGTTCGTCCGCGACTTCGTCTTCCCGATGATGCGCGCCAACGCGCTCTACGAGGGCCTCTATCTCCTCGGCACGTCGATCGCCCGCCCGCTCATCTCGAAGCGACTGATCGAGATCGCCGCCGAGGTGGGCGCCGACGCGGTCAGCCACGGCGCCACCGGCAAGGGCAACGACCAGGTCCGCTTCGAGCTGTCGGCCTATGCGCTCAATCCCGACATCAAGGTTATCGCGCCCTGGCGTGAGTGGGACCTGACCAGCCGCAGCGCGCTGATCGCCTTTGCCGAGGCGCACCAGATCCCGGTGCCCAAGGACAAGCGCGGCGAGAGCCCGTTCTCGACCGACGCCAACCTGCTCCACACTTCGTCCGAGGGCCTGGTGCTTGAGGATCCGTGGGTCGAGACGCCGGACTATGTCTATTCGCGCACGGTGAACCCGGAGGATGCGCCCGACGCGCCGGAATACATCACCCTCGATTTCGAGCGCGGCGACGGCATCGCGCTCAATGGCGAGGCGATGTCGCCGGCGACGCTGCTCGCCGCGCTGAACGAACTCGGCCGCAAGCACGGGATCGGCCGCCTCGACCTGGTCGAGAATCGCTTCGTCGGCATGAAGTCGCGCGGCATGTACGAGACGCCGGGCGGCACCATCTATGCCGCCGCGCATCGCGGGATCGAGCAGATCACCCTCGACCGCGGCGCCGCGCACCTGAAGGACGAGCTGATGCCGCGCTATGCGGAGCTCATCTACAACGGCTTCTGGTTCGCGCCCGAGCGCGAGATGCTCCAGGCGGCGATCGACCACAGCCAGGAAAAGGTCGCGGGCACGGTGCGGCTCAAGCTCTACAAGGGCGGGGTGTACGTCGTCGGCCGCAAGTCGCCGAACACGCTGTACAGCGAGAAGGTCGTGACGTTCGAGGACGACGCCGGCGCATACGACCAGCGCGACGCGGCTGGGTTCATCAAGCTGAACGCGCTGCGGCTGCGGTTGTTGGGGCGCCGCGGCGAGGGTTGAGGCTGGGATCCCGGGTGGGCGCGCCTGCCCGCGCGACCATCGTCACCCCGGACTTGTTCCGGGGTCCACGGTTCGGCTTGCGCAGCGGTTCGAGCCTCTGGCGACGTGGTCTGCGGAGCGGTGGACCCCGGAACAAGTCCGGGGTGACGGTTGAGCGTTAGGGAACGTCATCCGCCCCGTTCGGTTCGAGCGAAGTCGAGAACCCTTGGCGAGCGAAGCCAAGCCGCAGCCGCTTCACGACTTCGCTCGAAGCGAACGCTGACAAAAGAACCGTTCGCCCTGAGCTTGTCGAGCGGCGTGCCACGAAGGGCACCGCCTCCGGCACGTGCTTCGACAAGCTCAGCACGAACGGATTGTACCGCCCGTTCGTCCTGAGTAGGGGCTGAGCGCAGCCGAAGACCCGTATCGAAGGACCATCCCGCGCAGGTCCTTCGATACGCCGCTTCGAAAAGCTCAGCGGCTACTCAGGACGAACGGAGGATGGATCCCCGCGCGGATCAAATCCCGCCCTCGTCCAGACTCAACAGCGTCGCATTCCCCCCGGCGCTCGTCGTGTCGACTGACACCGCGCGCTCCGCGCAGAAGCGTGGCAGGTAGTTCGGTCCGCCCGCCTTTGGCCCCGTTCCCGACAGCCCCTCGCCGCCGAACGGCTGCGAGCCGACTACCGCGCCAATCATCGACCGGTTGACGTAGAGGTTGCCGACATGCGCCTTGGCCTCGGCGATCTCGGCCGACCGTGCGATGCGGCTGTGGAGGCCCATGGTCAGGCCGAACCGCTTGGCGTTGACGCGCTCGATCGTGCGGGTGAGCTCGCCCGCGGGCCAGGTCGCGACGTGGAGCAGCGGCCCGAACCATTCGGTGTCGAGAGCCTCGATCGACCCCAGCCGGATCGCCGTCGGGGGCACAAAGCGGCCCGTTTCCGGCACGTCCACCGTGGCAATCCAGTCGCCGCGCCTGGCCTCGCGATAGTCCATCAGCTTCTCGTACGCCGCATCGTCGATCACCGGTCCCACATCGGTGCGCGGGTCGCCCGGATCGCCGATGACGAGCAGCTGCATCGCGCCCGCCAGCATCTCCAGGATCGGCTCGGCAATCTCCTCCTGAAGGATGAGGAGGCGAAGCGCAGAGCAGCGCTGGCCCGCCGAGCGGAAGGCGCTGGTGACGACGTCGGCGACGACCTGCTCGGGAAGCGCGGTCGAATCGACGATCATCGCGTTGACGCCGCCGGTCTCGGCGATCAGCGGCACGATCGCCCGGTTGTCGCCTTCCAGCAGCGCGCGCGCGATCTTCTTGGCGGTCGGCGTCGATCCGGTGAAGGCGACGCCGGCAATGCGCGCGTCGGTGGTCAGCGCGGCGCCGACCTCCGGCCCGCCGGTCACCAGCACCAGCGCGTCGGCGGGAACGCCCGCCTCATGCGCCAGCTCGACCGCGCGCGCGGCGATCAGCGGCGTCTGCGGCGCGGGCTTGGCGACGACGGTGTTGCCGGTGACGAGCGCGGCGGCGTTCTGGCCGGTGAAGATCGCCAGCGGGAAGTTCCACGGCGCGATCGTCGCCCAGGTGCCACGGCCGCAAAGGCGAAGCTCGTTGCGCTCGCCCGTCGGCCCGGGCAGCGCACGGGGCGCGAGGATGCCGCGTGCCTGCATCGCGTAATAGCGGCAGAAATCGGCCGCCTCGCGGATCTCGCCCAGCGCGTCGGGGATCGTCTTGAACGCCTCCTTGACGCAGATCGCCATCAGCTCGGCGCGGTTGGCCTCGAGCAGGTCGGCGTAGCGTTCCAGGATCGCGGCGCGCTCCTCGGGCGACCGTGCGTTCCAGGCGGGGAACGCGGCCTGCGCCTTGGCGATCGCGAGCGACACATCGTCCTCACGCGCGCGCGAAGTCTGCGGGACGGACGTGGTCGCGATGGTGTCGGTGGTCGCCTTCAGGATCGCACGGTCCTGCAGGTCGATGCCGCCGCTGTTGCCCCAGGCACCGAACAGGTCCTTGGGCAGCGGGATCGACGGATGGCGAGAGCCGCCCACCGCCGCGATCTTCTCGACCGGGTCGGCGAGCAGTTCCTCGTCGGTCAGATGCTCGTCGGCGAGCTGATGGACGAAGCTCGAATTCGCGCCGTTCTCGAGGAGCCGGCGGACGAGATAGGCGAGCAGGTCGCGGTGCCCGCCGACCGGCGCATAGATGCGGCAGTGGTAGCCCGCTTCGCGGACCAGCCGCTCGTACAGCCCCTCGCCCATGCCGTGCAGCCGCTGGAACTCGAAATCGCGGCTGTCGCCCGCCCATTCGAGGATGGTGGCGACCGTCAGCGCGTTGTGGCTGGCGAACGCCGGGCGGATGTGCACCGCCTCCAGCATGTCGCGCGCGCAGGCGAGATAGGAGACGTCGGTCGCGGCCTTGCGCGTGAACAGCGGATAGTCGGACAGCCCCTCGACCTGGGTGCGCTTGATCTCGCTGTCCCAATAGGCGCCCTTGACCAGCCGGACGTTCATGATCCGGCCGAGCGCATCGGCCCAGCGGATGACGGCGCGCGCGCGCTTGCCATAGGCCTGCACCGCCATGCCATAACCGTCCCAGCCGGTAAGCTCCGGCACCCGCGCCACCGCGCCGATGATCTCCAGGCTCATCTCCAGCCGCTCGCTCTCCTCGGCATCGACGGTCAGCGCGATGCCGTGACCCGCCGCCTGGCGTGCAAGCTGGATCAGCATGTCGCTCAATTCGGGGACGCAGCGGTCCCACTGCGCGACCTCATAGCGCGGATGGAGCGCCGACAGCTTGACGCTGATCGAGTGGCCCGCCGACGGGTCGCGGCCGACCGCCGCGATCGCGCCGCGATAAGCCTCGAAATAGCGCTCCGCATCCGCCTGGGTCCGCGCCGCCTCGCCCAGCATGTCGAAGCTGGCGGTGAAGCCGCGATTTTCGGGCTTGCGCATCCGCTTGGCGGCTTCGTCGATGGTGCGACCCATCACGAAGACCTCGCCCATCATCCGCATCGCCGCCCCGACCGCCTGGCGCACGAACGGCTCGCCGGCGCGGCTGATGAGGCGCTTGAGCGCGCCCGCCGCCCCCTCGCCCACCAGCGCGCGGCCGACGACCAGACCCCAGGTCGCCGAGTTGACGAGTGCCGAGTTCGACTTGCCCGTGTGCGACCGCCAGTCGGCGTCGCCCAGCTTGTCGGCGATCAGGAGGTCGGCGGTCTCCGGATCGGGCACGCGCAGGAACGCCTCGGCCAGGCTGAGCAGCGCCACGCCCTCGGACGAATTGAGGCGATATTCCTGAAGGAACTGGTTGACCCACCCCTTGGTCTGCGCGGCGCGCAGGTCGGCGATCAGCCCGGCGGCGTGGCCCAGCACCCGGCCGCGCGACTCGGGGGTCAGGCGCGCGCGCTCCAGCAGCGGCTTTAGAACATCGGGTTCGCTCGCGCGGTGCAGTTTTGCCAGCGCATCGCGGGCGGGTGACGTTAGGGCGGTCTGCATTTTCGTGTTTCCGGTTTCTTTGGGCTTGCGAGCGATCCCGCCCGGCCACTAGAGGATGGAGCGCGCTTAGCGCCAAAGCCTGCGGAGAGGAAATGCCCGTCACCATCACCCAGCGCGCTGCCGAGGTCGGAACGACCCGTACGTCGGACTGGGTGACCGTGGGCCAGTCGATGATCGACGCCTTTGCCGAGGCGACGGGCGACCGCCAGTACATCCATGTCGATACCGTGCGGGCCGCCGCGACGCCGTTTGGCGGCACCATCGCGCACGGTTTCCTGACACTGTCGCTGATGCCGATGCTGTCGCAGCGGACCGAGGGGCTGGCGATCGAGGGCGTGGCGATGGGCGTCAACTATGGCGGCAACCGCGTCCGCTTCCTGACGCCCGTCCGTTCGGGCTCGCGCGTGCGCGGCCATTTCAAGCTGCTCGAGCTCACCGAGAAACGGCCGGGCCAGTGGCAGCAGACCACCGAATTCACCGTCGAGATCGAGGGCGAGGACAAGCCCGCGCTCATCGCCGAATGGATCAGCCAGTTGTTCGTTTGAGCCTAATCTCCCCTCCCGCTTGCGGGAGGGGTCGGGGGTGGGCCTTCGGCCCTGCAAGCGCGACGTTCGCGGCCCCGCCCACCCCCAACCCCTCCCGCAAGCGGGAGGGGGGTAGAAGGACCGACCAGCCATGCGTTCCGCCGTCATCGTCTCCACTGCCCGCACGCCGATCGGCCGCGCCTATCGCGGTGCGTTCAACAACCTGCCCGCGCAGACGCTGGGCTCGAAGTCGGTCGAGGCCGCGGTCCAGCGTGCCGGGATCGAGGGGGGCGAGGTCGACGACGTCATCATCGGCGCCGCGCTCCAGCAGGGGCACCAGTCGACCAATGTCGCGCGCCAGATCGCGCTGCGCGCCGGCCTGCCGGTCACCGTCGCCGGGATGACCGTCGATCGCCAGTGCGCCAGCGGCCTGATGGCGATCGCCACCGCCGCCAAGCAGATCGTCCACGACCGCATGGATATCGTCGTCGGCGGCGGCGTCGAATCGATCAGCCTCGTTCAGACCCCGCAGATGCGGATCGCGCCCGATCCGGAGCTGCTGGCGATGCACAAGGACGTGTACATGCCGATGCTCCAGACCGCAGAGACGGTCGCCAAGCGCTATGGCATCGATCGCGAGACGCAGGACGCCTATGGCCTCCAGTCGCAGCAGCGCACCGCCGCCGCGCAGGCTGCGGGCAAGTTCGACGACGAGATCGTCCCCGTCACCGCGACGATGAACGTCGTCGACAAGGCGACCAAGGAGGTCAGCCAGAAGGAAGTCACCCTTTCCAAGGACGAGGGCAACCGGCCCGACACCTCGGCCGAGGGTCTGGCCGCGCTCCAGCCCGTCATCCCCGGCGGCGTCATCACCGCGGGCAATGCCAGCCAGCTGTCCGACGGCTCGTCGGCATGCGTCCTGATGGAGGAAAGCGTCGCCACCCGGCGCGGCCTGACCCCGCTCGGCCGCTATGTCGGCATGGCGGTGGCGGGCACCGAGCCCGACGAGATGGGCATCGGCCCCGTCTTCGCAATCCCCAAGCTGCTCGAGCGGTTCGAGCTCAAGATGGACGATATCGGCCTGTGGGAGCTCAACGAAGCGTTCGCGGTGCAGGTGCTCTATTGCCGCGACAAGCTGGGCATCCCGGACGAGCTCCTCAACGTCAATGGCGGCTCGATCTCGATCGGCCATCCCTATGGCATGTCGGGCGCCCGCATGACCGGCCACGCCCTGATCGAGGGCAAGCGCCGCGGCGCGAAGTACGTCGTCGTGACGATGTGCGTCGGCGGCGGCATGGGCGCGGCGGGGCTGTTCGAGGTGCTTTGAGGGCCTTCTTCGTCATCCCGGACTTGATCCGAAATCCCGCTTCTTCTGGCTATCGTTGCGAAGAAAGCGGGACCGCGGATCAAGTCCGGGGTGACGATATTGGATGAGCCTCGCCCTCCCCGTTCGTCCTGAGTAGCCGCCGAGTAGCTCGTTAGAGCGTATCGAGGTGGTGTATCGAAGGAGGTCGGCGCGCGTGACCGTGCTTCGATACGAGCCCTCGAAACGCCCTGCGGGCTGCTCGGTCTCTACTCAGCAGGAACGGTGGGGGATGAGGTTCGCATCCTCCCCTTTACCTACCTCCCCGGCGAAGGCCGGGGTCCAGGTGGGGAGGCTCTCGTGACAGCGCGGTACGCTCGATCGTGATCGGCCCGCAGCTGGGCTCCGGCCTTCGCCGGGGAACGAAGATTTAGAAGTAACCGGCGCGCTTAAAGGTGCCCTCACCCCACCGCGCGGCGGCCGAAGCCGCCCGGGCGGCGCATAACCAGCGGGTTCGCCTCGCGCTCCAGCAGCGTCAGCGTCGCTTCGAACAGCGGGCGGAGTTGCACCACCGGCTCGACGAGCAGGTCGGGCGCATCGTGACGCTCGATACAGCCGCGCGCGGCGACTTCGATGGTTTCGGCCAGGTCGGCGAGCGGGTCGGCGCCGAACTGACGCGATTCGCCCTTCAGCGTGTGCGCCGGCACCACCAGCCCGGTCGCCGATCGCGCGCGCATCGCTGCCTCGATCGCAGCGACCGACTTGGCGCCGTCCTCACGGAAATAGCCGAGAATGCGCACGAAATTGGCGCCGAGCTCGGCGCGGGCCTGCGCATAGCTCTGCCAGTTCACCAGCGATCGGTCGTCGACCGACAAAGTCATTGCGCGCCCTCCTGCCCCCGCACCGCGCGTGAACACTCGCCGGCAATCTAGGCGGCGGATGCTAAAGGAAGGGTTACCCGCGCGGTTGCGAAATGCGGAAGCGGCCGGGTGAAAGCGCTTCGAACTCAAGCCCCTGCGCGCTCGCCAGCGCCGCCAGCTCGCGCGCGGCGGCGGGGTCGTCGGCCTCGATCTCCACCGTCGGCGCGCTCCGCAACACCCGCGCCGCGCGCAGCGCCGGCCAGGGACAGCGCAGGCCGCGCGCGTCGACGATCACGGGTCGAACGGGTTCTTGGGCGCGCGCAGGTGCAGCCGCACCGGCACCGCGCCGAAATCGAACTCACGGCGAAGACCATTGACCAGGTAGCGGCGATAGCTCTCGGGCAGCTGGTCGACGCGGGTGCCGAACAGCACGAAGCTGGGCGGGCGGGTGTTGTTCTGAGTGATGTAGCGCGGCTTGATCCGCTTGCCGCCGGGCGCGGGGGGCGGATTGGCCTCGATCGCGCGCTCGAACCAGCGGTTGAGCGCGCCGGTCGACACGCGGCGGCTCCATGCCTCGCGCGTCTCGAACGCAACCTTGAGCATCGTGTCCAGGCCCTTGCCGGTCGCGCCCGACGTGGTGAGCAGCGGCACGCCCTTCACCTGCGCGAGCCCGTCGTCGAGCGCCGCCTTGACCCCGTTGAACAGATAGGACGCGTTCTCGGCCACGTCCCATTTGTTGAGGACGATCATGATCGCGCGCCCCTCCGAAATCACCTTGTCGGCGATCTTGAGGTCCTGGCCCTCAAGCCCCTTGGTCGCATCGAGCAGGATCACGACGACCTCGGCAAAGTCGATCGCGCGGAGCGCGTCGGCGACCGACAGCTTCTCCAGCTTCTCCTGCACCTTGGCACGCTTGCGCATGCCGGCAGTGTCGATCAGGCGGACGCGGCGGCCCTGCCATTCCCAGTCGACCGCGATCGAATCGCGGGTGATCCCCGCCTCCGGCCCGGTGATGAGACGATCCTCGCCGAGCAGCTTGTTGATGAGCGTCGACTTGCCCGCATTCGGCCGGCCGACGATTGCGAGCTTGAGCGGTGCGTCGGGGCTGTCCGCGTCCTCGATCTCCGCCTCCAGGTCGGGGCGGTCGATATAGGGGCGCAGCGAATCGAACAGGTCGGCGATCCCCTCGCCATGCTCGGCCGACAGCGCGATCGGATCGTCGAAGCCGAGCGCCATCGCCTCGTAGATGCTCGATTCGGCGAGCCGCCCCTCGGCCTTGTTGGCGGCGAGGATGACGGGAACGTCGGCGGCGCGCAGCCAGCGGGCGACCTCTTCGTCGAGCGGGGTCAGGCCCTGCCGCGCATCGACCAGGAACAGCGCGACGTCAGCCTCGCGCAGCGCCGCCTCGGTCTGCTGGCGCATCCGGCCGGGGAGCGAAGCGGCGTCCTCATCCTCGAACCCTGCGGTGTCGATGACGCGAAAGTCGCAGCCGAGCAAAGTCGCGTCGCCCTCGCGCCGGTCGCGCGTGACGCCGGGCTGATCGTCGACCAGCGCCAGCTTCTTGCCGACCAGCCGGTTGAACAGCGTCGACTTGCCGACATTGGGGCGCCCGATGATGGCGACGGTGGGTAGCGGCATTGGGGAGCTTTCGGAGAGGTAACGAAGCGGGAGCGCGGCGCCCTATACACTGTTCGTCCCGAGCTTGTCGAAGGACGTGGCGCGAGCGACGTGCGTGAGGCACGTGCTTCGACAGGCTCAGCGCGAACGGGGCGTGAGGCAGTCCCCGCTCCGTTCGTCCTGAGTAGCCATTGAGCTTGTCGAGATGGCGTATCGAAGGACCGCCAATCGGTGCTTCGATACGCGTCTTCGCCTTCGCTCAGCCGCTACTCAGCACGAACGTTAGGGATCACCGATACGCGCTCAACTCGCCCTGGTCGCTCAGCGTGTATAGCGTCGAGTTTGCGACCACGGGGGGAAGCGTATAGCTGCCCTTGGTCTCGATCCGCGCGCCGACGCTGCCGTCCGCCGGGTTGATCGACGCGATCGTCCCCTGCGAGCTCAGCGTCCACAGGCGGTTGCCCGCGAGCACGGGGCCGACCCAGCTGATCGAGCCCTTCTTCTTCTTCTCGTTGCGCCAGCGGCCGAGCGAGCCGATCCAGCGGACGCGGCCGGTGCCGCGCGCCATGCAGAGCAGGCGCGCCTCGTTGTCGACGACGAACAGCCACTCGCCCGCCACCCAGGGGGTCGAGATGCCGGCGATGTTCTGTTCCCAGATGCGCTGGCCGCTGACGATCTCCAGGCTGACCATGCGGCCGCCCTGCCCGACCGCGAACACGCGGCCCTGGTCGATCACCGGCTCGGCATCGATGTCGGCCAGCGCCGAGACCGAGGTCGACATGCTGGTGCGCGACAGGCTGTCGCCCCAGAGCGTGCGGCCATTCTCGTAGCGATAGGCGTTGAGCTCGCCCGAGCTGTAGCCGGCGACGACGGTGCCCTGCGCGATCGCGGGCGCCGCGACGCCAAACACACCCTGCGTCTCCAGGCTGCCCGACTGCGTCCAGACGGTCTTGCCGTCGGCGGCGTTGAGCGCGAACAACTGATTGTCCTGGGTGATGACGAAGATGTCGCCCAGACCGACGCCGGGGGCGCCGCGAAGCGGACCGCCGGGCTTGGCGCGCCAGACCTCGGCACCGTCGGCGGTGTTGAGCGCGACCACGTCGCCCAGGCCGTTGGTGGCATAGAGGCGCTCGCCATCGACGCTGACGCCGCCGCCGAAGCGGGCGGGCGACTTGCCCTGATCCTTGGCGGTCGGCGTCTTCCAGACCGCGGCGCCGGTCGACGCGTCGAACGCGTGCACCACGCCCTCGACATCGACGACATAGAGGCGGCCGCCGGCGACGACCGGAGCCGCGCCCAAGCGGACGCGCGTGTTGCCGCCGGGGATGCGCGCGGTCCACGCGCGCGACGGCTGATCGGCAAGCGCCAGGTGACCCATCGACTTGGCGGGGCTGCCGCCCGGCTGCGTCCAGGCGTCGTTGGCGGTGGCGGGGGGCAGCAGCACGTCCTGACCGGCCAGCGCCGGATCGACGTCGGTGCCGCTTTCGGCGACCAGGATCGGCACGCGATTGCCGACGACGGGCGTCTTCTTGTCCCCGCCCTTGAAGATACCGCAGCCGCTGAGCGCGGTCAGCGCCAGCACCGCGATCGGCAGCGTCAGCTTGTTGGTCATTCTGCCTTCTTCTTTTCCTGATCCTGGGGCACGGCGTCCACGCCGAGTACGCCTGCCAGCTGAACCGCGCGTTGACGGATGGTCTCGGGGACGGTTTCGGTGCCCGCAATCTCGCCGAACAGCTTGCCCGCCTCCGCGCGCTTGTTCAGGCGGATATAGGCGACGCCGACCATCTCGCCGGCGCTGCCGAACCAGGGGCTATCCTTGGTGGCGAGGCTGCCGAGCCGCTCGACCACCTTGGCGGGCGGGAGCGTGTCGTATTCGGCGGCGGTCTGGCGAACGAGCGCCAGGTCGCGATAGGGCTGGTCGAGCTTGGTATCCGCGGCGATCTCCGCGAACTTGGCGGCGGCGCCCTTCAGATTGTCGGCCTGGAGCAGCACGTCGCCCTCGACGAAGCGCGCCATCGCCGAATAGCCCTCGCGGTCGCTCTTGGCGAGCTCGGCCAGCGGCCCCTTGGCGGCATCGGCCCGACCGGCGCCCAGATCCTCCAGCGCCTTGGCATAGGCGACGCCCTCTTCGCCCGCCTTCACGGTCTGGCGGTGCTGCCAGTAGAACCAGCCCCCCAGCGCCGCGAGCAGGACGACGATCGCGACGATCACCCACCGGCCATAGCGCGTCCAGAAGCCCATCAGCCGGTCGCGACGCAGCTCCTCGTCGACCTCGCGCATGAAGACTTCATTGTTCTGGGGGGTAAGCGCCAAGGGGAAACTCCATGGGGTCGTGCGGCGGCGGACCTTAGCGGCGGTCGCGGCGAAACGAAATGGGTGAAGACTCACGTCACCTAGAGTTGATCGGGAGTGACGAAGGGATAGAAAGAACTACTTCTTCGACACCTCGGCCGGATAGAGCTGCTCGGGTCCGGGGAACTGCCGCGACCGCACTTCGCCGGCATAGGTTTCGACCGCGGCGGAAATGCGGCCGGCCATGTCGTCATAGCGCTTCACGAACCGCGCGGTGCGATCGAACAGGCCCAGCATGTCCTCGGCCACCAGCACCTGGCCGTCGCACGCCGCCGACGCGCCGATGCCGATGACCGGGCACGGCACCGCTTCGGTGATCGCCTTGGCCAGCGGCTCGACCACGCCCTCCACCACCAGCGCGAACGCGTCCGCGGCGGCGATCGCCTTGGCATCGGCCAGGATCTTCGCCTGCTCGGCCGCGTCGCGCCCGCGCGCGCCATAACCGCCGAGCGCGTTCACCGCCTGAGGCGTCAGCCCGACATGGCCGCATACGGGGATGCCGCGGCCGGTGAGGAAGGCGACCGTCTCCGCCATCGCCTCGCCGCCCTCCAGCTTGACGCCCGCGGCGCCAGTCTCCGCCATCACGCGGGCCGCATTCTCGAACGCTTGCGCGGGGCTCGCTTCATAGCTGCCAAAGGGCATGTCGATGATGACGACCGCGTGATAGCTGCCGCGCACCACCGCGGCACCATGCGCAACCATCATGTCGAGCGTCACCGAAAGCGTCGAGGGCAGGCCGTAGATCACCTGACCCAGGCTGTCGCCCACCAGCAGCATGTCGCAATGCGCGTCCATGATCTGCGCCATCCGCGCGGTATAGGCGGTCAGCATCACGATCGGCTCGCCGCCCTTGCGCCGCTGGATCGCGGGCACCGTCAGCCGGCGCATCGGCGCGGGCGTGGGATTGGCGCGGCTCGTGGCGGTGTCGAGCGTGAAGGTCGTGGACATGGCCGCGCCTTAGGCGCGCACGCGCGGCGTGGAAAGCCCGCTTACCGGAGCCAGCCGCGCCGGCCCGCATGCGTCGACAGCCACAGGCCGAACAGCGTCACCGCCAGGATGACGACCGGGAACGGCACCACCGTCGCGGCGCCCTTCGCCGCGATCAGATCGGTCGCGAGGAACACCCAGCCGAACTGGACGACCACCGCGATCAGCGAGACGATATAGAGCGGCCGCGCGAGCCGCCGATGCATCAGGAGCGCCGCTGCGCCGAACAGCCCCGCCCAGACCGCGGCGCCATAGACCCAGATGAACCAGCCCGGCCGCGTCAGGAAGAAACGACGGTCGTAATCGGCCATGGCTGCCAACCGCGATTCATTCATCGTGACATCGCTATAGAAGGCAAAGATGCCCGCGACGCCCCACAGCACCAGCAAGGCGGCGACGATGGTGAACCAGCGCGGCCGCGCTGTCCGGATATAGCTGGCCAAAGGCCCCCTCCCCATTTTCTACTAACCGAATGGTATCCATTCGGGCCGGGGGCGCAATGATCGCGACTCGCGCGGACCGCGTCAGCGCAACGCTTCGTCCCAAGCCGCGGGCGAGAAGCCGACGAGCAACCCGCCGCCATGCTCGACCACCGGCCGCTTGATGAGCGAGGGGTGCGCCACCATCAGCGCGACGGCGGCGTCCAGATCGCCGACCTGCCGCTCGGCCTCGGGCAGCTTGCGGAACGTCGTGCCAGCGCGGTTGAGAAGCTTCTCCCATCCGACCTGCCCCGCCCACGCGCGCAGCCGATCCGGGTCGACGCCCGCCTTCTTGTAGTCGTGGAAGCCGTGATCGATCCCGGCGTCGTTCAACCAGGCGCGCGCCTTCTTCACGGTGTCGCAGTTGGGGATGCCGTAGAGGGTCATGGTCATGATGGTTCCTGGCCGTCAGAACGCGCTCGACAGCCTCTCGATCATCACGCGGGCGGGGCTGGCGGGCGGGAGCGCGCTCGCCTGCGCGGCGTCGAGTTGCGCGACTCGCGCATGAAGCCGGCCGCTTGCCGACACCAGTGCGCGCGCACGATCGGGTAGCGCGGAGATCGTCGCGGGCTCGCTCAGCGGCGCATCGCCCAGCCGGCGCGCGCCGTCCATCGCATCGCGCGGCGTCAGCTCCCCCGCGGCGACCGCCCGCTGGGTCAGCAGCCAGGCGATGACGTGCATCAGCCGCGTCGTCACCTTGAGCGATTCGCAGGAGAACGAGACGCGGGCTAGCGGCGCCAGCGCCTCGCGCTCGGCGCGCCCGGCCTCGTCGAAATAGTCGCGTGCCTCGTCGGCGAGCAGCATCGCCTCGACATAGAGCGTGTCGATCAGCCGGCGTTCGAATCGAAGGGTGGCGTCCCTGTTCATGCCGCCGCGATGCCATAGCCGCGCGCCGGAGCAAATCTCCGTTTCGGCGACGTAACGCGCAATGTCCCGAACTGGCGCGACGTCACGCGATGATGTCGGGGATGAGTTCGTCCTCGACCCGCACGATCTCGTCGCGCAGGCGCAGCTTGCGCTTCTTGAGGCGGGCTAGCTGGAGCTGGTCGGCGCTGCCGGCGTCGCGAAGCGCGGCGATCGAGTCGTCGAGGTCGCGGTGCTCGACTCGCAAAAGCTCGAGTCGGCGTCGCAGTTCGGCGTCGTCCATCCGCGCTTTATCCCCCTTTACGCTCTCACCCGGCCGCTGCGACGAACCGCCGGGCGCGAAAAACGGCTCGGCATGTCGTGTCGCATGCTCTTTGGGGCGCGACAACCGGGTCGAAGGGTGGTTTACTCCCCATCCCCCAACCAGAGCCAAGGAGACCGCAGCAATGCAGACCTCGCACCAGACCGCGCTGGAAGCCAAGCACGCCACGCTCGACCGCCGCATCGCGGCCGAACGCCAGCGTCCGCTTCCCGATCAGGCGTTGTTGGGCGAACTGAAGCGCCACAAGCTCCGCGTCAAGGAAGAGATCGCGTCGATCTGACGCCCGGCGCACTGCCGCGCCGCTAGGGGCGGCGCGGCCTACCGTGAAATGATGCCGCGTGAGGCACGTCCTTTGACAAGCTCAGGGCGAACGGGGTTGGTGCGGCGACCTACCGGGTGATTGTATTGTCAGTCGCTCCTTGCCGCGCGCGATCGCAGCCTCTCACACCGTTCGTGCTGGAGCTTGTCGAAGCACGTGCCGCAAACGCTTCGTCCCGGAGCACGCCCTTCGACAGGCTCGACGAACGGTGGTTTGGGACCCTACCGCTTCATCCGCGGCGGCGTCGCTGCCGGATAGACGTGGAGCCAGCCATTGTCGCTGTCGACCTTGCCGCGGCCCACGGGCTTGCGCGCAAGCTTGGGATCGATCGGCTCGTCAAAGGCGATGCCGATGCGGCCGTCGGTAGCCCAGGCGACCCGCCCCTCGACCACGCCGATGCCGCGCACCTCGATCGTCACCGGCTGGCCGAGCGAGACGGGACGTGCGGTTTCGGCCATCAGGCCGCCCTCGGACAGGTTGCGGATGCGAACCTGTTCGCGGTGCTCGCCGATCTTGAGCGCGGCGGTCAGCAACAGGCTGTCGCGCGCGGCCGTGCGAGCCTGCCCCGTCGCGCGGGCGGCGCGGTCAGGCGATGGGCGGTCGGGCGAACGATCCATGGCGGACTCGGGGGCTCGTCGTGGTGAAAGCGGGCGAGGCCGACTTAAGCCGGACCCAGGTCACCAAAACGTTAACCCGGCCGGCGACTATTC
Organism: Sphingomonas sp. Y38-1Y; assembly: GCF_032391395.1. NCBI lineage: Bacteria > Pseudomonadati > Pseudomonadota > Alphaproteobacteria > Sphingomonadales > Sphingomonadaceae > Sphingomonas > Sphingomonas sp. Y38-1Y. The sequence goes on from NZ_CP135916.1 coordinate 3,060,599, forward strand.
GTCGCGCGAGACCTTTTCGTTGCGCTCGTGGCGCTCCTGCGCCTCGACCGTCATCGTCGCGATCGGCCGTGCTTCGAGCCTGGCGAGGCTGATCGGCTCGCCGGTCACTTCGCAATAGCCGTATTCGCCCTCGTCGATCCGGCGGAGCGCCGCCTCGATCTTGGAGATGAGCTTGCGCTGGCGGTCGCGGGTGCGAAGCTCGATCGACCAGTCGGTCTCGCTCGACGCGCGGTCGGTCAGGTCCGCCTCTCGCAGCGAATCGACCTGTAGCTGGCCGAGCGTCGCCTGCGCCTCGCGAAGGATCGCATCCTTCCACGCATGCAGCTTGGCCCGGAAATAGATTTGCTGCCGCTCGTTCATGAACGGCTCGTCCGGGCTGGGGCGGTAACCGTCCTCCAGGCCGTCATTCGCAGCGGTTACCACCGGCTCGCCGGCGTTCACTCGATCCAACGCAGTCGCCATGCCACTCTCCACGGCCGGGACGGCCGGTGCGGCACCCCCATGCCGCGGACGCCCGGGACCTCTTGCCTTGGGCTGCGCCTATAGAAGCGGCAAAGGGCCGCTACAAGCACGCAAAATCCGGTCGTTGCCGGGTTGATGCGTGCTTTACCTTCGACGAGCTTGCCGGAGGCTGAACATGCAGCCGCCGCACCCCCGGTTACAAAAGCTGCATCTGTCCCATGATTGGACGTTAACCATAGTTCCCGCTGCGACCCGACAAGAATCCTGCGGTGGGACGCCGTGAAGGTGGTTAACAACGTTGAACTTAATTCTTTGTTCTGCACTGTGGGGACATCGGCGGCGAGTGGCTGCTTCATCTGATGACCGGCCATCCGGACGTCAGCAACGGAAGAGATGAGCGGTATGTCGGTAAAGATGGCTCTGGCGAAACTTTGCGCCTGCACCTGCGGCGGCGCGATCGTCGGCGGGGGCGCCGTCCACGTTGCGGAGACCGCGCGTGCCGAGCGCGTCGTGACCAAGCGCGTCGTCGAAAAGCGCGTCGCGGCCAAGCGCGCCTATGCCGGCACCGGCAAGAAGCTGATGCGCCGGACCATCACCAAGACGGCGCAGTGCCAGCCGCAGACGGTCACCGTGACAACTCAGGGCGCGCCGATCCCCGTGCCCCCCGTGTTCGATGCGCAGCCCGTGATCTCGGGCGGTGGCGGCGGCGGGCCGGTGTTCGTCGGCGGCTCGGGCGGCTTCGGCGGCGGGTTCGGTGGTGGCTTCTTCGGCGGCGGCTTTGCCGGCGGCGGCGGCGGCGGGTCGATCGTCATCTCCTCGACCTCGTCGGGTGGCTCGACCTCTTCGGCGTCCAGCGCCTCGTCGGCGTCGAGCGCGTCGTCGGCGTCCTCGGCCTCGTCGTCGGGTTCGTCGGGCGGCGACAAGCCGGACAAGCCCGATCACCCCGGAAAGCCGGACAAGCCCGACCATCCGGGCAAGCCCGGCCATGGCTCCAGCGGCTCGTCGGGATCCTCGGGCTCCAGCGCGTCGTCGGCCTCCAGCGCCAGCTCGGCGTCGAGCGCCTCGTCGGGCAGCTCGGGTTCGTCGGGCGGGTCGGGCTCGGGCGCGTCGGGTTCGTCGGGCTCCAGCGCGTCGAGCGCCTCCTCGGCTTCCAGCGCGTCGTCGGCATCGAGCGGCTCCAGCGGGTCGAGCGGCTGGAGCACGTCGGGCGGCTGGTCGAGCACCTCGTCGGGATCGAGCGGATCGTCGGCGTCGAGCGCGTCCTCGGCCTCCAGTGCCTCCTCGGCTTCGAGCGCAAGCTCGTCGGGCGGGTCGTCGGGCAATCCGCCGACGCCGGTCCCGGCCCCGCCGATGCTGCTGCTGTTCGGCGCCGGCGCCGCGGCGCTGGTCGCGCGCGGCCGCTTCGCCAAGCGCAAGGCCGCGGCCACCGCCGACGCCTGATCTTTTCGGAACACTCCCTGCCCCTCCCGCGCGTACGGGAGGGGCTTTTCTTTGGGATCAGGCGTTCGCCAGCGCCTTTTCGATCTCCGGCACCGGATGGCCGGTCAGGTCCTTGTCGAGCTCGCCGGTCAGCCGCTGCTCGACCTCCTTGTGGTAGTGCTTGCGCAGCTCGCCCAGCGTCTTGGGCGGCGCGACAACGATCAGCGACTCGAAGTCACCGCGCAGCGCGCGCTTCTCGAGAAGCTCGGCCGTCTCTGCCGCGAACCGGTCCTCGGCAAGTTGGTGGAAGTCGACCCGCTCCGACGTCGCGCCGCCGCTCGCGAACGCACCGCCATAGCTGCGTGAGGATTGCGACTGGTCGGAGGGCGACGTTGCCTGCTCACGGTCGGGCGGGTTGTCCTGCTCGCGGACGCGCTCGACGACGAGGTTGAGGTGCTCGGCATCGCCCTGGTTGCGGAAGAACAGCATCTTGCGCCCGTCGGCGACGACGACGAATGCCTCGTGCGGAACCTGCATCGTTTCTCTCCTTGTTCTGGGTCCGCGCGATCAACGCGCCCTGCCCCGCGCGGGTTGCGCGAGGGGGCAGTGCCGGGCCATAGCGCCCGACATGCACGACATCCGCCTGATCCGCGACGACCCTGCCGCCTTCGACGCTGCTCTTGCCCGCCGCGGGCTGTCGCCGCTCGCCGCCGATCTGGTCGCGCTCGACGAGCGGCGGCGCGGCCTCGTCACCGAGCTTCAGGTCGGCCAGGCGCGCCGGAACGAGGCGTCGAAGGCGATCGGCGCCGCCAAGGGCAAGGGCGACCATGAAGCCGCCGAGGGCCTGATGGCCGAGGTCGCTGCGCTCAAGACGCGCCTGCCCGAGCTCGAGACGGAGGAGCGGCAGGTCACCGCCGACCTCGACGCGCGCCTTGCCGCCATTCCCAATCTGCCCCTCGCCGACGTGCCGGAGGGTGCGGACGAGGATGGCAATGCCGAGGAGAAACGCGTCGGCCAGCCGCGCGACTTCGGCTTTCCGGCAAAGGACCATGCCGATCTCGGCCCCGCGATCGGCCTCGATTTCGAGGGCGGCGCGGCGCTGTCCGGTGCGCGCTTCACGCTCATCCGCGGCGCGGCGGCGCGCCTCCACCGCGCGCTCGGCCAGTTCATGCTCGACACCCTGACGGCCGAGTTCGGCTATGAGGAGGTCGTGCCCCCCGTGCTCGTCCGCGACGAGGCGCTGTTCGGCACCGGCCAGCTTCCCAAGTTCGCCGAGGACCTGTTCCGCACCACCGACGGACGCTGGCTGATCCCGACCGCCGAAGTCAGCCTGACCAACACCGTCGCTCAGCAAATCCTGTCGGCCGAGGCACTGCCGCTCCGCCTCGCCGCGCTCACCCCCTGCTTCCGCTCGGAAGCGGGCGCCGCGGGCCGCGACACGCGCGGACTGATCCGCCAGCATCAGTTCGACAAGGTCGAGATGGTGTCGATCACCACCCCAGAGGCCAGCGACGCCGAGCATGAGCGAATGACCGGCGCCGCCGAGCGCGTGCTGGAGGCGCTGGGCCTTCCCTATCGCCGGATGAAGCTCTGCACCGGCGACATGGGCTTCTCGGCCGCGCGCACCTACGACCTCGAGGTCTGGCTGCCCGGCCAGGCCAAGTATCGCGAAATTTCGTCCTGCTCGACCTGCACCGATTTCCAGGCGCGGCGCATGAACGCGCGGTTCCGGCCGGAGGGCGAGAAGGCAACGCGCTTCGTCCACACGCTCAACGGCTCCGGCCTCGCGATCGGGCGGACGCTGGTGGCGGTGATCGAGAATTATCAGGACGAGGGCGGCGCGGTCGCTGTGCCCGACGTGCTGCGGCCGTATCTGGCCGGCGCCGAGCGGCTGGGGGGCACGCGATGAGCACCTCCCCGGCACGGGGAGGGGGACCGCCGCCGAAGGCGGTGGTGGAGGGGTCTCGCCCGGCCTCCAAACCCCTCCACCAGCCTGCGGCTGGTCCCCCTCCCCGTGCCGGGGAGGTACTTCTCTGATGCGCATCCTCGTCACCAATGACGACGGCTATCACGCCCCCGGCCTCAAGGTGCTGGAGGACATCGCCGCGCAGTTCAGCGACGATGTCTGGGTGGTCGCGCCCGCCGACGAACAGTCGGGCGCGGGGCATTCGCTGACGCTCACCCGGCCGCTGCGGCTGCGGCGTTTCGCCGACAAGCGCTTCGCCGTCGCGGGCACGCCGACCGACGCGGTGATGATGGCGCTCGCCAAGCTGATGGCGGATTCGCCCCCCGACCTCATCCTGTCGGGCGTCAACCGCGGCGCGAACCTGGCCGAGGACGTGACCTATTCGGGCACGGTGTCCGCGGCGATGGAGGGCGCGCTCGCCGGCGTGCGATCGATCGCACTCAGCCAGGTCTATGCCCGCCAGGGCATGGGCGACAGCGTGCCGTTCGACGCCGCGATCCAGTGGGGCGCAAGGGTGCTGGCGCCGCTGATCGACCTCGACTGGGCACCGCGCACGCTCGTCAACGTCAACTTCCCGCCACTCCCCGCCAATGAGGTCAAGGGCGTGCGCGTCGTGGGGCAGGGCCTGCGCGACTATGGCCGGCTCCAGATCGTCACCAACCGCGATCCGCGCGGATACGAATATCACTGGTTCGCGCTCGGCCCGACGACGACCCAGACGCCCGCGCACGCCACCGACCTGGAGGCGATCCGGGACGGTTTCGTCGCAGTGACGCCATTGCATCTTGACCTGACGCACGGTCCGTCGATGGATAGGCTGCACGCGGCCTATCGCGACTGAAGGGGGGACAATGGCGGGGTTTGGGCGTCACGCGGTCGCGGTCCTGCCGGCGCTGATGCTCGGCGGCTGCCTGATTCCCGGCGGCCGAGAGCCCGAGCGTGCCCCGCCGCCGCCCCCGCGGCAGGCGACCGAGCGCGAGGAACCCGTTCGCCGCGACGTCGATGAAAGCGTCCGCACGCTTCCCGCCCCCGCCCCCGCTTGGGTCGCGCGGCCCGTCACCCCCGATGCGCGACTGGTCGAGGCGAGCAGCTACACCGTCGAGCGCGGCGACAGCCTGCGTCGCATCGCCGACAGGACCGGCGCCGCATCCGAAGCGATCGCGCGCGAGAACGGGCTTGCCGCGCCCTACACGATCTTCCCCGGCCAGCGGCTGACGATCCCCGGCGGTCGCTGGCATCTGGTGCGAGAGGGGCAGACGGGCATCGCCATCGCCCGCGCCTATGCCGTCGACTGGTCGCGGATCGTCGACGCCAACCGGCTGGAGGAGCCGTACATCCTGCGCACCGGCCAGCGCGTGCTGATCCCCGGCGATGCGCGCCCGCGCAGCCGAAGCGAACGCGCCGCCGCCTTCCGCCTCGACCTCGACGACCTCATCACCGGCAGCCAGCCCGCCATTGCGGAGAATGCCGCGCCAGCCAGGCCGGTGGCGACCGCGCGCCGCGTCCTGCCCGCCACCGCCGCGGTGGCCGAACCGACGCGCATCACCAGCGGCTTCCAATGGCCTGTCGTTGGCGGTCGCATCGTCCGCCGCTTCGGCCCTGGCGCCAGCGGCGAGCGCAACGACGGCATCAAGATCGCCGTCCCGCTCGAAACCCCGGTCACCGCCGCCGCCGACGGCGTCGTCGCCTATGCCGGCAGCGACATCCCCTCGCTCGGCGGGCTCGTCATCCTCAAGCATGGCAGCCGGCTGACGTCCGTCTATGGTCATGCCGGCCAGCTCCTCGTCCAGCGCGGCCAGGCGGTGAAGCGCGGGCAGACGATCGCGCTGTCCGGCGATACCGGCGCGGCCAACCAGCCCGAGCTCCATTTCGAGATCCGCGACGGCCGCACCCCCGTCGATCCGACCAGCCGCCTGCCGCGGCGATGATCGGCAAGCGCGCGCCCGGCACCCTCCGGCGCAAGTCGCAGCTGCCGATCTGGCTGTCGATCGGCTGGCGCGTCACCGCGGTGCTGGCGCTGCTCGGCATCGCGATCGGCGTCCACTGGATCGACCGGGAGGGGCTGCGCGACAATTATGACGGCGAGATCAGCTTCGTCGACGTCGTCTATTTCACCTTCATCTCGATCACCACCACCGGTTATGGCGACATCGCCCCCGTCACCGAACGCGCGCGATTGTTCGATGCGCTGATCGTCACGCCGATCCGCGTATTCGTCGTGCTCCTCTTCATCGGCACCACCTACGACTTCGTCCTCAAGCGCACCTGGGAGAGATGGCGCATGGCACGCATCCAGCGCGACCTGACCGATCACATCGTCGTCGCAGGCTTCGGCCAGACCGGGTCGGAGGCGGTCGACGAACTGATCGCCCGCGGCCGCGACGCGTCGAGCATCGTCGTGGTCGATCCCGATCCCGAGCATCTCGCCGCCGCCGAAGCGCTGGGCTGCGCGACACTGGCGGGCGACGCGACCCGCGATCGCACGCTTCAAGACGTGCGGATCGCCAGCGCCTGCTCGCTGATCGTTGCGGCGGGACGCGACGACACCTCGATCCTCATCACGCTGACGACGCGGCACCTGGCGCCCGACCTGCCCATCAGCGTCATCGTCAAGGCCGAGGACAACGAGGTGCCCGCCCGCGCCGCCGGCGCGACGACGGTCATCAATCCCGTCAGCTTTGCCGGCCTCCTGCTGGCCAGCTCTTGCAGCGGCAACCACGTCGCCGACTATATGATGGACCTGGCGAGCTATGACGGCCGCGTCCAGCTCGCCGAGCGCAAGGCACGGCCGGAGGAAGTCGGGCGACCCTTGTCCGGCATCGAAACCGGCCTCGGCGTCCGCCTCTATCGCGGCGGCAAGCCGTTCGGCTTCTTCGATCCGGAAACGCGCTCGATCGAGGCGGGCGACGTCATCGTCGAGATCGTCGCGCGGCGGGGGCTGGCGGCATGAGCCCCGAATGGTCTCGGATCGCGCCGATCGCCATGCTGATCGGCTCGAACATCTTCATGACCTTCGCCTGGTATGGCCATTTGAAGCACAAGGGCGCGGCGCTCTGGGCGGTGATCCTGGTCAGCTGGCTGATCGCGCTTCCCGAATACATGCTCGCCGTCCCCGCCAACCGCATCGGCAGCGGCGTCTATTCGGCGGCGCAGCTCAAGGGGATGCAGGAGGTCATCACGCTGACGATCTTCGCGATCTTCTCGATCCTGTATCTGGGACAGAAGGTCACGCCCAACCACCTGATCGGCTTCGCGCTGATCGCCGGCGGCGCGTTCTTCCTGTTTCGGGCCTGACGCGCCCGATCCCAACCCCCGCTCGTGCTGAGCTTGTCGAAGCACGTGCCTAAAACGCGCCGCTCGCGGCACGTCCTTCGACAGGCTCAGGACGAACGGTGGAGGGTACGTTTCACCCAGGCCACCGCCCGATCGAACCCGTTCAGCGCCGCCATCGCCGCGCGGTTCGCCAGCGTCGGGCGCAGCAGGAACAGGTCGCAGCATTCGACATGGCCGGTCGCGAACTGGCGCTTGTGCTGCCCCTCGCCCTCGGTGAAGTCGAAGCGGGCATGGCCGCCCTCCTCCATCAAGTCCTTGAGCGCCGCGGCCATCAGCACCGTTCCCGGCGACAGCGCGTCGAACGCCTCGTCATGGCCGACATATTCATAGACGACGGTGCCGCGCTCGATCGGGCAGTAGAGATACGCCGCCGGCGCCTCGCCCACATAGAGCAGCCACCCGCGCGCCTGCCCCGCCGCCGCCTTTGCCAGCATGCCGGCGACCCATTTGGGATGCGCGGGCAGCCCCATGCCGAGCAGCTTCTCCTGATAGGTCGCCGCCGCCAGCGGTCGCGCGATTGCGTGAAACGCGGTCAGGTCGTCGGGCGTGCGATACCGACGCACGTCCAGCCGGCCATTCGTGGTCGCCGCGATCTTCTTGGCCTTGCGCTTCAGCGTCGAGCGGAGATTGCCCGACAGCTGCGCCTGATAGGCATCCCAGCCGAACCCCAGATCGGCATACCAGCGGCGATACCGCTGCCGTTCCGCCACGATCAGCCCGCGCGTCTCCAGCGCCGCGATCCGATCGACCGGGAGCGACAGCAGCGAATAGCCGTCGGCATCTTCGGGCAGCGGCGGCAGCACCGGCACGCGGCCATCGATCGCCCCCGCCAGCGGTACCGCCACGCGCACCAGCCGCCGCTTGAACTTGGCGAGCGTGCGTGTGCCGACGCGGAACGCGATCGGCAGGTCGAGCGCGGTGCTCACGCCGCGCGCTCGGCGACCAGGTTCGACCAGAGCTGCTCCGCCCGCCGCCGTGCCGTGCGCAGGCGATCGGCGCCGAGCGGCCGGTCGTTTTGCTCCAGCCGGAGCGCGGGTCGGTCGCGGTACCAGGCGGTCGGCAGCACCGCGCGCCGCTCCGCCAGCATCGCGCACAGCGCCTCAAACCGGCGGACATGCACCGCGTTCGCAGAGGTGCCGCTGCGCGTCGCCAGCTCGAAGCCATGACTGACGATCGTCACCGCGGCATGGTCCGCCGCTGCCGCATGATCCAGCGCCGCCCGCATCTCCGCCACCGACAGCGCGCAGATTTGGAAGTGGCGCAGGCGCCCCGGCGCTTCCTCGATCAGCGTCACCGGGCACTCGATCAGACCGCGATGCGAGACCGGCGCAATCTGCGTAGCCGACAGCGACAGGCCGCTCGGCCAAGGATGCGCCGAACCATTGTGGCTGCTGTCATAGGTAAAGCCGAGCGCCGCCAGCGCGTCGATCGTGTCGTCGTTCGCCGCATAGCTGCCCGCGCGGAACGCGACCGGCGCCTCGCACCCCGCCGCCACCAGCCACTCGGCCGCCTGCGCCAGCAGCGCCTGCTGCTCGGGCCGGGGCAGATCGACCAGCTCGAACACGCCGTGCGCCGCGCCGCCGTCACCCGCCGCCGCGCCCTGCCAGTTGGGGTGGAGGTGAAGCTGCACCTCCTGCCCCGCAACCAGGATCGGGTCGACGATGCGCTTGACCACATCGACGCTGTGGACCGCCGCCGGCATTGGATCGACGAAGAAGCACGCCTTCAGCCCATGCTCCGCCAGCATCCGGAGCTGATAGCCGACGCCCACCCCCGCCGGATCGATCGACCGCGCGACCTGTTCGGCCAGCGGCAAGCGTGCGGCATGGTGACGCCACATCAGCTCGGTATCGACGGTCAGGAACACGGGCGTCATTGCGCGCACGAATAGCCGTGCGGGCGTGAAGAAAGCGTGACCCCCGCTCAGCCGGTCACCCCCCAGCGCTTGTAATCGTCGGCGAGGCGGGGCGAGTCGAATGTGGCCGCTTCGATATCGGCGGCGCTGCCCGCCGCATCCCCCTGCCGCTTGCGAACGATTCCGCGCAGATAGAGCGCCGCGTTCATCTCCGGCGCGAGGCTCAGCGCCTGATCGAGGTCGGCGCGCGCCTGATCAAGGCGGCCGGCGCGAAAATGTACCAGCGCCCGGCTGTCGAGTGCCGCGGCGGTGCTGATCCCCAGCGCGATCGCCCGGTCGCAATCGGCGAGCGCGGCGTCGAGCTCGACATTCATCGTTCCGCGAAGCCAGCAGCGCGAGTTGAGCAGATCGGGATCGTTGGGCTTGTCGGCGATGGCACGGTCGATCGCCGCGACGGCCTCTTCCGCATCGCCCTTGCGCTCGAGCACCTCGGCACGCTCGGCAAGTGCCGCCCGCATGTCCTGGCCGCCGCCGACGATGAACGGCTCCAGCACCTCCAACGCTTCGTCATAACGCCCCGTATAAGTCAGCGCGCCGGCATAATAATTGGCATAGGTGACGCTCGAGTCGGCTTCGAACGCCGCCTTGGCTGCATCGACGATCTCGCCATCGCGCCGAAGATTGTAGAGCAGCGAATGACGCCGCGAGAGGCGTTCCGCGCTCGCCTCGATCGCGATCGCCTTGTCCAGATCGGCCAGCGCACCCTTGAAGTCGGCAAGGCGCCAGCGAAGGTTGGATCGGTCGTCCAGCGCGCTCGGGTCGTCGGGCTCGGCCTCTGCCACCGCCTTGTCGTACATCGCCATAATCGGCTTCAACCGGCCGCTGCGCATCGCGTCGCGTCGGATCACCGCGTCGCGCGCGACATCGACGGGTGCGACGACGTTCAACGGGCGCGCCTTGATCGCGGCAAAGGCGGCACGCTCCGCCGACACGCGCTCCGGGGCGATCTCGGCACCGCTGCTTGCGGTCCGATCCTCGACGGTGACGATGCCGTTCGCCAGCGTTACCTTGCGCGCGGCGCTCGCCCCCGCCAGCGCAGTCGGCAGCGTCTCGGCCCCCTCCAGGGTGTAACCCTTGCCGCCATCGGGCAGGATCACCCGCAGCGTCGCCACATTCGTCTCCGGATTGCCGGTCGCAACGGGGATCGTCTTCCATGCCGTGCGGCTGCGGTCGGGGGCAAAGGTCGCCTTGGCAAGCGCGAGCTCCAGCCCGCGTCGATTGCGGCCGTTGGCGAACGACCAGTCGCTCTGGGCGATCCCCTCGACTTCGATCGTGCCGGTATTCTCGGCCGCGTCGAAGTCCAGCTTGTGCGTGACGACGCGCACGCCGCTGACGATGTTGCCGGCAATGCCCTGCGCCATCGCCTTCATCTGCTCGGCGTTGCCCGCCGTTTGCGCCATCCGCATCATCTCGGCATTCGCCCCGCGCAGCGTCATTCGCAGCTTGAACGGGGCCGGCAGGCGGAGGCCGGCGCGTTCGTCGATTTCGACCGCCAGAACGGCATCGGGCCGCGCGTTGGCGCGCATCACGATCGGCATCAGCTCGGCCCCGGCGGTGCGCAGCGGCAGACCCCAGCGGAAGGGCGGCGTGTCGTCCAGGTCGGCGAGCCGCGCACCCTGACCCGTGCCGTCCAGCCACAGGTCCTTTCCGTCGATCGTCGCGTGGACCAGCACATGGTCGAACGCCGCGGATCCTGGCAGCCGCTTCGGCACATAGTCGCCGGCCTCGATGCTCGCGAGCACGGGCTCCGCCTCGACCTCCAGCGCCTGCAGCATGGCGAGCAGCAGCAGCGTCTTGGCCTTGCAGTCGCCGTAGCGCGCTTCCCAGGTGCGCGCCGGCGCCTGCGGCGTGTAGTTGCCGCCGGCCATCCCTTTGAACAGGTACCGGATCTCGGTCTGCACCGATTGCAGTGCCAGCGCCGCGCGCTCGCGCGGCGTCTTCGCGGCCGAGCGGATGCGCGCGACTTCGGCGGCGAGCAGCGAGCCCGGCGCGATCAGCCCCTCGGTCGCATAGAGCGGTGCGAAGGTCTTCGACACCGCCTGCCAATCGGCGAAGCTGCTTGCCTCCACCAGCGGCAGCGGCCGGAACCGCAGCGGCGCATCCATGGGCATCTCCACCGGCTTGGCGGCGGGTCCGATCAGCTCGACCTCGCGATAGTCGCCGACGGTGACCGGCTCCAGTGCCAGCCCATCGAGGTAGCCGCGCAGCCGCACGTCCGCGTCCTTGCGCCAGCTGATGCGATTGCGCGCCAGGCCCGCCGTCACCGGCTTGGTCATGACCGGCATCAGCCCGTCGACATTGCCCTTCAGCACCGGATCGCGCGACGTCACGGTAAAGGCGACGTCGAGAATGTCGCCCACCTGCGCGCCCTCCACTTCGAGCGCGGCAGTCAGGATGCCGGTCAGCATCCGCTGCTCCATCCCCAATTCGCGCTTGAGCACGTTGAAACGGTCGCCCTTGGCAAGCACGTCGATCGTCTCTGCCCCGCGCAGCAATCGGACGTGATGGATCACCACGTCGCCATGGTCGGGCTGCCAGTCGACGCGGATCGTTCCCGCCTGGTTGAGCATCGCCGGGTTGGCAATAACGTTGGCCGACCGGAGATAGGTCGAGAGCCGCCCGTCCTCGATCCGCTGCTGCTGGTCGAAGATCAGCACCTGGGGTCGCGGCGTCGGCAGCTTGTCCGCCACCGGCGCCGGCGCCTCCTTCACCCAGGCAGGCACCGGCTGATAGAGCGGCGTCTCGCCCGCCCATGCGGGTGCGGCACTCGCCAGCAGGCAAGCGGTGAAAGCGGCGACACGCAACATCTTAAACCCCCAAATCAGTCCCCGTGGCGGAGGCTAATCGGCGTCCGTGAGTTTGGCTAGCAACATTGCTCCGACAATGTCGCCTATCGCGCGTGGTAGAAGTCGTAGACCTGCTGCGCCGTCCCCTTCGATACGCCCGGCGCCTTTTGCAGGTCCTCCAGGCTTGCCGATCGCACCGCCTTTGCCGTGCCGAAGTGCATCAAGAGCGCCTTCTTGCGCGCGGGTCCGATGCCGGGAACCTCGTCCAGCGGCGAGGCGCCCATCGCCTTGGCGCGCTTTTCCCGGTGCGCGCCGATCGCGAAGCGGTGGACCTCGTCGCGGAGGCGCTGGAGGTAGAAGAGAACCGGCGAGTTGACGGGCAGCTGGAAGTCGCGGCCGTCCATAAGGTGAAAGACCTCGCGCCCCTCGCGCCCGTGGTGCGGCCCCTTGGCGATGCCGACGACGGTCACGTCCTCGATGCCCAGATCTTCCAGCACCTCCATCGCCACGCCCAGTTGCCCGCGGCCGCCGTCGACCAGCACCAGGTCGGGCCAGTCACCGCGATCGCGATCCGGGTCCTCGTCCTGCGCGCGGCGGAACCGGCGGCTCAGCACCTCGCGCATCATCGCGAAATCGTCGCCGGGGGCGGTCTCCGCGCGCTTGATGTTGAACTTTCGGTACTGGCCCTTCCGGTATCCTTCAGGCCCGGCGACGATCATCGCGCCCAGCGCGTTGGTCCCCTGAATGTGGCTGTTGTCATAGACCTCGATGCGCTGCGGACTGTCGGCCAGCCCGAACAGCTCCGCCACCTCGCGCAACAGCTTCGCCTGCGTCGTCGATTCCGCCAGCCGCCGGTCGAGCGCCTCGACCGCGTTGCGCTTGGCCTGTTCGATCAGACGGCGGCGCGCCGATCGCTGCGGCACCGACAGCGCGACGCGGTATCCGGCGCGCTCGCTCACCGCCTCTGCCAAGAGCTCGCATTCGGGCAGGTCGCGGTCGATCAGCACGGTGCGCGCGGGCGGCACCTCCTCGTAGAATTGCATCAGGAACTGGCTGAACACCTCGTCCTCCGGCACGTCGGCGACATGCGCGGGGAAGAAGGCGCGGTGGCCCCAATTCTGGCCGCCGCGAATGAAGAAGGCCTGGATGCCGACCTGCCCCTCCTTCTCCGCCATCGCGAACACGTCGGCGTCGCCCACGCCCTCGGCGTTGATCGCCTGCGTCCCCTGGATGAAGGTCAGCGCCTTCAGCCGGTCGCGCAGCACCGCGGCCAGCTCGAAGTCCATCTTCTCCGCCGCGTCCTGCATCTGCGCGCCGAGCTTGGCCTGCACCTCGGTCGACTTGCCCGCCAGGAAGCGCTTCGAGTCCGCGACCAGCTCGGCATAGTCGGGCGCGCTGATGCGATCGACGCACGGCGCCGAGCAGCGCTTGATCTGATAGAGCAGGCACGGACGATCGCGCGTGTTGAAGAAGCCGTCGGTGCAGCTTCGCAGCAGGAACAGCTTCTGGAGCGCGTTCAGCGTCTTGCGCACCTGCCCGGCGCCGGCGAACGGCCCGAAATAGTCGCCCTTCGCCCGCCGCGCCCCGCGATGGAGCTGGACGCGCGGATAGTCGTGGTCGGCGCGGATCAGGATGAAGGGGAAGCTTTTGTCGTCGCGCAACAGCACGTTGTAGGGCGGGCGATAGCGCTTGATGAGCTGCGCCTCGAGCAGCAGCGCCTCCGCCTCGCTGTTGGTGGTGACGACGGTCATCGACCGCGTCTGACCGACCATCCGCTGGAGCCGCTTCGAGAGCCGCGTGACCTGCGTATAGTTGGTGACGCGGTTCTTCAGCGCCCGCGCCTTGCCGACGTACAGCACGTCGCCGCGCGCATCCTGCATCCGATAGACGCCGGGGCGCGTCGGCAGCGTCTTCACGACATTGCGGATCGCGGCGACGCCGGTCTCCAGATCGGGAGCGTCGGCGCCCTTGACGGCATAGGTGGCGGCGTCTTCGTTGAAACGGTCGGGGGTGCGAACGGACATCCGCGCTGATCTAGGACGCGCGGGGGCTGGGGTGAAGCCGGTTGCTAACCTTCTTCGTCATGCCGGACTTGTTCCGGCATCCACCGGCCCGCAAACGCAGCGGCCGCGGCGCGTGCGGAACGGTGGACCCCGGAACAAGTCCGGGGTGACGGTATGGGTTATCGAAACGCCAGATGCCGGCTGAAGAACGGCAGCACCTTCTCCTGCACGCGCAGGCCGATGCGGTTCGTGTGGTCGCCGTCATACACTTCATAGTCGTGTGTGATGCCATAGGCGCCGAGCTTGGCGTGCAGCACCGCGGTGTCCGCCGCCAGCCCGTCCTTGTCGCCCACGTCCAGCGCGATGGCCTTGTAGCGCTTCAGATCGCCGACATGCTGGTCGACAAAGGCGAGCGGCGCGTTCGCCGCCCAGCGCGCGAGCACGTCAGCCTTTTGCGCCTCGTCGCCGAACGGCAGGTCGAGATAGAGCGGGGCCTTCTTCGGATTGGGCGACCAGGCCGCCGCCGCCGCGAGCGTGGCGCGCTGGAGCCAGCCGAGCTTCTGCGCGTCCTCCATCGTCCGGATGCCCGCGAACGCCGCCTCCGCCTTGGCGTCGAGGCCCTGGGCCGAGCGCGCCGACATGCAGCACGGACTCATCATGTAGAGCGCGCCAAACACGTCCGAATGGTTCATCCCGATCCGCGACGCGCCATAACCGCCCATCGAGTGACCGACGAGGCCGCGGCTCTCGCGCTTCGGGAGGGTGCGATACCTGGCGTCGATCGCGGCGACGAGGTCGCGGGCGATGAACATCTCGAAGTCGCCCGTCGTCGGCGAGCGCGAATACATCGACCCGTTGTGCACCGTCTTGCTGTCCGGCATGACCACGATCATTTCACGCGCGCCCTTGCCGAACGCGCCCTCGATCGATCCGGGGACGTGGATCTCCTTGGCCCATTGCTCGGCGCCGATCGAATAGCCGTGCAGCGCATAGACGACCGGGTAGCGGCGGCGCGCATCCGCCTTGTAGCCCGGCGGCAGGATCACCAGCACGTCGCGGTCGGCGCTGTCGCCTTCCAGATTGCCCGCGATGCTCGGCGAGTGGACCTTGATCCGCTCGACCCCCACCGGCTTGGCGCCAGGTACCGCAGGCGGTGCCGGCGTCGCCACTTGCGCCGACACGGCAACGGGCACCGCGGCCAGCAGCAGCGCGAGCTTCAGAACATGCTTCATCGGACCTCTCCCCTTTTGAAGCAAATTTGTCGGAGTTATCGGCGCGCTGTCAATCGGCGAAGCGGAAATTGACCGCGCGGCGATACTCCGGCCGCGCATCGAAGGCGTGCCCGGCGAACGGTCCGCCCCGCGTCACCCAGTGCATGAAAAGATGCGCCGACCAGCCGTTCGGATTGGGGGTGGTGCGCCCGTGCCGGCGATGCACGCCGTTGTAGAGCACGCCATCACCCGGCTGCATCGCAAAGCTGCGCATGCCGTCGCCCTCGAAATCGTCGGTGACGTGCTTCAGCGGCTCCGGCAGCGCGGTCGTGCCCACGTCCAGCGGCCAGACCTCGCCGTCCGAATAGTCGAGCGTCAGCGACAGGCTGTGTTCGCACGACGGGCGGTCACTGTGGACGCGGCACAGGTCGCCCTCGCGGTAGACGCGCAGGTAATCGTAGCTCGGGACGAGGTCGAGGCCGGTGATCGACCGGATCGTCGGCGTGAGCCCCCACAGAAAGGTGACGAGCGGCGACCAGGCGAAGCCATAGACCTCCGGCACGTCGCGGACGAGCAGCGGCGACCCGGTCCGCGGCGCGTCGAGGCCCGCTTCATCCGGATCGAGCTCGCGCTGGAACTGGCGGAGCAGCGCGTTGCAGATCTCGGGCGGGACGAGGCCGCGCACCAGCGCCGCCCCGTCCGCCGCATAGTCGCCTTCAACCTCCATCAGGCCATGCGCGCTCGCGCCACCCGCTCGAGCACGGTCAGCGGCATCGCGCCCATCGTCAGCACGCGGTGGAACGCCTTGGGGTCCCAGTTCGCGCCCGCCTTGCGCTTCGCCTCGTCGCGCAGGCGGACCCAGACGGTGTGGCCGATCTTGTAGCTGCACGCCTGGCCCGGCCAGACGGTGTAGCGGTCGATCTCGCCCTGGCTGCGCCCGCGCGCGATGCCGGTGGTGGCGATCAGATAGTCGGTCGCCTTCTCCCGGCTCCAGCGCTTGGCGTGCATGCCGCTGTCGACGACCAGGCGCGTGGCGCGGAACAGCAGCGACTGGAGATAGCCGACCTGCCCCAGCGGATCGCCGTCATACATCCCCATCTCGTCGGCAAGCTGCTCCGAATAGAGCGCCCAGCCCTCCGAATAGCCCGAATAGCCGCCGCGGCGGCGGATCAGCGGGATGTCCTCGCTCTCCAGCGCCGACATGACCTGAAGGTGGTGGCCCGGTACGCCCTCATGATAGCTGAGCGTCGCCAGCCCGAACTTGGGGCGGTCGAACGTGTCGCGCAGGTTGATGAAGTAGATCGCCGGCCGCGTCCCGTCGAGCGAGGCCGACTGGTAATAGCCACCGGGCGCGCCCGCCTGGATCGCGGGCGGCACGCGGCGGACCTCGACCGGCGCCTTGGGCAGTACCGCGAACTGCTCGGGCAGCCGCTTGGTCATTGCCGCGACCTGCGCGCGAAGCTGTTCGAGCAGCGCCTCGCGGCCCGGATCGGTGTTGGGGTAGAGCTGATCGGGCCGCTTGTTGAGCGCCACCAGCCGGTCGCCGACGGTCCCCTGGCCCATCCCCTGCTTCTTGAGGATGCCGTCGATGCGCCCGCTGATCTCCGCGACCTGCTCCAGGCCGAGCTTGTGGATCTCGTCGCCGGTCAGCTGAGTGGTGGTCGCCGCGCTGGCGGCGGCGGCATAGTAGGCCTCGCCATCGGGCAGGCGCCAGACGCCGGCATCGTGCGTCGCCTTGCCGCGCAGTTCGGTGACGAGCGCGCGCTGGCGGTCGAGCGCGGGGTACACGCGGCTCTCCATCAGCCGCGCCAATTCGGTCGCGCGTTCGGGCGGGAGATTGGCGGCCTTGAGCTTGGCGGCGAGATCGGTGGCGGGACCGCTTGCCGCCGGGGCCTTGTCGCGCGCCTCGGCAAGCTGCTTGAGCGTGGTGTCGAGGATATAGTCGGGCGCGAACACGCCCTTGGCCGCATCCTCGCGCTGGCGCTGCGTCTCGGCATCGATCGCGCCCGCGAACGCCGCGACGCGCGCGACATAGGCGTCGGCATCGGCGGCGTCCTTGACGCGGTGCTGGTTGGCGAGGAAGTCGGGCACGTCGCGATACGCGCCGGTCAGCTGCGTCAGCACATAGGGCGCATACCGCCCGGCGCTCGCGCCATAGGCATAGCGCTCACCCTCGATCGTGCGATTGAGGCTGTATTCGACGACCTCGTAATCGAGCTGCGCGGTTTCGCTCAGCCGATCGCGCGGAACCGCCTTCAGCGCGGCGAGCTCCTGCCTGGCACGGGCGAACTGCTTCGCCTGCCCCGCCCGCGAATTGTCGCCGAGCTTCGACTTGAGCGAGGCGCGCGCACCCGTGTCGAGGCCGAGCGAGGTCGCGCCCTCCGGATTGTCCTCCAATCGTGCATAGAAGAAGCGGTCGAGCATCGCACGCAGGTCGGCGTCGGCACCGTTCTGCGTGCGGGCGGCGACGGGGACGGCGGCAGCCGCGGCGGCAAGGCCGGTGGAGGCGAGGAACTGGCGACGACGCATGGGCACTCCCGGATCGAACTGGTTGCACCGACAACTAACCGATCATCCATGCCACGCAAGCAATGCACCGCAACTTCCTGAACGTTCGCGTTTTTGAGCAGTTGACCGCAAAGCGCCTGGCGGTCACGCTGCGTGCAGGTCGATCGGGAGACTCGTGATGTCGTTGCTGCTCACGCTGATGCTCACACAGGTGGTGCCGAACCCGGCGCCCGCTTCCTCCGACATCATCGTCCGGGCGCGGCGATCGGGCGATGCGCTCGAAAAGTGCATCGCGACGAACTGCCCGACGCCCGACGATGCGCGCTTCGCGATCGCCCATGCCGAGGCGCAGTTTGCGCAGGGCCAGTATCACGACGCCCGCCGTACGCTCCAGGCGGCGCTTTCGCGGCAGAAGGGCAACGCCAAGCGTTTCCCGCGCGTGGTGTCGGCGCTCTACGAAGCATCGGCGACGGTCAACCTGCACATGGGCGACATGGACGCCTATCGCAGCATGACGATCGGCCAGGGCAAGGCGCTGACGGAGAACCTGCCCGCCGACGACAAGCAGGCGCTGCTGATGCAGCTTCGACTGGGCGACTTCTGGCTCAAGAACGACGACCCGTTCACCGCGCGCAAACAGTATCTGGCGGCTGCCGACGGGTTCGAGATGCGCGGCGAGCATCAACTGGCGGCGCTGTCGACCTTGCGCGCGGCGATGGTCGACCTCGCCATGCGCAACACCAATGGCGCGGAGAAGCGTCTGGCCGCGGTCGCAACGTCGCCGGCGGCCAGCGATCCATCGGTGATGCAGATCGCCGCCGTGGTGCAGGCACGCCTCGCCAGCTTCCGCGGCGACGGCAGCGGCGTCGACCGGCTGCTCGCCAATCTGCGCACCCAGCCCGATCTGCCGCCATTGCTCATCAAGGATGCCGAGGTGGTCGATGGCGCCACCCTCGCCGACCGCCATGCGATGAAGTTCGGCGACGCGATGATCCCGACCTGGAAGACGTCGTCACCGACGATCCGGTGGGTCGACATCGGTTTCATGGTCACGCCCGACGGTACCGTGAGCGACGCCGAGATCCTGCGCGGCAGCAACATGCGCGAATGGGCCCAGCCCTATGTGCAGGCGATCGGCAAGCGCCGCTATGCCCCGATCGCGCTGCCGGAGGGAAGCCCGGGCCTCTATCGCGTCGAGCGGCACACGATCCGCCCGCAACGCATCGTCCCGACGGGATCGCTGGTCCGCCAGGCGGCGGGGCGCCAGTCGGTCGAGGTGCTCGACATCACGCGCGACCCCGCGGCGGCGCAGCCCGCGACGTGAGGGTGCAGCGCGTTCCGGGTCGCCAGCGCGATCATTTCAAGGGACGCAGCGTTCTCCCACCATCTTCTGACTTCCCCGGCGAAGGCCGGGGCCCAGTTGGGTGGCGGTAGCGCTTCTATCGATAGACCTTCCCAACTGGACCCCGGCCTTCGCCGGGGAGGTGCAAAGGTGTCGAGCGGCGGCTGATCCTTCCCCGGGGCTCCGACTCGCCTCGTCTAGTCCAGCAATTCGACCGCAATCACCTCGATCGCGCCCTCGCGGCCCTGATAGTCGACCGCCTCGCCCGGCTCCGCGTCCATCATCGCCTGGGCGATCGGCGCGGTGAAGGGGATGGCGTTCTCGGTCACGTCGGCCTCGTCGCTGCCGACCAGCGCAACCGTGCGCTCGGCCCCATTCAGCCGATAGGTCACCCGCGTGCCGAACGCGACCGCGTCGCCCTGGGCGTGCGGCTGCACCTGCGCGGTGCTGGCGCGCGCGAGCCAGTAGCGAAGATCGCGGCGGATGGGCTTCGCCGCCTCCGCATCCGCCGCGTTCGCGACCGCCGCCTCGAGCGCCGCCACCCGCGCCTCGATCAGCGAGAGCCCGCGGGGCGTGACGAGGTTCGGGCCGGGCGGGAGCGGCAGCTCGAAGACGGGCTCGCGATGCGCGTCGTCGTCCTCGCGCCGGAAAGCAACACTCATGGGGTCGGACTCAGATCGGCTGGTTGAAAGTGTCGCAAGCGGCGGGGTTGCCGGTCTGGAGCCCCGTGCGCAGCCACTTCACGCGCTGCGCAGAGCTGCCATGCGTGAAGCTGTCGGGCACCACCGCGCCGCCGGCCTCGCGCTGGAGCGTGTCGTCTCCGATCGCATTGGCGGCGCGCAGGCCCTCCTCGATGTCGCCGGGCTCCAGCCGATCCTTGTTCTGCGCCGCCCAGACGCCGGCATAGCAATCCGCCTGAAGCTCCAGCCGCACAGACAGCGCATTGCCCTGCGCCTCGGGCAGCGTGCGCTGCGCCTGCGTCACGCGCTGCGCCTCGCCGGTCAGGTTCTGGATGTGGTGGCCGACCTCGTGCGCGATGACATAGGCCTGGGCAAAGTCGCCCGCCGCGCCGAACTTGTTCTCGAGCTCGTCGAAGAAGCTGGTGTCGAGATAGATGCCCTGGTCCGGCGGGCAGTAGAACGGCCCCGCCGCCGACGTCGCCGCACCGCAGCCCGACGACACGCCCCGCTGATAGAAGTTGAGCGTCGGCTCGCGATAGGTCTGGCCCTGCTGCTGGAACAGCCTGCCCCAGGTCTGCTCGGTCGAAGCGAGCACCTGGCACGAGAAGCGCCGCTCCGCCGTGTTGCAGACGCCTGCGCCGCTGGTCGCGCCGCCCTGGCTCGTCGGCGCCCGGCCGCCACCGCCGCCGCCGGTCAGGCCGCCGAGCCCGCCCATCGACAGGAAGATGATGCCGACCACGACCAGCAGTCCGATGCCGCCGCACCCCATGCCGCGCCCCAGGAACAGGGGCAGCAGCCCGAGCAGCGGAAACCCGCCGCCCCCGCCGCTGCCGGAGCCCAGGTCGCGGACATTGTCGCTGGGGTCGAAGTCGTCGAGGCGCATCGCGCGTACCGCCCTTTGTCAATCGTTACGGCTGTGCAAATGCGTGAGGGCGCCTGCGCGTTGCAAGCGTCGCGGCGCATTTTTCATCGACCCCGCCCATTGCCGCGTCGCAGCATCAATCCCATAACCCGCATCAATGGCCGACGCTGAAGCTCCCCCGCCCCGTCACCGCCGCCGCAGCCGCGAGGCGATGCCGCTTCCCGAGTGCGTGGCGCTGGTGCTCCAGGGCGGCGGCGCACTCGGCAGCTTCCAGGCCGGGGTGATCGAGGCGCTGGCCGAGGGCGAGGTCGAGATCGATTGGGTCGCGGGCATCTCGATCGGTGCGATCAACGCGGCGATCGTCGCGGGCAACCCGCCGGCGCGCCGCATCGAGCGGCTGCGCGCCTTTTGGGACACGGTCACCGCCGCGCTCCCCAGCTTCCCGATCTTCGAAGACGAGCGCGTGCGCGAGGCGGTGCACGAATGGTCGGCGATGGCGGTCATCACGCAAGGGGTGCCGGGCTTCTTCCGCCCCCGCCCCTGGCCGCCGGCGCTGGCAGTGCCGGGCACGTGCGGCGCGCTCAGCTTCTACGATACCGAGCCACTTCGCGCGACGCTGGACACGCTGATCGACTGGGACCTGCTCAACGACGGGCCGGTGCGCGTGTCGATCGGCGCGGTCGATATCCTGTCGGGCAATTTTCACTTCTTCGACAACCGGCTGGGCTGCCGCATCGATGCGCGGCACATCATGGCGTCGGGCGCGCTGCCCCCCGGCCTGCCGCCGGTGGAGATCGACGGGCGGCTCTATTGGGACGGCGGCCTTGTCTCGAACACGCCGCTGACGCATGTGCTCGACCATCAGAACGAGGCGATGCTGGTGTTCCAGTGCGACCTCTTTTCCGCCGCCGCCGACGCGCCCCGGACGCTGATGGACGTGATGGCGCGTGAAAAGGAGATCCGATACTCCAGCCGCACCCGGCAGGTGTCGGCCGAGGCGCTGCGGCGGAGCGACATGCGCGCCGCGATCCGCCGCGTGCTCGACAAGCTGCCCGGCGATCTCGCGCAGGATCGGGACGTCGCCGCGCTGGCGGCGCTCGCCACCGAGCATCCGCTGTCGCTGGTCCAGCTCATCCACCGCGCCAATGCGTGGGAGGGCGGCAGCCGCGACTACGAATTCTCGCAGCGGACGATGCGCGAGCATTGGCAGTCCGGCCGCGCCGCCGTCGCCGAGACGATGGCGAACTCGCGCGTGCTCGCTCAGAACATCGTCGACGGCCGCACCGCCGCGTTCGACCTCACCCCCCGCCATCATCACTGACCGGAGCGCATCCATGTTCCTCAAGGGCAAGACCGCCATCGTCACCGGATCGACCTCGGGCATCGGCCTTGCCTATGCCAAGGCGCTGGCAGCGGAGGGCGCGAACGTCGTCATCAACGGCTTCGGCGATGAGGACGCGATTGAGAAGGAGCGCGCCGCGCTGGAGGCGACGAGCGGCGGCAAGGCGCTCTACGACGCCGCCGACATGACCAAGCCCGACCAGATCGCGGCGATGGTCCAGCGCGCGCATGACGAACTCGGCGGTCCCGACATCGTCATCAACAATGCCGGCATCCAACACGTGTCGAAGATCGAGGATTTCCCGATCGACAAGTGGGACGCGATCATCGCGATCAACCTGACCTCCGCCTTTCACGTCATCCGCGCCGCGGTGCCGTTCATGAAGGAGAAGAAGTGGGGCCGGATCATCTCGACCGCGTCGGCCCACTCCAAGGTCGCGAGCCCCAACAAGGCGGCGTATGTCGCCGCCAAGCATGGCATCGCCGGCCTAACCAAGACGGTCGCGCTGGAGACGGCAACGTTCGGCATCACGGTGAACGCGATCTCTCCCGGCTATGTCTGGACGCCGCTGGTCGAAAAGCAGATCCCCGACACGATGGCGACGCGCGGCCTCACCCGCGAGCAGGTCATCAACGACGTGCTGCTGGAGGCACAGCCGACCAAGGAGTTCGTGACCTCCGAACAGGTCGCCGCGCTCGCGCTGTTCCTCTGCCGCGACGAGGCGGCGCAGATCACCGGCGCGAACCTGTCGATCGACGGCGGCTGGACGGCGTAAGCGGCGCTCCTGCCCCGGCGAGGGCCGTGCCCAGTTGAGAAGCGCGACCCCAGTACGTGCTCCCGCGAAGGTGGGAGCCCAGAGCCGCAAACGGTGCGCGCAGTAACCCTGGGCTCCCGCCTACGCGGGAGCACGAGCGTGGCGCTTGTTCCGCGCTGCTGCACGGCCTTCCCAACTGGACCCCGGCTTTCGCCGGGGAGGCGCGCTTAGACTTGGTGGCTTCCCCCTCGTCCGAAATGGTCGATTGACGGATGAGCCCCGCACGCCATGATGGCGGCGTGCGTACCAGGATTTCGAAAATCGCGGGCCTTTGCGGTCTATCGCTGGCCCTCTCGGCATGCGGCGGCGGCGACCGGCCCGAGGCCGAGACCGCGGCGAGCACCCCCTCCGCCAACCCCACCGACTGGCGCGCCGTCGCCACCCCGGCCGATCGCGACCGCCTTCGCCGCTGGCGTGAGGCATGGACGACGGCGCTCCCCGCCGCCCGCGCGGCCGAGCCCGCGAAGATCGCGGCGGAGGGCGCGCTGTTCGACCCGGACCGCGCGCTCGCCAATCCCGCGCCCCCGGCGGGTCGCTATCGCTGCCGCGTGTTCAAGCTCGGCTCGCCGCGACCCGGCGGGCTCGCCTATGTCGCCTATCCCTATTTCGACTGCCGCGTCGGCGACGAGGGCGAACTGCTCAGCCTGTTCAAGGTCTCGGGCTCGCAGCGGCCGGTCGGGCTGATCTTCCCCGACGTCCCCACGCGCCGCGTCTTCCTCGGCACGCTGGTGCTCGGCGACGAGCAACGCGCGCTCGATTATGGCCAGGACGGCGATCGCGACATGGCGGGCGTGATCGAACGCGTCGGCGAGCGGCGCTGGCGGCTGGTGCTCCCATGGCCGCGGTTCGAATCGCAGCTCGACGTGGTGGAGCTGGTCCCGGCGGGGTAAGGGTTTCGGGGCACGTGCTTCGACAGGCTCAGCGCGAACAGGTTTCCACCTGATCGCCGTTCGTCCTGAGCTTGTCGAAGGACGTGTACGAGGCGCCGCATCTCAACCCAATCGTCACCCCGGACTTGTTCCGGGGTCCACCTGTCCGATTGTCCAGCGGCTGGTTTGGCTGGGTCGCGGGAATCGGCGCAATCGACCCGATAGGCACGCCACCGAGGCACGGTGGACCCCGGAACAAGTCCGGGGTGACGGCTAGGAGCTAGCCGCCGTTCGGCACCACCAACTCCACCCGCCGGTTCTTCGCGCGGCCCGCCGGATCGTCGCTGCCGTCTGGCCGTGCGTTCGGCGCCACCGGCTCGCTTTCGCCCTTGCCCGACACCTCGAACCCGCGCGTGCGCACACCGACCTGCTGGCCCAGCCAGTCCGCCACCGCCTGCGCCCGCGCGACCGACAGCTTCTGGTTATAGGCATCGTCGCCCTTGTCGTCGGTATGGCCGATGACCTTGAGCGCGCCCGGCGGGCTGCGGCGGATGAGGTCGGTCGCCTTGCGAAGCTGATCCTCCGCCGCCGGCGTCAGCGTCGCCTTGTCGAACTCGAAGAGCGCGTCGGAGGGCAGGTCGATGACGAGCCCCATGTCGGTGACGCGCGTGTTGAGGCCGCTGACCGCGCCCGTCAGGCTGCTCACCGTCCCGCGCATCCCGCTCCCGGTCGCACTCACCGCAGCGGGCGCGGGCTCAGCGGGTTCGGCCGCATTGCCCGTCGCCGCCGCGCTTTGCTGCTGCTCGGCGCCCGAACAGGCCACGAGCCACGCCGCCGTGACCAGCGCCGCCGCCACTCTCATCGCGTCACGGGCACGCCGTCGAAGGGCGCCACTTCGGGAAGGTTGATCGAAACCGTCTGGCTGGTGGCGGGCGGTGCCGGGAACTTTGCCCAGATGATGCCGGGCTTGGCGGTGCAATCGGCGGTCATGAAGTCGCCGCTGACCTTCGAAGCCATCCACTTGCCCTCATTGTCCTTGAGGATCGAGATGCGCTGCGACGTGGCGTCGTCGATGACGCTGATGTCGGACACCCTGAAGCTTTCGGTGTTGATGCGCTCGCTGCTCGCACAGCGAAGCGTCACGGTCAGGATGTCGCCCGTCACCGCCACCTTGAGCAGGTCGACCTGCGAACCGTCGGGGCCGGGCTGGCTCTGGATGACCGTCGCCGCCGCCATCGGCGTGACCACCGGCTGCTCGGGAGCGGCCACGTCGCGGGTCACGCCGCCGGACGCGGCCGGTGCCGAGGTGTCGCGGACGGTGACCAGCGACGAGTTCTGCGTCGCCGCTTCATCCGACTGGTTGCACGCGCCGAGCAGCGCACCGCCCGCCAGCACGACGGCCACCGATGACCTGAGCATCAATATCCTCCCGTAACGATCGTCGGCAATATACGGCCATTTCGTGGCGAGGTTCCAAGTCGCCCGCTTTCCAGTCGGTGCGCCAGCGGGTTAGAAGCCCGGCATGCGCCTGCTGCTCCCCGCCTTCGCCCTCCCCGCCCTTACCCTTCTTGCCGCGCCCGCCGCGGCGCAGGAACCCGTCCGCGACGCGACCGCGGCGCAAATGTCCGCATTGACCGCGCTCTACCGCGATCTCCACGCCAATCCCGAACTCGCCTTTCAGGAGAAGCGCTCGGCCAAGCTGATGGCGGACGCGGCGCGCAAGGCGGGTTTCACCGTGACCGAGGGGGTCGGGGAGACCGGCGTCGTGGCGGTGATGAAGAACGGCGCCGGACCGACGCTGTTGATCCGCACCGACATGGACGGACTGCCCGTCGCCGAGAGCACCGGCCTCCCGTTCGCGTCCAAGGCGCGCGCGACCACCGCGGAGGGCACCGAGACCGCGGTGATGCACGCGTGCGGTCACGACACGCACATGGCTGGCTGGGTCGGCACGCTCAACAACCTGGCCAAGATGAAGGATCGCTGGTCGGGCACGCTGGTGATGATCGCGCAGCCCGCCGAAGAACGCGGATTGGGGGCCAAGGCGATGCTCGATGCCGGCCTCTACACGAAGTTTCCGAAGCCCGACGTCGCGCTCGCTTTCCACGACAGCGCCTCGCTGCCCGCCGGCACGATCGGCGTGCGGCCGGGTTTCGCGCTGGCGACGGTGGACTCGGTCGATCTCAAGGTGCGCGGCGTCGGCGGGCACGGCGCCTATCCCAGCGGCACGCGCGATCCCGTCGTGCTCGGCGCCAAGATCGTGATGGCGCTCCAGACGCTCGTCAGCCGCGAGAACGACCCGCAATCGCCCGCGGTCGTCACCGTCGGCAGCTTTCGCGCCGGCACCAGCCACAACGTCATCGGCGACGAGGCGACCTTGCTCATCACCGTCCGAAGCTACGAGGAGAAGACGAGGCGGCTCCTCCTCGACGGCATCGCCCGGATCGCGCGCGGCGAAGCGATCGCGAGCGGCGTGCCCGAGGATCGGATGCCGGTCATGACCGTGCGACCGAATGCGACGCCGGCCACGTTCAACACCGACCCGCTGACCGGGCGGATGCGGGATGTGTTCGCTGCGCGCTTCGGCAAGGATCGCGTCGCCGACGTGCCCGCCGCGATGGTGGGCCAGGATTTCAGCCGCTTCTATCTCGCCGACAAGGAGCATGTGCAGAGCCTGCTCTTCTGGGTCGGCGGCGTGCCGCAGGCCAAATGGGATGCAGCGCAGCAGGGCGGCCCCGCCCTCCCCTCGCTCCACAGCCCCGATTGGGCGCCCGATGCCGAAAAGGTGATCGCCACCGCCGCCGAGGCGATGACGGCTGCTGCGATTGAGGTGCTGAAACGCGGCTGACTCTGCTGCGAAGATCCTATAGCATCCGCCGAAACGGAGGGGCGGATGCGGGTCTGGCTGGCGATTGGCGCATTGATGGTGGCGGGGACGGCGGCGCTGGCGCAGGCGCCGACGAGCGATCAGGCGCGGGCGGACATGATGAAGCGGATGCGCATCACGCGGCTGATCCCCGGCCCGGCGGCGGACCCCGCCGCGCCGAACGCCGCCAATTATGACGAGGCGAGAGCCAATCCGTATCCCTCGCTGCCCGACGCGCTGACGACGACGGCGGGACGGCCGGTGCGAACCCCCGCCGACTGGTGGCGCGTCCGCCGGCCGGAGATCGCCGCCGCCTATGCGCGCGAAGTCTATGGCGAGGTGCCCGCGAACGCGCCGCGTATCGACTGGCGCGTGACCATCACCGACCGGGAGCGCGTCGGCTTCACGCCGGTGATCGCGCGGCGCGTGATCGGCCATGCGGAGGCCGCCGATGCGCCCGGCCTGTCGGTCGATATCCGCATGACCGTGGTGACGCCCGCCGATGCGAAGGGGCCGGTGCCGCTCCTCGTCATGTATGGCCGCGACGACTTCCCGGCGCCGTCGCAGCCCAGCCGTGCCGAGTTCGAGCGGATCGACGCCGCGATGAAGGCGGCGCTGATCGCACAGGATGCGACGCTGAAGGCGGTGTTCGACGCGCATCCCGCTTTTACGCTCGCCCAGCAGCCGCCCTTCGCCTTTCCGCAGCGCGACGCGCAGGGTGACCTGCCCCGTCCCGATCAGGTGATCGCCGCCGGCTGGGGCTATGCGATGCTGGATTCCGAGACGATCCAGCCCGACGACGGCGCGGGGCTGACGCGCGGCGTCATCGGCCTCGCCAACCGCGGCCAGCTTCGCAGTCCCGAGCAATGGGGCGCGCTTCGCGCCTGGGCCTGGGGGGCGAGCCGCGCGCTCGACTTCCTCGCCGCCGATCCGGCGGTCGACGGCAAGCGCGTCGGGATCGAGGGCGTGTCGCGCTATGGCAAGGCAGCGCTGATCGCGATGGCGTTCGACGATCGCTTCGCCGTCGCGCTGGTGGGATCGTCGGGCAAGGGCGGCACGACGCTCCTCCGCCGCAACTATGGCGAGGCGGTAGCGAGTCTTGCGGGCGGGCAGCATCACTGGATGGCGGGCAATTTCATGCGCTATGCCGCGGCCGAGGGGCGCGACGTTCGCAATCCCGGCGACCTGCCCGTCGATGCGCACCTCCTGCTGGCGCTGTGCGCGCCGCGGCCCGTCTTCATCAGCTATGGCGTGCCCGAAGCGGGCGACGCGCACTGGCTCGACCATCGCGGCAGCCTGATGGCGGCAGTGGCGGCGGGGCGGGTCTATCGCCTGCTGGGCGCGCGCGATCTGGGCCTCGGCGACGACTGGCGCGCCGCGACCTTGCCGCCGGTGAACACGGGGCTGCTCGAGAGAGCGCTGGCATGGCGGCAGCATGATGGCGGACACACCGATACGCCGAACCTGACGATCTTTGCGAAATGGGCGGACCGGCAGCTCGGGGTGGTGCGGTAGGGCGGCGTTCCGGGCACGTCCTTCGACAGGCTCAGGAAGAACGGCGAGGAACATCCCCAACCCCGTTCGTGCTGAGCTTGTCGAAGCACTGCCTTCTTCTCGACCGGCAAGAAGAAAAGGCAGCCCTTCGACAGGCTGAGGGCGAATGGGTTTTGAGTTTTGTCCACTTCCCGTTCGTGCTGAGTAGAGACCGAGCGAAGTCGAGGGCTCGTATCGAAGCATCGTCGACGCTCGATCGCATGTCCTTCGATAGGCCGCTTCGACAGGCTCAGCGGCTACTCAGGACGAACGGGTGGCCATGGTGGGCATTCGCACGCGCTAGGCGATCTCGAGCAGCCGCTCCGCCTGTGCCCGAGCTTCGGGCGTGACCTCCGCGCCCGACAGCATCCGTGCGATCTCCTCGCGTCGCTCGTCCGCATCCAGGGGCGTGACGCCGGTGCGGGTGACGGTGCCGTCGCTCGACTTGGCGATGCGGTAATGCCGGTCGCCCCGCGCCGCCACTTGCGGGCTGTGCGTGACGACGAGCACCTGGTTGCGGCGTGAGAGCCGCGCAAGCCGCTCGCCGATCGCACTCGCCACCGCACCGCCGACCCCGCGATCGATCTCGTCGAAGACGAGCGCGCGCGCGCCGCCCTCTTCGGCCAGCGCGACCTTCATCGCCAGGATGAAGCGCGACAACTCGCCGCCGCTGGCGATCTTCATCAGCGGCGCGAACGGCGCGCCCGGATTGGTCGATACCTCGAACTCGACGCGGTCGCTGCCCTCCGGCCCCCAGGCCTCGCGAGCGTTGGGCGCGACGACGGTGCGGAAGCGCGCGGCGTCGAGCTTGAGCGGCGCAAGCTCGCCCGCCACCGCCTTGTCGAGCCGGACGGCCGCGGCGGTGCGCTGCGCCGACAGCGTTTCGGCGGCGGCGGCATAGCGCGCCTCGGCATCCGAAGCGGCGCGGGTCAGCGCGGCGATCCCCGCCTCGCCCCCTTCGACCAGCGCCAGCCGCTCCGCCAAGTCGGCGGCAAGCGCGGCGAGATCGTCAGGCTGAACGCGGTGCTTGCGCGCCAGCCCGCGAAGCTCGAACAGCCGCGCCTCGTCCGCCTCCAGCACCGCAGGGTCGAAGGCGAGCGCATAGGCGGCCGCGTCGATCTGTTCCTGGGCGCCTGCGCCCTCGACGATCGCGCGGTCGATCGCCGCCAGCGCCTCGGCAAGCGCCGGGTGCGCGTCGCCCGCACGCTCCAGGATGCGTGCCGCCTGCCGCAGCCGCGACAGCGCCCCGTCCGATCCGTCGAGCAGGTCTGCGACCGCAGAAAGCTCACCCGCCGCCCGCTCGCCGCGCTGCATCGTCGCGCGCCGTTCGGCGAGGCTTGCCTCCTCGCCCGGTTCCGGCGCGAGCGCCGTCAGTTCCTCGACCGCATGCGCCAGATAGTCGCGGTCGCGCTCCGCCACTGCCTGTGTCTCACGCGCCTCGTCCAGCTTCGCCAGCGCCGCCCGCCACTCGCGCCACGCGGCGCCCACCGCGGCGGTATCGGCGCGCGCGAACGCGTCGAGCAGCGCCCGGTGTCCGCGCGGGTTGAGCAGGCCGCGGTCGTCGTGCTGGCCATGGATCTCGACCAGCATCGCACCGAGTTCGCGCAGCAACGCCGCCGATGCCGGCTGGTCGTTGACGAAGGCGCGGCTGCCGCCATCGGCCTTGACCAGCCGCCGGATCATCAGCGGCTCGCCTGGCTCGAGATCGAGGCCGTTGTCGGCCAGCAGCGCGGCGATCGGGCTATCGGCGGCCGGCGTCT
This sequence comes from Sphingomonas sp. Y38-1Y, assembly GCF_032391395.1. Taxonomy (NCBI): domain Bacteria; kingdom Pseudomonadati; phylum Pseudomonadota; class Alphaproteobacteria; order Sphingomonadales; family Sphingomonadaceae; genus Sphingomonas; species Sphingomonas sp. Y38-1Y. The sequence goes on from NZ_CP135916.1 coordinate 3,090,270, forward strand.
CGAAGCTCGCGGTCACCACCGACTGAGCTGCACCGTGACGCACCAGCCCGCTGTCGCCCCGCGCGCCCAATGCCAGGCCGAGTGCATCGAGCAGGATCGACTTGCCCGCGCCGGTTTCGCCCGTGAGCACGCCCAGGCCGGGCACGAAATCGAGGTCGAGCGCCTCGATCAGCACGACATCGCGGATCGACAGCGCCGTCAGCATCGAGTGCGCGCCCCGTCCGGGATCAGGCGCCCGCCTGCTGGATCTCGGTCGCGGGCTTCACCACCTGCTGCGGCGGCAGCACCGGATATTCCTCGACCAGCTTGTAGGCGCGCTGATACCAGTCGGTGCCCGGATAGTTGGCGCCGAGCACGGCAGCCGACTTCTTCGCCTCTTCGCGCAGGCCCAGGTTCAGATACGCCTCAACCAGGCGCATCAGCGCCTCTGGCGCATGGCTCGTCGTCTGATACTGATCGACAACCGAGCGATAGCGCATCGACGCCGCCAGCCACTGACCACGGCGGCCATAGAAGCGGCCGACCTCCATCTCCTTGCCGGCCAGGTGATCGCGGACCAGGTCGACCTTCAGCCGCGCATCGGCGGCATAGCGCGTGTCGGGATAGCGACGCGACAGCTCACCCAGCGCGTCGAGCGCCTGCTGCGTGATCTTCTGGTCGCGCGTCACGTCGGTGATCTGCTCGTAATAGCCGAGCGCGATCAGGTAATAGGCATAGGGCGCGTCGCGATTGCCGGGGTGGACCGACAGGAAGCGCTGCGACGACTGAATCGACTCGGTGTAATCCTTGTTCAGGTAATAGCTGAACGCACTCATCAACTGCGCGCGGCGCGCCCAGATCGAATAGGGATGCTGGCGCTCCACCTCGTCGAACAAAGCCGCCGCCTGCTTGTACTGGCCGCGGTCCAGCCGCTGCTTCGCCGCGGTGTAGAGCGTGCCGACGTCGCGCGCGACATAGGGGAGGTCCGCCCCCTTGTTCGAACGCGCGCAGGCGGAAAGGCCGAAGGCGGCAACAGCGGTCGCGGCGAGCACGAACGGACGGGCGGTCAGGGTACGCATCGCGCCTCCTTACCCGAGGGGACAAGGGGCGAACAACGGATTTTTGGGCGGGCGGTGCGGCACCGCTTTTATCTTTGTCGTTGCGGAGCCGGAGCGAATGCGCTGCGTTGCAGCAGCTATCAGATTCCGCCGGAGAAATCGCCTTGCCCGCCACCAAGCTTGCCACCCACCGCGTCGAGAAGCCCTGGGGGCGCACGCACCTGTTTCCCGGCTTTCCCGACCCCGCGCCGGGCGCCGAGCCGATCGGCGAGGTGTGGTTCCAGGAGCCGGGCAATTCGACGCCCGACCTGCTCATCAAATATCTGTTTACCAGCGAGAAGCTGTCGGTTCAGGTCCACCCCAATGACGAGCAAGCTCAGGCGCGCGGCCTGCCCCGCGGCAAGGACGAATGCTGGCTGATCCTCGATGCCGAACCCGACTCGACGATCGCGGTCGGCACCGTCCGTCCGCTGTCGCAGGACGAGCTGCGCGCCGCCGCGCTCGACGGGTCGATCGAGGACCTGCTCTACTGGAAGCCGGTCAAGGCGGGCGACTTCCTCTATTCGGAATCGAACACGGTCCACGCGATCGGCGCAGGCATCACGCTGATCGAAGTGCAGCAGAACAGCGAGACGACGTATCGCCTCTACGACTATGGCCGGCCGCGCGAGCTGCATCTCGACGACGGTGTCGCGGTGTCGGACGCGGTGCCGTACGTCCCCTATGACTCGCCCGGCGAAGTCGAAGCGGGGCGGACGATCCTGGTCGAAGGGCCGAAGTTCGTGCTGGAGCGCTGGACCGGCGGGCGCGAGGTTTCGCTGCCCGATGGGGTCACCGCTTGGCTCGTTCCCGTACGCGGCAGTGGAAAGGTCGCCGATGTCGACTGGCAGGCAGGTGAATGCGTGTCGGTGACAGGTGAGGTAAAAGTCGAGGCAAATGAAGAGGCTGACCTCCTCTTTGCCTACCCCGGCACGACCCGTCTCTAGTCTGAACCGGCCGTAGTTTTACGTTCACGCAACTGTCCAGGGTTCGCGTCGTTCTTCCGCCACCAAAAAGCAGGAGGAAGTTCGATGCGTACCCCGATCCTCACCGCGCTGATTGCCGCCGTCGCGATCCCCGCGGTGCCCGCCATGGCCCAGCAGACGCCGGGCGAGTATAACCGCGAGTATCGCCGCGAAGTGCGCGATGCGCAGCGCGACTATCGCCGCGACCTTCGCAACGCCGATTCGCGCCGCGATGTGCGCGAGGCGCGCCGCGAATATCGCGAGGACGTGCGTGACGCACGCCGCGACCTTCGTGAGGACCGCCGCGACTGGCGCCAGGCCCGCAATTATGACTGGAACCGACTGCCCCCGGGTCAGCGCCGTTATTATGCCGACAACTATTATCGCGACGGCCGCTACTATGACCAGCGTCGCCTAGGTCGCAACGACCGCATCTATCGCGGCAACGACGGGCGCTATTACTGCCGCCGCAACGACGGCACCACGGGCCTAATCGTCGGCGCGGTCGGTGGCGGCGTGCTCGGCAACGTGCTGACCAACGGCAATTCGGGCCTGCTCGGCACGCTGATCGGTGGCGGCGCGGGTGCGCTGCTTGGCCGCGAGATCGACCGCGGCGGCGTCAACTGCCGCTGATCCACGGCCAGTAGATGAAGGGCCCGGCGAGCGATCGCCGGGCCCTTTTCCATGTCAGATGACGCCGCCGCCGAGCGCGAGGCGCAGCGCACCGATCACGATGATGATGAGGTTGAGATTCCGGCCGGCATTGCTGTCCGACAGCGCGCCCACGACGGCGCCGACCACGGGGATCATCAGCCCGAACCACAGCGACCATCCCAGGAACGGGATGAACCCGAACAGCAGGAACGGGAGCGCGACGAGGCCGATCAGGATCGAGAGCAGGTTCAGCATGGAAGTGATATAGTCCCCTAAGGCACCAGCTTCAATAGATGCTGGCCACCGGCAACAACACCTCGTTGCGGCGAAGGGGTCCCGGGACCGCCGGAGCATTGTAGAAGGCGTATTCCGGGTCGCCGGTCGGGCGAAGGCCATAGCCTTCCAGCCATTCGCGCAGCGCTGCTTCCTTCTCGGCGAGCAGCGCATCGTTCGCGCGGCCCGGAAAGCGGATCGCGGCCACACGGCGCGCGGGGATCGTCGTCGTGGCGACGTCGGGACCGGGCTCCGGCGGAGCCATGTCGAGGTAGCGCGGCGGCAGCACGAAGCGCGTCCGCCACCGATCGCCGTCGCGATCGGCAAGCACCGGCGCGGTCATCCCGATCCGCTCACCCGAGCGCGACTTGGCAAAGATGTAATCGGCAAGCGCGCGGAAGCCGGTACCCAGCGCCGCATCGCGATCGCCCGGCGCGGTCGCCTCGACGATCGGCAGCACGCCGTAAGCGCGCACCTCGATCGCCCCGTCCTTGAGCACGAGCGTATAGTCCGGCGTCGGCGTGCGCGTCAGCCACCACGCCGTCGCCCCTGCCACCGCCGCCGCGGCGATGCCGCCACCGATGATCTGCGTCCGCCGGTCGATCGTTCCTGCCATGAACCCTCCTTAGCCGCTATCTGTCCTACATTGTACCAAATCGGTTAGCGATCGAGTCGAACCAACGGCGGGAGCCTAGCATGGAAATCGACACGCTGATCGAGGAACTCATCGCGCGCGAGGGCGGGTTCGTCGACCATCCCGCCGATCGCGGCGGCGCGACGCGCTGGGGCGTGACGGAGGCGGTCGCGCGGGCGGCGGGCTATCGCGGGGCGATGCGCGACTATCCGCAAAGCGCCGCGTCGGGGCTGTATCGTGCGCGCTACTGGCTGGCGCCGCGCTTCGATGCGGTGGCAGAGCGCGCACCGCGGCTCGCGGCCGAGCTGTTCGACACCGGCGTCAACATGGGGACGAGCGTCGCCGCCGGCTTCCTCCAGCGCGCCCTCACCGCGCTCAACCACAATGGCCGCGACTATGCCGACATCGCCTTCGACGGCCGCATCGGCCCGCGCACGGTCGCCGCACTCGACGCCTTTCTCGACATCCGCGGCTCGCGCGGCGAGACGATCCTGCTCAAGGCGGTCGAGGCGATGCGGGGCGAACGCTACCTCCGCCTTGCGGAGCAGCGGCCCGCCAACGAGGCGTTCCTCTATGGCTGGCTCGCCAATCGCCTTGCCGATCCCAAGGAGGACGGCCGATGAGCGTGCTCGACGCCGTTATCGGTCCGATCGCAGGCTTGATCGACAAGCTCATTCCCGATCCGCGCGCGCGGGATGCGGCCAAGCTCGAACTCCTCAAGCTGCAAGGCAGCCAGGAACTGGAAGCGCTCCGAACCCAGCTGTCGGCGATCGTGGCCGAGGCCCAGTCAAGCGATCCCTGGACCAGCCGCGCACGGCCCGGCTTCCTCTATGTCATGTACGCGCTGTTCCTGTGGGCGATCCCCATGGGCCTGATCGCCGCCGCCAGCCCCGCCACCGCCGACGCGATCGCGCGCGGGATCACCGGCTATCTCCGCGCACTGCCGGAGGAGCTCTACACGCTCTTCGGCACCGGCTACCTCGGCTATGCCGCCATGCGCCAGTGGGGCAAGGTCAAGGGCGTGGAGAAATAGCGCCGCCCTTGGCAGCGCCCTTCCCCACCCCATATGCCGCGCCATGAGCAAGTCGAATGCGTGGCACGGCACGACGATCCTATCCGTGCGCCGCGGGGGCCGCGTGGTCATCGCGGGTGATGGCCAGGTCTCCGCCGGCCAGACCGTCATGAAACCCAATGCCCGGAAAGTCCGCCCGCTGGGCGACGGCAAGGTGATCGCCGGCTTTGCGGGCGCGACCGCCGACGCTTTCACGCTGTTCGAGCGGCTGGAGGCCAAGCTCGAGCGCCACCAGGGACAGCTCCTGCGCGCCGCAGTCGAGCTTGCCAAGGACTGGCGCACCGACAAGTTCCTCCGCAATCTGGAGGCGATGCTGATCGTCGCCGACAAGGACGTGACGCTGGTCGTCACCGGCAACGGCGACGTGCTGGAGCCCGAGGCGGGCATCGCCGCGATCGGATCGGGCGGCAACTTTGCGCTCGCTGCTGCCCGGGCGCTCGCCGACTACGAACCCGATCCGGAGGTGCTGGCACGCAAGGCGATGGGCATCGCCGCGGAGCTGTGCGTCTATACCAACGACCGGCTGACCGTCGAAGCGCTCGACAGCGCGACGTGACCGTCATCCCAGCGAACGCTGGGATCGCCCTCAATTTGGCGTGCCCTTGCCGCACGCGATCCCAGCCCTCGCTGGGATGACGAAGTGGAAGACATGAACGACACCCTCACCCCCAAGGCGATCGTCGCCGCGCTCGACTCGCACATCATCGGGCAAAAGGACGCCAAGCGCGCGGTTGCCGTCGCGCTGCGCAACCGCTGGCGCCGTCAGCAGCTGTCGCCAGACCTGCGCGACGAGGTTTCCCCGAAGAACATCCTGATGATCGGCCCCACCGGCTGCGGCAAGACCGAGATCAGCCGCCGCCTGGCGAAGCTGGCCGACGCGCCCTTCGTCAAGGTCGAGGCGACGAAGTTCACCGAGGTCGGCTATGTCGGCCGTGACGTCGAACAGATCGCCCGCGACCTGGTCGAGGAAGCGATCCGGCTGGAAAAGGAACGCCGCCGCGTCGCGGTGAAGGACAAGGCGGAAGCCGCGGCGATGACCCGCCTGCTCGACGCGCTGACCGGCAAGGATTCAAGCCAGGCGACGCGCGAGGCGTTCCGCCAGCGCCTGAACGAAGGCCATCTCGACCATACCGAGATCGAGATCGAGCTGGAGGCGTCGAGCCCGATGCCGTTCGAGATCCCCGGCGGCGCGCCTCAGATGATCAATCTGGGCGAGATGATGCGCGGGCTCGGCGGGCCGCAGCTCAAGCGGCGCAAGATGAACGTCCATGACGCTTGGGCCAAGCTGGTCGAGGAGGAGGCCGACAAGCGCCTCGACCAGGACGAGGTCCACCGCGCGGCGCTCGCCGATGCGGAGGCGAACGGCATCGTCTTCCTCGACGAGATCGACAAGATTGCCGTCAGCGATGTGCGCGGCGGATCGGTGAGCCGTGAGGGGGTGCAGCGCGACCTCCTGCCGCTGATCGAGGGCACCACCGTCGCCACAAAATACGGACCGATGAAGACCGATCACGTCCTCTTCATCGCCTCGGGCGCGTTCCATGTCGCAAAGCCGAGCGACCTCCTGCCCGAGCTTCAGGGCCGCCTGCCGATCCGCGTCGAGCTGAAGGGCCTGACCGAAAACGATTTCGTCGCGATCCTGACCGACACCAAGGCGAGCCTGCCCGAGCAGTATCGCGCGCTGATCGGCACCGAGGGGGTCGAGATCGCCTTTACCGACGACGGCATCCGCGCGGTCGCGCGCATCGCCGCGCAGGTGAACGGCGAGGTCGAGAATATCGGCGCCCGCCGCCTACAGACGGTGATGGAGAAGCTGCTGGAGGAAGTGAGCTTCGACGCCGAAGACCGCGGCGGTTCGACGCTGACGGTCGATGCGGCCTATGTCGAGGCGCAGCTCTCCGGCATCGCGCGGAACACCGACCTCAGCCGGTACGTGCTGTGATCGAGAAAATAGCGGCTATCTTCAAAATGTCGTCATCCTGGACTTGATCCGAGATCCCGCTTCTTTCTTCTTCACACTCGAGCAGAAGAAGCGGGACCCCGGATCAAGTCCGGGCGACTATAGGGTTCCGATTGGCGGCGATCCGGATCAGCGTTCCCGCCGATAGGGCGTGAAGTTGCCGTAGCGGCAGAACGGCCCCGGGATCGCCGCGCCGCCGCGCTGGACCGTGCGGAAGCGGTCGTTGCGGCAGAGCTGCCCGCCGAACACCTCGGCGATGACGATCTGGTCGCGATTGATGAACGGGCAGCCCTCCACCCTCGTCACCCAGGTCGTGCCGGCGTCGCGATAGACGAGCGCGTCGGGCGCGATCAGTTGCGGGCCGGAACTTTGCTGGGGATCGATGCAGCGCTGCGGCGGGCCGGCGACGCGACCCTTTGTCGCGGCGGCAAGCTCCCGCTCGCCGCGGGCGCGGGTGTCGGACGCTGCGCGCTCGGTCGAGGTGCAGCCCGCGACCAATGCCGCCGCCGCCAGCACGAGGCCCGCTCGCATCAGCTCCGCCGCTTGCGATAGGGGACGAAGTCGCCCAGCGCACACGATCCCGTGTTGAAGCGCGACGCACGATCGACCGTCCGCGCGATGTCGCCGCGGCACAGCCGCCCGAGCGGGGTCGAAGTGACGAGGATGTCGTCACGCTCCAGCGCGCAGCCGCCCGTCGTGTCATTGCGATAGACGAGGTTGCCGCTCACTTCGTAGATGATGGTATCGCCATAATATTCGGTGCGCCGCGGGTTGGTGATCGGCATGCACGATTGCGGCTGTTCGGCGGTGAAGCCCGCCAGCGCCTTGTCGAGCCGCGCGGCACTGTCGGCGCGGCGCTCGGCGGTGCGAGCCTGCTGTTCGGGCGTGGCGGCGCACCCGCCGACCAGGGCGGCGGCGGCGAGCGCGAGAAAGGCAGTTCGCGACATGGGCTTGTCCTCCAACCGAGCTATCGAGCGCTTCAACGCATGAACACAGGCTGAGCACCCTATCCTGCTTAAAATTGGTCTTTTTTCGTTCGGAGCGCCGCCAGCTGATCGGCCGATCCGGCGCGCACGAAGGGGTTGGTGGCGCACTCATCGGCGATCGTCGTCGGCACCGTCGCTTCGCCTGTGGCACGCGCGGCCTCGACCGCCTGCAACCGCTCGGCTATCGCGTCATTGTCGGGCTCGACATGCGCGGCGAACCTGGCGTTCGACAGCGTGTACTCGTGTGCGCAGTAGACCGCCGTCTCGGGCGGCAGCGTCGCCAGCCGCTGGAGCGCCGCGTGCATCTGCGCGGGCGTCCCCTCGAACAGGCGTCCGCACCCCATCGCGAACATCGTATCGCCGACAAAGGCGAGCGCCGGGTCGGCAAACACGAAGCTGACATGACCCGCGGTGTGCGCGGGCGTTTCCCAGACCGCCGCCTCGATCCCGCCGACCGACACCCTATCGCCCTCGGCGATCAGGCGATCGGCGGTCGCGATCTTCGCCGCCTCCACTGCCGGCGCGACGACGACGGCGCCGTGCGCGTCCTTGACCGCCTGGTTGCCGCCGGTGTGGTCGGGGTGCCAGTGGGTGTTCCAGACCTCGCCGAGCCGCCAGCCGCGCGCATCCGCCGCGGCAAGCACCGGCCCCGCCTCCCCCGGATCGACGACGACGGTCTCGCCGCTCGCCGCGTGATGGATCAGCCAGACATAATTGTCGCTGAGCACGGGGACGCGAACGATCTCAAGCGGTGAAGGCATCACCAGGTTCCGGTATTGGGCATCGACGACCAGGGCTCGGCGGGCGGCAGCGGATCGCCCGCCTGGAGGAGCTCGATCGAGATGCCATCCGGCGTCTTCACGAACGCCATGTTGCCGTCGCGCGGCGGGCGGTTGATCGTCACGCCGCCGTCCATCATCCGCTGACAGGTCGCATAGATGTCGTCGACACGATAGGCGAGATGGCCAAAATTGCGCCCGCCCGAATAGGTCTCGGCATCGCTGCCATCCTCGGGGGGCCAGTTGTAGGTGAGCTCGACCTCGGCCTTCGCACGCTCGCCGGGACCGTTCATGTCCTCGGGCGTGGCAAGGAAGATCAGCGTGAAGCGGCCCGCCTCATTCTCCATCCGCCGCACTTCCTTGAGCCCCAGCAGCTCGAAAAAGGCGATCGTCGCGTCGGGATCGGTGACGCGGATCATGGTGTGCAGATAATTCATGGTGGACTGCGCTCCGTTCATCGTATGTAAGCAACGGTTCATCGGCGAAGTATCAGGATCGCCGTTCGACCATATGGGGAGTGGAGGCCGATGGAAAAGCGTGGATCGACGGTGCTGATCGCGGCGGCGCTGATCGCATTGGGGCTGGTGATCGGCGGCTATCTGCTGGGCGACGGCCTGCGCCGGTCGCGCGCGGCGGATCGTTCGGTGACGGTGCGTGGACTGGCCGAGCGCGACGTGACCGCCGACCTGGCCGTCTGGACGCTCAACTATGCGCGGTCGGGCGAGGATCTCGCCGCGGTGCGCGCGCAGGCGGATGCGGATACCGGCGCGATCACGCGGTTCTTCGCCGGGCTCGGCTTCCCCGCCGATGCGCTCCGGCCGGCGGGCGCGAGCGTGATGCAAAGCTATGACAATGGCGTCCAGCGCTTCACCGTGAACCAGCGACTCCAGCTTCGCACCGGCGACGTCGCCCGGGCACAGCGCGCCGCGGCGCGCCAGTTCGACCTGGTCCGCGACGGGGTCGTGCTTCAGGAGGGGTCGGGCATCACCTACAGCTTCACCAAATTGAACGACATCAAGCCGCCGATGGTGGCGGAGGCGACCCGCGACGCCCGTGCCGCGGCCGAGCAGTTCGCCAAGGACAGCAACACCGGCGTCGGCGCGATCAAGAGCGCGACCCAAGGCTATTTCTCGGTCGAGGCGCGCGACGGCGACCAGGGGAATTACGGCGTGGCGGACACGCCGTTCAAGAAGGTGCGCGTGGTGACGACGGTGGACTTCTACCTGCGCTGACGCGGCGCGGCCCGCCGCAGCCAGCGACGAAAGCGCGCGCGTTTTCCGTCACCTGACGCTATGTCCTCGCGCTCGGGCGCAAACGACGTCCTGGGGAGTGCCGCTTGGAGCCATTGCTGCTGATCGCCGTGATCGCGCTGGGGATCGTGCTCGCCGACACGCGTCGCCGGCTCGGCCGGGCGGAGGCGGCGCTGCGCTGGCTCGACAACCGCCGCGCCGACGACGCCCCCGTGGCGCCCGACGACGCGGTCGTCGTCCGCCGCCAGCCGCCTGCCTTCGAGCCCCGCTCCGTGCCGACGCGCGCCGTCCCCCAACCTGCCGAGCGTGAGGCGATCGAGGCGCTGGCGGCGCCGCCCGCCCGCGCCCCGGCGCGTGATCTCGAAAGCCTGATCGGCGGGCGTTTGCCGGTATGGATCGGCGGCGCGGCGCTGGTGCTTGCGGGCTTCTTCCTCGTCCGCGCAGCGATCGACAGCGGGTGGTTCGGGCCGGGCATCCGCGTCGCGCTCGCCTGCCTGCTCGCGCTCGTGCTGATGGCGGCGAGCGAAGTCGCGCGCCGCCTTCCCGCGACCGCCAGCGACCCGCGCATCGCTCAGGTGCTGGCCGGCGCAGGCGTGGCCAGCCTCTATGCGACGCTGTATCTCGCGGCCGCGCTTTATCACCTCGTCGCGCCGCTGCCCGCGTTCGTGCTGCTGCTCGGCATCACTGGTGCAGGCCTCGCGCTGTCGATCCGGCACGGACCACCGACCGCGATCATGGCGCTGATCGGCGGGTTCCTCGCGCCGCTGGTCGCCGGCTACGACGCGGCGGGCGTCGCGCCGCTGCTCGTCTATCTCGCGCTGCTGCTCGGCGCTTTGTTCGTGCTGGCGGTGCGACGCGGCTGGGGCTGGCTGGCGGTGGCGAGCGCGGCGGCGGGGTTCGGGTGGACCGGCTTTCTCGCGCTCGTGCTTGACGGGCCGGAGCGGACGATCGTCGGCGGCTTCATCGTCGCCTTGTCGATCGCCGCGGCGGCGGCGCTGCCGGCAAGCGGCGCGCGCGGGCTGCCGCTTCGCGTCGCCCCGCTGGCGCTCGGTCTGGCGCAGTTGTTCGCACTGGCACCCGCGCTCGACTTCTCGGGGCTCGGCTGGGCGTTCTATCTCGTCCTCGCCGGCGCCGCGGCAATGCTGGCGTGGCGCGACGCCCGGCTGGTGCCCGCGCCGCTGATCGCCGCCGTGCTCGTCCTCGTCCTGCTCGCGCTCGCCCCGCCCGAGCCCGCCACCGGCCTGGCCGCGATCGCGACGACGCTCATCCTGGGCGGCGCCGGCGTCGCGCGGTCCCGCGCGGCGCAGGGCTGGGCCGCGCTCGCGGTCGTCGCGCTCGCGGGGCCGCTGGCGGTGCTCCAGCTAGGCACCCCGCAGCTCCTGCCACGCGCCGCCTGGGCACCGTTCGACCTGGCCGTCATGGGCGCGGCGCTTTGGCTTGCCTGGCGCCATCGCGACCGGGTCGAGGGCGCCGATGCCGGGTTGATCGGCGGCGTGCCCGCAGGGGCAGGCGCAGGGGTGCTCGCCGCGATGGCGCTGTTCGGCGAGAATGCCGCCAGTATCGCGCTCGCCGTCGCGATCGTCGCGGTGGCGGAGGCGGGGCGGCGCAGCGGCGCGCGCGCGCTATCGACCGCTGCCGCCGTGCCGCTCGCGCTCGGCATCGCCGCCGCCTATCGCGAGATCGCCGGGCTGACCGAGGGGCTGATCCGCTCGCTCGCCGGCGAGGAACTGATCTACCCGCATCTGCCGCCGGCCGGCGATGTGGCGCTTCACCTGCTCCCGGTCGCAATCGCCGCGCTGCTGCCGCTCCGCGCACCCGGCGGCTATGGCGCGTGGCGCCGGCCGGCGGCGATCGCCGCGGGGCTGCTCGCCGCCGCGACCGTCTATCTCCTCATGAAGCAGCCGCTGGCGATCGGCGACGACGCTCGATTCGTTCGCTTCGGCTTCGTCGAGCGCGCGGCGATCACGCTGGCGGCATTGGGCGCTGGGCGGCTGCTCGCGACGCGAGCGCCGCTCGCTGCCCGTGCGCTCGCCATCGCGGCGCACGCGCGGATCGTCTGGTTCGACCTGCTTCTCCTCGCGCCCTATTTCGCGCCGCAATCGGTCGGCGCGATCCCGCTCCTCAACGCCGCGGTCCTCCTCCCCGCGCTATCGGCGGCGATGCTCTGGACCTGGGGCGAGCGGCGGTGGCGCGTGCCCGCGCTCGGCCTCATGCTCGTCGCCGCGCTGGCGGCGATCCGGCAGGCGGCGCAGGGCGACATCCTGACCGGCGCGATCGGCACGGGCGAGAATTGGGGCTATTCGGCGGCGATGCTGATCCTCGCGCTCGTCTGGCTGTGGCGGGGCCTCACCAGCGGCGCGCGCGACCTGCGCTTTGCCGGGCTCGGCCTCGTCATGGTGACCGCGCTCAAGGTGTTCACGATCGACGTCGCGCTGGAGGGGCTGCTCCGCGTCGTCTCCTTCCTCGGCATCGGCGTCACGCTGATCGCGATCAGCTGGGCCTACACCCGCTTCCTGAAGAGCCCTCACCCCAACCCATAATGGCTCGCCAGCCGGTCGAGCGCGAGGCCCAGCACCACCCGCCCCGCCCGCGCGGGCCAGCCCATCGCGCGCTCGGCGGCGGGCACGGGTTCGTTGGCGCAGACAACGCGCCACAGCATGTCCGCAAGGCCCGGGCCGACCGCGACCACCGCCGCGTCGAACCGCTGCTTCGCCGCGATCTGTGCGCTCGTCGGATCGAGCGCCTCCGCCCGCGCGTGGCGTCCGGACGGTGCCGCGTCCCAGCGCATCGTCAGCAACGGCGCCAGCTGCGCCCGCTCGTAATCGGCGCGCAGCCGCTCGCCCGCCTCGACCTGACGCGCACTCAACAGCCCGCGCGACGCAAGCCAGCCGAGCGGCGATTCGGCCAGGTTCACCGTCACCCGTCGCCCGCCCTTGCGCGGCGGCGCCGCCGTCACCCGTCCATCCTCGAACCCGCGTTCCACCCACTCGCGCATGAAGGCACCTCCCGATCGATGCCACTTGCCACGATGGCACGGTTGTAGGACAGGGTGCGAACCGATCCGGTTAGGAGCCGTGCCGATGATTACCGCCATCCGCGAAGTCCGCCGCGCCCGCGGCCTGACGCTCGACGACGTCGCGCGCGCCTGCCAGCCGCCGACGACGGCACAGACGATCGGCCGGCTCGAAACGGGGACGCGCACCGTCTCGGTCGCCTGGCTCAACCGCATCGCCGCCGCGCTCGGCGTCGAGGCGGCCGACCTCGTCCGCCTGCCCGAGCGCCCCGAACTCCCCGTCGCGGCGCTGCTCGGCGGCGAGGGCGCTCGCGCACCGCAGCGGGCGGAGCAGGTGGTGCCGCCCGTCCTCGCCCCCGGCCTCGTCGCGGTGCGCGTCACCGGCAGCATCGGCGACTATCGCGCAGGCGACGAGCTCTGGTGCGAGCGGCTGGACCCCGCCCGCTTCGGCCGTGCGCTCAATCGCGACGTGCTGGTGCCCCGCCCCGCCGGCCGCTTCGTGTTCGGACGGATGATCGACCGCGACGGCGGCCGCCTCCAGCTCCTGCCCCCCGGCCCCGGCGCGCGCCAGATCGTCGCCGCCGACCCGCCATGGCTGGCGATGGCGGTGCGGCTCGTCCGCGCACTCTGACAAACTTCTGCGACAGGCGGGGCCTAATCGACCTCGACGCGTTTCGCGCCGGAGTCATCATGCGTAACCTTGCCTTTCTCCCGATCGTCCTCGCTCTGCCCGCCGCCGCCCAGGCGCAAGCGGTTTCGGGAGAACTCGCCGACACCGCCGCCGACGAGGCCGATGCGGCAACCGAGGATGGAGGCGGCGAGATCGTCGTCACCGGCCAGCGTCCGCGCGGATCGGTCGCTGGCGACATTCCGCCCGAACAGACGCTCTCGCCCGCCGATGTCCGCGCATTCGGCGTCAGCACCATCGCCGAGCTGCTCACCGAATTGTCGCCGCAGACCGGCAGCGGCCGGGGGCGCGGCGGCGAAGGGCCGGTGCTGCTCCTCGAAGGACGCCGCATCTCCGGCCTGCGCGAGATTCGCGACATCCCGACCGAGGCGATCGCCCGCGTCGAGATCCTGCCGGAGGAAGTCGCGCTCAAATACGGCTATCCCGCCGATCAGCGCGTGGTGAACATCGTCCTTCGCCGCCGCTTCCGCGCGATCACGGCGGAGCTGGAGGGCGGCGCGCCCACCGCGAGCGGCAGCGCGAGGAGCGAGGCGGACGTCAACTACCTGCGCATCAACCGCAGCGGCCGGCTCAACATCGACATGGAGGTCTCGGGCGAAAGCGCGCTGACGGAGGCCGAGCGCAACCTCCTCCTCAACCCCGCGGGCCTCCCCTACTCGCTCGGCGGCAACGTCGTCGCCGCGAACGGATTTGGCGAGATCGACCCGGCCTTGACCGCGCTCGCCGGGCAGACCGTCACCGCCGCGCCCGTCACGGGCGCAAACCCGTCGCTTGCCGACTTCGCGGCGGGTGCCAATGCGCCGTCGCTCACCGATCTCGGCGCGTTCCGCACGCTGCGGCCGCGTACGCGGTCGGTCGAGGGCAATGCGGTCTATTCGCGCAACCTGCCCGGCGATATCGCCGCCACCGCCAATCTGGGGTTCACCGCCAGCAACACGCAAGGATTGGTCGGCCTGCCCACCATCGATGTGACGCTGCCGGGTGCCAGCCCCTTCTCGCCCTTCGACAGCGACGTGCGCGTACTCCGATACTCCGACGCGACCAGCGCGCTGACGCGAGAGACACGGTCGCGCAGCGTGCAGGCTGGCTTCAGCGCCAACGGCAATGCCGGCGAGTGGCGCTGGACGCTGACGGGCAGCTATGATCGCAGCCAAACCGATACGGAAACCGAGCGCCGCCTCGCCCTCGACGACTATCGCGCCGGGGTCGCGACGGGCGCGGTCAATCCGTTCGCCGCGCTCCCCTCGCTCGGCCTAGCCGCCAGCGACACCGCGCGATCGGTCAGCAACACCGCGGAGCTCGAGGGGCTGGCGAACGGCAGCCTATTCACATTGCCCGCAGGCGACGTCGGCGCATCGTTCCGCATGGGTGTCGGCAGCCGCGACCTCGACAGCCGATCGAACCGCGCCGGTTTCATCCAGACGAGCGACGTCACGCGCCGCAATGCGGGCGCACGCGTCAATTTCGACCTGCCGATTGCCAGCCGCCGCCGCGATGTGCTCGCCGGCCTTGGCGACCTGTCGTTCAACCTCAACGGCGCGGTCGAGCAGCTCTCCGACTTCGGCACGCTGACGACGGTCGGCTACGGCGCCAACTGGTCGCCCGCCCCGCGCCTTCGGTTCCTGGCCTCACGCACGCATGAGGAGGGCGCACCAACCCCGCAACAGATCGGCGCGCCGTTCCTGCTGACGCCGAACGTCCGCACCTTCGACTATGTGCTCGGCCAGACGGTCGACGTAACGGAGATCACCGGCGGCAATCCCGGCCTGACCGCCGACCGCCGCGATGCGCTGAAGCTCGGCGCGAACTGGCGGCCGATCGCCGACCTCGATCTCGACCTGCGTGCCGACTATACCGCGAACACCATCGACGGCGCGATCGCGAGCTTCCCCGCCGCGACAGCCGCGATCCAGGCCGCGTTCCCGGAGCGCTTCCTGCGCGGCGATGGCGGGCGGCTGGTCCAGATCGACACGCGCCCGATCAACTTCGCGCGGACCGAACGGTCTCAGCTTCGCTGGGGCATCAACCTGTCGCTGCCGGTCACCGGCACGCTCCAGCGCCGCGTGCGCGCCGCGCGTGAGGCCGGGCAGGACCCCCGCGCGGTCCTGCGCGAGGCGCTCGGCGACCGAGCGCCGCAGGGACGGCGGCGCGAGGGCGGCGAAAATGCCGGCGAGCGCCCGCGCCGCGCCGGCGGCGGCGAGGGACCGCGCGGCGGCGGCTTCGGCGGGCGCGGTGGTGGCGGGCGCGGCGGCGGTGGCTTCGGTGGCGGCGGCCGCGTTCAGTTCGCGCTGTTCCATACGCTTCGGCTCAAGGATCGCATCCTCATTCGGGACGGCCTGCCCGAGCTCGATCTGCTGGGCGGCGACGCGGTCGGCGCGCGGGGCGGTCAGCCGCGGCATCAGGTCGAGCTGCGGAGCGGCTTCACCAAGGATGGCCTGGGCATCCGCGTCAATGCCGACTGGCAGTCGGCGACGCGCGTCACCGGCCTCACCCCCGCGGAAGATCTGCGCTTCGGCAGCCTGTTCACGCTCAACCTGCGCGGCTTCGCCAATCTGGGCCAGGTCGCGCCGAAGACCGAGTGGCTGCGCGGCGCGCGCGTGTCGCTCCGGCTCGACAACCTGCTCGACCGGCGCATCCGCGTCACCGACGCCAACGGCGCGACGCCGCCGGGGCTTCAGCCCGCCTTGCTCGACCCGCTGGGGCGCTCGTTCCGGGTGGAGCTGCGCAAGCTGTTCTGATCGGCGACGGCGCGGATCGGCCCGGCGGGTGCATCGTCGCCGAAGCCGGAGCGGCGATAGAGCAAGGTGATCGCCACGCGCCGGTTGCGCGGGTCGCTGGGGTTGTCGACGATCATCGGCTGGCGATCCGCCACCCCCTCGATCCGCTCGAACCGCGCTTCGCCGACGCCGCCGCTCGCCAGCCGGCGGCGGGTCGCCTCGGCCCGGCCGCTCGACAGCATCCAGTTGTTCATGCGCAGCGGATCGTCATAGCCGAGCGAATCGGTATGGCCGCGGATCATGATCGGGTTTTCCATGCCGCCGATGCTCGACGCGATCATGCCGATCAGCGAATTCGCCTCCGGCACCAGCACCGTTGTCCCCAGGTCGAACATCGAGTATTTGGCATCGTCGACCAGGTCGATGCGCATGCCGTCGCGCGTCTGGACGAAGCGGATGTGCCGCGCGAGCTTGGCCATGCGGCCGTCCTGCTTCATCTTGGCCTGAAGCGTCGCGCGCATCCGGCTGAAGTTCTTGCGATCCTCCTGCCGCATCGCCGACTGGTCCTTCAGCGTGCCCTTCTCGCCCGACCCCTCGCGGTTGCCGCCATCGGCGCCGATCGGGATCGTCATCGACCGCGTGCCCGTCTGGCCAGCGCGATTGGGATAATTGTCCTTGTCGGTCAGGCTGGACCCGCCGAACATGCCGTTCGACCCGGCCGAATTCTGCTTCAGCTCGATCAGTGTGGGCGTGAAATAGTCGGCCAGCGCCTTGCGCTGCTTCTCCGTCGTCGCGCCGAGCAGCCACATCAGCAGGAAGAACGCCATCATCGCCGTCACGAAATCGGCATAAGCGACCTTCCACGCGCCGCCGTGATGGCCGCCATGCCCCTCGACGAACACCTTCTTGACGATGATCTTGGGCGGCTGGTTGTTGCCGTGCGGCGCCCGGGCGGCGGGCACCTTACCTACCCCTCAGACCGTCGAACACCTCGGCGAAGCCGGGCTGGTTGTGGTGCGCGATGCCAGACCGCGCCGCCTCGATCACCAGCGGCTGAGGATGGCCGTGGAGCGAGGCGATGATGATCTGCTTGACGGTGTGATAGATCGCGGCGTCCGCGTCGATCACCTGCTGGAGCCGCGTCGCCAGCGGGCCGACGATGCCATAGGCGAGCAGCACGCCCAGGAAGGTGCCGACCAGCGCCGAACCGATCATCGCGCCAAGGATCGAGGGCGGCTTGTCGATCGAGCCCATCGTCTTCACCACGCCCAGCACCGCCGCGACGATGCCGAGCGCGGGGAGCGCGTCGGCCAGGCCCTGAAGCGTCGTCTGCGGCCCCTGCACCTCGTGGTGGTGGGTCTTGATCGAGTTGTCCATGACCTCCTCGACCGCGTGCACGTCGAGCGTGCCCGACGAGACGACGACGAGGCGGAGCGTATCGGCGATCAGGCCGGTCAGCGCGTGATCGGCCAGGATGCGGGGATATTCGGCGAACAGCGCGGAGGATTTGGGATCCTCGACATGCGGTTCCAGCGCGATCGGCCCCTCGACGCGCAGCATCTTCATCAGCTTGGAGACGAGGAAGATGACGTCGAGATAATCCTGCTTCTTGTACTTGGGGCCCTTGATGACCTTCATCACCCCGCCGCCCATCGCCTTCAGCTCACGGCCCGAATTGCCGATGATGAGCGCGCCCAGCGCCGCACCGCCGATGATGAGCATCTCGTGCGGCAGCGCGTGTAGCACCGGGCCGAGCGCACCGCCGGTGATGACGAAACCGCCGAACACCATCGCGATGAGCACCACGAAACCGATTGCAGGAAACATCGACGCTTGCCCCTCGGGTCCACACGCGGGTTGCGCATGGCGACCCCCTGTCCCGTCTTGTGACGCCGAAGCGTCGAGAAATGGTTACCGAGCTTCCACTTTGCGCACCGGACCTGATCCGGAAGACGATAACTAGCGAAGCTGGTCGAACAGGCTGAGGCTGGTCAGCTTGGAAAAGCTCGCCTGCGTGGCCGACAGGATCGTGAGCGTCTTCTGAAGCTCGATGACCGTCGCGGAAATGTCGGTGTCCTCGATCGCCGACCGCGCTTCCTCGCGCCCGACCGCAACCTCGTCCAGCCGCTCCATCTCCATGTCGAGGCGCATGGCGCGGGCGCCGATGCTGCCGCGCATCCCGGAAACGGTATCGATCGACGCGGTGACCGCGTCGCCCGCCTCGCCGATCCCCTTGCCTTCCTTGACCGCCGCCGACAGCGCGGAGAGCGTGTCGAACATCGCCTGAAGGCGCGTGCCGTCCTCGGTCACCTGGACCGCCGTGCCCTCGCCGGTCGGGATCGATCCGGGCGTGGTGCCGCCGACATAGGTGACGCGGCCGTTTGCGCCGGTCGCGAACGCCGCTTCACCGCCGCCGCCGAACAGGGGCACGCCGCGCGCATCCTTCTGGTTGGCGAGCGCGGCGACGTCCTCGAGAATGCCGTCGAGCTGCGTCGCGATCACCGCGCGCTGGTCGGCGGTCAGCGTGCCGCTGTTCGCCTGGATCGCCAGTTCCTTGGCGCGCTGGAGCTGGTCGGTGATGCTGCCGAGCGTCGCGTCCGATTGCGCGAGGATGCCGGCCGCCAGGTCGAGGTTCGCGCCGACCGCCTTGTCGTCCGCCGCCGCGCGCTTCAGCCCCGCCAGCCGCGTGAAGCCTGCCGCATCGTCCGACGCGACCGCCAGCTTCTTGGTCGAGGCGATCTGCGTCTGGAGCTTGTCGGCCTTGACGTTCAGCCCGGTCATCTGGGTCAGGCTGCGGCCATAGAATTGGCTGGTGGAAAGTCGGTCCATGGCGCTCACCGGATCTGGAACAGCGTGTCGAGCGTCTCGCGCGCCACCTGGATGACGCGCGCCGACGCCTGATAGGCTTGCTGGAAGCGCAACAGATTGACCGCTTCCTCGTCGAGGTTGACGCCGCTCACCGCATCGCGCGACGCGACGGCATTGTCGTGGATCGCCGATTGGGCGTCGATGACGCTGCGCTTGGCGGCGATCGCCGCGCCGGTCGCGCTCTGCATCGTCGTCAGCCGATTCTCGAATCCGCCGCCGGTACGCAGGGCAGCGAGCGCGGCGAGGTTGCCATTGCCCTGCTTGCCCGAACCCGGCGTCGCTGCCGCGATGCCCGCGCCATCGGTCAGGACCATCGTCATCGTCGTGGCGCTGTCGCCCGCGAACATCGGTTTGCCCGCGGCACCGTTCAGGTCGTGGCCGCCCGCCTGCACCGCGTTAACGCCCTCGGCAAAGTCGCTGGCCAGGTCGTCGAGCGACGCGCGCGCGTCCGCGACGCGCTGGGCGCCATCGACGATCCCCGCCATCGCCCCGCCCTGTGCCGGGATCACCGATGCTTCGCCGCCGATGACGAGGTGGAACTGGACGACACCGCCCTTGCCGTGCGTCACGCCGACATTCGCCGACTGGTCGCCAACGACCAGGGTCGGGCCGCCCTCGGCGCCGGCCTTCACCGTCGCGCGACCGGCCGCGTCGAAGCTGACGGAGGTGTCGACGATCGCCGACATCGTTTCGAGGATGCGGTCCCGCTCGTCGAGCAGCGCCGGCGAGGGCATCCCGCCGGAGCGGCCGAGTGCCGAATTGACCTTTGCCAGCGCGGCGGCGGCGGCGCTGAGATCGGTCGCGGCGCTTTGCGCATTGGCGTCGATCTCTGCCGCGGCATCGGCGAGCGCGCTGCCGGTCGAGCGGAACGCCGCCGCGATGGCGCTCGCCTGCTCCAGCATCACCGCGCGCGGCGCGCTGGCGGCGGGGTTGGCGGCCAGGCTCTGGGCCGCGTTGAAGAAGTCGCCCATGCGGGCGGAAAGCTGGCTGCCGTCGAGCGCGGTCTCGATCCGGTCGAGCCAGACCATGCCGGTCTCGCTGCGCGCCAGTTCGCTCCCGCTCGACCGGACAGCGGCGGAGCGGAAGGCGTCGGCGGCGCGATCGACCAGGCCGAGCGTGACGCCCGCCTGTACCGTGCCGCCCGTCCCGGCGGTCGCCGCGACCTCGCGCAGCGTCGGGCTGCGCCGGACATAGCCGACGGTGCCCGCATTGGCGATGTTGTCCGACGCCGTCGCCAGCGCGCCCTGATAGGCGCGGACGCCGCTGGCGCCGATGCCGAGCAGGTCGCTCATTTGAGCGTGTCCCCGCCCTGCTTGGCCAGGAACTCGGTCATCGCCTTGCCGATGCCGATCGGCGCGTGCTCGGCCATCGCCTTGGCAAGCTGCTGGTCCTGCATGTCACGGAACTGCGTCAGCGCGTTCGATTCGAACAGGCCGTCGGCCAGCTTGGCCTTGCGCATCGATCCCAGCATCATGCCGGTAAAGATCGCCTCGAACTTCTTGCCCGCCGCGTCCAGATTGGCGCGCGTGCCCAGTCGCCCCGTGTCGGTCGACACGGTGGCAAGGCTGCTCGGCGCCTGCGAAAGGGCGGGAAGATCGGTCACAGCACCACCAGCTCGGCCTTGAGCGCCCCGGCTTCCTTCAGCGCCTCCAGGATCGCGACCAGGTCGGCGGGCGAGGCACCGATCGCGTTCACGGCCTTGACCACGTCGGCCAGCTTGGGCCCGGGCTCGAGGAGGAACATCGGCTTCACTTCTTCCTGCACGCCCACGTTGCTGCGCTGTTCGGTGGCGGTCTGGCCCTGGCTGAAGGGCGCGGGCTGGACCACCTGCTGAGCCTCATCGATACGCACGGTTAGTTTACCATGCGTTACCGCGGCGGGCGCGACGCGGACGGCCGAGTTGATGACGACGGTGCCGGTGCGCGCATTGACGATGACGCGTGCCGCCGCCTCCGCTGCCTCGACGGGAATGTTCTCGATCTGCGCCATCATCTGCGTGCGCAGGTCTGCGCCCGGCGGAGCGGCGACGCTGACCGACACGGCATCGACCGCGCGCGCGGTCATCACGCCGAAGCGGCCGTTGATCGCCGCGGCGACGCGCTGTGCCGTGGTGAAGTCGGCGCGCGCGAGATTGAAGGTGAGGCCGGGCGCGGTGTCGAAGCCGGTGTCGACCGCCCGCTCGACCGTCGCCCCATCGGGAATGCGGCCGGACGAGGGGATGTTGACGACGATCTTCGACCCATCGGCGCCCTCGGCACCCAGGCCGCTGACGGCCAGATTGCCCTGCGCCATCGCATAGATCTGGCCATCGGCACCCAAGAGCGGCGTCAGGATCAGCGCGCCGCCGCGAAGCGACTTGGCCTTGCCCATCGACGCGACCGTGATGTCGATCCGCTGGCCGGGCTTCGAAAAGGCGGGCAGCTCGGCGGTAATCATCACCACCGCGGCGTTCTTCAGCGCCGGATTGATCCCCGGCGGCAGCTGAAAGCCGAAGCGTGCGGTCACGCCCTTCATCGACTGGACAGTATATTCCAGATTGTCGTCACCCGTCCCCGGCAGGCCGACGACGATGCCGTAACCCGTCAGCTGGTTGGCGCGGATACCCTGGAACGCGCCCAGGTCCTTGATCCGCTGCGCATGCGCCGGCGCGCCGAATGCTGAGACGAGCGCGAGCGCGATCAGCGTCCAAATGGGAACCGGACGCGCGGGGATCAGGCGGCGAAGCATGGTGGCGATTTCCATCAGAACGGGCTCACGACCTGGAAGAAGCGGCTCAGCCAGCCCTGTCGGCTGGCGCGGGCGACGTCGCCCTTGCCGGTGTAGCTGATCTTGGCATCGGCGACGCGGGTCGAGGCGACGCGGTTGTTCGCGTCGACGTCGATCGTCCGCACGATGCCCTTGATCTGGACATATTCGTCGCCGCGATTGAGCGTCACCTGCTTGCGCCCCTGCACCAGCATGGTGCCGTTGGGGTACACCTCGGCGACGGTCACGCTGACTTCGCCCGACAGCGCGTTCGACTGGTCGGCGGTGCCCTGGCCCTGGAAGCCGCGATTGCCGCTGGCGCGCGCATCGCTCGGGCTGAACAGGTTGAGCGGCCCGGTCGACGGGCCGACCAGCCCGAACCCGCCCTTGCTGTCGAGGTTGGAGGTCGCCGACTTCGACGCGGCAGTCCGCTCGACCAGCACGATCGTCAGCGGGTCGCCGACACGGCGGGCGCGCTGCCCCTCGTAGAGCGCGGCATAGCCGTCGCTCGCCTGAAAGATCGCGCCGTTGGCCGGGCGCACGGGCGCGGCGACGGGCATGGTCGCGGTGTAATCCTCGCGCGGCTGCCTCTTGCCGAACACCTGGGCGTGCGCGGGCGCGGCGGCGAGGCCGATCGCCGCGAGCGACGCGGTGCCGAGCGCGAGCCCGGCGGCGAACTCGACCCAGCCCGACCGGCTGGGGAGCGCGCGGCGGCGAAGCGTGATCGTCCGCATCTCAGAGGTTCTGGTTGACATATTTCAGCATCTCGTCGGTGGCCGAGATCATCTTGGAATTGACCTCATAGGCGCGCTGCGTCTCGATCATGTCGACGAGCTCCTCGACGACGTTGACGTTCGATCCCTCGAGCATGCCCTGGCGGATCTGGCCGCGGCCGTCCTGACCGGCGATGCCCAGGTTGACCGGGCCGCTCGCCGCGGTCTCGATCAGGTAATTGTCGCCCGTCGCCTGGAGCCCGGCCGCGTTGGGGAAGCTGGCGATCTGGATCTGGCCGATCTGCGCCGCCTCGGTCTGGCCGGGAACCGTGGCCGAAACCGTGCCGTCGCCGCCGATGGTGATGGAGGTCGCGCCCTCCGGAATGGTGATGCCGGGCATCACCTGATAGCCTTCGCTCGTCACCAGGAGCCCTTCGGGCGAGCGCGCGAAATTGCCCGCGCGGCTGTAGCCGAGCTGGCCGCCGGGGAGCTGGATCTGGAAGAAGCCGTCGCCGTCCAGCGCCATGTCGAGCGAGTTGCCAGTCGTCTGGAGCGACCCTTGCGTGTTCATGCGGCTGGTGCCCTGAACGCGGACGCCGGTGCCGAGATTGAGGCCGGTGGCGTAGCGCGTTTCGGACGTGCTCGCCGAGCCCGCCGCGGTGACGACCTGATAGGCCAAGGTCTCGAAGCTCGCGCGGTCGCGCTTGAACCCCGTCGTGTTGACGTTGGCGAGATTGTTCGAGATCACCCGCATGCGCATGTCCTGGGCGTCGAGCCCGGTGCGCGCGATGTGCATGGCGGCGTTACCCATGATCGGGTCTCCTTATCCCTGGATGCGCATCAGCGATGCGCTCTCTTCGTCCATCTTCTTGGCTTCGGCGAGCAGGTTGGCCTGCACCTCGTAACCGCGCTGGTTCTCGATCATGTCGACCAGCGCCTGCGTCAGGTTCACGTTCGACTGTTCGAGCGAGCCGGAGACGAGCTTGGCATCCATGTCGTCGGGCAGGATGCCGCCGCCCTCGACATGGAGGAGGTTGTCCAGGCCCTTGACCGTCTTGGTCCCCTCCGGGCTCACCATCTTGATCTTGCCGACCGGCTGCATCGGCGTGCCGGGCTCGGCGCCCTTGGGCTGGATCGTGATCGATCCGTCGTCGGCGATCATGATGCGGTCGTGCGGCGGCACCGTGATCGGCCCGCCCTCCCCCATCACCGGAAAGCCGTCGCCGGTTTCCAAGACACCCGACAGCGCGACCTGAAGGTCGCCGCGGCGCGTATAGGCCTCGGTCCCGTCGGCGGACTGCACCGCCAGCCAGCTGTCGCTGACCACCGCCACATCGAGCGTGCGTCC
This sequence comes from Sphingomonas sp. Y38-1Y, assembly GCF_032391395.1. Classification (NCBI taxonomy): domain Bacteria; kingdom Pseudomonadati; phylum Pseudomonadota; class Alphaproteobacteria; order Sphingomonadales; family Sphingomonadaceae; genus Sphingomonas; species Sphingomonas sp. Y38-1Y. The sequence continues at coordinate 3,114,011 of NZ_CP135916.1, forward strand.
GGTCGAGACGATCGCGCCGGCGCGGCGGTCGAAGTCGGCGACCTCCTCCGCGGCGGGCGAGCGCGTCTCCAGCGCCTGGCCCTTCAGCATCAGCCGCTCGAAGCTCACCCGGTCCTGACGGTATCCGACGGTATTGGCGTTGGCGATGTTGTTCGCGATCACGCCTTGCGCCGCCATCTGGCTCTTGAGCCCCGACAGCGCGGTGTAAACCAGCTTGTCCATCGCCTAAGCCCCCGCCCCCTGTTCGATCACGAGCGGATGTTGAAGATGGTCTGCGAGATCTGGCTCGCGGTATCCAGCGCCTTGGCATTCGCCTGGAAATTGCGCTGCGCCGCGATCAGCGCGACGAGTTCCTCGGTGATGTCGACGTTCGAACCCTCGACGATGCCGGTCATCAACCCGCCGAACCCGTCCTCGCCCGCTTCGCCGAGCTGCGGCTCGCCCGAGACCCCCGTCGCCGACCAATAGCTGTTGCCAAGCTGGCGCAGGCCCGAGGGGTTGGAGAAGTTGGCCAGCGCCACCTTGCCCAGCGCCGTCGTGTCGCCGTTCGAGAAGCTGGCGCGGACGATGCCCTCGGCATCGACCGCGACGGACTCGAGCTTGCCGACCGCCTTGCCGTCCTGCGTCCGGTTGACGACCGTGAAGGGCGCCGCCGCCTGGGTCGAGCCCGAAAAGTCGAGGCTGATCGCCTGCTCGGCGGTCGAGCCGGCGGGCGTGAAGGCGGCGAACTTGGTCGGCACCGTCGGCTGCGTCAGCGCGCCCGTGCCGTCGAAGTTCATCGTCACCGGCTGCGGATTGGCAGCATCGACGCCGAGCTGCTGGTCGCCGACGAAGCTATAGACCTGCCACTGGCTGCTGGGATCGGCGACGGTCGACGCCTTGGTCCGCACGAAATAGTTGGTCATCGTGACCGGATTGCCGTTGCCGTCATAGACCGTGGTCTGCGTCGACTGGTTGTAGCTGGTGGCGTCGAACCGATCGAACGCCTTGCCGTTGACCGCGGAGCTGGCATTCAAATTGACGTTCAGGCCGACCGCGCCGGTGGGCTTGGGCGTGCCGCTCGTCTCCGGCAGGCGCAGGCTGACGAGGCCGTCGACGCCGCTGGCGACCACCGTCCCCGACCCGTCGACCGGATAGACCTGAAGATGGCCGCCGTTCGAATCGACGACATAGCGGTCGCTATCGACGTTGAAGCTGCCGTTGCGGGTATAGTTGATCTGCGCGCCCTCGGTCCCCGGCTTGGTCGCGAAGAAGCCGTCGCCCGACACGACCAGGTCCAGCGCGCCGCCGGTCTGGATCAGGTTGCCCTGGCCGAACTGCTGGCGGATCGCCTTGGTCACCACGCCCGAGCCGACCTGGGCATTGGGGCTGACGGTGACGCTCGACGCGATCACGTCGGCGAACTCGACGCGGCTCTTCTTGAAGCCGTCGGTCGCGACGTTGGCCAGGTTGTGGCTGATCGTCGACATTTCCTTCTGGCTGGCCTGAAGCCCGCTGAGCGAGGTGTAGAAGGACATTTCCCTGTTCCTTTCGCGAAATCTGAATCAGCCGACCGAGCGGACGGCGCTTGCCTTGACCTGACCGATGCCGGGGAGCGTGAGCATCGGCTCGCCGCTCGCCATCGACACCGAAGCGACCGGCGCCCAGACGAGGCTGCGCGCGGTGACGGCCGCGGCGCCCTCGCTCGCGCGGACGCTGACCTTGAACGGTCCTGCGCCGGCATCCTCGCCCGCCTCGGTCTTGCCGTCCCAGTCGAACCGTGCGGTGCCCGCCTTCTGCGCGCCCAGCGGAATCGTCTTTAGGACGCCGCCATTCATGTCGGTGATCGTAACGCTGACGTCGGTCGCCGCCTTGTCGAGCTCGACCGCACCCTCGATCCCGCCAGAGGCGCGCGCGAACGCGACCGACCCTTCGGTCAGCACGGTGCGCCCGGCCCAGCCGATCGCATCGCCGATCGACGACGCGCCGAGCTTGTCGGCGATCGCCTTCAGCGTCGAACCCATCTCGGTGATGCCGGCGAGCGACGAGAATTGCGCCATCTGTCCGACCATCTGGGTGTTGTCGACGGGCTCGAACGGGTCCTGGTTCTTAAGCTGCGCGGTCATCAGCGCGAGGAAGTCGTCCTGGCCGAGCGTCTGCTGCTGCGCGCGGGTGATCGTCTGCGGCGTGGTCGCGCCGGTGCGGTTGATGCCCAGGCCCGCAAGCGTCGTGTCGAAGCTGCTCGCCATCGTCAGCGACCCAGCCGCAGCGTTTCGGTGATGAGAGACTTGGCCGTCTGCATCACCTCGACATTGTTCTGATAGCTGCGCGCGGCCTCCATCATGTCGACCAGCTCGCGCGTCTCGTCGACCGCGCTTTCCCAGACATTGCCGTCGGTGTCGGCGAGCGGATTGCCGGGATCGTAGCGCTTGGTCGGCGCCTCGCCCGCGGTCTTCACTTCCTCGACGTCGACAGTCGACATCTGGCTCGCCGCATCGAAATGCGTGCGGAAGACGGGCTTCATCGTCCGGTACGCCGCCGCTTCGCTGGTCGCGACCGCGCCGGCATTGGCGAGGTTGGAGGCGGTGGTGTTCATCCGGATCAGCTGCGCCGACATGGCGCGGCCCGAGACCTGGAAGATGTTCATGGGGTTCTGGCCGGGTGCCATGGTCATTCGCCCTTCAGCGCGCGGGTGATGGTGTTGATCCGGCCGTTGAGGAACGCGAGGGTCGTCTGATAGGCGACGGCGTTCTCGGCAAAGGCGGTCTGTTCGGTCGAGAGCTCGACGGTGTTGCCGTCCATCGATGCCTGAAGCGGCACGCGGTATTTGGTGGCGGCGTGGATCGCCATGTCCATGCGGCCGCCCGGCGCCTCGGCCCCGCGCATCGCCGCTTGGAAGTCGATGTCCTTGGCCTGGTAGCCGGGGGTCGAGGCGTTGGCGATGTTCGAGGCAAGCGCACCCATGCGCTGCGAGCGCACCTGGAGCGCGGTCCCGTGAACGCCGAAAAGTCCTTCATTCGCCATCTGCCCGCGCCTCCTTTCCCTGCGCGTGGGATTGTCCCGGCGGGATGACAGCAAGGGGCGTGCCAGTTTTGGCTAGCCGTGGTCGGAAGAAAGAAGGGAGTGGGTTCACGCAGCGACGCAAAGGCACGAAGCGGATGCGCCCTATGGCCGCACAGCGGCTCTCATAGCCTTACGATCGATGTAGGGCGCGTCGCCCGAACCAGCCCTACAGCTCCGCGCCTCCGCGTGAACCCAGTCTGCCGTCAGCCCGCTTCCGAGAGGAGGTTAGCTCACGCGGAGGCGCGGAGACGCGGAGGAGTCGCGCTCCAGGTGATCCCCACGTACACAGTAAAGGAGCTGGTGAAAGCCGCTGCGCGGCCGAGCACGACCTCTTTGCGCCTTTGCGCCTTTGCGTGAACCACCTTCTCCTTCTTCTTTGAACCCCATGAGGGCGGCACCGGCAACAACTTGCCGCCACCCCGGCAAGCGGCAACCGGGCGGCAATGGCACGGGTCTTGCTGCAACGACGCGCATGAATCCGATCGCGACCTTTGCCGATCCCGTCGCCGCCGCCATCGTCGTCGGCGGTGTCGCCGCAGCGAGCTTGATCCGCTTCTCGCCCGGCCAGCTCGGCCGCGCGGTCGCGGCGCTCGGCACGCTCGGCCGGCGCAGCGCCCGGCTGGACAGCGAGATCGACCAGATCGCCGCGCTCGCCCGCATCGCGCGCAAGCACGGCGCGATGGCGCTCGACCGCTCGGTTATCGCCGATCCCGACATCGCGCTCGCCGTCCGCATGATCGTCGACGGCGACGCGCCGGAGGCCGTACAGGCCGCAGTAATCCGCGCCCGCGACGCCCGCGCCGAACGCCACCTCGCCGCCGCCGAAGTCTGGGCCAGCATCGCCGAGGCGGCGCCCGCCTTCGGCCTGATCGGCACCATCGTCGGCCTCGTCCGCATGTTCACCGCGATGCAGGATCCGGCCGCGATCGGCCCGGCGATGGCGGTCGCGCTGCTCGCCACCCTCTATGGCGCGATCATCGGCAACCTGATCGCACAGCCGATCGCCGGCCGCCTGCGCCGCCTCGCCCGCGCCGAAGCGTTCGAGCGCGAGCGGCTGGAGGCGCCGCTCGTCTCGCTCGCCCGGCGCGAGCGCCCGCGTGGTGTGGTCGCGGCATGAGCCGCACGCGCTTCGACACGGTCGAGCCCGGCCGGCCGCTGTGGCTCATCACCCTGGCCGACCTGTGTCTGCTGCTCGTCGGCTTCTTCGTGTTCGTACAGGCGACTCAGCTCGACAAGCAGCAGCTGGCAGCGGCGATCCGCGAGGGCTTCGACGCGCCGCCGCCCAAGGCCGAGCCGATCGCGCTGGACCGTGCGGCGGTGCGCGGCTTTGCCGTGGCGGATGCGACGCCGCCCGGGTTCGCCCACATCGTCGACTGGGCGCGCGGCGCCGCGGGCGATGCGCGCACCACCGTCACCATCACCGGATCGACCGACGGGAGCGAGGCGGACCGCGATCCGCTGACGCTGTCGGCGCCGATCCTGGCCGCCGATCGCGCGCGCGCCGTGGCCGCCGCGCTGGTGCGATCGGGCGCCGTCTCGCGCGACCGCATCACCATCTCCACCGACCCGGCGACCAACGGCCGTCACGTCCTCATCTCGATCGGCTTTGCCGGTGAGCGGCAAGCGCTTGCCGCCCGGCAATTGCCGCCTGCCGCCCTAGGAGCACGTCCATGACCCCCGCCCTTTTCCTCCTCGCGCTAGCCGGCGCGCCCGATTTCCAGTCGACCGCGCTGATCGACACCGCCGTCCAGCAATTCACCGGCCACGCGATCGGCGATGAAGGCGGCGCGATCACCCGCGTCGATACGCGGCTGAAGCTCGCCGCCTGCCCGCTGCCGCAGCTCGAATGGCGCGGCAGCACCAAGGATGCGGTGGTGGTGCGCTGCATGGCGCCAGTCTGGCGCATCTATGTGCCCGTCCGCGCCGCCGCGGTCGCCGCGCCCCGACCGATGATGGCCGCCGCCGCCCCAGTGCCCGTCGCCCCCGCCGCCAAGCCCGAGATCGTCGTCAAGCGCGGCGATCCCGTGACCGTCGAGGCGGGCAGCGCCGGCTTCTCGATCACCCGCGACGGCGTCGCGATGGGCGACGCGGCCAAGGGCGCCAGGCTGATGGTGAAGGTCGACCCGGCCAAGCCGCCGATCCAGGCGGTGGCGGTGGATGCGGGGCGCGTTACGCTGCCGGGCTGGGGAAACTGAGGGCGGCCGGGGATGTGAGGCCGCTAACTGGTTATGGGCGAACGAGCGCCATCAGGCAGGTTAGTTGCCGTTAGCGAGGATAAGCCGCCCTTCGTTCAAGGCGTCCTCGATAGTCTCGAAAAAGCCTACACGCGGTTGTGCAGATATTTTCCAATAAGGCGTCCAACTCGCGTCACGAGGAAATGGAACGTATGCAGAATTAATCTCATCGCCCGCCTCGTAGCTACGTACGCGCTCCTCCACGATCATGTAGCGAAAGTCTGCTCGGTCATAGATCACTAAACGAAGCTTAGCGTCGGCGGAAAGCAGTGCGCAGTGGCGGTGTCGAGGTTTCATCCAGCCAAGTTGTCCAGCAAGAGCGATGTCTGCAAATGGGCGTAAGCAGACATCCGGCTTACAGATGCCAGCCCTTCACCGCCCACCCAACTGCGCATGCCCGAACGCCAGCGCCACGCCCATGCCGCCGACGATATTTCCCGCCGTCGCCAGCGCCAGGTTGCGCCACATCCCCGCTATCGTGATCGCCCCGCCGTCCTGAAGCAACCAGCCGATCGTCAGCAGCGACTGGTTGGCGATCAAGTGCTCCAGCCCCGCCGCGACGAAGACGGTGATCGGGCCGACGATCGCGACGATCTTGCCCGCGACCGACTGGGCGCCCATCGCCATCCATACCGCCAGGCAGACGAGCATGTTGGCGAGCACCGCCGACGCCAGCAACGCGACCATGTCCTTGCCGACCTTGGTCGTCGCGGTCTCGACCGCCGCGGCGGCGACGCCGTCCTCCACCCCTGCCCCGCCGCCCGCCGCGACGAACAAGGCGGCGACGAGGACGCTGCCGACCAGGTTGCCGATCCAGACGATCGTCCAGGCGCCCAGCATCCGGCCGATGCCCACCTCGCCGCGCTCGGCGGCGAGCACGAACATCGTGTTGCCCGTGAACAGCTCGGCACCGGTGATGCTGACCAGGATCAGTCCAACCGAGAAGGCGAGGCCCGACAGGAGCTGCGTTGCGCCCGACGCTGGCCCGCCGCCCGCCTGTGCCACCAGATAGCCGATCGACCCGAACGCGATGAACGCGCCCGCCAATACGGCTAGCAGCGCCATCCGCATCGGCGGCGCCTCCGCCTTCTTCTCGAACGCGTCGGGCGCCTTCTTGGCGATGTCGGGTCCGATCGCGTCGTCGCTCATTAAAGGCTCCCTTCCGGCTTGATCCAGATGAACGAAGCCCGCGTGATTTCGCGCCCTAATTTTTTCCTAAAGTCCCGCGCACACCGGTCGTTACCCCCATTTGTCAGGCACGCATGGAAAGCGAATTGACGATGGTGGACCCAATCGGTTCGAAGTTCGGCAACGTGGCGGCGGCAACGCCGGTCTCGCCGTTGCGCCCGGTACAGCGCGTCGCGAACGCGACGAAGCAGGCGGAGGCGAGCGTCGCCGCCGCCTCGCTGGTGACGGCGCGCGACCTGGCGGCCAAGCCGCCGGTGGACGCGGACCGCGTCGCCCGGATCAAGAAGGCGGTCGAGGACGGCAGCTTCCCGATCGTGCCCACGACCATCGCCGACCGCCTGCTCGCCTTCAAGCTCAACTGGAAACCCGATGAACCGGCGTGACGCCCTGATCCAGGTCATCGACTGTCTTCATGCCGAGATCGCGGCACTGAAGACCAACGACGCGCGCGCGCTGGAGCGGGCGACCGCGGCCAAGCTCGGCCATATCGACACCGTCGCCGCGTGCGAGCACGAGCCGATGACCGACGAGGTTCGCGCGCTGGCGCAGGAAGCGCAGCGGCTGAACGAGACCGCGCGCATCTACGTCAACCTGATGGCGGCAAATGTCCGCCGCCGGCTGCAATCGCTTGCCGGCCAGACCGTCGCGCCATACGCGGTGGGGGCGTACGCGTAATTGGTTAGATTGCCGTTCGTGCTGAGTAGGGACTGAGCGAAGGCGAAGGCCCGTATCGAAGCAGCCCTTCGATACGCTGTTTCGACAAGCTCAACAGCTACTCAGGGCAAACGGTTTCGGTTCTGGCACGCCCTTTGCTGATGCTCCCGCACACACGGGGGCAATACCGCAATGAACATGCGTGCCGCAGCGGCGGCGGACATTCCGATGACGTCCAGCCCGCATTCGGCGATCGCCGAGGCGAGCCGGCGCACGGGCATCGACTTCTCCTACCTGCTCGGTCAGGCACAGATCGAAAGCGGCATGCGCGCCGGCGCCCGCGCGCGCACCTCCTCGGCGACCGGCCTCTACCAGTTCATCGAACAGAGCTGGCTGGGCGTGATGAAGGAGCATGGCGCCGAGCACGGCATGGGCTGGGCCGCCGACCGGATCCAGCGCGGGTCGAACGGCCGCTATTACGTCGCCGACGCCGGCACCCGCCAGACGATCCTGGGCCTCCGGAGCGATCCCCGCGCCGCATCGCTGATGGCCGCCGAGCACGCCGCCGACAACAAGGCGGAGCTCGAGAACCAGCTCGGCCGCGAAGCGACGGGCACTGACCTCTATATGGCGCATTTCCTGGGCATCGGCGGCGCCAAGAAGTTCCTCGGCGCGATGCAGGCCGCGCCCGACCGCACCGCCGCGTCGATGTTCCCCGCCGCCGCGCGCGCCAACCGCACGATCTTCTATGCCGAGGGCGGCCGCCCCCGTTCGCTCGGCGAGATCTACGACCGCTTCGCCGGCAAGCTTGACCGCGGCGCCGAAATGGCATCGCGCGCGCTGCCGGACGGCATGCAGCTGGCGCAGGCCGACACCAGCCCGCGCATTCCCGGCCTCGACGTCATCCTCGGCAACGAGGCGGAGGGCGGCGACGACACCTGGCTCGAGACGACACTCGCCAACCTCAACGTCGTGCGCGGCCGGTCGCCCGCGGGTGAGCGCACCGCGTCCGCGGCCAGCGCCTATCGCCCGACGCCCGAAACCGCGCGTCTCGCCTATCTCATGCTCGCACGGCTGGGGGCCTGATGTTCGCTTCCTTCGCAAAGGGCGGCGTTGCCGGCGCCACGCGGTCGATGGCGCTGCCGGGCGCGATCCTGCTGCTCGTCGTGCTGATGGTCGTGCCGATCCCGGCGGCGCTGCTCGACGTGTTCTTCATTGCCAACATCATGCTCAGCCTGGCCGTGCTGATGGTGGCCCTGAACGCGCAGAAGCCGCTCGACTTCTCGTCCTTCCCTACCGTCCTCCTCTTCGTCACCCTTTTCCGCCTCGGCCTCAACGTCGCCTCGACGCGCGTCGTGCTCGTCCACGGGCATGAGGGCGAGGCGGCGGCGGGCCATGTGATCGAGGCGTTCGGGACGTTCCTGATCGGCGGCGACTATGTCGTCGGCATCCTCGTCTTCGCGATCCTGATGATCATCAACATGATCGTCGTGACCAAGGGTGCGGGCCGCGTGTCCGAAGTGTCGGCGCGCTTCACGCTCGACGCGCTCCCCGGCAAGCAGATGGCGATCGACGCCGACCTCAACGCCGGGCTCATCACCCCCGACGAAGCGCGGGCACGCCGCGTTGAGGTGTCGACCGAGGCCGATTTCTACGGCTCGATGGACGGTTCGTCCAAGTTCGTGAAGGGCGATGCCGTCGCCGGCCTGCTGATCCTGGCGATCAACATCGTCGGCGGGCTGATCCTGGGCGTCGTCAGCCACAAGCTGTCGGTGTCCGAAGCCGCCTCGCACTATATCCTGCTGGCGATCGGCGACGCGCTCGTCGCGCAGATCCCGGCGCTGATGCTCTCGATCGCCGCCGCCGCGATCGTCACCCGCGTCACCTCCAGCCACGACCTGTCGGGCCAGATCGGCAGCCAGTTCGCCTCGCACCGTACCTGGACGCCGGTGGCGGCGATCCTGGGCCTGCTCGGTCTGCTGCCCGGCATGCCCGCGCTCGTCATCCTGCCGGCCGCGGCGGCCGCCGGATACGGTGCGTGGCGCCTCAAGAAGATCGCCGACCGCCCGCCCCCGCCCGAGGCGCCCGCCCCTGCGCCCGACCTGTCGCGGATCGGCTGGGACGAGGTGGTCGACGGCATGCAGGTCACGCTCGACATCGGTTACGGCCTCGTGCCGCTCGTCGACGAGCGCAAGGGCTCGCCGCTGATGAGCCGGATCACCGGCGTGCGCCGCCAGCTGTCCAAGGAACTCGGCTTCGTCGTGCCGCAGGTGCGGGTGCGCGACGACATCAACCTGGCCCCCTTCACCTATCGCATCGTCGTCGGCGGCGTCGTCGTCGGCGAGGATCAGGTGAGCCCCGACGAGATGCTGGCGCTCAACACCGGCACCGGTGTCGGCCAACTGCATGGCAAGGCGGCGAAGGACCCGACCTTCGGCCTCGACGCCACCTGGATTGCCGCGGGCGATGCGGATGCGGCAACGGGCATGGGCTATCTGGTCGTTGATCCCGGCACCGTGATCGCCACGCACCTCAACCACCAGTTGATCCAGCATGCCGCCGACCTGCTCGGCCCGGACGAGGTCCAGTCGCTGCTCGACGGCCTGAAGGAGCGCGCCGGCGCGCTGGTCGCCGCGCTCTGCCCCGCGCCGCTGCCGCTCACGACGCTGACGCAGGTGCTGCGCGGGCTGCTGGCCGAGAACATCCCGCTCAAGGAGTTCCGCCGCATCGCCGCCGCGATCGCCGTCGCATCGCAGCGCACGCTCGACGCCGACGAATTGATCGAGGCGATCCGGCCCGAGCTCGGCGCGCTGATCGTCCAGAAACTGTGCGGCGTGCGCGAACCGCTTCGCGTCATGACGCTGGAGGGCCAGCTCGAAGCGCTTCTGGGTCAGGCGATGCGCGCCGACGTCCATCGCCGCCACACGATCGAGCCCGATCTCGGCCGCCGCATCGTCGACGCGCTCCAGCACGCCGCCCAACCGCTGATGGCCGAGGCCAAGCCCTTCGCCCTCGTCGTCCAGCCCTCGATCCGCGTCGCGATCCGCAAGCTCGTCCGGTCCTGCCTGCCCGACACCCCGGTGATGAGCTTCTTCGAAGTGCCCGAGGACAAGGCGGTCGAGGTCGTCGCCGTGATCGGCGCGCCGGGGGCGCTGCCGGCATGAACGACATGACGCCCTTCACCTATGCCCGCACGACCCCGCCCGCGGTGCGCGACGTCGAGGCCCAGGTCCGCGCCGAACTGCCGATGGTCCGCCGCGTCGCCTGGCACGTCCATGGCAGCATGAGCAGCATCGTCGAGGTCGAGGACCTCGTCCAGATCGGCATGATCGCCCTGGTCGAGGCGGCACGCAGCTTCGAGGATCGCGGCGAGACGAGCTTCCGCAACTTCGCGATGACGCGCGTGCGCGGCGCGATGATCGACGAGCTCCGGCGCCAGGCGACGCTGACCCGCGGCGCGATGAAGCGGCGGCGGCGCTATCAGGACACGCTCGCCGCACTGACCCACGCGCTGGGCCGCGCGCCGCGTGAGGAAGAGGTCGCCGAGCGGCTGGGCGTGACGATCGAGAAACTGCGCCTCGATTACGCGACGGCAGAGGCGGTGCGGTTCGATTCGATCGACGAGGTCTATTCGGACGAGCTGTCCTGGTTCGCCGACGACGAGGCCGATGCGTTCACCGCACTCGCCGAGATGGGCACCCGCGACGCGCTCGCCCGCGCCATCGCCGACCTGCCCGAGCGCGAGGCGCTGGTGATCCAGCTCTATTATGTCGAGGAACTGAACCTCGAGGAGATCGGCCAGGTGGTCGGCGTCGGTGCCGCACGCATCTGCCAGATCAAGGCAAGCGCGCATGCACGGCTGAAGAAGGCGCTCAAGGGCCGCGTCTGAAATCCACGTCTCGCCAGTGACATAGGCGGGCTCTAGGCTCTCACCCGAACTGAGTCGGGAGGGTGCGTGTCCAATCCTGCGATCTTCGTCGTCGTCGTCGCCGCGTTCGTCCCGCAGGCCGTCGCCCCGCTCGTATCCCCGATGTTCGATGACAATCGTCAGCCGGCACTCGCGCCAGTGCAGCTGACCCGCTGGCTACCCGGCCCTGTTCGCTGCGCCGGGCAGGAAGTGACAGGGACGCCGATCCGGCGCCCGAACAATCTCTTATTCTATCCACGCGCGTTGGTTCGGCCCGATACGGTGACGCTTCGGTTTGTCATATCATCGGATGGGCGACCGCTTTCGATTGATCGTGAAGGCGCGGGCGTCCCGGCGATTGCGGACGATGCCGCTGCCGCCCTAGCTGCCAGCCGCTTCGCCCCGCGCGAACGTCGCGATTGCACCGTGACCTACTCGCCGCAGCAGAGTCCGCTCGATGAGGCGCCGGTCGAGGATCTCGTCTCCTACACCATCTCGCCGCGAACCGGCCGCCTGCCCCAGGCCGGCTGGAACCGGCTAAGACCCGAGGGGAATTGCGCCGACCGCCCCCGTCCCGCCGCGCTGACCCGCGTGATGCCCGACTTCCCTAAGGTGGCGGCGACGCCGGGCGTTCAGGACTGGTCGCTCGTCGCCTATGACACCGATCGATCGGGCAAGCCGATCAACGTCCGCTCGTCGATGGGCACCGGCAACCGGGCGCTCGACGCCGCCGCGATCAAGGCGATGCGCGCGTCGCGCTTCTCGGGCGGCGCGCGGACGGGGTGCGTCTATCCCTATTGGCGCAGCGCCGGCACGCTCGCCGCGCCGCCGATGCGCGAGGCGATCGCCGATTCCCCGCCGAGCTGCCCGGATGGCCGCGACTGGACGCAGCCGCCGACGCTCCGCTTCCCCGAACCCTATCGCCGGCGCCGGATCGAGGGCTGGGCGATCGTCCGCTACGACGTCGCGCCCTGGGGCCAGATCGGCAATGCCTCGGTCATCGAAGCACAACCCACCGCCGACTTCGGTCGCCAGGCGACACAGATCCTAAGCCAGGCGCGCCTCGCGCCGTCGGCGCAGGGCCGCACGGGGTGTGTCGACCGCGTCAAGTTCGTGATGGCGCCGACAGACGCGCCGCCGGCCGATGCGGACGATGCGGCGCGGTTCTACTGACACGATTGTCCCTGCCCTTGAGGCAAAAGCCGCGCCGGTACCGACCTCGAATCGCGATGACAGCCGGCGCGCATTTTTGTAGGAGTAAAGAACAACAATCGAAATCGATGACGGGAGAGCATGATGAAGGGGTTCGGAAACAGGCTGCGGCTGGTCGCGGCGGGGCTGATGCTGGCGGCGGGGACGCCCGCGCTCGCACAGAACGACAAGATGACGCCGATCGCCATCCCGGCGCAGCCGACCGCGATCACGCTCGACACCGGCGAGCTGCCGGGCGCGACCGCCAAGGAATCGTGGCACAGCCAATATGGGAGCGTGTTCGCGCGCAACGTCACCGTCGCGACGCTCACCCCCTTTCTGCCCGACCCGGCCAAGGCGACCGGCGCCGCGGTGGTCGTGACCCCCGGCGGCGGCTTTCGCACATTGTCGATGGAGAATGAGGGCTGGGACGTCGCCAAGGCGCTGGCCGCGCAGGGCGTCGCGGCGTTCGTGCTCAAATACCGCCTGAACCAGACGCCCGCCGACATGGCCGGGTTCGAGCGGTCGATGACGCAGATGTTCTCGGCCGCCGCGCGTCCCGCCAGCCGCCCCAGCCCGGAGGCGGCGATGGCGAACCTCGCGCCCCAGATCGCCGACGCCCGCGCCGCCTTCGCCCTCATCCGCCGCCGCGCGGGCGAGTGGAAGATCGATCCCGACCGGATCGGCATGGTCGGCTTTTCCGCAGGCGCGATGCTGACGATGGCGACGGCGCTGCGCGGGCAGGATGCCAAGCCCGCCTTCCTCGGCAACATCTATGGCCCGCTCGGCGCGATGCCGGCACCCGCCGATGCGCCGCCGATGTTCGTCGCGCTCGCCGCCGACGATCCACTGTTCGGCGAGCCGCAATATGGCCTGATCGACGCCTGGCGGACTGCCAAGCGCCCGGTGGAATTCCACCTCTACGAAAAGGGCGGCCACGGCTTCGGCATGTACCAGAAGGCGACGACCAGCACCGGCTGGTTCGACGCGTTCAGCAAATGGCTGGGCATGCACGGGTTCCTGGCACCCAAGCGTTGAACATCCGCTTGTCCGGCCGCGCATCTTCGCACTAGACGCGCGGCCGTGAAGAACGGAACTCGCGGCGCGCGCGGCGCGACGATCATCGACGTGGCGGCCGAAGCGGGCGTCTCGCCGATGACGGTGTCGCGCGTCATCAACGGCAAGAGCGGCGTCGCAGCGGAAACCCGCGCGGCGGTCCAGCGCGCCATCGACGCGCTGGACTATACCCCCAACGTCGCCGCGCGCAGCCTGGTCACCTCGACCGAGCTGCGCGTCGGCGTGCTCTATTCCAATCCCAGCCGCGCGTTCATGAGCGAGTTCCTGACCGGCGTGTTCGAGGAAGCCTCGACGCGCGGCGCGCGCATCATCCTGCTGCGCGGCGAAGCGGGACACGCGCCGCCGCTGTCGGCGATCGAGGACCTGGTCGAGACCGGCGTCGCCGGGTTCGTGGTCGCCCCGCCGCTCGGCGAATCGCTGCCGGTGCTCGGCATCCTGCGCCGCGCGGGCTGTCCGATCGCGGCGGTGGGCGCGCACAGTGTCGCGGGCGCGATGTGCGTGCGGATCGACGACCGGCTCGCCGCCTACGAGATGACGCGCCACCTGCTCGCACTCGGCCATCGGCGACTGGGCTTCGTGCTCGGCAATCCCGACCAGGCGGCAAGCGCCGAGCGCATGGCCGGCTTCTACGCCGCGGTTCGCGAGGCGGGCGGCGTCGACGTCCGTGTGGCGCAGGGCGACTTCAGCTATGCCTCCGGCCTTGCCGCGGGCGAGCATCTGCTGAGCGCCGAGCGGCCGCCGACGGCGATCTTCGCGAGCAACGACGACATGGCCGCGGCAGTCGTGTCAGTCGCGCACCGTCGCCATCTGGACGTGCCGGGCGAGCTGTCGGTGGTCGGCTTCGACGATACCACCGCGGCAGTGACGCTATGGCCGCCGCTGACGACGGTCCACCAGCCCGTCCACCGTCTGGCCGCCGAAGCGATGGCGCTGGTGCTGAGCGACGGCGCCGCGGGCGAAGGCGGCGACCGCATCCTCGAACACGAGATCGTCACGCGGCAGTCGGCGGCAACGCCGGCCTAGCCGTGCTCCCGCGACTCTCTTCCCGTTCGTCCTGAGCTTGTCGAAGGGCGTGTAACAGGCGCCACGCTTGCGGCCCGTGCTTCGACAGGCTCAGCACGAACGGATCGCTAGTCCAAGCCCTCGTACTTGAAGAACGCGAAGTCTGCCGGCGTTCCCCGCCCGCTCATATCCTGACACGCAACCCCGACGAACGTGCCGGTGAAGTTGGGCAGGCCCGGCAGCGTCGCCTCGTCCGACAGGATGCTGGCGTCGAGCGCCTCGCCCGCCGGTTGCCAATTGCCGCCCTCACCCGCGCGCCAGAAGAACCGGAGCGTCACGTTCTCGACCTCCAGCGACAGCTCGACAGGGCCCTCCGGCAGCGTCGCGAGCATGCTCATGCCGACCGTCCCGCCGGCAACCTCCGGCGAGGCGCTCATCAGCTGGAGCGTGCGCTCGTCGCCGTCGCGGCTGATGTGGAGGTAGTGGAACTTGGTGCTGTTGTAATAGGCGATCAGCCCGGCCGCGGCCTGGAAATCGCGGGGTTCGAACTCGATGCGAGTCGATGCGCGATAGCGGAAGTCGGTCTGGCGGCGGGCGACCAGCGCCTGCTCGAACTGGCTGCCGACGGTGTCGCGGCCGTAGAGGCGCAGGAACCCCGGCCGCTCGGTCAGGCTGAACAGCCGCGCAGGCTCGGGCGTGCGCAGCCATTGCAGCGGCTGCGGCAATTCGGGCCCATCGAAGCCGCCGTCCCATTCGGGCTCCGACCAGGGCGCAGGCTCGAGTGCGGGTGCCGGCGGCGCCGGATCGGGCTCGGCATCGCCGGCGATCGTATAGAGCCAGCCATCCTCGCCCCAGCGCATCGGCTGGATCGCCGTCTCGCGGCCCAGGATGCAGCGTTCGCTCGACCCCACCGGACGGCCGCACAGATAGGCGATCCACGGCGTCCCGTCGGCAAGCTCGACCAGATCGCCATGGCCCGCCCGGGCGATCGCGCCCTCGCGCCGGCCATTGGCGGTCAGCACCGCGCCGTCGGGATGCACCTCGTACGGGCCGAGCAGGTCGCGCGAGCGTGCCATGACGACGGCATGGTTCCAGCCCGTGCCTCCTTCGGCGACGAGCAGATGGTACCAACCGTCCCGCTGATAGAGGTGCGGCCCCTCGGTAAACCCGCGCTCGGTCCCCTCGAAGATCATGTGCGGCTCGCCCACCAGCGCGGCGGCGTCGCGATCGTATCGCTGGATGACGATCCCGGCGAACCGCCCGCGACCGGGGCGGTGGTCCCACAGCATGTTCGCGAGCCAGGTCGTGCCGTCCTCGTCGTGGAAGAATGCCGGGTCGAAGCCGCTGGCGTTGAGGAAGACCGGGTCCGACCACTCGCCGTCGATCGTGTCGCAAGTGACGACGAAGTTACGGAAATCGCGCAGCGACACGCCGGTGGCGCCGTCCACGGTCGTCGTGCCGTAACGCTTCACGTCGGTATAGACGAGCCAGAACCGCCCATGTGCATAGGTGAGGTCGGGCGCCCAAACGCCGCACGAATCGGGGTCGCCGCGCAGGTCGAGCTGAGTCGGTCGCATCAGCGGGCGCGAGACGACTCGCCAGTTCACGAGATCGCGGCTGTGGTGGATCTGCACGCCCGGAAACCACTCGAACGTCGAGGTGGCGATATAGAAATCGTCGCCCACGCGCACGATTGAGGGATCGGGGTTGAAGCCCCGAAGGATGGGATTGCGAATGTGGCTCATCGCGGCTTGCGTACCAGCGTCCAGAGGAGAAGCGCGCCGATCAGATCGAGCACGCCGAGGATGACGAAGAAGGGCTCGTAGCCGACATCGTCGACCATCTGACCCAGGAGAAGCGAGAAGACGAGCACGCCCAGATTGCCCGCGAACCCCGCGAGGCCGGCGGCGGTCGCGACCTCGCTGCGGCGGAAAAGGTCGCTCGCCATGGTGATAACGGTGACCGACAGCGTCTGGTGCGCAAAACCGCCCAGGCACAGCAAGGCGATCGCGACATAGGGGTTGGTAACGATACCAACGAACGCCATGCCGGTCATCATCACCGCACCCACGGTGAACGCCCAGCGGCGAGCGTCGATCAGCTCGATCCCGCGCCGCTGAAGGAACGCGACGATCGCTGGCCCGAACAGACAGCCAAGGTCGGCGGCCAGAAAGGGCAGCCAGGCGAACAGCGCGATCTGCGTCAGATCGAAGCCGCGGACACGCGCCAGATAGAGCGGCATCCAGAAGCTCAGCATGCCCCAGACGGGATCGGCGAGCATTCGCGGCAGCGCGATCCCCCACAGGTCTCGGCGACGCAGCAGCGCCAGCATCCGCGGCTTGTCGCCGCCCGCCAGCCGAGCTTCCTGACCGCTGAGGATATAGTCGCGCTCCGCTGCGCCGAGCGCGAAATGGCGCTGCGGCGAGCGGAACCACAGGAACCAGAACAGCGCCCAGACCAGCCCGATGCCGCCGGCGACGACGAAGGCCAGTCGCCAGCTTTGCGTCATCACCGCCCAGGCGACGAGTGGCGGCGCGAACACCGCGCCGAACGATGCGCCGATATTGTAGATGCCGCCCGCGACGCCGCGCTCCTTGGCGGGAAACCATTCGGCGATCAGCTTCTGGCCCGCGGGCTGCGCCGATCCCTCGGCCAGGCCCAGCGCGCCGCGCAGCACCGCAAAGCCCATCCACCCGCTCGCGAACGCATGCGCCATGGTGATGAGCGACCAGGCGGCGACGAACATCGCAAATCCGGCGCGCAGGCCGATCGCATCGAGCGCGTAACCGGCCAGCGGCTGGAACATGACGCCAATCTGGAAGGCGCCGGTGATCCAGCCATATTGCTCACTCGAGATGCCCTGCTCGGTCAGGATCACGGGCGCGGCAACGCCCAGCACCGACCGCGCCAGATAGTTGATGACCATGGCGCCGACGAACAGCGCGATGATCGTCCACCGCAGCCGTGGAATCGTCCTCGTCATCAACCCCTCCGTTAACGTCATCATCGATTCGCATGCGCAAATCGCTGCTGACGCCTACCCTGTCGACCTGCCGCTAAACTGCGGAAGCCGCGCTTGTTATGGCTTTTGCGTCACGCCGTGCCCTCGCCGTTCATCCAAGTATAGTCGGACTATTGACATTGGCAACGCGCCTTCGCATGAAGCCAATGGTAGCGTTATCTATTCGGACGCGGCAAGCATCAAAATCGCTTGGCAAGCCCGGGTATCATATCGTATATGATCTGTGTTCGTTGCTGCAGGAGGGCGGCTTCGAGCGCTGCGGCAACCGCCGTCAACAAGGCCCTAAGGGTCACAGGGAGAGATATCATGGCTGTTCGAACAACCGATCGCTTCGGTGCGCCGTGGCGCCGCCTTGGCACCGCCAGCTTCGCCGCCCTCGCCGTCTGCATGATCGCCGCGCCAGCCTACGCGCAGGACGCCGCCGCGCCGGCCCCGGCCGAGCCGCAGGCGCTTCCGCCCGCCGAGCAGACCGACAACAGCGGCGCCGCACAGGACATCGTCGTCACCGGCTCGCGCATTCAGTCGAGCGGCTTCAACGCTCCGACGCCGACCACGGTGATTGGCGAAGAACAGATCGCCGCCAACGCGCAGCCGAACGTCTTCACCACCATCGCCCAGCTCCCCTCGCTTCAGGGTTCGAGCGGCACGCAGACCAACACCTTCTCGACCTCGAGCGGTCAGCAGGGCCTCAGCTCGTTCTCGCTGCGCGGCGTGGGCGCGATCCGCACGCTGACGCTGCTCGACGGCCAGCGCGTCGTCGGTGCGAACGTTACCGGCGTTCCCGACGTCAGCCTGTTCCCGCAGCTGCTCATCAAGCGCGTCGACGTCGTGAACGGCGGCGCGTCGGCTTCCTATGGTTCGGACGCGGTCGGCGGCGTCGTCAACTTCATCACCGACACCCGCTTCGAGGGACTGAAGGGCAACGTCCAGGGCAGCATCACCGACTATGCCGACGACGAGACCGTCCTCGTCCAGCTGGCCGGCGGCAAGAGCTTCCTGAACGACACGGTGCACCTGGTCGTCAGCACCGAATATGGCAACGAGGCGGGCGTCGGCCCCGGCCCCTACGGCATCGGCCTGGCCGGTGGCCGCGACTGGTTCACGCAGCGCACGCTCGTCAACCGCAACATCACCAACGACGGCAATCCGCAGCTGGTGCTGCGCGACTTCGCGCAGTCGATCGGCTTCACCAAGTACGGCCTCATCACCGCCGGCCCGCTTCAGGGCATCGCCTTTGATGAGGCGGGCAACCCGTTCCAGTTCCAGTACGGCTCGAACGGCGTGCCCGTTCGCGACGCTGCCGGCACCGTCCGCGGCTGCGACTTCGGCTTCTGTCAGGGCGGCGACGTCTCGGGCAACGTCGACTCGGGCCGCTCGATCAAGTCGAGCATCGAGCGCCTGAACGCCTATACCCGCCTGGGCTGGGACTTCGCGCCGAACAACGAGCTGTATGTCAGCGTCAACATTGGCCAGGTGAAGACGCAGAACCAGCCGATCAACGGCCAGAACCGCCCCAACCTGACGATCCAGTGCGAGAATCCGTTCGTGCCGCAGATCGTCCGCAGCCAGTGCGCCGCGGCCGGCATCACCAGCTTCCGCTACGGCACCAGCAATGCCGCGCTCGGCAGCACGCAGGTCCATACCGATCGTCGTCAGTATCGCTTCGTCGGCGGCGCCAAGGGCAAGCTGCCCGTGTTCGGCGGCGACTGGAACTACGACATCTATTTCGAGCACGGCACGAACTACACCGACATCGACGTCGACAACATCCACCTGTCGCGCCGCTTCAATCAGGCGATCGACGCGATCAGCTTGAACGGCACGATCGTCTGCCGCGACCCCGTCGCCCGCGCCAGCGGGTGCCAGCCGCTCAACATCATTGGCGGCAATCCGTCGGAAGCGGCGCTGCGCTATGTCCAGCCGGAGAACGGCCCGTTCCAGCGGACGCGCCAGACGCAGGACGTGGTCAGCCTGAACTTCTCGGGCCAGCCCTTCGACCTGTGGGCCGGCCCGGTATCGTTCGCGTTCGGCGGTGAGTTCCGTCACGAATACTACCGGGTCTACGGCGATCCCTATGGCGGCGGCGTGGGCAATGCGCCTGACAACGCCAACTACCCCGTCGATCCGGTGCTGCTGCCGGGCGGTGCCAACTGGTACGCGGGCAACTACTATCCCGGCACCGGCGCCTACAGCGTCCGTGAGGCGTTCGTCGAAGTCGACCTGCCGATCATCAACTCGGACGGGCTGGGCCGCGCGAACATCAACGGTGCGGCTCGCGTCACCGACTATTCGACCTCGGGCACCGTCTGGGCGTGGAAGATCGGCGGCACCTGGGAGCTTCCGATCGAAGGCCTGCGCATCCGCGGCGTGACGTCGCGCGACATCCGCGCGCCCAACCTGTCGGAGCTGTTCGCTGCGCCCGTCACGACGACGCTGCCGAACTTCTTCGACCCCTTCAACAACCGCAACGTGCTGGCGCTGCAGTACACGGTCGGCAACCCGGCGCTCACGCCGGAGCTGGCGCGGAACACCACCGCGGGCATCGCGCTGTCGAACCCGTCGTGGCTGCCGGGCTTCAGCGCCTCGTTCGACTGGTACAAGATCAAGATCGACGACGTCATCGGCAGCCTGGGTGCAGGTGACATCGTCAACTACTGCTTCGGCAACATCCTTCCGCAGACGTGTAACTCGTTCAACCTGAACAACCCGAACGGGCCGAACTTCATCAACGTGCAGTCGTTCAACTTTGCGTCGATCGAGACCGAAGGCTTCGACATCGAGGCGAGCTACCAGTGGCGCAATCCGCTGGGCCTGCCGGGTCAGTTCGTGCTGCGCGGCCTTGCGACGCACGTTGCCAAGTATGTCAGCGACACCGGTCTGCCCGGCACCATCCCCAGCGACTCCGCCGGCCAGAACTTCGGCGCGACGCCGAACTGGAAGTGGCTGGTCACGCAGAGCTACTCGAACGACCAGTTCTCGCTGCTGCTCCAGGAGCGCTGGTTCACGAGCGGCGTCATCAACACCAACTATGTCGAGTGCGATCCGGGCAGCTGCCCGATCTCGACGCCGATCCGTCAGACGATCAGCCCGCAGGACAACTTCGTCCCCGGCGCCTTCTACATGGACGTGGGCGGCACCTATAACCTGACCGAAGAGGTCACCGCCTATTTCAAGGTCGACAACCTGTTCGACGAAGATCCGGCGCTGTCGCCCTTCTTCTCGAATCCCGCACTCTACGATGCGCTTGGCCGCACGTACCGGGTGGGCGTCCGCTTCAAATTCTGAGCCCCCGCCGCACGGCGAACCTTGGAGGGTGGTCGCGCTTCGGCGCGGCCACCCTTTCTTCTTGGGCGCTTGCAGGCGGATCAGCGCGGAGTTATGACCCATAACAAATAACGCGAGAGGACTCATGACCGAGCTTGCCGAAGCGCCTGCGCGCACCTTCGATCGCCTCAACCCCGTCACGGGCGAAGTCGCCACCACCGCCAGTGCCGCCACGGTCGCCGACGCGAACGCGGCCGCCGAAGCCGCCGCGGCCGCCTTCCCCGCCTGGAGCGCACTCGGCCCCAACGCCCGCCGCGCGGCACTGACCAAGGCCGCCGACGCGCTCGCGGGCAAGGCCGACGCCTTTGTCGACGCGATGATGGGCGAGATCGGCGCGACCGAGGGCTGGGCCCGCTTCAACCTGATGCTCGCGGTCGGCATGGTGCGCGAGGCGGCCGCGCTGACGACGCAGATCGGCGGCGAAGTCATCCCCTCCGACAAGCCGGGCTGCATCGCGATGGCGATCCGCGAGCCCGTCGGCGTGATGCTCGGCATCGCGCCCTGGAACGCACCGATCATCCTGGGCGTGCGCGCGATCGCCGTGCCGCTCGCCTGCGGCAACACCGTCGTCCTCAAGGCGAGCGAGCAGTGCCCGCGCACCCACTCGCTGATCGCAGAGGCGTTTGCCGAGGCACTGCCGGCGGGCGTCGTCCAGATCGTCACCAACGCTCCCGCCGATGCGGGCGAGATCGTCGGCGCGCTGATCGACAACCCGCATGTGCGCCGCATCAACTTTACCGGCTCGACCGCGGTGGGGCGCATCATTGCCAAGCGCGCGGCCGAGCATCTGAAGCCGGTGCTGCTCGAACTGGGCGGCAAGGCGCCGCTGATCGTCCTCGACGACGCGGACCTGGACGAGGCGGTCAAGGCCGCGGCGTTCGGCGCGTTCATGAACCAGGGCCAGATCTGCATGTCGACCGAGCGGATCATCGTCGTCGATGCCGTGGCCGACGCCTTTGTCGAGAAGTTCGCCGCCAAGGTCGGGACGATGCCGGTCGGCGACCCGCGTGAGGGCAAGACCCCGCTCGGCGCCGTCGTCGACGCCAAGACCGTAGACCATGTCCGCAGCCTGATCGCCGATGCGGTCGGTGCGGGCGCGGTCCAGGTCAATGGCGGCGAGGCGAACGGCGTGCTGATGCCCGCGCACGTCATCGACAAGGTGACGCCGGAGATGAAGCTGTTCCGCGACGAGAGCTTCGGCCCCGTCGTCGGCGTAATCCGCGCGCGTGACGAGGCGCATGCGATCGAGCTTGCCAATGACACCGAATACGGCCTGTCCGCCTCGGTCTTCACGCGCGACACCGCGCGCGGCCTTCGCGTCGCCAAGCGGATCAAGTCGGGCATCTGCCACGTCAACGGTCCGACCGTGCACGACGAGGCGCAGATGCCGTTCGGCGGCGTCAAGGCTTCGGGCTATGGCCGCTTCGGTGGTCGCGCGGGCATCGACGCCTTCACCGAGCTGCGCTGGATCACGATCGAGACCGAGCCCGGGCACTACCCGATCTGAGATTAGCCACCAACGCACCCGTGCTCCCGCCTGCGCGGGAGCACTCACCCTTGTTCGTCACCCCGGACTTGTTCCGGGGTCCACCTTTCCGCAAGCCAAGCCGCCGCTGAGTTCGCGGGTCCGTGGACCCCGGAACAAGTCCGGGGTGACGATAGAACGGGTATTTACTCCGACACAAACCTAGCGCCCCACCCCCGCATCTGCCATGCTGATCCTATAGGATAGCAACGGGAGAGGATGGATGAAGCGGACGGGCATGAACCTCGATCGGCGGGCATTGCTCGGCGCGGCGCCGGCTGGCCTGCTGCTCGCGAACGCCGGCGTCGCCGAGGCGTCGGACAGCGTCAAGGTCGGCGCGCACAGCGGCCCGGGCGGCGCCTCCACCCCCCGCAACGCGATCGCCCGCACCCGCTACGGCCCCGTCCGCGGCTTCATCGCGGGCGACGTCTACCACTTCAAGGGCATCCCTTACGGCGACGACACGGGCGGCGCCAATCGCTGGCTGCCAGCCAAGGCGCCAAAGCCCTGGACCGATCCGTACATGGCGCTCACCTATGGCGCCAACTGCCCGCAGGGGCTCCACAACTTTCGCGCGATCGAGCACACCTTCCTACAGGACTGGGACGACGGCTTCCTCGGCGAGGACATGCTGAAGCTCAACGTCTGGACCCCTGCCCTTACCGGCAACCGCCCGGTGATGGTCTATTTTCACGGCGGCGGCTTCGCCTTCGGCTCGGCCTATGAGCTGCCGAGCCACGAGGGTGCGCAGATGGCGCGCAACCACGACGTCGTGCAGGTGTCGGTCAACCACCGCCTCAACGTGCTCGGCTTCTTCGATGTGTCGGAGCTTGGCGGCGATCCCTATGCCGACAGCGTCAATGTCGGGATGACCGACCTGACCGCCGCGCTCGCCTGGGTGCAGGAGAACATCGCTTCGTTCGGCGGCGATCCCGACAAGGTGATGATCTATGGCCAGTCGGGCGGCGGGTCCAAGGTGACGACGCTGCTCGGCATGGAGAGCGCCAAAGGCCAGTTCGGCCGCGCGATCGTCATGTCGGGCGGCGGCGGCAACATCCCGAGCGGCGACCAGTCGCGCGAGTTCGCCCGCGCCGTCATCAAGCGGCTCGACATCGGCAGCGGCCGCCGCGCGATCGAGGCGCTCCAGAAGATGGAGTGGGCCAAGCTCAACGAGGTCGGCAGTGCGGTGGCGGGGGAGATCAACGGGCCCAATCGCGGGCTTCCCGGCCCCGGCGGCCCACCGCCGGTCACGCCGCGGGTCGGCTGGGGTCCGACGATGGACGGTCGCTCGATTACGCTGCGC
This sequence comes from Sphingomonas sp. Y38-1Y, assembly GCF_032391395.1. Lineage (NCBI taxonomy): Bacteria > Pseudomonadati > Pseudomonadota > Alphaproteobacteria > Sphingomonadales > Sphingomonadaceae > Sphingomonas > Sphingomonas sp. Y38-1Y. The sequence goes on from NZ_CP135916.1 coordinate 3,137,480, forward strand.
AGCTACTACGACGCCGCGCCCGATGCGTCGCGCAGCGTCCCCGTCGTGATCGGCGGGACCAGCGAGGAGGGCATGCGCTTTAGCCAGAACCCGACCGAGGCCGAATGGCGCGCCCAACTCGCGCAGTCGATGGGCGAAACGCGCGCGGGCGCGCTGGTCGACGCGATGAAGAAGGCTCATCCGGAGAAAGCGATCCGGACGCTGAGCTACGGCGTGCAGGGACTCACCATGCGCAACAACGTCCAGCGCATGGTCCGCCTGAAGCACGAAAAGGGCGGTGCGCCCGTCTATCAGTATCATTTCCAGTGGCAGTCGCCGCAGCTCGACGGGTTTGCCGGTGCGTGGCACACCGCCGAGCTCGCCTTCTTCTTCGACAATACCAAGCGCTGCGAGCAGGGGACGGGCGACACGCGGGAGGCGCGCGCGCTGGCGACCAAGTGCGCGCGATCATTCGCCAATTTCGCGCGGACCGGCAATCCCAGCCAGCCGGGCCTCGCCTGGGCGCCGACCGATCCGGTACGATGCCAGACGATGGTGTTCGACAATCGCTGTCGCATGGTCGACGACCCGGAGGGCGCCGCACGGCGCATCCTGCTGACGACCTGAACCCGACGGTCCGCCGCCCGCGCTTGCTTGGGCGGCGCCGATCGTGACATTGTGGGCCGATGGAGGAAGCTTCATCCCTGTCGGCCCGCAGTGAGGCGGTGAGTTCGCGTGACGTCGTCGAGTGGCTGCGCGACCGGATCCGCCGTGGCCGCTTCGTCCCCGGACAGCGTCTGATCGAGGCGGACGTGATCCGCGAGACGGGCGCGTCGCGCAGCCGCGTGCGCGAGGCGATGCAGCGGCTCGAGTCCGAAGGCCTGCTCGTTATCGAGGAGTTTCGCGGCGCCTCGGTCAAGCGCTTCGGCATTGACGAGCTGCGCCAGATCTATCGCGCGCGCATGGCGCTCGAGGGGATGGCGGCGCACGACTTCGCAGCGTTCGGCTCACCCGAGCTGAAGGCACAGCTCGGCGACCTGCAGGAGGCGCTGAACGGCTGCGAGCACGGCGCCAACCACGAGCAGTTCGCCGCGCTCAACGACGAATGGCATCGCCTCATCATCGACGGCGCCGACAACGAATATATCCGCGGCTTCCTGGAGCGGCTGCGCGTCCCGCTCTATCGCCTGCTGTTCCAGAGCTTCTACGCCTCTGACCGCATCGACCTTGCCAATGCCGGCCACCGGCGCATCACCGCGGCGATCCTGGCGAACGATGCCGATGCCGCCGAGCGCCTGATGCGCGACCACATCGCCGAAGGCCTCGACGCGCTGAGCGCGCTCGACACCGAATTCCACCGGTAGGGGTCACTCGTTCGGTCACCCATTCCTAGCTTGTTCCCCGGCGAAGGCCGGGGTCCAGTTGGGAAGGCCCGTGCTGCGTAGCTCAACGTCTAACCGAAACGTGCCTCAACCGGCCCCCGGCCTTCGCCGGGGAACAGAGGCAAGAAAAACCCCGGCACGATGGCCGGGGTCAAGTTGGGGAAGTCCCTGAACGGCTTGGCGGTCACCAGGTCTTGCGCAGGCTCACCGAGATGAGGCGACCGATCGGGTTGGCGACGGTCGCATCATACCCGCCGCTGCCGTTGCCGGAGGGCGCGAGGTTCACATAGGGCGGCTTGCGGTCGAACAAGTTCACCGCCTCGATCCCGAAGGTGAAGCCGTTGTCGAAGAAGCCCGACGCCTGGGGGTCGCCGACGACGAAATTGACGCCGAGATCAAAGGTGGTGAACGACTTCACGTCCTCCACCGGCGTGATGAGGATGTTCTCGTATCCGCCGACATGCGTGACCTGAAGCCGGGCGCTGACGTCGTCCAGATCCCAGACCACCGATCCGCGGGCGCGGAAAGTGAGCGGGTTGAAGATCGTGTTGCGTCGGTCGCGGGCGACCCCGTCGGGCGTCACCGACAGCTTGTATTCGGTCAGATAGGTGCCGTTGGCGTTGAGCGTGAACGCCCCCGCGCCCGCGGTCTCCAGCCGGTACATCGCCTGGAAGTCGATACCCTTGGTCGTCGAACGGCCCAGGTTGAAGTTGCGCCCGTCGATATAGAGCGTGACCGGCGACGGCGGCACGCCCAGGATCGGGATGCCCGAGCCCGTCAGCCGCGCGACCTCCGCCGCTGCCGCCTCGCCGCGGAAGATGATGCCGGTGCCGGCGAAGTCCGCCTCGTTGCCGAGCAGAGTCAGGTCGGAGAGATAGCCCGCGACCTGCCCCTCATACAGGACGTCAAAATAGGTGAGGCTGAGCTTGGCATTGGGCGCGGGCTCCCAATCGGCACCCACGGTCCAGGTCGTCGCTTCCTCCGGCCCCAGGTCCAGGTTCGGCCCCGAACGGGCAAGCCCCGTCACCAGCGCCGAACCCTGCGTCGGGTCGACATAGCGCTGAACGAACAACGCGTTCGAATTGCCATAGATCTGCGAGAAGATCGGTGCGCGGAACGACGTGCCATAGCTGCCGCGGAAGGTGAGCCCGCGCACCGGCGACCAGATCGCGCCGAACTTCGGATTGGTTGTCGAACCGACGTCGCTGTAGCGGTCGTGGCGGATCGCGGCATTCAGGATCAGCCGCTCGAAGCCCGGCGTCGCGTTGGCCGCGCCGAAGATCGGCACGTTGAGCTCGCCATAGAAGCTGTCGACCTGACGATCAAACGTCCGGAAGGTGAGCGCCGAAGTCGGCGCGCCGCGCTGGCTACCCAGGTCAGTGACGATCTCCTGCCGTTCATAGCCCGCGGCGAAGCGGATGTCGTTGCCGCCCAGCTTGAACAGCGGACCATCCAGATTGGCCTGATAGACGGTCAGCTTGTTGAACGTCGGCGCGTAGAACACCTGGTCCGAGATTGCGTCGAGCACCGCTTGGCTGGTCCGGCCGAGGCCAAACGGATCGAACGCCGTTGCCGGGTTGCTGCTGGCCAGCGCGGCGTTCAAGGCGGCGTTGTTGATGCCGTTGCGGCTGTCGGAGATGTCGCGCGTCTTGCCGTGGCTGACCTGCGCGTTGAGGCGCCAGTCCCAGGGCAGCTTGACGCGGAGGCCGCCTGTCACCTGCCACGTCTCGGTAAAGCCGAACGAGGCGTCGCGCTCCAGATCGTCGGCGAAGTTGTAGCGCACCTGCACCGAACTGGGGTTGGTCCCCGGCGGCGCGACGAAGAAGGCGTTGGTGTTGGGCACCGTCAGCGTGCCGACCGCATAGGCCGGGTTCCGGAAGAACTCCCGGTGCGAGAAATAGCCGTCCGCCAGCACCGTCAGCCAGTCGGTGATGTCCTGGCTGAACGTGCCCGCCACGCTGTGATAGTCGGTCTGCGGGAACAGGTCCTGACCTGCGGCAGCCTCGCAGCGATTGGCCGTGCCGGCGACCAGAGCGCCCGCATTGGCCGGGGTGACGCCGCCCTGCGGGATCGCATAGCTGACGCCGCCCGCGACGATGTTGCCGGGCGTGCATTCCTGGACGCGATAGTCGCGGCCGCCGAAGCGGCGCTGGTCGCTGGTGAAGAAGTCGCGATCGTCGCCCGACAGGTTGGAGCGATAGACGCGCTCATAGGCGAGCATCGCCTGGCCGCCGGTCCAGCGCTTGCCGAGCGCGATGCCGTACTGCTCCTCGTGGAAATTGTCGGCAACGCCCATCCGCGCCAACGCCTCGATCCCGTCGAGCGAGCGGCGCGGGATCAGGTTGACGACGCCCGCCACCGCATCCGACCCATAGATGGCGGACGAACCGTCGGCGACGACCTCGACCCGCTCCAGCGCCAGCGTCGGGATGATCGACGGGTCGGCCGAGCGGCTGTTGCCGACGACCCGGTGCCCGTCGACCAGCAGCAGCGTCGCATAGGGGCCGATGCCGCGCAGGTTGACGCTGTTGCCATAGGTGATGTTGCTGTTGCCGCCCGACTGGCCGCGCGAGTTTTCGGAGACGCCCAGGTCGAATACCTGCGGCAGTTCACGCAGCAGGCGGTCGGTGGTGACCGCGCTCGACGCACGGATTGCGCCGCGGTCGAGCGTCAGCTGCGGCGATCCTGCCGCCGCCACGCCGCGGATGCGCGTGCCGGTGACGACGATCTCGCCGTCATTGGGCGACGCTTCCCGCTGGGGCGCGGGCTCGGTCGAGGTGTTCTCCGCCTCGTCCGGCACCGCTTCCTGCGCGAGCGCGGGCATGGCCGCCAGCATCGCGATCGCCGCCGTTCCGAGCCGGAGCGCGGCCGGCATTCCCTTCAGATCTCGCATGTGTCTCTCCCCTCGTCTTATTTCGTGGTCGCGAAGCGGATCGGCTGCAGCGCCGGCACCTCGACGCGGGTGGCGCGTCCGCGCTCGATCGTCATCGTCTCGGCGGGCTTGCGCTCGATCTCGGCGATGTTGCGCTGGCGCGGATCGGCGCCGCGGATCGAGAAGCGCAGGCGATGACCGGCCCGGAACCGCTTGGCCGTGGGCGACAGCGCGATGGCGAGATCGTATGCCTCACCCGGCTTCACCGGCATGACGTCCGCCTGTCGCCCCGAATGCCAGGGCAGGCCAAGCGTGTCGTAGGGCGCCTTCGACAGCTTGCGATTGGCGAGCGCCAGGCGACCGAAGGCGACGTTCTCGGCCTTCCCGTCCGGCGCGACCTCCTCAAGGAACACGAAGACGTTGCCCGCGGGCTGGTCGCTCGACACGCGGACATGCGCGATCGGGAAACCGGTGACGGTGACGTCGGCGGCGAGCGGCGGACTGGTGTAGGTCAGCCCCTTTTCGTCCAGCACCGCGGGCCAGAAGGGGAAATATTCCTTGCTCGCCACATCATAGTCGGTGGTGAAGGCGTCGCGGCCGGCAGCGCCTGCGCCCATGCCGAGCATGCCGTCATTGGCCGACCGCACCGTCCCACTCTTGCCGCCGACGGCATAGAGCGCGGTCCGCGTCACGCCAACGCCGGGCAGCGTGTCGCTCTCCACCCAACGCTCCGCCTCCGGCGCGTCGAGCACCCACCAGCGATAGCGCTTGGTGCGGTCGATGCCGCTGTCGAGCCCCTTCAGATGCTTGTCGAAGAAGGCGCGCTGGACCTGGCCCAGATCGACGCCCGGCGGCGGCTCGCAATGGCTGCCGGGGCCCATGAGGAGTCGCCCGTTGAGGTTCGCGGCGGCGATGATGACCTGCGCCGCGGGCTCGTCATGCCAGGTCGCCCAATTGTAGAAGGCGATGCCCGAGCGCTTGAGCGTGTCGAGATAGGTGTACGGCCCCACCTCTTCCCAGAAGCGCGTCTGCGTATAGCGCGACACGCTGTCGCGATGGGGCATGGTGTTCCAGAGAAGCGCCATCGGATCGTTGGCGGCATGCTGAGCGACCGCGGCCTTGAGCAGGCTGCCGTCCTTGTCCTCGTCGAGCGGCAGTGTCGCGAGATCGACCGACAGCGGGTCTTCGGGCCGAGTGTTGAACTGGCCGGTGATGCCGCCCGCGCGCACGAACTCGTATTTGTCGAAATCGCTGGCGCCCGCGAACACCGCCTTCAAATGCGGCGGCGCGGTGCTGGCGGTCTGGACCGTAGTGCCCCCCAAATACGAGCAGCCGGTCATTCCGACCTTGCCGCTGGACCAGGGCTGCGCCGCCAGCCATTCCACCAGATCGCGGCCGTCCTGCGCCTCGGTCCGATCCTGCATGCCGCGGCGACGACCGAACGAAGCGCCCTTGCCGCGAATGTCGGCGACCGCGACGACATATCCGTGGTCGGTCATGCCCTTCAGCCCGAGCTCGGCCGACTGTGCGGTCTCGACGATCTTGCCGTCCTTGTCGCGGAAGCGCCCGCGATAGGGGGTGAAGGCAAAGATGACGGGCAGCTTCTCCGCCACCGGACGCCCATTCACCGCGGGGCGATAGACATGCATCGCCAGCCGCGTGCCGTCGCGCACGGCGATATAGCGCGAGCTTCGCACGACTTCGGAATAGCGCGGCGGCGCCTCCTGCGCAGCCGCAAGCACCGGCGCGGCAACCAGCAGCGCGGCAAGCGTGGCGTTCCGGCTCGACAGGCCCAGCATCGCTCTCCATCCCGAACTTGCCCGCGTTGGCGCGGGTCGTCGTGCCGCGAAAAAGCGGCGTCGGGCAGCGTGATGAGCTAGGTCGACAGGATTGTCAACAAAATGGTTGACGCTCAAACCTGTGATCTTTAGCGCTGCCGTCAGTAGAGCAGCGGCGCCCTTTGTCATGCAAGGGGAAGCACGCAGGGCGGGAGCGGATGGTGGCGACAGGCGAGGCACGCGAGAGGCTGAAGCTGGTACTGGCCGGCGACCTCGTGCTCGACGAACCCGATCCCGATCACTGGCTGTCGGGGATCGCGCCGGCGTTCCAACGCGCCGACCTCAGCATCGCGCATCTGGAAGTCCCGCATACCCATGCGCCCTCCTCGTTCGACGGCGACGTGCCGGCGCCCGGCGCCGACCCTGCGCACCTGTCCGCAATCGCGCGGGCGGGCATCGACATGGTCTCGCTCGCGGGCAACCACATGGCCGATTGCGGCGCGGCGGGGATCGCCGACACGATCGCCGGCCTGGATGCGAGCGGTATCGCCCATGCCGGCGCCGGCGCGACCCTGACCGCCGCCCGCGCGCCCGCGGTCATCGAGCGCAAGGGCTGGCGCATCGGTTTCCTGAGCTACAACTGCGTGGGGCCGGCAGCGGGCGTCGCGACCGCCGATTGCGCGGGCTTCGCATCGCTGCCGATTGCCACGTCTGACGGATCGCCGGTCGCCCCCGCCGCCGATCTCGTCCAACTGACGTTGGAAGCGACCGAGATCCTCGCTGCCGATATTGCCGCGCTCCGCCGCGAGGCCGACCTGATCGTCGTGGCGCTGCACAAGGGGATCGTCCACACACCCGCGCGGCTCGCCCCCTATGAGCGGCCGGTCGCACACGCCGCGATCGATGCAGGCGCCGACATCGTCGCCGCGCACCACGCGCACATCGTCCGCGGGATCGAGCTTTATCGCGGCAAGCCGATCTTCCATGGCCTCGGCAACGCCTGCGTCGTCACGCGCGCGCTGTCGCCCGATCAGGACCATCCCGCCCGCGCCGAATGGGCGGAGCGGCGCAAGCGGCTGTTCGGGTTCGAGCCCGACCCCGCCTATCCCCTTGCCCCCTTTCACCCCCAAGCGGTCAACGCGATGTTAGGGACGGTCGAGATCGAGGCGGACGGGACGCTGCGCACCGGCATGATCGCCGTCGACGTGCTACCGCCCGGCCGACCGGTGTTGGCGACGGGTGCGCGCGCTGTCGAAATTCACGACTATGTCGCCGCGATTGGGCGAGAGGCAGGCTTGCCCCCTGCCCCGCTGTTGCTGGAGGGTGCGGCATGAACGCCGATCCCGCGCCCACCACCCCACCGTCCGCCTGCTCAGCATCGTCGGCGGCGTCGCGCTGCTGTTCGCGATGGCGGTCGACGTAGTTTCCGTCATCGGCCGGCACATCAAGCTGCCGCTGCTCGGCTCGATCGAGCTCGTCCAGGCCGCGGTTGTCGTGTCGGCGAGCGCCGGGATGATCGTCGCCACGATCGCGCGGTCGCATGCGGTCGTCCATCTCGTCGTCGATCGGCTGTCGCCCGGCGCGAAGGGCGTGGTCCTGCGCGTGGCCGCCGCGCTGTCGGCGCTGTTCTTCCTCGCGCTCGCGATCGGCAGTGGCTGGGTCGCGGCGGACATGATGGGCGGACATGAGGAGAGCGAGTTGCTCCACATCCCCTATGCGCCGCTCCGCTTCGTGCTCGTCGCCGCGACGCTGACGGTCGCCGCGATCTTTGCCGCGCAGGCGATCGGGCGGGTGCGCCGATGATGAGCTTCGCCACCCCCGCGACCGGCATGGCCGGGGTCGCGATCCTGTTCCTCCTGCTGCTCGCGGGGGTGCCGATCGGGGCTTCGCTGGGCCTCGTCGGCGTCGCGGGCCTCGCGATCGTGCTCGGCGGACTGGAGCCGGCGCTCATCAAGTCGAGCGTGACGCTCCTTCATGCCGCGACCAGCTACGAGCTCGGCACGCTGCCGCTGTTCCTCCTGATGGCGCATCTGTGCTTCTCGGCCAATGCCAGTCGCGACCTGTTCGACGCCGCCGCGTCGTTGATCGGGCATCGCCGCGGCGGCCTTGCCTCCGCATCGGTCGGCGGCTGCGCGGCGTTCAGCGCGATCAACGGATCGAGCCTCGCCACCGCCGCGACCATCGGTCTGGTCGCGCTGCCGGAGATGCGGCGGCGTGGCTATTCGGATGCGCTGGCGACGGGCAGCGTCGCGGCGGGTGGGACGCTCGGCCAGATGATCCCGCCCTCGGGCGCGCTCATCGTGTTCGGCATCATCGCCGAACAGTCGATCGGCACGCTGTTCACCGCCGCGCTGATCCCCGGCATTACCCAGTTCCTCTTCTACCTCCTCGTCATCGCGCTGATCGTCCGCTGGAAGCCCGACCTCGCCCCGCCCAGCGAGCGCGTGCCCTGGCCGCAGCGCTGGGCCGCGCTCGCGCGTGTCGCCGACGTGCTCGCGCTGATCGCGCTCGTGATCGGCGGCATCGCGATCGGCTGGTTCACCCCGACCGAGGCCGCGTCGATCGGCGTCGCCGGCGCCATCGCCATCTCGGCCTTTCGCCGCCGTCTCACCTGGGCATCGATGCGCACCGCGATGGAGGAGACGCTGCGCACCAGCGGGCTCATCTACATCGTCGTCGTCGGCGCGTTGATCTTCTCGGTGTTCGTCAGCGCCACCGGATTGGCCGACTCGCTGGGCGATGCGGTCAAGTCGGCGGGCGGTGGGCCGACGATGACGCTCATCATCATGGCGGTGCTGCTGCTCCTGCTCGGCTCTGTCCTCGACGGGCTGGCGCTGATGCTGCTGACGACGCCGATCCTGCTGCCGATCGTCACCAGCCTGGGACTGTCGCCGATCTGGTTCGGCATCTTCCTCGTCCGCGCGATGGAGATCGGGTTCGTCCACCCGCCGATCGGCATGAACCTCTATGTCATCCAGCGGATCGCCGGCGACGTGCCGATCGGCCGCATCTTCCGCGGCGTCATGCCCTTCCTCGTGTCGGACCTCATCCATTTGCTGCTGCTGATCCTGTTCCCCGTCATCGCCCTGGGCCTGCCGCAATGGCTGAGCTAGACACCGCGGTCGCGGCGATCCTCGCCGATCCGATGGCGCACGCGCGCAAGGCGCCGCGAGCGATCGGCTTCGTCGGCGACGTGCCCGCCGACGTGCTCGCCGCGCCCGGCCTCACCGCCGTCCATCTGCCCTGGCGTGTCGCCGAACCCAGCGAACGATCGCAGCAATGGGTGGAGCCAAGCTTCGGTCCGCATGTCTGGGCGATGATCGAGGATTGGGCCGACGGCGCCTATGACTTCATGGAAGCGGTGGTGTTCGGCCGCGGCGACGACAGTGCGCAGCGGCTCTATTACTATATCTGCGAACTCCAGCGTGTCGGCGAGCTCAAGGGGCCACGCCCGCTGATCTGGGACGCCGCATTCATCCCACGGCCGTCGAGCGAAGCGCACGCCGCACGCGCGGTCCGCAAGCTGGCGGAGCAGCTCGGCGTGGATGACGCCGGTCTTGCGGAAGGCATCGTCAACGCCGACCACCGCCGCGAGTGGCTCGCCGCGGCACAGGCCTCGCGCGTCGGCGACGGCGCCCGCTACGAACGCCTTGCCCGCGCCAGCCTCTATGCGCCGGTCGAGGACCTGCCGCTGCCCGAGGCCGGCACCGCCGCGACCGGACGTGTGCTCCTCGCCGGATCGGCACCCGCCGACGACACGCTCCATGCCGCGGTCGATGCGACCGGCTGGGCGATCGTCGCGGAGGATCACCCGCTCTCGCTCGCCCGGCTCGGCGCGCCGATCGGCGACGCGAGCGACCCCGCCGCCGCCATCGCCGCGCATGCGCGCGCCGCCTCGGCCGCCAAGCGCGGCTTCGGCGACCGCGCTGCGCACATCGTCACCGCCGCTCGGGAGGCGAAGGCAGACGCCGTCATCCTGTGGCTGATCGAGGAGGAGGAGGCGCTGTCCTGGCACCTTCCCGCCCAGGCGGCCGCGCTCGATGCCGCCGGCATCCCGCACCTCATTCTCACGCGCCGCGCCTGGCATGGCCGCGACGGTGCCGGCGACACGATCGCCCGCTTTCTCGAAGGACTGACCTGATGACGTTGCTCGCCGGCCGCCGCGTGCTCGCGCTCGGCACGATGGAGGGGCGTCCGCTGTGGCGCTACCTCCAGTCGCTGGGTGCCGAGTCGACCGAGCGGCTTGAGGACGCCGATTTCCTGATCGACGATGCCGGTCCCGACACCGCCGCCGCGATCGGCTGGCCGCGCGATCGGATCGAACGCGAGTTGCCCGCTCTCGTCCACGTCTCCGTCACCCCCTTCGGCAGCCACGGCCCGCGCCGCGACTGGCGCGGCAGCGAGCTCGTCGCCTCGGCGATGGGCGGCACGCTGCGCCTGACCGGCAATCCCTACCGCCGGCCGGTCAAAGAAGCGCTCGACGCCTGCGGCTTCCATGCCGAGATGATCGCCGCGGCGGGCGCGATGGCGGCCCATCATGCACGGGTCGCGCACGGTCACGGCCAGCATGTCGACGTGTCGGTGCAGGAGGCGGCGTTCAACCGCGGCGTCAGCTCGATCGTCAGTTGGCAGTTCGACCAGCGCAAGCTGGCGCGGAGCGGCGGCGCGCTCAACTATGGCCGCGCGACGGTGCGGTGCATCTGGCCGCTTGCCGACGGGCATTGCTTCCATTCGCTGATGACCGGCCGCTTCGGCGCGCCCGCCAATCAGGGGCTGTCGGACTGGATCGACGAGGTCGGGATGCCCAACCCGCTCGCCGGCACCGATTGGCTGAAGTACAACCGCTCGACGCTCGACCCTGCGATCCGCGCCACCTGGGAGGCGGCGATCGAGGCGTTCTTCTCGACCCGCACCAAGGCGGAGATCGCGACCGAGGGCCGCCGCCGCGGGATCAACGCCTGTGTCGTCGCGATGCCCGCCGATGTGCTCGCCGATCCGCATCTCGCTGCTCGCGACTTCTGGACCGAGGAAGCGGGGGCCAAGCTGCCGCGCCGCTATGTCGCGCTCCGCGACGGTCCCGCCGCAGCCGTTCGCCCGGCCGCAGAGGCAACGCGCCCCGGCCCGCTCGCGGGCGTTCGCGTGCTCGATTTCTCCTGGGCGCTGGTCGGGTCGATCACGTCGAAGACGCTCGGCGATCTGGGGGCCGAGGTGGTGAAGGTTGAAAGCCGCACCCGCCCGTGCCTGTCGCGCATCGACGTCCAGGTCGCCGCCTCGCGCGCCGACAGCTTCGACGACAAGCCGTGGTTCGCGCACCTCAACAGCTCGAAGCACAGTCTGGCGCTCGACGCCAAGCGGCCCGAGGCGATGGAGGTGCTGGGGCCGCTGATCGACTGGGCCGACGTGGTGGTCGAGAATTTCTCGCCGGGCACGATGGCCAAGCTCGGCCTCGACTATGACGCGATCGCCGCGCGCAATCCGGGCATCGTGATGGTGTCGGGCAGCGTCTATGGCCAGACCGGGCCGCTCGCGCACGAATGGGGCGTCGACGGGACGGGCGGCGCACTGTCCGGCCGCACCGCGCTGACCGGCTGGCCCGATCGCGATCCCGTCGTGCCGGGGGCGGTGCCTTATGGCGACGTCATCGTCCCCTTCGTCATGGCCGCCAGCGTCGCCGCCGCACTCGCCCGCCGGCGCGAAGGCGGCCCCGGCTGCCACATCGACGCGTCGATGTACGAGATTTGCGTCGAGCAGATGCGCGGCGCCTTGATGGCCGAACAGCGCGGTACGCCGCCGCACCGCATGGGCAATGCCGACCCCGATTGGTACGCGCAGGACGTCTATCCGACGATCGGCGAGGATCGCTGGATCGCGATCGGCGCGCGGGACGAAGCCGAATGGCGGACGCTCACCGGCCTGGCGGGCGGCGAGGACATCGCCGCCTGGACCGCCGTTCAGGAGGCGCATGCGCTTACCGACCAGCTCCAGCAGCTCGGTCTCGCCGCCGGCGTCGTGCAGGATATCGAGGAGTTGATGGTCGATCCGCAGCTTGCCGCACGCGGCGCGCTGGTGACGCTCCCCCATCCCGCGCTTGGGGCTTTCGGCCATGTCCGCACGCCGATCGACTTCTCGCGCGACAAGCCCGAACCCTTCCGCGCGCCCGCGATCGGCGAACATGCGCGCGACATTGCGGTGGATCTTGCCGGCATGGCGCCCGACCGCTTCGAAAGCCTGATGGCCGAAGGACTGTTCCGATGACCACCGCAGCCACCGGCCAGCGCAGCCGCAAGCTGCTCGCCTGCACCGCCGACGCCACCGCCTATCAAAAGGCGTTCGGCGCCGACCTCAAGCGGCGCGTGGTGGACGAGGGCGAGCCCTTCGTCGTCGCGCAGGCGGATACCCCGCACGAGATCTTCCACGCGATGGACATCCCCATCGTCAGCAACCAGTGGTGGTCGGCCTACATCTCCGCCAAGCAGCTGTCCGGCCGCTATTTCAAGGCGCTGACCGACAAGGGCTATCCCGAGAACAGCTGCAAATACTGCTCGCTCGGCCTTGCCTGCACGCTCGCCGACGATCCGGCCAGCGCGCCCTGGGGTGGGATGCCGAAGCCGACGATGCTCGTCGCACGGCTCACCTGCGATTGCATCCAGGGGGTGTTCGGTCATTGGGCAGAGGCGCTCGGCACCGAGTTCTTCCCGATGGAGGCGCCCGCCTGGGAGGACAAGGACCCCGCCTGGTTCGCCTCCTCGCGGACCGAGTGGGAGCGGGTCTATCAGCCCGACCGCATCGCGCTGATGGTCGACGAGCTGCACGAGATGATCGCGGTGCTGGAGGCGCGCACCGGCCGCCGCTTCGACATGGACCGGCTCGAAGCGCTGATGCACCGCATCAACGAGCAAGAGGGCTATATTGCGGAAGCGGCGACGATGATCGGCGCCGCCCGCCCCTGCCCCGTCGGCATCACCGACCAGATGCCCAACACAATGATCCCGCAATGGCATCGCGGTTCCGACTGGGCGGTGGCACATGCCAAGCGCTTCCGCGACGAGGTTGCCGAGCGCGTCGCCGCGGGCGCGGCGGCGAGCGACAATGAGCGCATTCGCCTGATGTGGATCGGCGCCGGACTGTGGCACGATCCGGGCTTCTATCAGGCGCTGGAGGCGCGGCTGGGCGCGGTGTTCGTCTGGTCGATGTACATGCCCTTCGCCGGCCCGCAGTATATCCGCGAGATGAAGGGCAAGCCGATGGAGGCGCTCGCCAGCCGCATCTGCTCGATGAACGAGGTGCTGCACCTGCCGCCCTGGATGAACGGCTGGATGGTGAGCGAGGCGGAGCGGTGCGGCATCGACGCCGCGGTCGTGCTGATGCCCCCGCGCAACCGGCTGTCGCAATCGGGGACCAACCTCACCATCCGCGCGCTCAGGGCAGCTGGCGTGCCCGTCCTCGCGCTCGATGCCGACATGGTCGATGCGAGCAAATGGGACCATGACCGCGTCGTCGGCCAGGTCGAGGACTTCCTTCGCGAGGCCGACCTCGCATGAAGCGGGCGGGCCTAGTCCTTGCCGCGGCGCTGGCGCTCGCCGGGTGCGGCCGTGCGGCGCCGCCGGGCGTGACCGAGCTGGTCTATGCCTCTCCCTACAGCCCGCGCCATCCGTTCAGCCGCGCGGACCAGGCGTGGATGAAGTTTGTCGAGCAGCGATCGGGTGGGCGCATCCGCATCCGCCCCAACTGGTCGGGGGGGCTCCTCTCCTCCGAAGAGTCGATGACCGAGCTTCGCCACGGCGTTGCCGATATCGGCCTCGTCACGCCGATCTATGTGAAGGGCGGCGCGCATCTGCTGCGCACCCAGACCGGCCTCTATTCGGGCGTTCGCGCGATCGAGGATCAGGTCGCGCTCTATCGCTGCATGGCGGCGACCAGCCCGCAGATCCAGGGCGAGCTTGCCGGCCTCCACATTCTCGCGGTCCAGGGCGGCGTGCTGCCGGGGATCGTCACGCGTGACCGGCCCGTGCGCTCGATCGCCGACCTGCGCGGCCTGCGCATCCGCGCGCCGGGCGAGCTCCTGCCTGTTCTGCGCGAGCTAGGCGCCGATCCCGTCAACATGCCGATGGGCGACGTCTATTCGGCGATGGCCAAGGGCGTGATCGACGGCGTGATCGCGCCCGAGGACACGTTCAAGTCGCTGCACCTGGCCGAGATCGCCAAGCATTTCGCCAGCCTCGACATCCCGCGCGGCGCCTATCCCGCGCGCGCGATCAGCGACAAGCGCTGGGCCGAGCTGTCGCCGGAGGTGCGCCAGGTGCTGAGCGAAGGCACTGCCGTCTGGGAAGCCGCACTTGCCGACGAGAACCGGCGCGAACAGGAGGCCGGGCGCAAGCTTGCCGCGGAAGAGGGCGTCGCGTTCACGACGATCCCGGCGGCCGACCAGGCGCGGTTCGCCCAAGTCTATACCCGCGATACGCTTCGCAATGTCGAGAAGCTGCAGCGGCTTGGGATCGACGGGATGCCGACCGCACGGCTTGCGGCGGCGAGTATCGGGCCGGGGGGCCGTGTCGCGTGCAGGGGGACTATCGCATGAGCCAGCCGCTTGCCGGCATCCGCGTTGCCGACTTCACGCATGTCATGGCGGGTCCGTTCGCCACGCACCTGCTGCGGCTGCTCGGCGCCGAGGTCATCAAGATCGAGAGCCCCGGCCGCGGCGACGCGATGCGCTATTACGGCGCCGACCGCGCCTATGACGGGATGGCGCCCGCCTTCATCGGCGTGAACTGCGGCAAGAAGTCGATCGCGCTCGACCTGAAGGACCCCGACGAGCTGGAGCTCGCGCGCGGCATCGTCGACCGATGCGACGTGCTGGTCGAGAATTTTCGACCGGGCGTGATCGGGCGGCTGGGCCTCGGTTACGAGGACGTGGCCGCGCGCAACCCGTCGATCGTCTATTGCTCGATCTCGGGCTACGGCCAGTCCGGACCACTGCGCGATTGGCCCGCGATCGACAACATCGTCCAGGCGACCAGCGGGATGATGAGCCTAGGCGGCAATCCCGGCGACCCGCCGATGCGCGTGGGCTTTCCCGTCGTCGACACGCTGACCGGCCAGACCGCGGCGTTCGCGATCCTGGCGGCATTGCTCCGGCGTGAGCGTGGCGGCGGCGCGGGCGAGTTCATCGACGTGGCGATGCTCGACGCCAGTATCGCGTTCATGACCTCCGCGGTGGTTCCCTTCCTCGTCACCGGCACCCCGCTCGAGCGGACGGGCAATGTCGGCTATAGCGGTCAGCCCACGGCCGCCTTGTTCGAATGCGGCGACGGGCGGCTGGTGTCGCTGGGCGTCGTCCAGCAGGCGCAGTTCGAGGCGCTGGCGCGCTTCCTCGACCGCACCGACTGGCTGGCCGACCCGCGGTTCGGCGACCCCGACCTGCGCCGTGCCAATGCCGCCGACATGCAGGCCGAGCTCGACGCCGAGCTTCGCCGCCGCCCCGCCGCCGAGTGGGAGCAGGCGATGAGCCTCAAGGGCATTCCCTGCGGCATGGTCCGCGGCGTCGACGAGGCGGCGATGCTGCCGCATCTGGCCGGGCGCGGTGCCAAGCTGCCCGTCACCATCGCCGGACTGCCCGGCGGCAACGAGGCGGCCGAGATCGTCAACGCCGGCTTCTCAATGCGCGAAGACGGACCGCGCGTCGATCAGCCACCGCCGCGGCTCGACGAGCATCGCGCCGAAGTGCTCGACTGGCTAGGATCGAACGAGCGCCGCCGCGCCAACGGGTGAAGGGGAGAAAGATGAAGAGGTTGCTGACCGCATCGCTGATGATGCTCGCTTTGCCCGCGGTCGCTCAGGACGCGGCGCCCAAGCCCGAGCCGGTGACGACGCCGGGCTCGGGTCGCTGGCCCGCCAGATTCGAGCGGGCGGCGAACCTGCCTGACCATGTCGTCTATCGCCCCGGCGACCTGTCGGCGCTCGGCAAGCGCAAGCTCGGCGTCTATGTGTTCGGCAATGGCGGGTGCAGCGCGGACGGGACGAGTTCGCGCAACCACCTGCTCGACATCGCCTCGCACGGCTATCTGGCGATCGCGCCGGGGACGATCCCCGATCCGGCCGCCCGGAAGGAGGCGCCCACCGCTCGCCCGCCGGGCCAGCTGTCGGCACAGACTCCGGCTTCCTCGCTAAAGGCGGCAATCGACTGGGCGGTCGCGGAAAATGGCCGCGCGGACAGCCCCTATCGCGGACGCATCGACACGTCGCGCATCGCCATTTCGGGCTTCAGCTGCGGCGGGCTTCAGGCGCTGATGAACGCGGACGACCCCCGCGTGAAGACGATCGTCGTGATGAACAGCGGCGTCTTCAACGAAGGCGGCAGCCGGATTACCGGGATCGAGGTGGGCAAAGACGCGGTCGCGCGGCTGCGCGGGTCGGCGCTCTACGTCCTCGGGGGCCCGAGCGACATCGCCTATGCCAACGGCATGGACGATTACCGCCGGATCGCGGGCATCCCGGCCGCGGTGGTCAACATCCCCGTCGGCCATGGCGGCACGTACATGCAGCCCAATGGCGGCGTTGCGGCGGAGGTGGTGGTCGCCTGGCTCGACTGGCGCCTGTGGGGCGACAAGGCGGCGGCGGCAAAGTTCGTGGGCGCGGACTGCGGCTTCTGCCGAGACCCGCGCCTCACGATCGAGCGGAAGAACATCCGCTAGGCAGTTGTACCCCGGCGAAGGCCGGGGTCCAGTTGGGCAACCTTCGTTGGCTGTCCCATCCGGGCCTTCCCGACTGGACCCCGGCCTTCGCCGGGGTACGGCGGGTCAGCGCAGCGTGATCGGATCGACGCCCTGCTGGGCGATCCACTCGCCGCGCGTCTGGCAGACATTGTGGGCGATGCGCGAGCCGGTCAGCTGGACCTTGGCGCAGACCTTCTCGTCGGCGGCGACCGCGGCGGGCTTTGCGGCGGCGGTGACTTCCTCGGCGCTCGCGACGCCGGCGCAGAAGGTGGTGCCGGCGACCAGGCTGAGGGCGGCGAAGGCGGTGGTGGCGGCGATCGAACGGATGGTCATGGTGCTTCTCCCTACAAGTTCAGGCGATGCGCCTGCTTGTCCGGAGCTTTGCGAGGACCGTGCCAAGTTCGGTGAATGACGGTTTTCTGCGGCTTTCACGATGCCGGCGAGGCAAACTTCGCAAAGTTCGCCACCCGCTCCGCCAACGACTGGCGCATTTCGCCGACCAGCCTGTCCGCAATCGACCGCGTCCCCGTCCGGATTCGAACAGCGCAATCTTAAATCCTCCCCCGGCGGGGGAGGGGGACCGTTGCGCAGCAACGGTGGAGGGGTAGGTGGCCGCATGAGACGAGTTCGCGACCGGGCGCGTGCGGCGACTACCCCTCCACCATGCTTTGCATGGTCCCCCTCCCCCTCCGGGGGAGGAACTCAGCACCTCTCCCCTCCAGCGAAGGAACTCAAGCCGCCTTCAGCCACCTTCCTTCGCGGAACCACTTGGTGAAGATGTATTTGGTGCCCTCGACCACCGCCATCCCCTCGTGCAGCGTCGCTTCGTTGGGGGCGCCGTCGAGCTTCATGTTGTTCCAGATCAGCAGCATCCGCTTGCGCGGCGGGATGCGGATGCCCGCGTGCGGGAACCAGGTCGCCCCGCCCTCCTCGACCTCGTTGAGATAGGCCATCGCTGTCCAGGTGCGCTGCCCGCCCTGCGTCTGCATCGCGGCCCAATAGGGCTCGCTTTCGTGGAAGAAGTCGTGGTGCGCGCGGAACTGCTGGCCGGGGGCGTAACGCTGGCCCTGCATCGTCTCGCCATGTTCGGGCGCGATACCGAGCAGGTCGGCGACGCGCTCGTCGATCGGCTGAATGAGCGGCGAATAGCGGTCCATGTCGCAGCTCTCGCTCGTGCGAAAGCCGGGGTCCTTTGCCTGGCTGAGCAGCGTTGACGGCCGCCGTCCGGAATCGATCACGCGGATCAGCGTCGCGCATTCCTCGTCGGTGAGGAAGTCGAGCACGTAATAGACCTGCGCGACCTCCAGCGGCACCTTGGTGACGCGCGGGTTCGCCTCCAGCTTGGCCGCGGTGTTGAGGCCGAAGGTGCGGCGCGCGGGGCTTGGGCCGCCGGGGGATTTCGCTGCGGTTGCCATGCCGCTTTCCTGCCGCGCCGCCCGCCCAAAAAGCAAGAGGCCGGCGCGTTCCCGCACCGGCCTCTCGCCATCACTTACCAGAAGATGTCGTATTCGACATCGACGACTTCGCCGGTCTCCAGATCGACCAAAAGCGCATCGTTGTAATAGCGCACCCAGCGATACGGCCCATCGGCATCGGGCAGGCGATAGCTGAACGGATCGTCGATCCAGTAATCGGGCGCGAACAGCACGCTGCTCAATGTGAAGCCGATCCCGAACCGGCGATAGCCACCATAATAGCCGGACGGCGCATAATAGCGCGGCAGGCGATACAGGTTGCGGTTCGACTGGCGATAGCCGCGCCAGTCGTACCGCTGGTCACGCCGCCAGTCCCGGTCCCAGCCGCCGCGATTGTAGCCGCCGACGTTCCAGCCGCTCCGATCGCCGCGATTTCGGTTCCAGTCGCCGCGGTCGCGATCGCGACCCCAATTGTTGTCGCCATACCAGCGCCGGTCGCCCCGGTTCCACTGGCCGCGGCGATCGCCGTCGCGGCGCCCATCGCGGTCCACGCGCTCCTGGCGCTCGCGCAGAAAGCGGTCGCGATCGGCGGCGTTGCCGGGACGCCCGTCCCCGCGGTTCCAGTCGCGGCCGGCACGATCCTGGCGTTGCTGGATCCAGCGGTCGCGCTCGGCCGCGGCGCCGGGGCGCTGCCAGCCGGGCTGGCCGGGGCTGGTGCCCTGTGGTGCCTGTCCCTGCCATTGCGGGCGATCAGGACGTTGCCCTTCCGGCCGGCCGGCAAAGCCGCGACGCGGGTTATCGGTGCCGCGCGGCTGATCGGCACGCTGCCAATCGCCGCGCGGGCGATCGGGGCGCTGCCAGCCGCCCGCCTGTGCGCCCGCGCCTGCCTGGACACCGGCACCACCGTCACGGCGCCAGCCGCCGACGCGCGCACCCGCCTCGACACCAGGCGCCGGGCGCACATTGCCGAAGCGGCGGCCGCCGTCGCCCTGCGGCCGCTCGGGCCGTTGGAAGGCGGGGCGTGGCTCGCTGCGCTGGAAGTCGGGGCGCCCGCCGAGCGCCACGCCGCTGTCGCGCTGGCGTTCGGCGCGGGCGGCGGCGCGCGCACCATTGTCGGCGCGGCGCCACTCGCGCCCGCCGCCCTGGTCCTGCGCGATGGCCGCGGCCGGCAACAGTGCGGTGGCGGCGGCAAGCGCGAGCATCAACTTACGCTTCATCTTCGAATTCCTCCGGCGGGGGCCCGACAAGCCGGAGCGCCCCGCATGCAACACGAACTATGCCAGATGCGGTGAGCGGTTGCTGAATTGCGCTGACAGCAAATCGTCAGCTTTGTGGACGGCGAGTCGGCGCGGTCAGCGCGGGCACGCCGCGTGCCGCATCGCGGGCATCGGTCCCCGGCGGCGCGACGGGCGCGACCGTCTCGTCCCCTCGCTCGATCGAGGCCGCCCGGCGGACGGCGTCGACCAGGCGCGGCTGGATGCCGCAGCGGCAATGGTGCGACATCGCGCGCCGGATCGCCTCCTCGTCGGGATCGCGCACCTCGCGGATCAGGACCGCCGCTGCCATCACCATGCCGGGGATGCAAAAGCCGCATTGCGACACGTTGGCGGCCAGGAACGCCTGCTGCACCGGATGGTCGCGGTCGCGGGCGAGGCCCTCGATAGTGGTGACGAAGCTTCCTTCGATCGCGCCGATCGCGACGGTGCACGACCGCACCGCGCGCCCGTCGATGTCGACCGTGCAGGCGCCGCACTCCCCCGTCGAGCAGCCGATCTTGGTCCCGGTCAGGTTCGACGCGTCGCGCAGCGCATAGGCAAGCGGCGTGTCGGGCGACAGCGCATACTGGATCGGCTGGTTATTGACGGTCATCCGGGTCATGATGCGGCTCTAGCGCAAGCCAATGGGCGTCCGCCAGCGCGACACAAAGTTGCTCGGCGACTTGCGATTCAGCAGCAAAAGGTTAAAGGCGCGCGCCATGGCCAGCAAACCCCTCACCCTTTACGAGAAGATCTGGGCCGACCATCTGGTCGAGCGCCGGGACGACGGCACCTGCCTCATCTATATCGACCGCCACCTGGTGCATGAGGTGACGAGCCCACAGGCGTTCGCCGGGCTGCGCGCCGCCGGTCGCCCGGTCCGCCGACCCGAGCTGACGCTGGCCGTGCCCGATCACAACCTGCCGACAACGCCCCGCGTCGATGCCGCCGGCCGGCGCCTGCCGATCGCCGATCCAGCAAGCGCGCAGCAGCTCGACATGCTCGAGCGCAACACCGCCGAGTTCGGCGTCCGCTACATCGGCGCGACCGATGCAGAGCAGGGCATCGTCCATGTCGTCGGCCCCGAACAGGGCTTCACCCTGCCCGGCACGACGCTCGTCTGCGGCGACAGCCATACTTCGGCACACGGGGCGCTCGGCGCCCTCGCGTTCGGGATCGGGACGAGCGAGGTCGAGCATGTCCTCGCGACGCAGACATTGCTCCTCCAGCAATCGAAGACGATGGAGGTGCGCGTCGACGGCACGCTCGGCTTCGGCGTCAGTGCCAAGGACGTGATCCTGGCGATCATCGGCCGCATCGGCGCGGCGGGCGGTACCGGCCATGTCATCGAATATACCGGCGAGGTGATCCGCGGCCTGTCGGTCGAGGGGCGGCTGACCGTCAGCAACATGTCGATCGAAGGCGGCGCGCGCGCCGGCCTGATCGCGCCCGACGAGACGACCTTCGCTTACCTCAAGGGCCGGCCGATGGCGCCCACGGGCGAGGCATGGGACCGCGCCGTCGCCTATTGGCGGACGCTGCCGACCGATCCCGGCGCCCGCTATGACGCGCGCGTCGTGCTGGACGGCAGCGAGATCGCGCCGTCGCTCACCTGGGGCACCAGCCCTGAGGATGTCGTGCCGATCACCGGCGTCGTGCCCGAGCCGGAGAGCTTCGCCGATCCGTCCAAGCAGGCCGCCGCGCGCAAGTCGCTCGACTATATGGGCCTGACCCCCGGTACGCGGATGCAAGACGTGGGGATCGAGCACGTCTTCATCGGCAGCTGCACCAACAGCCGCATCGAGGATCTGCGCGCCGCAGCCGCCGTCGTCGAAGGGCGCCGCATCGCCGACCGCATCCGCCAGGCGCTGGTCGTCCCGGGCTCGGGCCTGGTCAAGCGACAGGCGGAGGCCGAGGGGCTCGACCGCATCTTCACCGAGGCGGGGTTCGAATGGCGCGAGCCCGGCTGCTCGATGTGCCTGGCGATGAACCCCGACAAGGTGCCCGCGGGCGAACGTTGCGCTTCCACCTCGAACCGAAATTTCGTAGGGCGCCAGGGACCGGGGGCGCGAACGCACCTGGTCTCGCCCGCGATGGCGGCGGCGGCGGCGGTCACGGGACGGCTGACCGACGTGCGCGATCTGGTCGCGGGCGGATAATGGCCGGGGACATGCCCGGGGAGGGTCGTTGGTATGCGTCGAGTGATGGTCCTGCTGATCGCGGGCACCGTAATGTCCGGTCTGGCCGCGGCCTATGCCTCATCGGGCAAGGTCCGCACCAAGGGCGACGCGCCCGTCCAGCAGGCGAGCACAGTCGCCGAGGGCTGACGCCCACGCGTGACAGACGAAGCGATGGCTGGCACATCCGCCCCGGTTCAAAGGGGAATTGATGCCATGCGCCTGATCGCCGCCATCCTGATCGCCGCCGCCACGATCGGCGCGGCGCCGCTACAGGCCCCTTCCGGCGTCCGTCTGTCCGCCTTCGAATGCGGCAGGCTGGTCCAGCCCGACCTTGGCCGCTTCAACGACACCATGCTGTTCGCTGGCGAGCGGCGCGAGTTCGCCGCGGGCTGCTTCATCGTCCGCCACCCCAAGGGCGTGCTGCTCTGGGATACGGGCCTCTCGGCCGAGATGGCGGCACGTGCGCCCGACCGGATGACCGCCGGCCAGCCGATCGCGGAGCGGTTGAAGGCGCTGGGCCTCACCCCTGCCGACGTCACCCATGTCGGCATCAGCCACTATCATGCCGACCATACCGGCGGCGCCCGCGCCTTTCCCGACGCGAACCTCCTGATCGGCGCAAAGGACTGGGCGGCCGTCCAGGCGATGGCAGGCGACGACCCGCAGCGCGCCGCGCTCAAGCCCTGGACCGATGGTCCCGCCAAGGTGACGCCCGTCACCGGCGACCGCGACGTGTTTGGCGACGGCAGCGTGATGATGCTGACGATGCCCGGCCACACGCCCGGCCATTCGGCGCTGCTGGTCAGGACGGCGCGCAACGGCGCGGTGCTCATCAGCGGCGACCAGTATCACTTCCGCGAGAACCGCCCGGTGCGCGGCGTGCCCACCTTCAACGCCAGCCGGGCCGAGACGCTGGCAAGCCACGATCGCTTCGAAGGCATCGCCAAGAACCTGAAGGCGCGCGTCGTCATCCAGCACGATCCGCGCGACCTTGCCGCCCTACCCGCTTTCCCCAAGGAACTCGACTGACCATGCGAGCCGTCACCCGCGTCGAGGGGCGCGCCTATCCCTTCGGTGCCAAGAATATCGACACCGACATCATCATCCCCGCGCACTGGCTGAAGACCGTCACGCGAGAGGGGCTGGGCAAGGGTGCGTTCGAGGCGCTGCGACGTGAGCCGGGCAATTTGTTCGACGACCCTGCATATGCCGGTAGCCCGGTCCTGATCGCGGGCGAGAATTTCGGCTGCGGCTCCAGCCGCGAACATGCCGCCTGGGCACTGGACGACATGGGCGTTCGCGCCGTGATCGCGCCGAGCTATTCGGACATCTTCTCGGGCAATGCGGTGAAGAACGGCATCGTCCCGGTCGTCTTGCCGCAGGACGCGATCGACCGGCTGGTCGAGGTGGCGCGTGAGGGGGCGGCCGTCACCGTCGATCTGGAGACGATGAGCGTCACCACCCCCTATCAAGACCGCTTCCCCTTCGACATGGATCCCTTTCGCCGACAGTGCCTGATGGAAGGGCTGGACGAGATCGGCATCACGCTGGCAAAAGATACCGCGATTTCGAATTTCGAGGCGACCGTTCGTGAGAGTCGCCCGTGGATCGCGGAAGGGAGCCGAAATGCGGGCGTTGCTGTCGAGGGTGCCGGGCGGACCTGAAACTCTGGAACTGGCCGAGCTGCCCGATCCGGCACCCGGCCCCGGACAAGTCGTCGTCGCCGTTCGCGCCTGCGCGATCAACTATCCGGACGTCCTCATCATTGAGGACAAGTACCAGTTCAAGCCGCCCCGCCCCTTCGCCCCCGGCGGCGAGATCGCCGGCGTGGTCGAGGCGGTCGGCGAGGGCGTGACCGGCTGGGCACCGGGCGACCGGGTGATCGCGGTGATCGGCAATGGCGGCCTGGTCGAAAAGGTCGCGGTTCCCGCCGCGCAGCTCCACCGCCTGCCCGACGGGCGCGACTTCGCCGAGGGGGCGGCGCTGCTCCTCACCTATGCCACCACGATCCACGCGCTCGCCGATCGCGGGGGATTGGCCAAAGGACAGACGCTGCTGGTCCTCGGTGCCGCGGGCGGCGTCGGGCTCGCCGCGGTCGAGCTCGGCAAGGCAATGGGCGCGCGCGTGGTCGGTGCCGTCTCGTCCGAGACGAAGGCAGCGGCGGTGCGAGAAGCCGGCGCGGACGACGTCATCGTCTATCCGCGCGGCCCCTTCGACAAGGAAGCTTCCAAGGCGCTGGCCGAGCAGTTCAAGGCGGCGGTCGGGCCGAAGGGCGCGGACGTGATCTACGACCCCGTCGGCGGCGACTATACCGAGCCGGCGCTGCGCGCGATCGCGTGGGAGGGGCGCTATCTCGTCGTCGGCTTCCCTGCCGGCATCCCCAAGCTGCCGCTCAACCTGACGCTTCTCAAGAGCTGCGACGTCTGCGGCGTCTTCTGGGGCGCGTTCGCCGCACGCGATCCCAAGACGAATGCCGCGCATGTCGAGCGTCTGCTGGAAATGTGGGAGGCCGGACGCATCGCGCCGCGCGTCACCCAGCGCTTCCCGCTGGCCCGCGGCGGCGAGGCGATCGCGGCGCTGACGACGCGCGAGGTGGTCGGCAAGGTCGTCGTCGAAACGACCTGACGTAGCCGCCCGTTGCGGAGCCGCAACCGCCCCCCTATCTCGCCCCTCACAGAAGCGTAACGAAGGGGCCGAGACCAGATGACCACGTTCGACGACCGCGAGCGCGCATTCGAAGCGAAGTTCGCGCGCGATGAGGAAATGCTCTTCCGCGTCGTCGCACGCCGCAATCGCCTGGTCGGCCAGTGGGCCGCCGGCTTGATGAAGCTGACGCCCGAAGAGACCGAGGCCTATGCCAAGGCGGTGGTCCAGGCCGATTTCGAGGAAGCCGGCGAAGAGGACGTGATCCGCAAACTCTATGGCGACCTGATCGCCGCCAATATCGACGTCGACGAGGCCGCGGTGCGCAAGGCCCTGGAGGACCAGACGGTCGAGGCGCGTCGCCAGCTGCTAGAGGCACCCTGATCCATGCCGATGGCGGCCGAAGAGATCGAGGCGCTGATCCGCGCCGAACTGCCCGATGCGGAAGTGACGATCACCGACCTGGCGGGTGACGGCGACCATTATGCCGCGCACGTCGTGTCGGGCGCGTTCAAGGGCTTAAGCCGGGTCAAGCAGCACCAGACCGTGTACGCGGCGCTGGGCGGCCGGATGGGCGGCGTGCTCCACGCACTCCAGCTCACCACCGCCGCGCCAAAGGAGTGACAGTGATGACCGATGAAGTGCAGGCGCGGTTGCGCGAGATCGTCCAAGCCAATGACGTGGTGCTGTTCATGAAGGGCAGTCCGCTGTTCCCCCAGTGCGGCTTTTCGAGCCGAGCGGTGGCGATCCTCAATCACCTGAACGCCGATTTCGAGAGCGTCGACGTGCTTCAGGATCAGGGGATACGCCAGGGGATCAAGGCGTTCAGCGACTGGCCGACGATCCCGCAACTCTATGTCCACGGGGAATTTGTCGGCGGCTCGGACATCATGATGGAGATGTACGAGTCGGGCGAACTCCAGACGCTCCTGGGTGAAACCGGCGCGGCGCAGGCCTGAATTCGGGGGCCGCGCGCCCGCCAACAGACGAGGGGGGCGTGATGCTCCAGCAGACCGGCGCCGCATTCGCGGCGGAGGGTCGGTTGCGCGCGGGCGCGCCGCTGATCCTGTGTGACCTGACGCAGAGCTACTCCCCCGCCGGCGGCGGCGGGATCAGCACGTATCTGCGCGAAAAGCGTGACTATGTGCTACGCGAGACGCCGCACCACCTGCTCCAGATCGTGCCGGGGCCAGAGGATCGGGTGACGGTCAACGGCCGCCACATCTTTGCGGAGGTCGGCGCCGATCCCGTGCGCGGCAGTCCCAATTACCGCTTCATCCTGCGCACCGGCATCGTCCGAAACCTGCTCGCACAGTATCGGCCCGACGTAATCGAGTCGCTGTGCCCCTGGGTGCTGCCCTGGACGGCGATCCATCACCGCCGCGCCTTTCCGGAAACGACACTGGTCGCGGGCTATCGCACCGACTTTCCCAACGCGCACGTCTATCGCGTCGGCGCGGAGAAGTTCGGCGAGACGCTGGGGCGCGGGCTGCGTTGGCTGTCCTATGGCTATGCCGAGATCACCTATCGCGAGTTCGACTGGGTCTACACGCTGAGCGAGGCAGCGCGGCAGCCGCTTGGCGAGCGTGGCATCCATCAGACGTCGGTCCTGCCGCTCGGCGTCGACACGACGCTGTTCAGTCCGGCTCGCCGCGACGCGGGCTATCGCGCCGAGCTCGGCCTACCGCCGGGCGATGGTCCGCTGCTCGCCTATGCCGGCCGCATCGACAACGAAAAGCGCGCCGATCGGCTGGTCGACATGTTCCGCCGCCTGCCGCCGGCGCTCGGCGCGGCGATGGTGATGATCGGCGACGGCAAGCTGCGCGAGCGGCTGGTCGCCGAGTCCGCCGGGCTGCCGATCGCCTTCCCCGGCTTCGAAAATGGCCGGGCCGAGCTCGCCCGTGCGCTCGCCTCGTCGGACATCTACGTCTCGGCGATGGCGGACGAGACGTTCGGCGTGTCCGTGCTGGAGGCGCAGGCGTCGGGGCTTCCCGTCGTCGGCGTGACCGGCGGTGCGATGCCCGACCGGGTGCCCGCGGGGTTGGGTCTGCTCGGCCCCGTTGACGATGTCGAGACGATGGCGCGCAACGTCGCGGCGCTGTGGCACGGCGATCCGCACGGAGCGGGCCGGCGCGCGCGCGCGATGGTCGAGGCGAAGTTCGGCTGGGATCGCACCTTCGCGCGCCTGTTCGACGACATCTATCCCGCCGCGATGGCGGTCAGCGCCGATCGCCAGGCACGCCGCCAGGCGAGCCGCTTCGCCTCGGCGCGGCCCGCGCTGCCTGCGGGGTTGGTGGCTGCCTGAACCATCCGGGTGGGCGGGCGTCCGATGAGGACACCCGCCCGGTTTGAAGCGTCGGACAGGACGCGTCGGATGTGCCGGTGAGGTTGCATTTGCCGTGCCAGACGTGCCGACCCGCGGAAATCCGCACGTTCGTTCGTTAACGCGCGTCCACCATCACGCTGGATTGTAAACGCTGCCGACAGCCGCGCTCGCCGCTTAACGATCCCGCTTGACTACAAGCGTAATCAGTACGATTACAGCCGTAGTCGAGAGGGAAGTGATGACCGAGCGAATCAGCGATGCCGAACATGCGGTGATGGAGGTCCTGTGGGACGAGAGCCCGCTGACCGCGCAGGAAGTCGCCGAGCGGGTACCCGCCGATCGCGACTGGAGCGTCAACACCGTCAAGACGCTGCTCGGCCGGCTCCTGGGCAAGAACATCATCGCGCATGAAGAGGACGGCCGCCGCTATCGCTACCGGCCGCTGGTCGCGCGTGAGGACTACGTGTCGGGCGAGTCGAAGAAGCTGATCGACCGGCTGTTCGGCGGCCGCCTGACGCCGCTGGTCGCGCACATGGCGGAGCGCGACGAACTCACCCGCGACGACATCGCCGAGATCGAGGCGCTTCTGAAGGAACTCAAGCAATGATCGCCTGGGCCATCGAAACCTTCGTCGCGACCTCGCTCCTGATGGCGCTGGTTCTCGTCATCCGCGCGCCCGTGCGCCGCGCGGTCGGGCCGCAGATCGCCTATGCGCTCTGGGCGCTTCCCCTGCTACGGATGCTGCTGCCGCCGATGCCCGCCGAGTGGCGCGAGGCGGGCGTGGCGCCGGTCGCGTTGGCGAGCGAGGCGCTGGCCTATTATGTCGACCTGCCCGTCGCGGTCGACGCGACGCCCCAGGCGGGCCTGCCCTGGGCGACAATGATCGTTGCCACGTGGATCGTCGGCGCCCTGGGCTTCGTCGCCTGGCATCTCATCGCCTATTCGCGCTTCTGCAACCGGATGAAGGCGGGCGCCCGCCGCCAGGCCTCCCTCGTCGGTGGGCGCGTGGCGATGATCGAGAGCGACGGTGCCGCCGGCCCGCTCGCCTTCGGCATCTGGCGCAAATACGTCGCCTTCCCGGCCGACTTCGCCGAACGGTACGACGAGCTCGAGCGCGACCTCGCGCTCGCGCACGAGCTTGGCCACCATGCCCGCGGCGACCTTGCCGCCAATTGGGCGGCGCTGGCGATGCTCGGCTTCCACTGGTTCAATCCGCTCGCGTGGCGCGCCTTTCGCGCCTTTCGCGCGGATCAGGAAATGGCCTGCGATGCGCTCGTGCTCGCCGGTCGTCACGCGGCGCTGCGCCATGCCTATGGCCGCGCCATCGTCAAGAGCGCGCATGGGGGCGCGGTCTCGGCGGCATGTCACCTTCACACCGTCAACGAGATCAAAGGTAGACTCCGCATGCTGACCCAGCACCAGAAACCCCGCCCCCAGACTGCCCGCGCCGGGTTCGCCGGCATCGCCGCGCTGACGCTCACCGGCCTCGCCCTCACCGCCTCCGGCACCCGCGCGGCCGAGAATCTGAAGGCGAAGGTCGAGGACAAGATGGGCGTGTCGATCGACGATATCGAACTGCCACAGCTTCCGCTCCCGCCCGAGCCCGCGGCGGCGCCCGAGGCACCCGCCGCGATCGCAGCCCCCGAAGCCACCGAGGCGCCCGCCGCCCCCCGCGTCATCCACATCAGCAAGGACGGCAAGCGCACGGTCATCGTCCGCCGCGGCGATCCTGCCGACGCGGCCGAGGTCGCCCGCCTGACCGCCGACGCGCACCGCATGGCCGATGCCGCGCGCCAGGCCGGCGAAGGCGCGCGCCGCGCCGCGCTGGCGATCCGGGTTCCGCTGGTGCGCAGCGAACGCTGCGGCGGCAATGGCCCGACAAGCTATCATCAGAGCAGCGCCGACGGTCGCACGCGCGTGACGATCATCTGCACCGATCGGATCGAGCGCGATGTCGCCAGCGCCAACGACGCCCAGCGCAACGCCGCGCTGATCGAGCGCCAGGCCGAACGTCAGGCGCGCCTCGCCGAGCAGAGCGCCGCCTGGGCCGAGCGTCGTGCGGAGTCGAACGCGCGTCTCGCCGAGAAGCGCGCCGAACTCAGCGCGCGGCTGGCGGAGCGGAACGCGGAACGCTCACAGCGTCTTGCCGAGCAGCATGCGGAGCGCCTCGCCTTTGCCAGCAGCACGCGCGGGATCGTGATCGCCCGCAGCTCGATCCGGAGTGCCCGCTCGGCGATCCTTGCCGACCGCGACCTGACCCCCGAACAGCGCGATCAGGCGCTCAAGGGCATGGACGAGGCGCTGGCCGAGATGGAGCGCGACCACGGAGAATAAGGGCGCGGCGGGCGCCTCCCCCAACCCGTACCGAGATGACGAATGAGATCGGTCGCCGCCGGGCGACCGGTCCTCACCCCTTCTTCTTGGCACCCCGGTTGGAATAGATCAGCGCCGCCGCGAGCGCAGCCGAGCCGATGCCGATCCCGGCGACCGTCGCGATCGGCCACTTCTTCGCCTCGGCCGGCGGCGGGTTGGCGTCGGTGGCGGAGCGGCGATCCTTGACGCGCTTGGCGTCCTTGGCCGCGGCCATGATCTCGTTGTCGGGCACGTCGTCGCTGTCGGCCATGTCCTCTCCTCGTCTCTAGCCTGTCGTAACGCCTGTCGGCGCCGGCCGCTCCGCCAGATAGTCGCGCCGAAACGCCGCGGCGAAGTCGGCGAGCGTCCCCGCGCGGATCGCCGCGCGCAGATCGGCCATCAGCGCCTGATAGAAATAGAGATTGTGCTCGGTCATCAGCATCGCGCCCAGGATCTCGCCCGCGCGGACCAGATGGTGGAGATAGGCGCGGCTGAACCCGCCACACACCGGACAGGCGCAGGCGGGGTCGAGCGGCCCCTGGTCCTCGCCGAATTTCGCATTGCGGATGTTGATCGGGCCGTTCCGCGTGAACGCCTGGCCCGTCCGCCCCGAGCGCGTCGGCAGTACGCAGTCGAACATGTCGATCCCGCGCTCGACCGCACCCACGATGTCGTCGGGCTTGCCGACGCCCATCAGGTAACGCGGCTTGGCCGGATCGAGCTGGCCCGGCGCATAGTCGAGCACGCCGAACATCGCTTCCTGCCCCTCGCCGACCGCCAGCCCGCCCACGGCATAGCCATCGAAGCCGATGTCCTTGAGCGCGTCCGCCGACGCCCGGCGAAGTCTCTCGTCCAGCGCACCCTGCTGAATGCCGAACAAGGCCGCTCGCCCGGCATGCTCGCCGCCGGCGTCGAACGCCTCGCGGCTGCGCCTGGCCCAGCGCATCGACCGCTCCATCGCCGCGGCCTGCACGTCGCGGGTCGAGGTCGTCGGCACCAGTTCATCGAACGCCATGACGATGTCGCTGCCCAGCAGCCGCTGGATCTCGATCGACCGCTCCGGACTGATGAGGTGCCGCGCGCCGTCCAGGTGGCTCTTGAACGCCACGCCCTCTTCGCTGCGCTTGGTCAGTTCGGCGAGGCTCATCACCTGATAGCCGCCGCTGTCGGTCAGGATCGGCCGGTCCCAGCCCATGAACTGGTGCAGCCCGCCCAGCCGCGCGACCCGCTCGGCGGTGGGTCGCAGCATCAGGTGATAGGTGTTGCCGAGCAGGATGTCGGCGCCCGATGCGCGGACATCGCTGGGCTTCATCGCCTTGACGGTCGCCGCGGTGCCGACCGGCATGAAGGCGGGCGTGCGGATCGTGCCGCGCTGCATCGCGATCTCGCCCAGGCGCGCGCGGCCGTCGGTCGCATGGATGGTGAAGGCAAAGCGCGGCGGCATGGGGCAGGCCTCATGCCCGCCCCGCGCCCGCTTGCCAAGCCGGGAGGGAGCCTGTGCCGCCATCCGGACGTTGGAACGCGGTCAAGGAGAGGCGAGCGATGACCGAACCCACCCATCCCGGCGACCAGGCCGAACCCGGCACCCCCGGCACCGGCGAGAATCTCTGCCCCGATTGCGGCGGATCGGGCCGGCTGAGCGGCGGCGACTGCCCGACCTGCGACGGCACCGGCCGGGTGGTCGAGGGGATCGGCGGAGCGTAGGACGAGGTCGTTCCCGACCTTACCTTGTACGCCGGCGAAGGCCGGGGTCCAGCTGCGGCACGTTGGCTGGAACGCGCAACCTGAGCCTCTCCCGTGCTCTCGCGAAGGCGGGAGCCCAGAGCCAAGCAGCGCAACGTCAGATAACCCTGGGCTCCCGCCTGCGCGGGAGCACAGCTTGCGGTGAGCCTTCCCAACTCGACCCCGGCCTTCGCCGGGAAGGTGCCATGTCAGGATCGAAGGCCATCCCCCTTTAACCATCCCCCCGCCCGCGCTAATCGCTAGCCGATGCTCCCCGTCTGTAACGTGTCGCGCTCGATCCTCGGCCAGCCCTGGCATTGGCGCGGGCTGGCGGGCGATACGCTGGACGCCGGCTTCGTCGCCGACGATCTGGTGACGCGGCTCCTCCTCGCCCGCGGTTGCCCGCGCGAGGCGATCGAGGCGCATCGCACCCCCTCGATCCGCGGGTTCATGCCCAACCCCTCGATCTTCCGCGACATGGACGTTGCCGCGCGCCGCTTGGCCGACGCGGTGCAGGCGCGCGAGCACGTCGCGGTGTTCGGCGACTATGACGTCGACGGCGCGACGTCGGCGGCGTTGATGATCCTCGTCCTGCGCGACCTCGGCCTCGAAGCTCGCCCCTACATCCCCGACCGGCTGATGGAGGGCTATGGCCCGTCCGCCGAAGCGCTCGTCCGCCTGGCCGAGGAAGGCGCCAGCCTCATCGTCACCGTCGATTGCGGCGCACAGGCGTTCGAGGCGCTGGCGAGCGCAAGCGCCGCGGGCACCGACGTCGTCGTCGTCGACCACCACAAATGCTCGAGCCTGCTGCCGGAGGCGCATGCGGTGGTGAACCCCAACCGCCTGGACGAAGGCGAAGGCGCCGCGCACGGCCATCTCGCCGCGGTCGGCGTCGCCTTCCTCCTGTGCGCCGCGTTGCTCCGCGAACTGCGCGCCCGCGGCTTCTTCGCCGAGCGGCCCGAGCCCAAGCTTCTCGACCGCCTAGACCTGGTCGCGCTCGGCACCGTTGCCGACGTCGCGGCGCTGCGCGGTCTCAATCGCGCGTTCGTCGCCCAAGGGCTCAAGGTGATGACGCGCCGCGCCAATCCCGGCCTCGCCGCGCTTGCCGATGCCGCGCGGCTGACCCGCGCGCCGACCTGCACCGACCTGGGCTTCGCGCTCGGCCCACGCATCAACGCCGGTGGCCGCGTTGGCCGCGCCGATCTCGGCGTCCGCCTGCTCACGACCCGCGACCCGAACGAGGCACAGGCGATCGCCGCCGAGCTCGATCGCCTCAACGAGGAACGCCGCGCGATCGAGGGCGAGGTGCAGACCGCGGCCGAGGCGATGTGCGGCGGCGATTGCGCGATCGCGGTCGTCTCCGGCGAGGGCTGGCATCCGGGCGTGATCGGCATCGTCGCCGGCCGCCTCAAGGAGCGGCTCGGCCGCCCCTCGCTCGTCATCGCGGTGGGGGAGGACGGCATCGGCAAGGGATCGGGCCGCTCGATCCCCGGCGTCGACCTGGCCGCGGCGGTGCTCGCCGCCAAGGAAGCCGGGCTACTGATCGCCGGTGGCGGCCATGCCGCCGCGGCGGGCGTCACCGTGCCGCCAGGCGGCGTACCCGCGCTGGCGGCGTTCCTGGAAGAAAAGCTCGCTGCCGCCGTTACGCGCGCGCGCGAGGATCGGGCGCTGCTGCTCGACGCGGTGCTCGCGCCCGGCGGCGTCTGTGCCGATCTGGTCGACGCGATGGAGGCGGGCGGCCCCTATGGCATGGGCTGGCCCAGCCCGCGCGTGGCCGCCGGTCCCGTGCGCATCGTGCGTGCAGACCGCGTCGGCAACGGCCATGTCCGCGCGATCGTCGCGGGCGAGGACGGCCGCAGCCTGAAGGCAATGGCGTTCCGCATGGCCGACACCGATCTCGGCGCCGCCCTGCTCGGCGCGCCGCCGCATCGCCGCCTGTGGCTGGCCGGCCGGGCCAAGCGCGACGACTGGAGCGGCAAGGCGGTGGCAGAGCTCCACATCGACGATGCCGCCTGGTCCGATTGATCCAATCGCAGGGCTTGACCGCCCCGCCCGCCTCCCCTAATCGCGCGGCCTGCCCACGCGGCCCCTTCGTCTAGCGGTTAGGACGCGGCCCTTTCACGGCTGAAGCACGGGTTCGATTCCCGTAGGGGTCACCATCTTCCTATCGGAAGCGCGGATTTCCGCCGCTCTGGCGCGTTTCGTCGATTTAGTAGCCGTCCGGTGATACAAATAGGGTGGCAAGCGTACGCCGACGGCGAAGCTGAGCCTGGCGACCTGCGGCAAGTTGGTGGCCGATGTCGCCCGCCAGTCGAAGCTGAACGTCGATGTCCAAAGCTTTCCGGGCCAGCTCGTGATCGTGAAAGGCGGCCGGACGGGCGCCGGTGCGTTCGTGGTCCAATGCATCGCCGTCGACGGCAAGACGGTGAGCGTGGTGCAAGGGATCGACTATCAGAACAGGAAGGCCGCCATCGGTCAGATCGCCGACCGCGCCTTTGCAGCGATCAAGGGCGCGATCCGCTAGGCTTGGCTGGTGCATGCGGCGTCGGTTCGCCGCAGCCGCCACAATGCTGACACGCGATGTGGGTTCAGGCGGCACCGAGGCGGGCGTGCTCCATACGGACAGCAACCAGGAGCGCGCCTTCCTTACCGCCGGTCCGCTCGGCGCTAACGGTGAGCCGACACGGCGATGGCTTGATCGTTCAGCGACAGATACCATGCGCGAATTGCTTTGCTAGGGCCTGAAGAATGACAGCCTCAACCGCATCCGGCGCCGCAGAGATCGTCGCAGTGCGCCGCCAAACGAAAGTCGGCCCAAATACGGCCGCTTGCCGGCCGACTGAGGAGACTATGATGCGGGCCGATGACGCCCGCTATGCGGTCTTCAGGCTTGGAACGCGCGAATGATCCCCCGTGAGCTGATCGGCGTCGCCGACGTGCCGGGCGGTCCGCCGCTCAGGCTGTTCAAGCGCAACGACGATTTCATGATCGTGCTCGAGCGTAACGAGCTGATGAGCACGCGGATGAGTGGCTCGGAAGTGGCGCTCGGTACGCTGACCTGCGCGCGCATCGCCGGCATCCGGGCGCCGCGCGTTCTGATCGGCGGCTATGGGATGGGGTTCACGCTTCGAGCAGTGCTGGGCCGGCTGGGCGCGGATGCGGAGATCGTCGTCGCCGAGCTCGTGCCCGGCATCATCGAGTGGGCGCGTGGACCGATGGCGGCGCTGACCGACGGCTGTCTCGACGATCCGCGGGTGAAACTGGAAATGGGTGACGTGCGGGCGTTGATCCGCGGCACGGTCGGCGGCTTCGACGCGATCATGCTCGACGTCGACAACGGCCCCGATGGCCTGACGCGCGAGGCCAATGGCGGCCTGTACGCCTCGGCTGGCCTTGCCGAGGCCCGGCGTGCCCTTCGTCCCGGTGGAACGGTGGCGGTCTGGTCGGCGGCGCCGGACCCGGCGTTTACCAACCGCTTGATCAAGGCGGGCTTCTCGACGGACGAGGTGCGCGTTCGCGCCCGTGAGAATGGCAAGGGCGCGACGCACGTCATCTGGCTGGCGAAGACGAAGCCATAGTGGAATTCGCGGGCGGCCAGTCCTGCCACGGCCACCGCCCCCATCGTGACGATCTGGATAACGGAAAATAAAGCACTGCCGCGCCATCTTCCGGCGCATGACAACTCAGGCTTTCGCAGCGGTCGGACTTTTCAGCGCCATGGCGGTCGGCACCGGCGCCATCTTCAGCTCCGTGATCGAGCTCGTTCGCGATGGCTGGAGCCTGCGGCAGGGCTTGTCGGTGTCGCTGACCGCCACCGGAACGCTCGCCGTCGTCGCGTCGATCTGCGGCGTCGCCTAGGCGGCCCTTCGCGCTCGGGCCCTTCCGTGCAACCTTCTGCCGATCGCACGGCAACGAACGCTGGTTCTGATGCGCGATCGCGCGGGTTCCAACTTCTTCGTAGCTGACCACCAAGCGCCAGCATGCGCGTACGGCGCAACATGACTTGAGAAGAGCCCTCGGCGGCTCACTTCTATTGCCAATTGATTTTCAGCGGACTTCGGCGCAGGCGCGCGAGCCGATGCGCCTTCTCTCGCTCGCCACCGGCCTTGCCGCCCTGTTCATCGCCGCACCTGGCTGGGCACAGCAGGATGACCTTCAGGCATGGGAGCAGCTCAACGTCGTCCTGCCCGTCGCCAAGGGTGTTCGCGTCACCGGCGAGCAGATCGCGCGGACCAGCGACCGCCAGCAGGGCGTCTATACCACCGAATACGGCGTCCTGGTCGGCATCCAAATCGCCAAGGGTATCGAACTCGGGATCGGTTACCGCCATGTCGGTTTCTTCAACGCCAATACTGCCGCCGATGAGGATCGCGTCCGCCAGCAGATCGTGATCTCGCGCGGTCGCTTCGCCGGTCGGCTGCGGCTCGACGAGCGCTTCAATCCGGGCGGGGCCGAAATCGGCTTCAGGGTACGTCCGCTCGTCCGGTACAATCTGCCGATCGGCCGGACGCGGCTGTCGCTGTTCGGCAGCCACGAGAGCTTCATCCTGCCCAACAGCACCGTCTGGGGGCAGCGCGCGGGCTATGAGCGGATGCGCAACATCGCAGGGATCAACGTGCCGATCGGCAAAGCGCTGAGCGCAGACGTCGGCTATCTCAACCAGTTTCGCCCCGGTCGCGGCGGGGCGCGGTCACAGATGGATCATGCGTTGTCGCTCCAGCTGACCGTCAACCTCGACAAGCTGGGCGTGCCGATGCTCCACGACTGACCGCGCGAAGTCCCGCGGCTCACACGTCCAGCAGCGCGCGGAGTTCGAGAATGGCCTTTCCGCTCCAGGTCCGATCGGAACAGACGATCGAGTAGGGCCAGAGCACCTTGTCCGGATCGCTCAGCGCGATGCGGACCATCTTCACCAACGGCCCTCTGCCGATCTCCTCGGCCGGATGGAGGTGAAGCTCTTCGATCCAGTGCGCACGAGACCGCAGCAGCTGCGCCGGCGTGTCCGCTTCGGGCATGGTTCCAGCCGAACTGCGCTCCACCGTCAAACCGGTGTGCCCTAGAACAACAGCGTGAGCGAGTAGAACAGCGCGCCGACCGCCGCGGATGCCGGAATCGTGATGATCCAGGCCGCGACGACGTTCTGCGCGACACCCCAGCGGACCGCCGACGCGCGACGCGCCGTACCCGCTCCGATGATGCTGCCCGTAATGGTGTGGGTCGTTGACACCGGGATGCCGAGCAGCGACGCGGTGAACACCATGATCGATCCGCCCATCGACGCGCTGAAACCCTGGTGCTGGGACAGCTTGGTGATGCGGCTTCCCATCGTCTCGATGATCTTCCAGCCGCCGCTCAACGTGCCGAGGGCGATCGCAATGTAGCAGGCGATCGCCACCCAATGGGGGACGTGAAACTCACCGGACAGATAACCCGTCGAATAGAGGAGGACGGTGATGATCCCCATCGTCTTCTGGGCGTCGTTCAGGCCGTGGCTGATCGAATAGGCCGCCGATGAGAGCAGATGCAGAAAGCGAAAGCTCTTTTCGGCCGTACGGTTCTTGGCTCGTGCGAATGCCCAGCTCGTCACCAACATGATGAGCATCGCCAGCAGCATGCCGAGCAGCGGCGAGAGAATGATCGCGATCAACGTCTTGTTGAGGCCCGTCCACTGGATCCCGGTGAAACCGGCATGAGCCACACCTGCGCCCACGATGCCCCCCACGAGCGCGTGGCTTGAGGAGGATGGGATACCCTTGAGCCAAGTCACGACGTTCCAGAACATCGCGCCGACAAGGGCGCCAAAGACGACCGCCGGGGTCACCAGATCCCTGTCCACCAATCCTTGGCCGATCGTCTCCGCGACCTTGTGCAGCTCTGGAAAGCCGAGCGTCAGGAAATAGGCGGCGAAGTTGAAGAAGGCGGCGAACGCGACCGCCTGCACCGGCCCGAGCAATCGGGTGGCGACGACCGTCGCAATGGCGTTTGCCGCGTCATGCAAGCCGTTCAGGAAGTCGAACGCAAGCGCGACCAGGATGAGGCCGACCAGCAGCGGAAAGGCAAGTTCATGCATCGGACGTCAGGCGTGATCGATGACGATACCGTCGATTTCGTTGGCGACATCTTCCAGCGCGTCGACGATCCGCTCCAGATGCTTGTAGATTTCACGCGCGACCACGAATTTGAGCGTGTCGCTGGCGCCATATGCCTTGAACGCTCGCTTGATACCGGCGTCGTGGATCTCGTCCGCGTGCCCCTCCATGCGAACCAGTCGCTCGGTGAGCTCGTGCAGGCGCCCCCCATTTTTCGCCACGTCGCGCAGCAGCGGCATGGCTTCGGCGGTGAGCCGCGCGGCATCGACGATGATCGCCGCCATGTCGCGCATCTCGGGCTCGAACGCCGTCACCTCGTAAAGGTCGACGGCGCCCGCGGCGGCCTGCATCTCGTCGACGGCATCGTCCATCGCGCCGATCAAGCTGGTGATCGCGCTGCGATCGAAGGGCGTGAGGAACGTCTTGCGAACCGTCTGGAGCACTTCCCGGATGATGTTGTCGGCATCGTGCTCACGCTCCATGATCTCGCGGATGTGATCGGCCGTCGCCCCGCCATTCTGCTGAAAGAGCCGGGCGAGCGCGTCCGCTGCGGCCGTGATGGTGACGGCATGCGCTTCGAACAGCTCGAAGAAGTTGCCCGTCTTTGGAAGCAGCCGCTGAAACCAGCCGAACATGTTAGCAGTCCTCGAATGTTGAGCAGCGGCGGCGAACATCGTCCCGCGGCGGGTGGCGGCGACGAACTCGCGCGCGTCGAATGACCGGATGAGGTCGCGCAGATCGGGTTCCTCGACGGCATCGGCCGCTTCGGCGAGCGAGAACCAGCGGCGCTCCCGCTGATGCTGCTCCTTCCACTGCGAAAGCTCCGCCGTCACCGCGAGCGGAAACACCTCGACATCGGCCATCAGAGACGCACCGTTGCCACGGCGCTTGCGGTACCGATAGTTGCCGAGCGGCGTGGGGCACGCCGCACCGACGACGCCCGCCTCCTCCTCGGCTTCGTTCGCCGCCGCTTCGTGCGCGGTCATACCCGGCGACACGTTACCCTTGGGGATGACCCAGCGACCGGTCCCCCTCGACGTGACCAGCAACACGCGCACCGGCGCGTCGATCGCGGAACTTTCTGAACGATATGGCAGAGCAGCAATCTGGCGAATGAGGCGTCTCCTCGCGGAGGCGCATGCCTCATTTCACCAGTCGAGACAATCGCGTGAAACCGCTGCCGCCACCCGTGCGCACCGAGGGGGGCGGATGACGTCAGTTCCCGTCGGCGTCGACCATGAAGATCATGGGCCGGCCGCGAGACATCGGGTCCCAACCGGCCGCTAGCGCCGATCGGATGCCGCGGGTGATCGTCGGATCGTCGAGCTGAAGGCGGCCGCGCGGCAAGCCCCTGAGCAGCCGCTTGGGCGCCGGAAACTCGATCAGGGCTTCGCGCTTGGCATCACGCTGCCGAAGCGCGATGGTCATCCCCTTCCAGCCCTCGTCGTCCGAAAGATGCGGCTCACGCTCAAGCTGCCAGTCATAGGTGACGCCGTCGACCTCGACCGCGCCGCTGTTGCTTTGAGAACGTGCCATTTGTCCTCCTAGCATGCAGCAGCCTCAATGCACGCCCTGCCGACGCGCCCCGGCGATCATGCGACGGGCGATCTGCCGCACCGCCTCATCATCCTTGTCGGCGCCATCGGCCGGGTCGCCGAGATGGTCGAGGCTGGCTTCCAAGAAGTCGAGCAAGCCAGGATGGTTCGCCTCGACATACTCGATCAGCTTGAACAGGAGATGCTCGGTTGCGATCTCGCGGCGGCGGGTCTGGATGGCATCGGTCATGTACGCAGGCTCCTTGGTGCGACACGTCCAACGCCGCGCGGCAGCATACGGGCGCAGGATTTCCGCTCCGAAACATGACGATGCAATGGCGCGACCCGCGCGTGGTGGATAAGAGGCATTGGTGAACGCCTCTTCGCAAGCCGACCGTGCACCCGACTTCGTTGTCATCGACGTCGAGACTGCCTGCTCACGGACGAGCAGCATCTGCCAGGTCGGTATCGTCGGCTTTCGCGATGGGCAGGAGGTGTTCGCCTGGGAAACGTTGCTGGATCCCTGCGACGAGTTCCATGCGGGAAACACGAGGATCCACGGCATCGCCGCCCACCATGTGGTAGGCCAGCCGATCTTTGCCGATGTGCACGCGACGATCGACGCCCATCTGACCGGCCGCATCACGGTCGCGCATTCGTTGTTCGACAAGGGAGCGATCGCCGCCGCCTGCCGCCTGCACGACCGGACGCCGATCGAGACGCGGTGGCTGGACAGCGTCCGCGTCGCGAGAGAGGCATGGCCCGATCTCGAGAACCACAAGCTGGGCAACCTCGCACGCTTCCTGAGCGTCCCGCATCGTCACCATGATGCACTGAGCGATGCGCGGGCCGCAGGCTGGGTGATCGTCCGCGCCATCGAGCACACGGGCACGTCGCTCGCCGAGTGGATGGCGCCGCCCCGCCCCGTCGGACCGGCGCCGCGGGCAGCCGCCGACGGCCCTTATCTTGGCGAGCGGATCGCCATCCTGGGTCAGCCGAGGGATGGCCCGATCGCACATGCCATCGCTGCGCTTGGCGGCACCATCCATTCGTCCGTCGGCCTGACCACGACGATGCTCGTGGTGGCGCGTGCCGAGCCGTTCGGCCGGTCGGTCCTCGCAAACGCCGGCTATCGCCGCGCCTTGAAGGCGATTGCCGATGGCCGACGCCTCCGCATCGTGTCCGCGCAGGCACTCGGACTGGCCTAGAACCCGTTAGCTCGCTCTAGAGCATCGGCTGGCCTGAGGCCGATGCATCTCCGCCCGAGCGCCCTCGGCTATAGAGGCGATCATCATTCCGTGAACCAAAACAGCTTCAACAATCGTTGGTCGTGCGCAGATCAGCGATGCGGAGGGGCGAGTGACAGGTCGAACGATCGTCGTGACCGGCGCGGAGTCGGGTATCGGTGCGGCATGTGCGACGGCATTCGGGGCCGCCGGTGATCGTGTCGCAGTCCTCTACTTCGCCGACCATGCCGCGGCCGAGGTGACGATCGCCGCGGTGCGCAGCGCCGGGGGCGAGGCGATGGCCGTGCAGGCCCATGTCGATGACGAAGCCTCCGTCGACGCCGCGTTCGCCGCGGTCGAGCGCGCCTGGGGGCCGGCGGACGTGCTCGTCAACTCGGCGGGCGTGAACATGACCGGCGTTGCCGTTCGCGAGATGACGCTCGATCATTGGCGGCGCATGATCGACACCGACCTGACCGGCGCGTTTCTCGTCTCGCGCCGCTTCCTGGCCGGGCGCGGTCAGGCGGTCGCGGATGCCGCGATCATCCACATCTCCTCGATCCATGCCTATGCGGTGCGCGCGGGCGGTGCCGACTATTGCGCGGCGAAGGGGGGGCTTTCTAATCTAGTCGAGACGGTTGCGATTGAGGAGGCGCGGCGGGGCATCCGCGTCAATTCGATCGAGCCGGGCATGATCCTGACACCCATGAACGCACGCGCGCAGCAGGACGATGCCTATCGCCGCACGCTGGAGGCCAACATCCCGCTCGGCCGCGCGGGCAAGGCGGAGGAAGTCGCCGACCTCGCCGTCTTCCTCGCATCCGACCGCGCGCGGTACATCACCGGTGCGCGGATCGTCATCGATGGCGGGCTGTCGCTGATGCAGGCGCTGGGCGCGTGACGGCGGCGGAGAAGGACAAGGTCGTCGATTTCGACGTGCCACTCGACTTCAACGTCAAGCGGATCGAGCCGGTGACGCTCGGCGGCCCGGCGGCGCTGATGGGCCGCGACCTGATGAGCCCCTATGTCTGGCGCGAGGCCGACGGGCGCTGGGGCATCATGGTTCGCGCCGTGACCAAGGCGGGCGAGCCGATGGTCGATACGGGCCAGATCTGGGCGGGCTGGAGCGAGGACGGCGTCAACTTCGCGATGCTCGACGCCCCCTCGATCGTGCCGGGCCCAGGCGACCACGATGCCGGCGGCGTGGAGGATCCGACGGTCATCCGGCGCGATGACGGCTATGTCGTCTATTATTCGGGCGTGCTCGCCGACCACGCGCATGGCGAACTCTCCTATGCGACCGGGCCGTCGCTCGACCGACTGGTCAAGAGCGGGGTCGCGCTCGCCTCTTCGAAGTCCGAGGGTAACACCAAGGAAGCGACGATCGACCGGACCGCCGATGGCCAGTGGCGGCTGTTCTACGAATATGCCGCGGACGAGGCGTCGCGCATCGGCCTGGCGAGCGGCCCAGACATCGCCGGTCCGTGGACCGAGGCACCCACGCCCTTCCTGCCGCGCGTGGATAGCTGGGACGACTGGCATCTTTCGACGGGGCCGCTGCTCACCGACGATCCGGCGCGGCCGGTGATGTTCTATAACGGGGCGACGCGGGACGCGCGGTGGCGGATCGGCTGGGCGGCGTTCGATGCCGAGTACACGCGCGTGGTGGCGCGCGGGCTGCAACCGCTGCTGACGCCGCCCCCGGCCGACGATCGCGGCGCCACCGACATCGCCTTTGCCGCCTCCGTTGTGGTCGAGGATGGGCAGATCTGGCTCTATTACTCGCTCGAAGATCGCAAGCTCGCGCGGGCGCTGATCCGCCGAAGCTGACGCGCGTAGGGAGCCGCGCGGCGGGACGCGCGGCTCCTGTCGGACGATCAGCCTTGCGGCGGGATCGGCGCGGCAGGCGGCTGTGCCTGGCCGGGGGCGGAGGCGGCGGTGCGACGCCGTTGGCCGCAGGTGGCGGGGGCGGAGGCGGCGGTGCAACGCCATTGGCCGCAGGCGGCGGGGGCGGCGGCGGCGCGCCGTCCGGCCCGGCGGGGCCACGCGGTCCCGGTGCGCAGCCCGCTGGCGGCGGTGGCGGCGGTCCGCCGTCGCGACCCGGCCCGTGGGGGCCGGCCGGCCGCGGCGGCCGCGGACCGACTGCCGTGACCTCGCCATTCTGAGCGACGACATAGCTGGCGCGAAGCTGCCCGTCGTCGAACCGGCCCTGCACCATCACCGGCTCACCCCGGCGCACCAGCCCCTGTGCCTCGCGCCCGGCCGCGACCATCGCGCGGCCGCCATCGTCCTGGACGATGAAGCGGTCGCCATAGACCTCGGCCACCCGGCCCTTGACCGTGACGAGGCCGCTTTGCGTCGCCAGCTTGGCGATCGGCGTGCGCACGGTCGGCGCCATCTCGATCGCAGGGCGCGTCACCTGAACCGCGCCCGCGCCGCCGGCGGCGCCCAGCCCCACCAGGATCGCCGCGCCCGCGACCATCGCCGCGCGGCTGTTCTTCCACTTGTCGAAACCGACCATCGATCTGCTCCTTGCTTGTCGATGCACCGGCTCTAGGCCACGCTTGCCGCCGCCCCGCTGAACCCGGCGGTTCAGTTTCGGTTTAAGCGGCGGAGGTAGCCGGCCCCATGCGCATCCTGCTTGTCGAGGACGATCCCGATCTTGGCCCCGCCATCGCCCGCGCGTTGCGGGCCCAGCAGTGCGCGGTCGACCTGTTCGCCGATGGTGTCGACGGCGGCCATGCGGGTGCGACCGAGGCTTATGACGCCGCGGTGCTCGACCTTGGCCTGCCGGGACAGGACGGCATCACCGTGCTTCGCCAATGGCGCGCGGCGGGGCGGCCGATGCCCGTGCTGATCCTCACCGCGCGAGAGGCGTGGTCGGACAAGGTCGCCGGGTTCAAGGCGGGCGCCGACGACTATCTGGTCAAGCCCTTCCGGGTGGAGGAACTGGTGATGCGGCTGCGGGCACTGGTGCGCCGCGCCGCCGGGCACGCCGCGACCCGGCTGGAATGCGGCCCGCTCGCCTTCGAGAGCCAGACCGGGCAGTTCGAGCTCGATGGCCTGCCGCTCCGGCTGACGGCGCTGGAGTGGCGCGTGCTGTCCGCACTGATGCTGCGCAAGGAAGCAGTGATCGAGCGGCTGGACCTGCTGGAGCGTGTCTATGAGGGCGATGCCGATGTCGATTCGAACAGCCTAGAGGTGATCGTCGGACGGCTGCGCAAGAAGATCGGCTCGGCGCTGATCGAGACGGTGCGTGGCCGCGGCTATCGCCTGACCGCGAGTGCGCTGGGATGAGGCTGCTGCCCCGCTCGCTGTTCGGTCGCATGTTCGCGCTGTCGCTCCTGGCGACGCTGGCCGCCTTGGTGGTCGCGGGGTTTGCGATCGGCGGCGTGCTGGAGCGGTTCGTGATCGGCGGCGTCGATGCGCGGCTTCGCGACCGGCTGGTGGCGCTGGAGAGCGCGGTTCGGGACGACGGCTCGCTCGACCGCGCGCAGCTTGGCAGGGTGGCCGCGCGGCTTCGCTCCGGCGAGCCTTGGCAGGTCGTCGCGGTGGCGGGCACCGTCGGCGGCGGCGGCGATCTGGCGAAGATCGACACGCCGCCCGGTCACAGACCCCCGCGGCCGTTCGAGGACGAAGCAGCACCGTTCGAAGGGCGGATGCGCGACGGTACCCGGGTGCATGGGTTGTCGACAACGGTGGCGACCAGAACGGGCGACGTGCGCGTCCTCGTCGCGGTGCCCCGCTCGGAGATCGACCGGCCGGTGCTCGCCGCGCTGACGCCGCTCGCCGCGTCACTCGCGATCCTGGGCCTGGCGCTCGGCGGCGCGGCGCTGGTGCAGTTGCGCTTCGGCCTGCGCCCGCTGGCGACCCTGCGCACCGCGGTCGAGGCGATCCGCCGCGGACGCGCGTCACGCGTGCCCGAGGACGTTCCCGACGAACTCGTCCCCCTCGCACGCGAACTGAACGCCCTCGCCGCCGACAGTGCGGCGGCGCTGACGGGGGCTCGGGCGTCCGCCGCCAATCTCGCGCATGCGCTCAAGACCCCGGTCGCGACACTGTCGCTGCATGTCGGCGACGATCCGGTGGCGCGCGCGCAGCTTCAGCGGATCGAGGCGACGCTGCGCCATCACCTGGGCCGCGCGCGCGCCGTCTCGGTCGACCGGCGGGCCACCACCGTGCTCGCTCCTGCGCTCGCCGATCTGGTCGCGGCGATCGTCGCGCTGCATGGCGACCGCGTCCGCGTTTCTCTGGATGTGGCCGAAGACCTTGCCGCGGCGATCGATCCGCAGGACCTGGACGAGCTCGCCGGCAACCTGATCGACAATGCCGCGCGTCATGCTGCGGCGAATGTCACCGTCAGCGCCCTGGCGCGCGACCGGGACGTCCAGCTCGCGGTGGCGGACGATGGTCCCGGCATTCCGGCGGCGGATCGCGATCGCGCCACCGCGCCGGGCATCCGCCTAGACGAGCGCGCCGATGGTCACGGCTTCGGCCTCGCCATCGCGCGCGAGCTGGCCGAGCTCTACGGCGGCACGCTCATGCTGGCCGATTCACCCGAAGGCGGATTGCTCGCGACCGTTACCTTGCCGATCGCGCGTTAGGCGCAGCGCGCGACCCCGGTCAGCGCGCCGCCCAGCGGATCGCGTTGGTCAGGATCAGGCGGTAATTGGGGTCGTCGTAATTCTCTGGATTGTGGCCCATCGCCGAATAGACGACCCGCCCCTTGGTGCGCGGATTGACCCAGATCACCGGATGCACCGCGCCCATCTTGAGCTTGTCGCCGGGGCGATAGCTCGCCTCGTCGATCCGCGCGAGGATCGTCATGCCGCGCGTCGCCGGATCGACGTCGAACGAATACCATTCGTCGGCGGGCTTCCACGGCAGCTTGACCCCCGCCATCACTGGGTGGCGCGGCTGGTCGATCAGCACGCTGGCCGGCTGGATATGGTCGGGGCCGTTGGGGTGGCCGGTAAAGGTCGCGCCGATGATCGTGTCGAAATACCAGGGCGCCTTGTGGCTGTTGTCGCCCGCGGCATGCAGCGCGACGATGCCGCCGCCGCGCGCGACGAAGCGCGCCAGCGCCTCTCGCTGCGGCGCGGTCATGAAGTCGCCGCTCGCGCTGTTGAGCACCACGACCGAGAAGTTCTTGAGGATCGCGTCGTCGAACACCGCGGCGTTCTCGGTCGTGAAGCTCGGGCGCTTCAGATCCTTGGCGATGCCGGCGATCACCTCGTTCGAATGCGGAATATGCTCCAGGTGGCGCCACGCATTGGTCTTCGACACGATCAGGACGCCGCGCTGGATGCCGGCGGGGACCGCGGGCGGCACGCTGTCATAGGTCGGCTTGGGCAAATGCGGATTGGGCGCGGTCTGCGTCAGCGCCGCCAGCATTGCGACCGCCAGAACCTTGAGCATCCGTCCCTCCCCTCGTCACCGATATCGTCGTTGCGACAGCGGGTTATCGCAGCAGCAGGGGCCGCGCAATCGGTGAGCGCCCGATGCGCGGCC
Source organism: Sphingomonas sp. Y38-1Y (assembly GCF_032391395.1). Classification (NCBI taxonomy): domain Bacteria; kingdom Pseudomonadati; phylum Pseudomonadota; class Alphaproteobacteria; order Sphingomonadales; family Sphingomonadaceae; genus Sphingomonas; species Sphingomonas sp. Y38-1Y. The sequence goes on from NZ_CP135916.1 coordinate 3,182,458, forward strand.
TTGAACGCCCGCACCGATCGCGGCATGCCCCCTTCCGATGAATGGACGCTGGCAGTTCTGGGTCGATCGCGGCGGCACGTTCACCGACGTCGTTGCGCGCGATCCGGATGGGGGACTGCGCACCGCCAAGCTGTTGTCGGAGGATCCCGGCCGCTATGACGATGCGGCGGTGGCGGCGATCCGGCAGCTGACGGGGGCAGGCGACGGCCCGCTGCCGCCGCTCGACCTGCGCATCGGCACGACGATCGCGACCAACGCGCTGCTCGAGCGCAAGGGCGAGCCGGTGCTGCTGGCGATCACGCGCGGGTTCGGCGACGCGCTGGTGATCGGCACGCAGGACCGTCCGGACATTTTTGCACGCGACATCCGCCGCCCGCCCCCGCTCCACGCCGCGACGATCGAGATCGACGAGCGCGTGACGCATGGCGGCGAGGTGCTGGTGCCGATCGACACCGATGCGGCGCGGCGAGCGCTTCATGGCGCGTATGACAAGGGGCTGCGCGCCGTCGCGATCGTGCTGATGCACGGCTATGCGCATCCCGCGCACGAGCAGGCGCTGGCGGCGATCGCGCGCGAGACCGGCTTTGCCGAAGTCGTCGCGAGCCATGAGGCGGGCGCGCTCATCAAGCTGATCGGGCGCGGCGATACCGCGGTGGTTGACGCCTATCTCTCACCAGTGCTGCGCCGCTATGTCGACCGGCTGACGGCGGCGCTGGGCGAAAACACCGCGCCGCTGTTCATGCAGTCGAGCGGCGGCCTCGCTCCCGGCCACAGCTTTCGCGGCAAGGACGCGATCCTGTCGGGACCGGCGGGCGGGATCGTCGGCATGGCGCAGACCGCGCGCGCGGCGGGGTTCGATCAGGTCGTCGGCTTCGACATGGGCGGCACCTCGACCGACGTATCCCTCTATGCCGGCCGCTACGAGCGCGACAATGAGGGGCAGGTCGCGGGGGTGCGCATCCGCGCGCCGATGCTGCGCATCCATACCGTCGCGGCGGGCGGCGGATCGATCTGCGGCTATGACGGCGGGCGGCTGTTCGTCGGGCCGGCATCGGCGGGGGCGGTGCCGGGCCCGGCCTGCTATCGCCGCGGCGGGCCGCTGACGCTGACCGATTGCAACGTGGCGCTGGGCAAGATCCAGCCGGCGCATTTCCCCGCGGTATTCGGTCCGTCAGGCAACGAGCCGCTTGATGCCGAGGCCTCGCTCGACCGGCTGGAGCAACTCGCGGCCGAGGTCGGGCGGCCGGCGGACGAGGTTGCCGAGGGCCTGATCGCCATCGCCGTCGCCGACATGGCCAACGCGATCCGCGCCGTCTCCGTCGCCCGCGGGCACGACGTTCAGCGCTTCGCGCTCGCCTGTTTCGGCGGCGCGGGCGGGCAGCATGCGTGCCTCGTCGCCGACGCGCTGGGCATCGACCGTGTGCTCGTCCACCCGCTGGCGGGCGTGCTGTCGGCCTATGGCATGGGCCTCGCCGAACGCAGCGCGGTGCGCGAGCGAACGCTGGCGCTGCCGATCGAGGATGCCGCGGCGCTTGCCGAGGCTGCCGACGCGCTGACCACAGCCGCGCGCGAGGGGCTGGCCGATGCCGCCGGCGCGATCCGCATCGCCGCGACCGCGCATCTGCGGACCGCCGGTGCCGACAGCCCGATCGAAGTCCCGCTCGGCTCCGAGCCCGCGATGCGCACGGCGTTCGAGGCGGCGTTCCGCGCGCGCTTCGGCTATCGCCCGACCGGCCCGCTGATCGTCGACATGCTCCGGGTCGAGGCGATCGCCGCCAATGACGGCGACGTCCCCGCCCCGCCCCCGCCGCCGACCGAGAGCGCGCCGCCGATCGGCCACGCGCGCGTCCGCATGGCGGGCGAGACGCACGATGTCGCGATCCATGCGCGCGCCGCGCTTGCCGAGGCGAGCGAGATCGCCGGGCCGGCGCTCGTCATCGACGCCAACTCGACGACGGTGGTCGAGCCGGGCTGGCGCGCCGCGATCGATATGGCGGGGAACATCATCCTCGCCCGCACCGCGCCGCGCGCCACGACGGCGATCGGCACCGCCTATGATCCGCTCAGGCTCGAAATCTTCGCCGGCCTGTTCATGTCGATCGCCGAGGAGATGGGCGGCGCGCTCCGTCACTCCGCCTCCTCGGTCAACATCCGCGAGCGGCTCGATTTCTCCTGCGCGCTGTTCGACGGCGCGGGCAACCTCGTCGCCAATGCGCCGCACATCCCCGTCCATCTGGGATCGATGGGCGAGAGCGTGAAGACGATCCTGCGCCGCCGAGGTGCGGATGGCCGCGGGATCCGGCGCGGCGACGTCTATGCGCTCAACGCGCCCTATGACGGCGGCACGCACCTGCCCGACATCACCGTCATCCAGCCGGTGTTCGTCGGGACCGGCGACACCCCCGACTTCTTCGTCGCGGCGCGGGGACACCATGCCGATGTCGGTGGCATCACGCCCGGATCGATGCCGCCCGACAGCCGCACGATCGAGGACGAGGGCATCGTCTTCGACAACGTCCTGCTGGTCGAGGATGGCGTGCTGCGCGAGGGCGAGGTGCGCGACCTGCTCGCGTCCGGTCGCTGGCCCGCGCGCAACATCGACATGAACCTTGCCGACCTCGCCGCCCAGGTCGCCGCCTGCGCGCGCGGGGCGGAGGGCCTCACGCGGGCGGCGGAAGAACACGGGCTCGGCACCGTCGCCGCCTATATGGGGCATGTCCAGGACTATGCCGAAGCGGCGGTGCGGCGGCTGATCCCGACGCTGGCGGAGGGCGACTTCGCCTATGAACTCGACAGCGGCGCGGTCGTGCGCGTCGCCGTTCGCCGCGCGGGCGACGCGCTGTCGATCGACTTCACCGGCACCAGCGACCAGCAGCCGAGCAACTTCAATGCGCCGCTGGCGGTGGTGCGCGCCGCGGTCCTCTATGTCCTGCGCACGCTGATCGACGTGGCGGTGCCGCTCAATGATGGCTTCCTCCGCGCGGTCCTGCTGACGGTGCCGGAAGGATCGATGCTCAACCCGCGCGCGCCCGCCGCAGTGGTCGCCGGCAATGTCGAGGTGAGCCAGGTCGTCACCGACGCGCTGCTCGGCGCGCTCGGCGCGATGGCGGGGTCGCAGGGGACGATGAACAACCTGACCTTCGGCGACGCGGCGCACCAATATTACGAGACGATCGCCGGCGGATCGGGCGCGGGGCCCGGCTTCGACGGCACCGCGGCGGTGCAGACGCACATGACCAACAGCCGCCTGACCGATCCCGAGGTGCTGGAGGCGCGCTTCCCCGTGCTGGTCGAGGCGTTCGCGATCCGCCACGGATCGGGCGGCGCCGGCGAGAGCCGCGGCGGCGACGGCGCGGTGCGGCGGCTGCGCTTCCTCAAGCCGCTGCGCGCGGCGATCCTGTCCAACCGCCGCCGCGTGCCGCCCTTCGGTCTTGCCGGCGGCGAGCCCGGCGCGACCGGCGCCAACCGCATCGAGCGTGTCGACGGGACGGTCCAGCCGCTCGGCGCCACCGACGCCGCGGCGATGGGCGTGGGCGACGTGCTGGTGATCGAGACGCCGGGCGGCGGCGGCTTCGGGCGGGCGGCGGACTGATGCTCGTCCTGTCGGGCATCGCGGTGATCGTGCTCGGCTTCCTGCTGCGGTTCAATCCGTTGCTCGTCGTGGCGGTCGCGGCGGGCGTGACGGGGATCGCCGCGGGGCTCGACCCGCTCGCGATCCTCGCGGCCTTCGGCAAGGCGTTCAACGACGCGCGCTACGTCACCGTCATCTACATCGTCCTGCCCGTCATCGGCCTGCTAGAGCGGCACGGGCTCCAGGAGCGGGCGCGCAGCCTGGTCGCGGCGATGCGCGGCGCGACCGCCGGGCGGCTGCTGATCGGCTATCTCCTGTTCCGCCAGGTCACCGCCGCGCTCGGCCTCACCTCGATTGCCGGGCCGGCACAGACCGTCCGGCCGCTGGTCGCGCCGATGGCGACCGCCGCGGCCGAGAAGGAGGGCGCGGAGCCGAACGACGAACAGGTTGCGGCGATGGCGGCGGCGACCGACAATGTCGGGCTGTTCTTCGGCGAGGACATTTTCATCGCGATCGGATCGATCCTGCTGATGAAGGGCGTGCTGGAAGGGTACGGCATCGTCATCGAGCCGCTGCACCTGTCGGTCTGGGCGATCCCGACCGCGATCGCCGCGTTCCTGATCCACGGGGCGCGGCTGCTGTGGCTCGACCGCCGGTTGAAGCGGGCGTCGTGATCGGCCTGCCCTTCATCTATGGCGTGGCGGGGCTCGTCTTCCTCGCCTTCGCCGCATTGAGCGCCGTCGATGCGAGCCACCCGAAGCGCTTCGGCAATGCCGCCTTCTATGCGCTGATCGCGTTGAGCTTCCTCGCCGGCGATCGGCTGGGCGATATCGGCAACGGCGTGCTCGTGCTCGCGCTGGTCGGGATCGCCGGCGCGGGCGGCGTCGGTCGCGGCACGCCCGCGACGACGAGCGGCGAGGAGCGCGCGGCGGAGGCGGCGCGGCGGCGCGACCGGCTGTTCCTGCCTGCGCTCGTCATTCCCGTGACGGCGCTTGCGGGTACCTTCGCGTTCAAGGCGATGCCGGGGCTGGTCGATCCGAAGCAGGCGACGTTGGTCGCGCTGACGATCGGCGCGGCGCTGGCGCTTCTCATACTCTATCTCTGGCTGCGGCCCCGGCCGGCCACGCCGTTTCAGGAAGGGCGGCGCCTGATGGACGGGATCGGCTGGGCGGCGGTGCTGCCGCAGATGCTGGCGAGCCTGGGCGCGGTGTTCGCGCTGGCGGGCGTGGGCGAGGTCGTCGGCGGGCTTGCGGGCGCGGCGATCCCGGAAGGGAGCCGGCTGGGCGCGGTGATCGCCTATGGGCTCGGCATGACGGCGTTCACGATGGTGATGGGCAATGCCTTTGCCGCGTTTCCGGTGATGATGGCGGCGATCGGGATGCCGCTTCTCATCCGTCAATATGGCGGCGATCCGGCGATCGTCGCGGCGATCGGCATGCTCGCGGGGTTCTGCGGCACGCTGATGACGCCGATGGCGGCAAACTTCAATCTCGTCCCCGCGGCGCTCCTGGAGCTCAAGGATCGCAATGCGGTGATCCGGCGACAGGTGGCGACCGCGCTTCCCCTGCTGGTGGTCAATATCGTGCTGATCCATGTCCTCGCCTTCTGACCTCACCCCCGATATCGCCGCCGGGTTCGCCCGGCTGACGCTCGGCCATCTGGGCCAGCCATGGCCGTACAAGCTCGACCATGTGATGACCGGGCCGGACGACGTTCGCGCGCCTGCCGAGCTCCACCCGATCTTTCACGGCAGCTTCGACTGGCATAGCTGCGTCCATGGCTGGTGGCAGGTGCTGCGCATCGCCCGCGCGTTTCCCGACCTGCCCGTCGCGGCCGAGATCCGCGCGCGTGCCGACACGATGCTGGTACCCGCCAACGTCGCGGGCGAGCTCGCCTATCTCGCGCGTCCGGCGAGCGGCGGGTTCGAGCGGCCCTATGGCTGGGGATGGCTGCTCGCGCTCCATCATGAGGCGTCGCGCCACGACGCCGGCTGGGGCGCGGCGCTGGAGCCGTTGGCGCGGGCCTTTGCGGCGCGCTTCCACGCCTTCCTGCCCAAGCTCACCTATCCCATTCGTGTCGGTACCCACTTCAACACCGCCTTTGCACTGACGCTCGCGCGCGAATGGGCGCTGGCGTTCGACGGGGCGCTGGTCGAGCGGATCGACGATCGCGCGCGCGGCTGGTTCGGCGGCGATGCCGATTGCCAGGCGTGGGAGCCGGGCGGCGACGAGTTCCTGTCGCCCGCCTTGTCGGTCGCGCTGCTGATGAGCCGGGTGGAGCCCGACTTCGCGCGCTGGTTCGACCGCTTCCTGCCGCGCGCCGCCGATCGCCAGCCGGCGAGCCTGTTCACCCCCGCGCATGTCAGCGACCGCAGCGACGGCAAGATCGCGCATCTCGACGGCCTGAACCTCAGCCGCGCCTGGGCATGGACGGCGATCGCCGATGCGCTGGGCGCGGACCATCCCGCCACCGTTCCCACCCGCGCAGCCGCATCCGGGCATCTGGCGGCGAGCATCGATCACCTGGCCGACGACTATATGGGCACGCACTGGCTCGCCAGCTTCGCGCTGCTGGCGCTCGGCGGCGAGACGCGCACTTAATCCTATCGACTTAGTGGTTCATGCGCGATACGACGCGCTGCTCGCGAACGGGGTCACCGACCCGGTGAGCGCAAAGGAGACGCCATGAAGAAGACTGTTTTCGCCGCCATCGCGCTGTCCTCGCTGACGCTGGTGGCTTGCGGCGGCACGCCGTCGGGCAACAGCACGGTCGAGAATGTCGGTACGGTCGACGACCTCAATACCACGGAAACGCTGGACGAGACGACGTTCGGCAACGACACGACGCTCAACACCGGCGACCTCAACACGCTGGGCCCGATCGACGATCCGGCGCTGGCGAACGGCGCGGGTGCGCTCGACAACACGACCACCAACGCCCTCTGACATAGCCGCGCTTCGGGCATCGCGACCGCTTCTTTATTCCCATTAGATAAATGGGTGTTATAAGCGGTGCGTGCCTAGAGCTCCCAGGCAACTCCTGCCCGGCGGATCACCGCCGGGCATTTCTTTTCAAGCTCGCGGCGGCGCCGTCGATGCGCGTACCGTCAGGCTCGCGGGTACCACCTCGGGCGTCGGATCGGCCTCCCCGCCCGCCTGTTCGGCGATGATCCGTTCGGTCGCGCGCGCGGCTACCTCGGCGATCGGCTGGACGATCGCGGTCAGCGGCGGATGGGTGAAGCGGACGATCGGGGTGTCGTCGAAGCTGACGATCGACAGGTCGCCGGGCACCGCCAGCCCCCGCTCCCGCGCGACCTCCAGCGTCGCCAGCGCCATGCGGTCGTTGCTGGCGATGATCGCGGTCGCGCCGCGTTCGACCAGCAGCCGCGCCGCCGCGAGGCCCGCCTCATAGCCGAAGTCGCCGCGCGCCATCAGGTCGTCGGTCGCCAGCCCCGCCGCCGCCATCGCCGCGCGCCAGCCCTCGATCCGCCAGCCGCTCAGCTCATAAGCCTCCGGCCCGGCGATGAAGCCGATCCGCGCATGGCCTAGGCCCGCCAGATGCTCGGTCGCGAGCCGCGCGGCGCGCTCGTCGTCCATCGTCAGCGCAAAGCCGTAGCCGTCGCGCAGTGATCCGATCCGCGCGACGCTGACATGCTGCGCCTCCAGGAGCTGGAGGATCAGCGGATTTTCCGAATGCGGCGGGGTCAGGATCACGCCGTCGGGCCGCAGCGCCGCGAGCGCCGCCGACAGCTCGCGCTCGATATGATCGCTGTGCGTGTCGACCAGCTCGACCAGCAGGCGATAGCCATGCTCGGCCGCCTTCACCATGCCGCCCAGCATCATCTGGTCGACCCAGTCGGTGCCCTGCCGCTCACGCCAGTCGGCGATCGTCCGCTCGCGATCGTTGAGCGCCAGGATCAGGTAGGAGCGCGAGCCGCCCATCCGCTGCGCGGCGATCGAGGGGACATAGCCCAATTTGTCGATCGAGGCCTGGACGCGCTCGACCATTTCGGGCCGGACGGTTCCCTCCTTGTTGATGACGCGGCTGACCGTCTGGAGCGAGACCCCCGCATCCGCCGCGACATGCTTGATGGTGACCGCCAGCCGGCGCCTGGCCATCGGTCAGGCGGCCCGGTCGGCGGGCTCGGCGGCCCCGCAATAGCGCGTTACATAGGCGCCGTGCGCGGGCAGCGTCGCGACCGTCTGGGCCACGCGATCGCGCACCGAGGCCAGGAAGCGGGCGAGCTCGTCGTCGGTCAGCTTGGCGGCGATCGGGTGCCAGGACCGCGGCATGATCCCCTGCCCCATCATCACCTGCACCCAGCTGTTCTCGGCGAACAGCTCCTCGTTCTTGCGGAACACGCGGCCGGTCTCGCGGAACAGCGCGATCTTCTGCGCAAGCGTGTCTGGCACGTCCATTGCCGCGCACTGGCGCCAGAAGGGCGCGTCGCGGCGGTCGGTCGCCTTGTAGTGCAGGATCAGGAAGTCGCGGATCTGCACCATGTCGGTGAGCTGCTGCTCGTTGAACTCGGCCACGTCGCTGGGATTGACGGGGCCGAGCGGCAGCATCCGGATCAGCCGCAGGATCGCTCGCTGGATGAGGTGAATGCTCGTCGATTCGAGCGGCTCCATGAACCCGCCCGACAGGCCGATCGCGATGCAGTTGCGCATCCACTGCCGCCGCCGCGCACCGGTCACGAAGGACAGGTGATTGGGCTCGGTCAGCACCCGCCCCTCGACATTGCCGAGCAGGCGATCGAGCGCCTGGTCGCGGCTCAGGTAACGGCTGCACCAGACGATGCCGTTGCCGGTGCGATGCTGGAGCGGGATGCGCCATTGCCAGCCGGCATCATGCGCCATCGCGCGCGTGTACGGCGCCGGCGAGCCGACATTCTCGGTCTGGATGGCGATCGCGCTGTCGCAGGGCAGCCAATGCGTCCAGTCGTCATAGCCCGCGTGCAGCGCGCCCTCGATCAGCAGCGCGCGAAAGCCCGTGCAGTCGAGGAACAGGTCGCCCTCGACCCGCTGGCCGTCCTGAAGCCGGAGCGCGGCGATCTCGCCGCTCGCGCCGTCCAGCTCGACCTCAGCGATGCGGCCCTCGATCCGGCGCGTGCCGTCGCCCTCCGCCATCTTGCGCAGGAAGCGGGCATAGAGGCCGGAATCGAGCTGATAGGCATAGTTGAGCGCATTGTCGGGCAGATGCGCGAACCGCCCCTTCAGCGCGGCGACGAGTTCGAGACAATAATCGTCGTAGGGCGCCGCCTGGCCCCGTTCGAGCCCGCTCAGCCAGTAATGCTGGAAGCCGGCGGCCCAATGATCCTTGCCGGTCAGGCCGAAGGAGTGGAAATAGCGGTCGCTCCCGTCGCGCCAGCCGTCGAACAGGATGCCCAGCTTGAACGTCGCCTGCGTCGCGCGCATGAACTCGGCTTCGTCGATGCCGAGCAGGCGGTTGTAGGTGACGAGCGGCGGGATCGTCGATTCGCCCACGCCGACGGTGCCGATCGCTTCCGATTCGACGAGCGTGACCGTCACCGCGCGGCCCATGGTGCGCGCGATCGCGGCGGCGGCCATCCACCCTGCGGTGCCGCCGCCCGCGACGACGATCCGGCGCGGACTCATCGCGACAGCCTCCGCAGGAGATATGCCCGCAGCCTTCCGGCGACTTCGGCGGTCATCGAGCCGAGGATGCCGCGCGATCCCTCGGGGATGTGCGCCGCCGCATCGCCGCTCTCGAAGACATAGGCGTCGTACATCGCCCGCCAGTGCGCGCGCTGGTCGGCGGGCAGGTCGCGGATCGCCAGCATCGCGTGGTTGAGCGCATCCTGCGGGTCGCCCATCCAGCGCGGGCTGTCGCGCCACCAATAGTTGAGGAGGATGTTGAACGCCTCCAGCGCCTCGACATGATGCCACCACAGCGCGGGGATGTAGAGCGCGTCGCCCGCCGCCAGTTCCGCCACCTGCGCCGCCGCGAGCGCGTCGGCAAAACGCGGGAAGCGGTCGAGGTCGGGGGCGTGGAAGTCGACCATGCTGATCGCGCGGCCGGCGGGCGTGTTGTCGACGGGTCCCAGATAGAGGTTGGCGAACTGCTCGCGCGGGAACAGCGTGAAGCGCCGGCGGCCGGCCGCGACGCAGGCCAGATTGTGCGGCAGGTCGTTGTGCGCGGCGATGCGCGTGCGCGTGCCGATCCAGATGCTCGCGGTGGGCTGGCGGTCGCCCAGGTCGACATGGTTGGCGGCGTGGAGCCCGTCGAAATAGTCGTGAACGTCGATCGAACCGAGATAGATCGCCGGTCCGGCACCGCTCGCCTCGCCTTCCTCGATCCGGGCGAAGATCTCGGCCAGACCCGCGTTCATCATGCGGAAGTTCATCGCCATCGCGGCGTCGTAGAACAGCCGCCCGTCGCCCTCGCCGCCGACCGACACCGGGAAGGCGCGCTGGCGGGCCTGGGCGAGGAGATAACCGCGCGCTTCCGCCGCCGAACGCTGCGCCGCCTGAACGAGCGGCCAGTCGGCGACGAGGCCGCGGACGACGAACGGCGTCGTCGCTTCGCGCAGCGCCGCGTCGAGGTCGCCGGCCGCGATCTCGCGCACCGCGATCAGTGCCGCGAAGATGCCGGGATCGGCGTCAGCCACCGACAAGCCGGTTCTTGCGCGCGATCAGCCCGGACATGTTGGTGAGCGAGGCGAGCGCCATGAAGATCGGCATCAGATGCCCCTCGCCATGCAGCTCGCCCAGCACCGCGGCGTCGAGGCTGCGCAGCCGATCCTCGTCGATGACGTGATAGCCGATCAACCGGTGCTGCGCGCCGCTTTGTAGCGTGACGTCGAGCGTCAGCGGCTCGAGCAGCTCGTGCCGGCGGAGCGCCGCAAAGAAGGCGGGTGCGCGTGCATGGCCGCTGTCGAGCGCGCGCAGCTTCTCGATCGCGGCCTCCAGATAGGGCGTCGGCGCGCCGGCATCGTCGAAGACGCGGACGCCCGCCGGATCGATGCGCGCGCTGTCGGCGTCGAGATGGACCTGCCCCTGTCCCTCGGGCGTGCGGCCGATCAGGAAGGGGCGGATCTCCATCGAGAGCGGCAGCGCGCCGGCATCCCAGCGATCGCCCGCCAGATAGAGGTTCTCGCCGGTCTCGAACCCGAACAGCGCCAGCGCGTCGAAGCGGTCGGTGGCGAGGTCTAGGCGGAACAGGATCGGATAATCGTTCTGGACGCGCCGGAACTCGTCGGGAACGACCACCGCGCTCATGATCGCATCGCCCCACCCGGCGCCATGCTGGGTGGCGACGCGAAGCTCGCGGTGGTGGGCGGGATCGAGGATCGTGTGGTTGGCCATCATCGTGCTTTTGCGAGGGGCGGTGCGGCGCGCAAGCCGTCGAGATAGGCGCGCTGCGTCGGAAGGCTGGCGACGAGCGTGCGCGCGCGCTGGCGCTGCTGCGCGATCCGCGCGGCGACTTCATCGGCATCGGCCAGGCGCATCGCGCCCGATGCAGGCGGCGCCGCGCCCATGCCGTAGAGGACATATTGGTGGCTGGCGGCGGGAAACAGCTCGTCCACGGCGTCGAAGTCTGCAGGCATCGGCGGGCGATCGCGCCAGAGGTCGAGCCACTCGGCAAGCCGCGGGGGCACGCTCGCGGGATCGCGATGCGCCTGCCAGTAGGGTTCGGTGCGCTCGCTGAGCACATAATGAAGCTTCAGGAACTCGACGATGCGGTCCCAGCGCGCACGAAACCGTGCGTCGAAGCGGCGGGCGATCGCGGGTATCGCCGCGTCGCTTGCCGGAAAGTCGTCGATCAGCGCGTCGAGCGACAGTTCGATCAGCACGATCGCCGAGGCTTCGAGCGGCTCGAGGAACCCCGCCGACAGACCGATGGCGAGGCAGTTGCCGACCCAGAACCGCTCGCGATGGCCGGAGCGGAAGCTGAGCCGGCGAAAGGCGAGGCTTGCGGGATCGCAGTCGGGCGCGGTGCGCGCGAGATAGCCGGTCAGCACCGCCGCCGCCTGATCGTCGCTCATATGGGCGGCGGCATAGACGCAGCCGACGCCGCGGCGCGCGGGCAGGCCGACGTCCCAGATCCAGCCGGCCTCGTGCGCGGTCGCGTCGGTCTGTGCGGCGATCGGCGATCCGGGCGCGACCGGCACCTGCACCGCGAGCGCGCGATCGTTGAAGAGGATGTTCGACCGGTCGACAAAGGGCACGCCGCAATGGCCGCCGATCAGCAGCGCGGCATGGCCGGTGCAGTCGATGAACAGGTCGCCTTCGATTCGGCCATGCTCGCGCGTCTCGACCGCGGCGATGCGATCGCCGTCGCCCACCACGCGCTCGACACGGTCGGCGATGTGGCGCACGCCCAGCTTCTCGGTGGCATGGCTGCGCAGCAACGCGGCGAAGCGGCCGGCATCGAGATGATAGGCGTAGTTGAGCGCGCCGGCATAGTCGGGCATCGCCGACTGGCGCGGCGCGAGGCCGGCATCGCAGACCGCGGGCTGCGCGCAGACGGCATCGGCAAACGCGCCCTGTCCGCCCCAGGCGGCGGCCAGCGTCCTCGCCTCCCCCTCCACCGGCGGGGTGAAGGGGTGGTAATAGGCATCGCTGCCATTGCGCCAGCCGATGAAGCGCGATCCCTGCTTGAACGCGCCATCGCACGCGGCGAGGAAGTCGGGCTCGGCGATGCCGATCCGCGACAAAGTGCGGCGCATCGTCGGCCAGGTACCCTCGCCCACCCCGATCGTCGGGATGTCGGGCGCCTCGATCAGCGTGACGTCGAGCGCGGCCGGCGTGGCCGCGGCGGCAAGCCGGCACGCGGCCAGCCAGCCGGCGGTGCCGCCGCCGACGATCACGATCCGCTTCACCGGTTCCGCCACTGGCGTCCGCTCCTCATCGCCGCGACTGTGCCGCGGGGCGGCGACAAACGCCACCCCGCCCCCCTTGGCCTCTTAGAAGGTGAAGCGCAGGCCACCCATGTAGCGGGCGTATCCCGGCTGAGCGAAGGTCACGAAATTCTCCGACCGGCGATGCCCGCGGCGATTGGAGCCCGTGATGTTGATCCCTTCCGCGAACACCGTCAGCCCCCTGATGAACTCCCAGCTCGCGCTGGCGTCCACCTGGCCGTAATCCTCGACATAGGTCGGATCGAACGCGCCGCCGGCATAGAAGCCCTCGCGCCAATTGTACGCGACGCGGGCCTGGATGCCGTTCTTATCATAATAGGCGACGGCGTTGGCGGTGTCGCTCAGGCCGACCAGCGCGAACTGGCCTTCGTTGGGGTCCAGCGCATTGTCGTACTGCGTGTCGCCGTTGACGATCGTGTAGTTGAGCAGGACGCCGAAGCCCGTTTCCCAGAACCGGTGCTGGATGGCGAATTCCCAGCCGTTGATGTTGGCGGTCTGATCGCTGTTGAAGGGCTGGGTGATCTGGAAGTTGAACAGGTCGTCTTCGGGCAGGCCGAAGATGTTGCCGGTCAGATAGGTCTGGCCGCCTGCCTCGGTCGTGCCGGTGACCTGCGACGAGGTGGGATAGGTGCGCAGGATATAGTCGCGGATGCGCACCGCATCGGTGGTGCCGAGCGCCGCCACCGCCGCGCGATAGCGCGGACCCGACCCCGGGTTACGCAGCCCGAATGCGGACTGGTCGACCTGGGTGTTGCCGATGAAGTTGCTGACATCCTTGTTGAAATAACCGACCGAGATGTAGCTTTCGCGGGTGTAGTACCACTCCGCCGACAGGTCGATGTTCTTCGCCTTGTAGGGGACGAGGTTGGGGTTGCCGAGCCGCCCGGTGCCGCCGCCGATGCGCGGGTTCGAGTCGAGCTCGAGACCGCCCTGAAGGCTGGCATAGTCGGCGCGGGTGATGGTGTGGCTGTACGACGCGCGCAGCTTGACGTTGCGCACGGGCTCGATGTCGAAGTCGATCGCGGGCAGCCAGTTGGCGTAATTGCCACGGAACGTCGTGAACGCGGATTCGGGCGCGTAGGTGAGCGCGAACTCGTTGGCGCCCGTCCAGCGCGTGCCGGTCGGCACCGGCACCAGCGCCGAGGAATTGACGTTGGTCTGATCGTAGCGGACGCCGGCGATGATGTGCGCGGGATTGCCCGCCACGTCGAAGCTCGCATTCGCCTGGATGAAGGGCGAGATCGTCTTCTCGCGGATGCGCCGGTCGACGGTGTAGTTGGCCAGGCAGGTTCCCGGCTGGACCGTCCCCGTCTGCGGGTTCGAGCAGATATTGTACTGCCCGCGCAGGAACTCGGCCATCTGCTCGAAATTGAACGTGTAGATGGCGGGCGGCAGGCCGTCGCTGCCGCTGAAGCCCTTGAACTTGTCGGGCAGGCTCACCCGGTTGAAGAAGTCGTCGGGCACCGCCGCGGCGCCGAACGACTGGCCGCGCGGATCGACGCCGCCCCAGGTCTCGTTCTGGATGAAGCCGTAGGCCGAGCGGACATTGTTGTCGACGAACGAGAAGCCGGCGTCGATGCTGTCGAGGAAGCCGCCGTCATGATCGTAATGACCCTTCAGCTGCACCTGATCGATCGTGTCCTTGAAGTACGCGTTGCGGAACGCGTTGCCCGTCGGCGTGATGAGCGCCGGGTTGAGCGGGTCGATCCCCGGATACATGTCGTAGCTGATGACCGGCAGCTTGCCGGTGAAATCGACGCGCTGCGACCGTACGCCGAAGATCGCGCCGCCGATCGAGGTGCTGGTGCCGTATTCGTTGGTCGGCTTCGACTCGGCGGTTGAGTGGTGGACGTCCAGAGACACGGTGACGCCGCCCGGCGCATCCCAGGTGAGATTACCGCCCAGCGACTTGTTGATCGACTTGTTGGCGGTCAGCGACTGCGAATAGGACAGGTCCTTTCCAGGATCGAACTGCTCGGCATAGAAGACCGGGCCGGCAACGGGGCCGTCGGTCCACTCGCTGGACGTGTTGCCGAAGTTGAACCAGATGCCGACGCTGCTGTCGCGCACCTCGACCCGGTTGGACGAATAGGTGAAGTCGACCGTGGCGGTCAGCGTGTCGGTCGGCTTGGCCTGAAGCACGACCTGGCCGTTGATGCGCTCGCGATCGATGTCGAGCAGGTCGTAGGCGGCGCTTTGCGGCACTTCATAGACGTCGGTCGGGCCGGGGCGATTGGTGATCCGCTCCGATCCCGGCGTGCCCGGCTGCGGCAGCGTGCCCCAGTTGTTCTCGGACCCCAGGAACCCGTCGCGGAAGCCGACGCTGGCGGAGTTCACGCTCGCCTTGCGGCGCTGGTAGGTGCCCGACAACAGGATGCCGAACGTGTCGTCGCCAAAGGTCTTCGAAACGATGCCCGACACTTCGGGCGTGATCGGGTTGCCCTCGTTGCGCGAGGTGTCGAGCACCCCTCGCGCCGCGACCGAGCCGCGGAAGCCGGGGCGGTCGAGCGGGCGCGGCGTGCGGATGTTGATCGTCGAGCCGATGCCGCCAGAGGGGACGGCGGCGCGGCCGGTCTTGTAGACCTCGACCGCGGCGATGCCTTCGGACGCGAGATTGGCGAAGTCGAACGAGCGTGAGTTCGGCGCGCTGGCACCGTCGCCCAGCGTCGAGGTCGGCATCTGGCGACCGTTCAGCGTGACGAGGTTATATTCGGGGCCGAAGCCGCGGACGGTGACGGTCGAACCCTCGCCGTTCGAGCGGTCGATCGACACGCCCGTGATGCGCTGAAGCGATTCGGCCAGGTTGGTGTCGGGGAACTTGCCGATATCCTCGGCCGAGATCGCGTCGACGACGCCCTGCGCGTTGCGCTTGATGTCGACCGCTTCGCGCAAGCTGGCGCGGATGCCGGTCACGACGATGTCGTCTCCGGGCTGCTCGGGCGACGCGGCGTCCTGAATTTCGGAAGGTCCGGGGGCGCCGACCGTGGCCGCGGCGTCCTGTGCATTGGCGACCGCGGGCACCAGGCCCAGCACCAGCAACGAAGCCCCAGTCGCGAAACGCGAAATCATGCGAGCATGCGTGCTCAACATCCCGTCCTCCCCCTTTTCAGCGTGCCAAGCGCACGTCTCTGAGAACGTTCACTCAGCCGGATTATCGTGGATGTCAAGCGCGCTAGCCGCCGCGGACGGATGTTAGCGGTAAAATTGTGAACGTTCTCCGGCGGCGTTGCCGAGCGGCAACTTCCTACAGGCAATTGCCGGTGGCGCAGGCGGCCAGGATCACGCCGGCCACGGCCACGGGGTAGAGCGCGAACGGTGCGGTCGCCAACAACCACCAGGCGTTGTGGCGCCTGATCGCGAGCACCGTACACGCGACCCACACCGCCACCGCGACCCAGACGAGCCACGCCCAGCCACCGAAGGCGAGCTCGAGCCAGCCATGCTCCAACTGCGTTTGCCAGACCGGCACTATCGCTGCGATCACCACCGGTGTGATCGTCAGCAGCAGGGATGGCCGGTCAGTCGCGCCGCTCATGAACTCGTTCGCTTCCTCGTCTTGGAAACGGTCGTCTCGTAGGATTTCAGCAGGCCATCCAGAGACGACGCGTTCCAAGAGGCACCCGACCACGCAGTCGATACCGTTTCGATCCGAGAAGCCGTAAGGCGAGGCAATGGCAGCGCCCTCCCCCGTTCCGGCACACCGATCCGCGGCGTTCCTCGGCCTGTATGCGCTGGCGAGCGCCGGCGGGACCGTGGCGTGGCTGCCGTTGTTCACGCTTCTGCTGCCGATGCGAATCGAGGCGGTGGCGGGGGACGCGCGGATCGGGCTGGCCACCTTCGTTGCGGTCGCCGGCGCGATCGTCGCGAGCGCGGCGAACATCGCCGCCGGCTGGGCAAGCGACCGATCGGTCGAGCGCGGCGGTGGACGGCGGCGGTGGGTGGCGGCGGGACTCGCGGCGCTCGTCCTGGCCTATCCGATGATCGCGCTCGCCGCGACGCCGGTCGCGATCCTCCTTGCGGTGCTGCTCGTCCAGGTCGCGGTCAACCTGCTGCTCGCGCCGCTCCTCGCGATCATGGCAGACGAGGTGCCCGACGCGCAGATCGGTTTCGCCAGCAGCCTGCTCGCGTTCGGCGCGCCGCTCGCCTCGGCGTTCCTGGCGCTGCTGGTGGCGATGCCGGACCTCGGCATGGCCACGCGATTGATGGTGGTGCCGGTGGCGGCGATCCTGCTGACCGCGCCGTTCCTGATCCTGAAGGCAGCGCCGCGTGCGGGCGAGCCGGTGCGGTCCACCCCGCCCCCACCCCGCGACCTTGCCATTGCCTGGTTCGCGCGGCTGCTGGTGCAGATCGCGGGCAACGTCGTCGCGCTCTATCTCTTCTATTATCTGCGCGGTGTTGCGGCGGGCCAGTCGGCGGAGAGCGTGGCGGCGCGGACGGGCCAGCTGCTGACGATCGTCAACCTGCTGGCGATCCCGGCGGCGCTGCTGTGCGGGCGACTGTCGGATCGCACCGGGCGGCGGCGGACGATCCTGTTCGGCGCAGCGGCGGTCGCGGCGGCGGGGCTGGTGGCGATGGGGACGGCCGATCACTGGCTGGCGGGTGCGATCGGCTATGCGGTGTTCGCGATCGGATCGGCGGTGTTCGTCGCTCTCCACGCTGGCTTCGCGATGCTGCTGCTGCCGAGCGCACGGCGGCGCGGCCGCGACCTGGGGTTTCTCAACCTCACCAACACCGCGCCGTCGATCATCGGCCCGCCGATCGCGTGGCTGCTGATCGGGCCGGAGGGGTTCGGCACCGCGCTGATCGCGCTCGCCGCGCTCACCCTGGCGGGCGGCGCGGCGATGCTGGCGGTGCGGGGAAGTTAACCCTTGCGGCTGGCCTCGAACAGGAACCAGGCGCGCTCCTCGGCCTGGTCGGTCCAGTCGTCGAGGATGCCGCTGGTCGCGTTGTCCTTGGCCTCGTCGACGATGTCCTTGGCCTCGCGCAGCAGCGCGACGAGTTGGAGATTGTCCTCGCGCAGCTCCGCCAGCATGTCGGCGGCGGGGACGAAGTCGGCGTCATTGTCCTTGATCGACTGGCGCCGTGCGATGTCGCCGATCGAGCGCAGCGTCGTGTTGCCGGTCTTGCGCACGCGCTCGGCGATCGCGTCGGTGGTGGCGAGGATCTGTGCCGCCTGATCGTCGAGCATTAGGTGATAGTCGCGGAAGTGCGGACCGGAGACGTGCCAGTGGAAGTTCTTGGTCTTGAGATACAGCGCATAGCTGTCGGCCAGGATGCCGTTCAGCGCATCGGCGACGGTCTTGGCATCGTTCGACTGGAGATCGGTTGGCGTCTTGAGCGCGGGGGCGGGATTGTCGGCCATGAGGGGCTCCTTCGGGCAAGGTCGGTTCGGCTGCATAACGAGCTTGCCCGGCGATTTCTCCCCGGCGCTTGGACGCAATCCTCGATCGCGGTGATCGATCAGATCAGCCGTAGCGCGCCCAGCGCGGTAACGATGCCGGCGATCAGCAGCAGCGCGCCGCCGACCGCACCGATGGCCCTGAGCGGCAGGCGGCGCCATGCGCGCTCGCCCAGCATCGCTGCGGCAACGCCGGCGACCGCGGCGCCGGCGGCGGCGCCGATCCCGGCCAGGATCGGGCTCGACCCCGCCGCCGCCGCGCCGAACGCGACGAACTGCACGCGTTCGCCAAAGGCCAGGATGAAGGTGCCCGCCAGCGACGTGGCGAAGGCTCCGATCGTCCAGCCCTCAAGCCGGTCGCGCGGCGGCTTGGCCGGCATCAGCGCGCCTGCGCCCGCAAAGATCAGCGACAGGGCGAGCAGCAGGCTGCGCGCATTGGAATTCATCAGGTCGCGCACGGCCAGCGCCCCCGCCACCGCGATCGCCATCACCGCCGCCTGCGCCAGGACGATGCCGGCGAGCACGCCCGCGCGCGGGCCGAAGCGCTCGCCCAGGATCGCCGCCAGCCATGCGGGCCGGTCGACCGCACCGGCAAGCAGCGCGGCGACAAGGGCGGTGAGCAGGCTGTCCATCGCCGTTCCCCTGCCCCGGCGCGACTTGCAAAGCCGTTAAGTCGGCGACCGACGCTTGACGCCCGCGCGGGAATCATGCATGCGCCGCGGCCTGACGGCGGCGCGTGCGCGTGCCGCCTTTCGCTTTTTTGCTGTTACGGGAATTGGGCCATGGCCAAGCCGACCACTGTCAAGATCCGGCTGGTGAGCACCGCCGACACCGGTTTCTTCTATGTCACCAAGAAGAATCCGCGCAACCAGACCGAGAAGATGAGCTTCCGCAAGTACGATCCCGTCGCGCGCAAGCACGTTGAGTTCAAGGAAGCCAAGATCAAGTAATCGCTGCGGCGGCGCGCCGCGCCGCCCGTTGCGTTGCTTCGGCATGGCGGGCCGCCCCCATCGGGCGCGCCCGCTTTTTGCATGCGCGCGTCAGGCGGCGGCGGCACCCGGCTGGGCGATCTCGACCAGGTGGAGATAGCGCGGCTCGAACTCGCCCGCCGCGCGCAGCCCTGCCCGATCGACGATCTGGACCTGTCGTCCCCGCCGCGCGATCAGCCCGTCATCCTCCAGGCTGCGAAGCATCCGGTTGACGTGGACGGGCGTCAGGCCAGTCACGTCGCCCAGTTGCTCCTGCGTCCAGGGCAGCAGCAGCGTGTCGGGCGCCGCCAGCCCCACCGCCTGAGACCGGACCGCCAGTTCGCACAGCACATGCGCGACGCGCGTCCGCGCGTCCCGACGGCCCAGATTGGTCATCCATTCGCGCGCGATCGAGGCCTCGACCAGCGCCTCCGTCCACAGCGCCCTGCCGAAGTCGCGATGCTCCAACGCGAGGTCGCGCAGGATGTCGCGCTCGATCGCGGCGACGCGCAGCGGCGTCAGCGCCTCGACATCATGGTCGGCGATGTCGAGGAACAGGTGAGCCAGGTCGAGGAAGTCGCCGCGGATCTCGATCGCCGCGATCTGTCGTCCGCCCGACCGCGTCGTCTTGCTGCGGATCGCCACGCCGTCGAGGACGATGCTGCACTGAGCGGCCGGCGGGCCGCCGTCACGGACGATCTGCGCGCCGGCCGGAATGTCCCGGAACACGAACGGTGCGGTCTCGATCGCGACGCAGGCCGCCTGCGACAATTGCGATCGCAACTTGAGCTTCGTGAGGACGAGAGAGTGGACGTTCACCGGCGATCCTTCGACTGCGCTGACATGATGACGCATGGGTAACGAAATAGCTCCGATCCCAACATTGTATAGATTGGCTCTTGGGCCGGGGTCGCTGTTCAGGCCGCGCCTGCGAGCGCCTTTTGACGGCGACGCTGAACCGAGCTGCCGATCCCCATCGACTCGCGATACTTGGCGACGGTACGCCGGGCGATGTCGAAGCCCTTGGCGTTGAGCAGCTCGACCAGCGTGTCGTCGGACAGGATCTTGCGCGGGTCCTCCGCGGCGATCAGCGCCCGGATCGCGCTCTTGACCGCCTCGGCCGACACCGCGTCGCCGCCATCGGCCGACTGGATCGCGCTGGTGAAGAAATATTTGAGCTCGAACAGCCCGCGCGCGCAGCTCAGATATTTGTTGCTGGTGACGCGGCTGACGGTCGATTCGTGCATCTCGATCGCCTCCGCCACGCGCGCGAGCGTAAGCGGGCGCAGATGCGCGACACCGGGAGGAAGAACGCCTCCTGTTGCTTCACGATCTCGCTCGCGACCTTGATGATCGTCCGCTGGCGCTGGTCGAGCGCCTTGACCAGCCAGTTGGCGCTGGCGAGGCAGTCGGACAGCCAGGACTTGCCCGCCTTGTCCTTGCCCGCGCTCCCCGACAGCTCGACATAATAGGCGCGGTTGACGAGCACGCGGGGCAGCGTCGCTGCGTTGATCTCGACCGCCCAGCCCGAACCGCGCCGCGCGACGAACAGGTCTGGCGTGACGCTCTGCACCGGATCGCCGCCATAGCGGCAGCCGGGCTTGGGATCATAATCGCGAAGCTCGCGGATCATGTCCGCCATATCCTCCTCGTCGACACCGCAGATACGGCGAAGCTGCGCGATCTGGCCGCGCGCGAGGAGGTCGAGATTATCGATCAGCCGCGCCATCGCGGGATCGTAGCGATCGGCATCCCTGGCCTGGAGCGCGAGGCATTCGGCGAGGTTGCGCGCACCGACTCCGGTCGGGTCCAGCGTGTGGATGACGCCCAGCACCCGCTCCACGTCGACCAGCGGCACGCCCAGCCGCTGCGACACGTCGAGCAGGTTGGCAGTCAGGTATCCGCACTCGTCGATCTGATCAATCAGGTGCGCGGCGACGAACAGGTCGCCGCCGGACAGCACAGCCCCCGCCTGCGCGAGCAGATGGTCCTGAAGGCTCTCGCCCGCGGCGGCGAAGCTGTCGAAGTCGAGCCCCTCCCCCTCTCCGCCCCCCGAACCCGTGCCGGCCATGCCGAGGCCGCCGTCGAGCCCGCCGACCGAATCGCTGGCGCTATCGTGATGGAAGGACTCGGTGCCAAGGTCGACGTCCAGGCTCGCCTCGCCCGACCCGGCACCCATCGCCAGCAGCTCGTCGGCCTGAGCGGGCTCGTCACGCGCGGCGGGGGCGTCGTCCGGCGCCTCGCGCTCGCCGCCGCTACCGCCATCATCCTCGCGCATGGCTTCGAGCAGCGGGTTCTTCTCGATCTCCTCGGCGAGAAAGCCCTCCACCTCCAGGTTCGACAGCGCGAGCAGGCGGATGGCCTGCTGCAGCTGCGGCGTCATGACGAGCGATTGCGTCTGCCGCAAGTCGAGGCGCGGGGCGAGGCTCATGCGACGGCCACCGACGCTCTCCCCTTCCCGGAAGGGAAGAGTGCACGTTGCGCCAAGAGGGAAACGCCCGACATCGCCCTACAGCGAGAAGCTCTCGCCCAGGTACAGGCGGCGGACATTGGCGTCTGCGACGAGTTCGGCGGGGCTGCCCGTGAACAGCACGCGGCCGTCGTAGATGATGTACGCACGATCGACGATTTCCAGCGTCTCGCGCACATTATGGTCGGTGATGAGCACGCCGATGTCGCGTTGCTTCAGATCCTTCACCAGGTCGCGGATGTCGGCGATCGAGATGGGATCGATGCCCGCGAACGGCTCGTCGAGCAGCATGATCGACGGGTCGGCGGCGAGCGCGCGGGCGATCTCAGCGCGGCGGCGCTCACCGCCCGACAACGCCATTGCGGGCGCATCGCGCAGGCGGGTCAGGCCGAACTCGTCGAGCAGCCGGTCGAGCTTGGCCTGGCGCGCGGCCTTGTCGGGCTCGGCGAGTTCGAGCACGGCGGAGATGTTCTTCTCGACCGTCAGCCCGCGGAAGATCGACGTTTCCTGCGGAAGATAGCCGAGGCCCAGGATCGCGCGGCGATACATCGGCAGCGCGGTGATGTCCTCGCCATCCAGCATGATGCGGCCCGAATCGGGCTTCACCAAGCCCATGACCGAATAGAAACTCGTCGTTTTGCCCGCACCGTTGGGGCCGAGCAACCCGACCACCTCGCCGCGCGCGACGTTCATCGACACGTCGGTCAGGACGACGCGCTTGTCATACGCCTTGGCAATGGAAACGACCGCCAGCCCGGTGTCGCTGGGCACTTCGACGACGGTCGGCACGGCCTCGATCGTGGTGACGTCGTCCATGGCTATTGTCGCGGCTCCCGTTGAAGGCCGCCTTTTCGCGCCTTTCCTGCCGCTTGGCAAGGTTCGTGCATAGCTTTGCGGAAGAGCGTTGCGGATGGGCGGCAGCATGAAAAAGGGGCCGGTCTCCCGGCCCCTCCATCGATCAGCGATGCAGCTTCGTTCAGCCGAGCTCGGCCTTGAGCGCGTCGACCAGGTCGGTGCGCTCCCAGGTGAAGCGATCGCCCTCTGCCTTGCGGCCGAAATGGCCATAGGCGGCGGTGGGCTGATAGATCGGCTTGTTCATGCCGAGATGCGTACGGATGCCCTTCGGCGTCAGGCGAACGAGCTTGGGCAGCACCGCCTCGATCTTCGACTCGTCGACGGTGCCGGTGCCGTGCGTGTCGACATAGAGCGACAGCGGCTCGGCGATGCCGATCGCGTAGGACAGCTGGATCGTGCAGCGCTTGGCGAGGCCCGCCGCGACCACGTTCTTGGCGAGATAGCGCGAAATGTACGCAGCCGAACGGTCGACCTTGGTCGGATCCTTGCCGCTGAACGCGCCGCCGCCATGCGGGGCCGCGCCGCCATAGGTGTCGACGATGATCTTGCGACCCGTCAGGCCCGCGTCGCCGTCTGGCCCGCCGATCTCGAACAGCCCGGTCGGGTTGACGTAGATCTGCGAGGGATCGGTCGGCATCCAGCCGCTGGGCAGCACGTCCTCGAACACCGACAGGACATAGTCGCGCAGCGTACGCTGGCCCGCGTCGTTCGACAGCGCCTTGGTATGCTGGGTCGAGACGACGAGCGCGGTCGCGCCGGTCGGCACGCCATTCTCGTACTTCAGCGTCACCTGGCTCTTGGCGTCGGGCTCGAGGAAGTCGACGACGCGGGCGTGGCGGTCGGCGGCCATCTTCTCGAGGATGCGGTGCGAGTAATAGAGCGTCGCCGGCATCAGGTCGGGCGTCTCGTCGCACGCGAAGCCGAACATGATGCCCTGGTCGCCGGCACCCTCGTCCTTGTTGCCGCTCTCGTCGACGCCCTGCGCGATGTGCGCGGACTGGCCGTGGAGGTGGCAGGCGAAGTCGGCGGTCTGCCAGTGGAAGCCGTGCTGCTCGTAACCGATGCGGCGGACGGTATCGCGCGCGGCCTGCTCGATCTCGGCCAGGCTGGGGAACGCGTCCTCGCTGGCGCGCACTTCGCCCGCCAGCACGATGCGCTGCGTCGTCACCATCGTCTCGCACGCCACGCGCGCGACCGGATCGCGCGCCAGGAACAGATCGACGACCGCGTCGGAAATCTGGTCGGCGACCTTGTCGGGATGGCCTTCGCTGACCGACTCGGAGGTGAAGAGGTAATTGTCGCGCATGCTTTCCCCGTGGGTTGGCACCGGCGCAGGGGCCGGACTTCAAGATATAAAGCTATGGTTATATCGGCCCTAGCCCGCACGGCGGCGGATGGCAATCGCCACCGCCAGCATCGCGAGCGCGACGATCAGCGCGGCGAGGTTGCCGACGCGGGCGAAGATCGTCGGCGGCAGCGCCCCGGGGATCGGCACCTCGATCGCGCCCGCGCGCCGCATCCCGATCGTCGCCACCAGCCGTCCCTGCGCATCGATCACCGCCGAGATGCCGGTCGGGGTCGAGCGGATCACGGGCAACCCCTCCTCGATCGCGCGCAGCCGCGCCTGCGCCAGATGCTGCGGCGGGCCCCAGGCACCGAACCAGGCGTCGTTGGAGGGATTGAACAGCATGTCCGGCCGGTTCGCGCGATCGACGACTTGGCCGGAGAAGATGATCTCGTAGCAGATCTGCATGCCGACGACGCCGAAGCCGGGCACCTCGATCGTCCGCGGTCCCGGTCCCGGCAGATAGTCGATCTCGCCCGCGACCAGCCGCGACAGGCCGATCGGCTCCAGGATCGAGCGCATCGGCAGATACTCGCCATAAGGCACCAGATGAGCCTTGTCGTAGCGGACCGGCCCCAGCTTGCCCGCCGGATCGAGCGCGAAGATCGCGTTGCCGGCGCCAAGCAGCTTGCCCTGGGGATCGAACTCCAGCGCGGTCGAGCCGATCAGCGCCATGTCGCGCGGCCCTAGCAGCGCGGCGATGCGCCCGCGCGTCACCGGCGCCGTGCCCTTATAGTACCAGTCGGCGGGATAGCCGTCCTCGAGGTAGAAATTCACCGCGCCCTCGGGCCAGACGATGAGGCGCGGGTGGCGCTGCGGCCGGCCCGACTGGTCGATCATCGCCTCCAGGATGCGCAGGTCGTAATTGCCGTCCTGCATCGCCTCCTGGCCCACATTGGGCTGGACGACGCGGACGCGCGGCGTGTCGGGACCACTGCGCACCGGCAGCGGCTGGGCGGAGGCGAAGATGCCCGCGAGCAGCAGCCCGGCGGCGGCGACCAGCGGCATCCGCCAGCGCCGCCAGCCGACCAGCAGCATCAGCGAACCCGCGATCGCGACGGTGATCCCCGACAGTGCATAGGTGCCGACGAACGCACTCACGCGCGCGATGCTGATGAGCGGCAGCCAGATGACCGCCACGGGGTTCCAGGCATAGCCGGTGAACATCGTCGCGCGCAGCCATTCGGTGGCGATCCACGCGGCGGCGAAGACGAGGACGTAGCTGCCGCCCGGCGCCGTCGTCCCGTCACCCGCCGAGCGCGGGCTCGCCAGCCGCCAGGCGAGCCCGGCCGCCATCGCGGGATAAACGGCGAGATAGAGCGCGAGCAGGACCAC
The DNA here is from genome assembly GCF_032391395.1 of Sphingomonas sp. Y38-1Y. Taxonomy (NCBI): domain Bacteria; kingdom Pseudomonadati; phylum Pseudomonadota; class Alphaproteobacteria; order Sphingomonadales; family Sphingomonadaceae; genus Sphingomonas; species Sphingomonas sp. Y38-1Y. The sequence continues at coordinate 3,207,284 of NZ_CP135916.1, forward strand.
CGCGATGTAGCCGAGCACCGGCGGCATCTTGTCCTGATAGTCGAAGGCGTGCTGGATCCAGTTGTTGCCGACGGTGAAATGCGCGACGCCAAACGTCCAGCCGCGCAGCAGCGCCGCCTTGAGGCTGGGCGCCTCGTGGACGAGCCACGTCAGTACCGCGAGCGCGGCGATGGTGACGGGAAAGAGCTGGAGCGGTGCGAAACCGGTTGCGGACAGCGCTCCAGCGACGAGGAGAGTCCAATAGGGGCGTTGCGCGAAGCGGCTCATCTATCATCCGTTCGTTTCGAGCGTAGTCGAGAAACGCTGATTACGCGGTTTTTGGCCGTTTCTCGACTTCGCTCGAAACGAACGGCCGAGGAGGGCGACGAGGAGCGTGATTTAGCCGCAACCTTCCCCCCTCCCGCCTGCGGGAGGGGTTGGCGGAGGGCCTGGCCGCGAGCGCCAACGCTTAAGAAGAAGGCCCTCCCCTAGCCCCTCCCGCAGGCGGGAGGGGGATTGACTTGCATTCATCCTTCGACGGGCGTTTCCACGCCGAGCTGCCAGAGCACGAAGGCGTTCTCCTCCGCCGCTTCCTTCAGGCTCTCCCAGCGGCCCGACTTGCCGCCATGCCCCGCGCCCATCTGAGTCTTGAGCACGAGGATGTTGTCGTCGGTCTTCATCGCGCGGAGCCTGGCGGCGAACTTGGCCGGCTCCCAATAGGTGACGCGCGGGTCGTTGAGTCCGCCGCCGATCCAGAGTGGCGGATAGGCCTGTGCCTTGACGTTGTCATAGGGGGAGTAGCCGCGGATCAGCTCGAATGCCGCTGCATCCTCGATCGGGTTGCCCCATTCGGGCCACTCGCCCGGCGTCAGTGGCAGCGCGGCATCCATCATCGTGTTGAGCACGTCGACGAACGGCACGTCGCAGACGACCACGCCCCATAGATCGGGATCGGAGTTGATGACCGCGCCCATCAGCTCACCGCCAGCCGACCGCCCGGCGATCGCGATGTTGCCGGCCGAGGTGAAGCCGCGCTCGATCAGCCCCTTCGCCACGTCGACGAAGTCGTTGAACGTATTGGTCCGCTTCTCGAGCTTGCCGTCCAGATACCATTGCTGGCCGAGGTCGTCGCCGCCGCGGATGTGCGCGATCGCGAACGCGACGCCGCGGTCGAGGAAGCTCATCCGGCTGGTCGAGAAGCCCGGCGGCACGGCATAGCCATAGGCGCCGTAAGCATAAAGGTAGAGCTTGCCCGACCCGTCGCGCGGGAAGTCCGCGGGATAGACGATCGAGCACGGCACCTCGGTCCCGTCGCGCGCGGTGATCTTCAACCGCTCGGTCGCATACTTGGCGGGATCGTAGCCGGAGGGGATCTCCTGGACCTTGAGCACCTCAAGCTCGCCGGTGCCGACATGATAGTCATAGACGGTGCCCGGGGTGACCATCGATTCGTAACCGAGCCGCAGCGTCTGGACCGCATATTCCGGATTGTCGCCGACCCCCGCGACATAGCTGGCCTCCGGAAACGGAATGCGCGTCGGCTCGCCGCCCGAATAAGGATGGAGCTCGATCTGATCGAGCCCGTCCTCGCGCCCCTCGACCACGAAGAAGTCGCGGAAGCAGGCGACGTCGGTCATGTAGAATTGGCGGCTCGGTGCGATGCGCTCGATCCATTCGGACGGCTTGTCGAGGCTGGCGGTTACCAGCCGGAAATTGGGATCGACGTCGTTGGTGTGGATGAAGAGCGTGCCGTCGTGCTCGTCGACATCATATTCGCGACCGACCTGTCGCGGCGCGACGCACAGCAAGGGCGCGGTCACGTCGTCGGCGGGGAGGAGATAGACTTCGCTCGTCACATGATCGCCCGCGGCGATGACGATGAAGCGCTGCGACTGGGTCTCGCTCACCCCGACGCGAAAGCCCTCGTCGGCCTCGCGATACAGTTCGGTCTCCTCCGTTTTACCCAGCCGGTGGAGCATGACGCGGTCGGTGCGCCAATGCTCGTTGGCCGGCGTGTAGAGCAGGCCTGTGCCGTCAGCGGTCCACACCAGCGCGCCGAGCGTGCCGGGGATCACGTCGGCCAAATGCTCGCCGGTCGCCAGATCCTTGATCCGCGCCTCGAACCGCTCCGACCCGTTGTCGTCGATCGCATAGGCCATCAGCCGCCCGTCGCGGCTGATCGACAGCGCGCCCAGGCGGAAATATTCCTTGCCCTCGGCGAGCGCTGGTTCGTCCAGGATCAGCTCGTCGGCGCCGCCCGCGACCGGTTTGCGCCACCAGCGCCGATACTCGCCGCCCTCCTCGAAATCGGACCAGTAGAACCAGTCGCCATCCTTTTGCGGGACGGTTGCCTCGTCCTCCTTGATCCGGGCGCGCATCTCCTTGAACAGCGTGTCGGCGAGCGGCTTCAGCGGCCCCATCACCGCATCGTGATATTCGTTCTCGGCCTCCAGATAGGCGAGCACGCCCTTGTCGGTGACCTCCGGATAGCCGGGGTCGCGCAGCCACGCATAGGGATCGTCGATCGTGTGGCCATGGGCGGTGAAGCTGTGCGGACGCTGCGCCGCGATGGGCGGCTGGGGGAGAGCGGTCATGCCCTTCCCTAGCCGCGGGCGTCACGCCGCAGCAAGGGGACGATCACCGCCATCAGCAGCGCCATCGCCGCGATCGCCGCAGCGCTCGTCGCCGGATCCTCGACGACGAAGGCGATCGCGAGCGCCAGGTTGATCGCGCCCGAGACGAGCGCCGGCAGCGGGAACAGCGGCATCCGCCACGGCCGCTGGAGACCGGGCTCGCGCCGCCGCACGACGATCGCCGCCACGTTGACCGCCACGCCCACCAGCGCGAGCAGCACGACGCTGAACGCGAGCAGCGTCTCATAGACGCCGACCAGCGCCAGCAACGCGCCGCCGATCGCGGTGGCGGCGAGCGCCGCGCGCGGCGTCCCGCCCTCCGCCACGCCCGCCAGCGAGCGCAGGTCGAAGCCGCGCCCGATCGCGAACAGGATACGCGGCAGGAACATCAGCATCACGCCCAGGATCGTGACGAGCGACACCAGCGACACCACGGTCATCGCCGTGTCCGCCCGCGCGCCGAGCACGCGCCCGGCGGCATCAGCGGCGACCAAAGTCGAGGTCGCCATCTCGGCCGGCGTCAGCACGTGGAGCATCGCGGCATTGAGGCCGACGAACACCGCCGTTACCAGCGCGATGCCGATGAAGGTGCCGCGCACCAGCTGCCGCGGATTGCGCAGTTCCTCGGCGAAATAGGCGGCGCCGTTCCAGCCATAATAGGTGCCATAGATCGCCCGGAACGCGCCGATCGCCGCGACCAGCGTGATCGCGCCGCCCTGAACCGGCTCGGCCGCGACAGCATCGCCGCGCGCGAAGGCGAGCGCGGCGATCAGTGCGAGGAACAGCACCGCCTTGATCGCGCTGCCCACCTCCTGCGCCGCCGCTGCCGCGCGCGTGCCGCGCCATTGCAGCGCGAACATCGCCGCGATCATCAGCACCGACACGACCGGGATCGGCAGCCCGCCATCGGCGCCCAGCCGGTGGAGATATTCGGCGAACACGACGGCGATGAACGCGACCGCGCCCAGATTGCCCAGCCAGTCGGCAAGCCCCGCGGCCAGCCCCGCCACCGGCCCGAACGCGCGCCGCACGAATGCGTAGGGCCCACCCGCCTCGCCGATCGAGGTCGCCAGCTCGACCGTGGAACAGGCATCGACCGCGGCAATCAGACCGCCCGCCAGCCACAACAGCAGCATCAACTGTGCGTCCGGCACCGACGCGGCGACCAGGCCGGGCGTGCGCAGGATGCCCTGCCCGATCGTCCCGCCGACCACCGCCGCCACCGCAAACGCCGCGCCCAGCACGCGCAGCAATCTCGTCCCGCTCATCGGCCGTCCCCCTGCCTCGACTTAGGCTGCGTGGCGGCGGTAAGGGAAGCGGCAAAGGAGCATCCCCCATGTCGACCCATGCCGATCGCCTCGCCGCGCTTCGCGAACAGCTTGCCCGCCAGTCGCTCGACGGCTTCGTCGTGCCGCTGACCGACGAGCATCTGTCCGAATATGTTGGCGCCTATGCACAAAGGCTCGCTTGGCTGACGGGGTTCGAGGGGTCGGCGGGCACGGCGGTGGTGCTGCCGGCGGAAGCGGCGATCTTCACCGACGGGCGCTACACGATCCAGGTGCGCGAGCAGGTGTCGGCCGATCACTGGGCCTATGTCGGCGTGCCCGCGACGAGCGTGTCGGGCTGGCTGGCCGAACACGCGCCTGAGGGTGCGCGGATCGGCTACGATCCCTGGCTGCACACCCGCGCCTGGGTGGAGGAAGCGCGCCGCGCGCTGGCGGCCAAGGGCGCCGAGCTGGTGGCGATCCCGGCCAACCCGATCGACGCGGTCTGGGCCGAGCAGCCGAGCCCCTCGCCCGCGCCGATGTCGGCTTATTCCGACGCGCTTGCGGGCCGCAGCTCGGCCGACAAGCGCGGCGAGATCGCGCAGTGGCTGGAGGACAAGCGCGCGGATGCGGTGGTGCTGTCGGCGCTCGACGCCATCGCCTGGGTCTTCAACGTCCGCGGCGGCGATGTCGAGAGCACGCCCGTTGCACTCGCTTATGCCATCGTCCACGCCGACGCGACCGCCGACCTCTTCGTCGCCGAGAGCAAGCTGACCGACGAGGTTCGCCGCCATTTGGGCAACGCCGTCCGCCTTCATGACCGGGCGGCGTTCGGCGATGCGCTCGGCAACTTAGCGGGCAAGCGCGTCGTCGCCGATCCGGCGGGATCGGTCGCGGCGGTGTTCGACGCGCTCGACGCCGGCGGCGCGACCGTCGTGGCGATGCGCGATCCGGTGACGCTCGCCAAGGCGATCAAGAACGCCGCCGAGATCGCCGGCCACGACGCCGCCCAGCTGCGCGACGCGGGCGCGATGGTGCGCTTTCTCAAGTGGATCGAGTCGGAAGCGCCTAAGGGCGACCAGACCGAGCTCTCCGCCGCCGCGAAGCTCCGCGAGTTTCGCGAGGGGACCGGCGCGCTGCAGGACGTGTCCTTTTCTTCGATCTCCGCGACCGGTCCGCACGGGGCGATCCCGCACTATCATGTGACGGAAGAGTCCAACCTGCCGATCGAGCGCGGGCAGCTGTTCCTAATCGATTCGGGCGGCCAGTATCTCGACGGCACCACCGACATCACCCGCGTGGTGCCGGTGGGCGATCCGACCGCGGAGATGCGCGATCGCTTCACGCGCGTGCTCAAGGGGCACATTGCGCTCGCCGTCGCGATCTTCCCCGAGGGGACGGTAGGCGCGCAGCTCGACAGTTTAGCGCGCCGGCCTTTGTGGGAAGCGGGGCTCGACTATGCGCATGGCACCGGCCACGGCGTCGGCGCCTATCTGTCCGTGCATGAGGGGCCGCAGCGCATCGCCGCGCCCAACTATCCCGGCGGCGGACCGGCCGAGCCGCTGAAGGCTGGCATGATCCTGTCGAACGAGCCGGGCTATTACAAGGCGGGCGATTACGGGATTCGTATCGAGAACCTGATCCTGATCGAACCGCGTGAGGTGCCGGGCGCGGACCGGGCGATGCTCGGTTTCCGCACGCTCACCTTCGTGCCCATCGAACGCGACCTGATCGAGCCGGCGCTGCTGACGCCCGAGGAGCGCGGGTGGCTGGACACGTACCATTTCGAGGTGCTGGCGAAGGTCGGCCCGACGCTGGATGCGGAGCATCGGGCCTGGCTCGAGGCAAAGTGCGCGCCGATCGGTTGATCTACTCCGTCACCCCGGGCTCGACCCGGGGCACCCCTACCCCCGTTCGTGCTGAGCCTGTCGAAGCACGTGTCGCAAGCGGTCCGCCTGTTACACGTCCTTCGACAAGCTCAGGACGAACGGTGGAAGTTTGGCCGTGCTCCCGTGAAGGCGGGAGTCCAGAGCCAAGCAGCGTTGTCGCCTGTGACCCTGGGCTCCCGCCTCCGCGGGAGCACAACTCAGCCCAGCGCCCGCCGGATCAGCGCTTCGGTCGATGCGTCGAGGTCCTGGTCGCCCGCATCCGCCGCGCGCGCCATTTCCTTGCCGAGCTCGACCCCGAACTGATCGAACGCGTTGATGCCGAGGATCGCGGCGTTCACGAACGTGCGGTGCTCGTAAAAGGCGATCAGCGCACCCAGCGTCCGCGGGTCGAGCGTGTCGAGCAGCAGCGTCGAGGACGGCCGGTCGCCCGGATAGGCGCGCGCCGCATCCTCATGCCCGCGGCCCTTCATCAGCGCCGCGCCTTGCGCGAACGCGTTGAGCAGGAGCTGGCGGTGATGCTGCTCGTCCTGCGTGTCCGCCGCCTCGATCACCGCGAGGAACTCGACGGGCACGACGTGCGTGCCCTGGTGGAGGAGCTGGAACACCGCATGCTGCGCGTCGGTGCCGACGCCGCCCCAGATGATCGGCGCCGACGGGCGATCGAGCGGCACGCCCTCCGCAGTCACGCCCTTGCCGTTCGATTCCATCTCCAGCTGCTGGAGATAGTCGGGCAGCAGACGCAGCCGCTCGTCATAGGCGAACACCGCGCGGGTCGAGAGGCGGCGGACCTGCGTGTAATAGAGGTCGGCAAAAGCGGCGAGTACCGGCGCGTTCTCGGCAGGCTCGGCGAAGCGGAAATGGCGGTCCATCTCGGCCGCGCCCTCCAGCAGTTCCTCAAACGCGTCCCAGCCGAGTGCCATCGCCGCGGGGAATCCGATCGACGACCATAGCGAATAACGGCCGCCGACGCTGTCGCTGAACGGCAGGATGCGCGTCTCGTCGACGCCCCATTCGACCGCCTTTTCGGGGTTTGCGGTCAGCGCGATCACGCGGCCATAAGGATCCTCGACCCCCGCCTCGGTCATCCAGGCGAGCGCGCTTTCGGCGTTGAGCATCGTCTCGGTCGTGGTGAAGGTCTTGGACGCGACCGCGATGATCGTCGCGTGCGGATCGAACTCGGCCATCGCCGCCTCGATCGCCAGGCCGTCGACGTTGGAAACGATCGCGACGTCGTAGTGCATTCCCTCCTGCCCCAGCGCGCCGACGAGCAGGTCGGGGCCGAGCGCCGAGCCGCCGATGCCGATGTGGAGCACGTGCTGGATCGGGCCGAACGCTTCCGCCTCGATCGCGTCGATCACCGCGCGCATGCGGGCGTGCTGCGCCTTGGCGCGCGAGACGCTGTCGGCCGCGCCCTCGCCGCGTTCGGCGGTATGCTCGACTGCGCGGCCTTCGGTCACGTTGACGACGTCACCGGCGAACAGCGCGTCGCGCTTGGCCTTGAGCCCCGCTTCCTCCGCCAGCGCGGCGAAGTCGGCGATCAGCTCGGGCGTCAGGTGCGTCTTCGACCAGTCGAAATGGATGCCGGCAAGGTCGAGGGTCAGCGCGTCGAGGCGATCGCCCTTCTCGAAGAGCTCGTTCAACGTGGGCCGCGGCGCGGCTTCGATCTTCGACCAGTCGGGCATGGGCTTCTCCTTCGGCAGGCCCGCCCTCTAGCGTGGCGGGGGCGTCGGCAACACCCTATTCGTCGCGCCAGACGCGCTCGAACCGCTGGCCGAGCCCCGTCAGCAACTCATATTGCGAGCGCCCCGCCGCCTCGGCCCAGGAAGGCAGGTCGATGGCGAAGCGGACAGGGTCGCCCTCGCCGATCAGGGGCGCGGCGCTCGCATCGAGTGCAATCAGGTCCATCGACACGCGCCCGACGATCGGCAGCGCCGCATCCTCGAAGCTCGCCGACAATCCGCCGAGCGCGCGGGGGAAGCCGTCGGCATAGCCCAGGTTGACGATCGCGACCGGCGTATCGGCTGGCGCGGTCCAGGTGGCGTTGTAGCCGACCGTGGCGCCCGCGGGCACCAGCCGCCGCTGGAGCACCTCCGCCTCGATCGCCGCGACCGGGCGGATGCCACCGAGCGCCGCGCAGGGTACGCCGCCATAGAGCGCGAGGCCGGGCCGCGTCAGGTCGAAGCCATAGCCGTCGCCAAGCGCGATCCCCGCCGAGTTGGCGAGGCTCATCCGCCGCGCGCCGGTCCGTACCGCGAGCGCGGCAAAGGCGGCGCGCTGGCGCTCGTTCATCGGCGACGCTTCCTCGGCGCAGGCGAGATGGCTCATCAGCGTCTCGACGGTCAGCCCGTCGAGCAGGCCGATCTCGGCCGCGGCGATGCCCAGCCGGTTCATGCCGGTATCGACCATCACGTCGCACGCGCCGCCACCCGCCGCCCGCCAACGCGCGATCTGATCGGGCGTGCTCAGCACCGGACGCGCGGGGAGCGACCCGGCCGCGGCCATGTCGCCCGCGCGGGCGCCGTGGAGCACCGACAGCGACAGGTCGTTCGCGGCGACGATCGGCGCGAGCGCGGCCGCCTCGCCCCAGGTCGCGACGAAGAAATCGCGGCAGCCCGCGCGCGCCAGCCGCTCGATCACGCCCGCCGCGCCCAGGCCATAGCCGTTCGCCTTGACCGCCGCGCCGCACGCCGCGCCCGGCTGCATCCGCGAAAGCAGGCGCCAATTGTCGGCAAGCGCCGCGCCGCTCAGGACCAGGCGCGATGGCGGGGAAAGCTCGATCACCCGGCCCCGCTAGCGCGTTCGCGGGGCGGGTGGAAGCCGGAGCACCGCGAGCTTGTGCCCCGGCGACGGCCGGGGCTTAGTTGGGAGCGGCGCGTTGGGGAGCGCAGCGCCCATCGCTTCAGCCTTCCCAACTGGCCCCCGGCCTTCGCCGGGGTACGGATCAGTCCGTGACCTCGGCCTTCAGCGTTTCCTTGAGGCCCAGCGCCACGACCACCAGCGCCATCGCCGTCACCGCGAAGGTGTACCACAGCCCCGCATAGGGATCGCCCGTCTTGGCGACGATATACTGGCTGATGAACGGCAGAAATCCGCCGAAATAGCCCGTGCCGATGTGATAGGGGATCGACATCGACGAATAACGGATGCTGGGCGGGAACATCTCCGACAGCACCGCCGCCACCGGGCCATAGGTCGCACCCGACAGCGCCGACAGGCCGACGATCGCGACCAGGATGATGGCGAGGTTGCCGCCCGTCGGCACCACCTTGTCGAGCTTGTAGCCCGCCTCCGACAAGGCGGCGTCGAGGCCGGCGGGGCTGATGTCGCCGACCGGCACGCCGCCGATCGACACCGCGACGCTGGTCGCGGGTGCCTTGCGATAGGCGACGCCCTTCTTCGACAGATGATCGAGCACCTGCCCGCACGCATCCGCCTGCTTCGCGACAAAGGGATCATAGGCGCAGCGCGGGCCCGCGACGATCACCGGCGCGCGCTCGGCCGCGTGGGCGAGGCCGGGGTTCGCGGCCCCGCCGATCATCCAGAACAGCGGGAACAGGAACAGGAGCGTCGCGATCAGCCCGATGACGATCGGCGGCTTGCGCCCCACCCGGTCCGAGATGCGCCCGAACAGGATGAACCAGAACAGCCCCGCCGCCGCGCCGCCGCCGGTGATGAGCTGCGCCGTCGTCTCCTCGACGCGCATCGGGCCGGTCAGGAACGACAGCACGCTGAACATCGCGGTGTACCAGACGACGGTCAGCCCCGCGGCGATGCCGAACAGTGCGACGAACAGCCGGCGCTTGTTGCCGGGATAGGTGAAGCTCTGGACGAACGGATTGCCGGCAAGCTTGCCCGCCGCCTTCATCGCCTTGAACACCGGGCTTTCCGACAGCTTGAACCGCATCCACAGCGATACCGCGAGCAGCAGGATCGAGAAGATGAAGGGCAGGCGCCAGCCCCAGTCCAGCCACGCCTGCGGCGTCATCGACGCCTTGAACCCCAGGACGACGATCAGGCTGAGGATGAAGCCGCCCGCGACGCTCGCCTGGATGAAGCTGGTATAGAAGCCGCGGCGGCCCGGCGGCGAATGTTCGGCGACATAGATCGCCGCGCCGCCATATTCGCCGCCCAGCGCCAGCCCCTGCGCGATGCGAAGGAGGATGATGAGCGCGGGCGCGGCCAGCCCGATCGAGGCGGCCGATGGGATGAAGCCCACCCCCGCGGTCGCCACGCCCATCAGCGTGATCGTGACGAGGAACGTGTACTTACGACCCAGCTTGTCGCCGAGATAGCCGAACAGCACCGCGCCGAGCGGCCGGAACCCGAACCCGACCGCGAACCCCGCCCAGGCGAGCAGCGCCTGCATGACCTCCGACCCCGCGGGAAAGAAGGTGCGGCCGATGATGCCCGACGCGGCAAGCGTGCCGTAGATGAAGAAGTCGTACCACTCGAACACGGTGCCGAGCGACGAGGCGGTGATGACGAGGCGGATGTCCGACGCGCTCGGCTCGGCGGCCACGTCGGCGCCATCCACCTGCTCGATCGTCGCGCCGTCGTTCGAAGCCATGCCGTCCCCTGCCCTGTCGTTTTCCCCGGTTTAGCGCCGCGCACGCGCCGGGCAAGCTGGGGTTTGGCTCAGCGCAGACTCAACCCTTCTTCGTCGCCCCGGACTTGATCCGGGGTCCCGCTTCTCTTCGTCAGTCATGAGAGAAGGAACAAGCGAGACCCCGGCTCAAGGCCGGGGTGACGATCGGGATTACCCCAACCGCGCCAGCGCCGCGCTCAGCCGCTCGGCCTCCGCGCGCTTGTCGGCATGGTCGGCGCGCGCCTTCTCCACCGCTTCCGGCTTGGCGCGTTCAACGAAGCTCGCGTTCGACAGCCGGCCGGCGAGCGCATCGCGCTCCTTCTCCGCCGCCGCGATCGCCTTGGCGAGCCGCGCACGCTCGGCGTCCAGATCGATGACGTCGCCGATTGGCAGCATATAGGTCGCGCCGTCGACCACGACCTGAAGCGAGCCGCCGGCCGGCACCTCTCCCGTTGCCGGCTCCACGCGCGCAAGCCGCGCGAGCGCCGCCGCCTGGCGATCCAGCCGCTCGGCCGTTCCCGCATCGACGCCGGCTACATGCATCGGCAGCTTGGCCCCCGGCGGCACGCCCAGTTCGGTGCGCGCCGCGCGCACTTCGCTCACCAGCCGGATTAGCCAGTCGATCTCCGCCCGCGCCGCCGGATCGAGCGCGCGCGCGTCGGGCATCGGCCACTTAGCGACGATCAGGTCGTGCTGCCGCTCACCCAGCGCATGCCACAATTCCTCGGTGATGAAGGGCATGAACGGGTGGAGCATGACGAGAATCTGGTCGAGCACCCAGCCGGCGACCGCCCTGGTCTCCTCGTCGATCGTGCCTCTCTCGTCTCCGCTCGAGACAGGCTTGATGAGCTCCAGATACCAGTCGCAGAAGCGGCTCCACACGAACTGATAGATCGCGTTCGCCGCCGCGTCGAAGCGCAGGTCGGCAAGCGCCAGGTCGAGCGCCTGAACCGTCTCCACCGTCTCGGCGACGATCCACTTGTTGACCGCGTGGGCGGCGGCGGGCGGCTCCAGCGTCGCCGACGCGCCGATCCCGTTGGCCATCGCGAACCGCGTCGCGTTCCACAGCTTGGTCGCAAAGTTGCGGTAACCCTCGACCCGCTTCTCATCCATCTTGATGTCGCGGCCCTGGCTTTCCATCGCCGCCATGAAGAAGCGCAGCGCGTCGGCGCCATAGCGGTCGATCAGCCCGAGCGGGTCGACGGTGTTGCCCTTCGACTTCGACATCTTGGCCCCGTCCGCCGCGCGGACGAGGCCGTGGAGATAGAGTTTCCGGAACGGCACATCGCCCAGGAAATGCATCCCCTGCATCATCATCCGCGCATCCCAGAAGAACAGGATGTCGAACCCGGAAATGAGGATGTCGTTGGGATAGCGACCGGCGAGCCTGCTCCCCCTCCCGCTTGCGGGATGGGGCTGGGGGGTGGGGTCGGCCGCGGACGCCGCGTGTGCGGCCTGCCCACCCCCGGCCCCTCCCGCAAGCGGGAGGGGGGCATCATCCGGCCAGCCCAGCGTCGCGAACGGCCACAGCGCGGACGAGAACCAGGTGTCGAGCACGTCCGGATCGCGGGTCAGGGCCACGCCCTCGCCCGCGGCTGCCTGCGCCTCGGCCTCGGTTTCGGCGACGAACACGCCGCCATCCTGGGCATACCAGGCCGGGATCCGGTGCCCCCACCAGAGCTGGCGCGACACGCACCAGGGCTGGATGTTCTCCATCCAGTTGAAGAAGGTCTTCTCCCACGTCTTGGGTACGATCTCGACGCGGCCGTCGCGGACCGCTTCGATCGGGCCCTTGGCCAGCGTGGCGGCGTCGACATACCATTGGTCGGTCAGCCACGGCTCGATCACCACGCCCGACCGGTCGCCGAACGGCGTCTGGATCGTGCGCGGCTCGGCGTCGTGCTCGGCGCCTTCCTTGTCGACATGGGGGATCAGAAAGCCCTCGGCCTTCAGCCGCTCGACCACCGCCGCGCGCGCCGCGAACCGGTCGAGACCGAGGATGTCTGCGGGGACGAGGCCGTCGGCGGTCTGGCAAATCGCCGCCTTGGCATCGAGCATGTTGAGCATGTCGCGCGCCTCGATCCCGGCGCGGCGGCCGACCTCGAAGTCGTTGAAGTCGTGGCCCGGCGTGATTTTGACCGCACCCGAGCCAAGCTCGGGATCGGCATGCTCGTCGGCGACGATCGGGATCAGCCGGCCGGTGATCGGCAGGCGCACCTTGCGGCCGACCAGCGCCGTATAGCGCGCATCGTCCGGGTGCACCGCCACCGCCATGTCGGCCAGCATCGTCTCGGGCCGCGTCGTCGCGACCTCGATATGGCCCGATCCATCCTCCAGCGGATAGCGGATGCGCCAGAAGCCGCCCTTCACCTCGCGCGTCTCGACCTCCAGGTCGCTGATCGCGGTGCCCAGGCCCGGGTCCCAGTTCACCAGCCTTTTGTCGCGATAGATCAGCCCCTGCCGATGCAGGTCGACGAACACCTTGAGGACGGCGCGCGAGAAGCCCTCGTCCATGGTGAACCGCTCGTTCGACCAGTCCATCGAGCAGCCGAGCCGGCGAAGCTGGCGCGTGATCGCACCGCCGCTCTCGGCCTTCCATTCCCACACCTTGTCGACGAACGCCTCGCGGCCCAGGTCGGTGCGCTTGACGCCGTCCTGAGCCAGGTTGCGCTCGACCACCATCTGCGTGGCGATGCCGGCATGGTCGGTACCCACCACCCAGCGTGCGTCCTTGCCCTGCAAGCGCGCGTGGCGGACGAGTATATCCTGGAGCGTGTTGTCGAGCGCGTGGCCGATATGGAGGCTGCCCGTCACATTGGGCGGCGGGTTGACGATCGTCCAGGGCTCGGCACCGGGGCGATCGGGGCGAAACAGCCCCTCGCCTTCCCAATGCGCGTACCAGCGCGCTTCGATGGCGGCGGGGTCGAAAGTCTTGGGCAAGTCGGTCATGCCGCCCGTCTATCCGAGACGGCGGGGATGACAAGTCAGGCGATGCCGTTCGGCCCTTCGAGCAGCTGCTTCATCTTGAGCGCCAGGTCGGCACGCCGATACGGCTTGCGCACCAGTTCGAACGCGCGGCTATCTTCGTCGAGCGCGCGGTCGGAATAGCCGGTGGTGAGGAGCACCGGCAGGTTGGGGAACTCGCGTCGTACGGTCTGCGCCAGCGCAACCCCGGACATGCCGGGCATGACGATGTCGGTGAAGACCAGCGCAAAGTCGGCGCCGCCGCGCAGCACCTCCAACGCACGCGTCGCGGTGTCGACATGCGTGACGCTGTAGCCCAGATCCTCCAGCATCGCCGCGCCGAGCTCGGCGACCTGCGGCTGGTCCTCGACCATCAGGATCGTCTCGCCGCCGCCGCGCTGGCGCACCATCGGCACGCTCTTGCCCTCGACCATGCCGCGCGCGCGGGGGAAATAGAGGGTGAAGCGTGCGCCGCCCTCGGCCAAATTTTCTGCCGACACGCCGCCGCCCGACTGGCGCATGAAGCCATAGACCATCGACAGGCCCAGGCCCGTCCCCTTGCCCACACCCTTGGTGGAGAAGAAGGGGTCGAAGATCTTGTCGAGATTCTCCTCGTCGATGCCGCGGCCCGAATCGGTGACCGACAGCACGACATACTCGCCCGGTTCCAGGCCCGGCGCCGGCGGCTCGCCCTGGATCACGACATTGTCGGTGCCGATAATGACATGGCCCGATCCGTCCATCGCGTCGTGCGCGTTGGACAGGAGGTTGAGCAGCGCCATCTCCGCCTGCACCGGATCGATGCGGCTGTTCCAGAGATTGTCGGTCAGCTGGCGCTTGACCGTGATATCGGCGCCCAGGTTGCGGTCGATGATCGGACCGAAGTCCATGACCAGGGTGTTGAGGTTGAGGAGCCGGTCGCGCAGCTCCTGCTTGCGCGCAAAGGCGAGCAGCTGCTGCGTCAGCGTCGCGCCGCGATTCGCCGCCGCGCCGATCGCCTCGATCGCCCGGCGCGACGATCGATCGTTCGCATCGATCCGCCCGTCGAGCAGGTCGACATAGCCGAGCACGACCTGAAGCAGATTGTTGAAGTCGTGCGCGATGCCGCCGGTCAGCTTGCCGACCGCCTCCATCTTCTGCGCCTGGTGAAGTGCCTCCTCGGCCTCCTTGCGGCGCGAGATGTCGAGCTGGCTGCCGAAGAAGTAGATCAGCTTGCCGGCGGCATCGAACACCGGCGACACGAACAGCGCGTTCCAGAAGGTCGAGCCGTTCTTGCGATAATTGAGAACCTCGACTGCCACCTCTTCCTGGCGGGCGATCGCGTCGCGCACCTGGTCGATCACCGACCGGTCGGTTTCCGGCCCCTGAAGGAAGCGGCAATTATGTCCGACGATGTCGTCGAGCGTATAGCCGGTCATCTTCACGAACGCCTTGTTGCAGAAGACGATCGGATTGTCGGGCCGATTGGGATCGGTGACGATCATCGGCATCCGCGTCGTCTCGACCGCGGCGAAGAAGATGTCGTGACGCGCCTCACCCGGCGTCGACGCATCGCTAAGATGCGGCGGCGGGACATGCAGCTGTCCGGGGATCATCGTGTCCCCGGGCACCTTATCCAGGTCGTCGTCACTCATTCCGGGCCGAACCTTTGACGACCGCGATGGTTGCGCGCAAGCCTGTTTAACCTGAGTGTGTCTAGCCTTGCTGGCGCCCGACGATCCGCTCGATCTCTCGCGAAACCATCGTCTCCACCACCCGCGGCAGGTTGGCGTCCAGCCACTGGCTGAGCATGGGCTTGAGCATTTCGCGCACCATCCCCTCCAGCGTGTCGGAGCCGGCGACCTCCGGCTTGACGATCAGGCGGGACAGCGCCTCGAGCTGGCCGCGCGTCGCCTCGGCCGCGCGGGCGGAAAGAATCGCGGCATCGGTCGTGGCGGTCGAAAAGGTCGCGCGCTGCGGCTCGGGCCGGGCGGCCTCGGGCGCCGGCGCCTCGACCCGGGGCGGCTCGGGCGCGGCGACGGGCTGGTCGAGTTCGAGCACCGTCTCGGGCGCATCGTCCTCGTCGGTGGCGGGTTCGGGCGTGGGTGCAGGGCGGCCGATCCGCCGACCGCGCGGCGACTGCGGGTCGCCTTCCTCGGCGATGATCCGTTTGATCGAGGACAGGATGTCCTCCATCGACGGTTCGTTGCTCAAATCCCCCATCGCACCCCTCGCCGCCCGTTCGACACCGGCCCCTGTCAGCGCGGCGTCGTGACGTCACCTGACGGATTGGCGGGGTTCGTGTCAACGGGCCGCTGAAGCTGCGGCTCCAGCGGACGGGTGACGAACGGCGTCTGCGCGGGGGCGTCGACCGTCCGCGTGCCCTGTGGCCGCGGCGCCGGTTCGTCGTCGAAGTCGAACCACGCTTTGTCGACGCGCTCATAATCGGTGAGCGGATTGAACAGCGCCCCGCCGTCCAGCCCCAGGTCCTCGGCCTCCGCCCGGCCCATCGCCGCCAGCAGCGCGAAACCGGCGACATAGGCATCGCGCCGCGCGCTCACGAGATTGACCTGGCTGTTGAGCAATTCCTGCTCGGCATTGAGCACTTCGATGATCGTGCGGTTGCCGACGCTGTTCTCGGCGCGCACACCCTCCAGGCTGAGGCGGTTGGCTGCGACCGCGGCCTCCGACGCCTCGATCACCCGCTGCGACGACTGCCAGTTGGCGAAGGCGGTGCGCGCCTGCGCGATCACGCCGCGCTCGGTCGTCGTGACCTGTTCGATCGCCTGGCCTTGGCGCGCCTGCGCCTGCCGCACCTGTGCCGCCGGGCGACCGCCCTGATAGATCGGCAAGGTGACGGACACGCCGGCCTGCGCCGACGTGCCCGACTGCGGCACGCTGGTCCCCACCACCGACGACGGCAAGGTGCCGAGATAGTTGAAGTAGCTTCCGCCCGCGACGAGGTCGGCCTGCGGCAGCCGCGTCGCGCGCGCCGCCCGCACGTCCAGCCCGGCGGCATCGCGAAGGCGCTCGGCAGCCTCCAGCGCGGGATTGTTGTTGAGCGCGGTGCCCACCGCCGCCTGCGGGTCGGCCGGCAGGTTCGGCAGCGGCGGCGGCGGCGCAAGCTCGCCCGGGACCGCGCCGACGACCTGGAGGTAGGTTTCGCGGCTGGCGATCAGCCGCGCCTCGGCCTGCCGAAGCTGACCGATCGCGCCCGACAGCCGCGCTTCGGACTGGGCGACGTCGGTGCGGGTCAGGTCGCCCACCTCGAACCGGTCGCGCGTCGCCTGAAGATTGACCTCCAGGCTTCGGACGTTCTGGCGGTTGAGCGACACCGTCGCCTCATCGCGGATCACGTCGTTGTAGGCGGCGACGACGTCGGTGAAGAGATTGGCCTCCGTCGTGCGCAGGTTCGACCGGCCGGCGAGCACGCGCGTCTTGGCGGCGGCGACCGAGTTCTTGATGCGTCCGCCCGCGAACACGTTCTGGCTGAGCTGCGCGTCGGCGGTCAGCGCCTCGTCGGGCTGGAGAAAGGCGTTCTGCCCCTGGACGAGGAAGCTGGTATAGCCGCCGCGCACGCCCAGGTTCGGCAGCGCGTCGGCGCGCGCCAGCGGTACGCCTTCGTTGGTGGCGCGCAGGTTCGCGCGCTCGCCGGCCAGGACTGGGCTGTCGGTATAGGCGCGGACGAGCGCATCGCGCAGCGTCGTCGGGGTCGCGGCCGTGGCGGGCGCAGGCTCGGGCGGCGGCGCGGTCGGCGGCAGCGGCGCGACGTTCTGCGCGCTGGCCGTGCCGGCCGCGATCACCGGGCTGCACGCCGCCATTCCGGCCAGCAGGGCCAGTCGAATCCCCCTCATCATCCCGTCTTTCCGTCTGGGGCGCCTGCCCGGTCGACCCGACCGGATCGGCGCGCCTGTTCTAGGGTCTAGTTACCGAAGCTGAACCCGCGCGGCTTCTCGAACCCGGGCAGGATCGTGCACACGCAATCGGCGAAGTCGACCAGGCCGAAGCCCGTCACGCCGCGCGCGCCGGTCGCCAGCCGCGTGATGCCGCGATCGACCAGTCCGGTCGCCAGCCGCGCGCCCGGCCGCGCCTGCTCCACCAGCGCCTCGGGCACCTGCTCGACTGCGCCGTCGATGACGATCAGGTCATAGGGCGCGCCAGCGGCCCAGCCGGCGTTGAGCGGCCCCTCGACCACCTGGACATCGCCGACGCCGGCAAGCGCCGTGCGTGCGTGCGCCACGAGTTCGGGCACTTCCTCCAGCGCGACGACTTCGCGCGCCAGCTTGGCAAGAAGAGCCGCGGCATAGCCACCGGCTGAGCCCACCAGCAGCACCTTGTCGCCGGGCTGCACCCGCGCCTCGGTCAACAGGCGACCGGTCGCGAGCGGATTGTTGTGACGGCGCCCGCCCGGCAGCTCGACCATCGTGTCGGCATAGGCGAAGCGCGCCGCCCGCGCGGGCAGGAAGCGCTCGCGCTCGACCTGCGCCATCGCCGCGACGACGCGCGGATCGTTGACCGCGCTGGTGCGCAGCTGGCTCGACACCATCGCGCTCCGCAACGCCTCGCTGTTCTCGAGCACCGTAGCCGCATCAAGGGTGGTCGTCATCATGCCCGCCTTTTCGCACAACCGTATTAGTCGCGCAATACACTAGTTGATCCCGCCGCTTCTATCGCGGCAAAACCTTGGCGCCAAGCTGTTGCACCGAAAGCGCGATGATCGTCGGCGGTGTCCGATTCCGGGCGGGCGCCCGGTGCCGCCGTCAGAGCCGCTCGACCGCGCGGCGCAGGCGGCGCAGCGTCGGCAGGTCGCCGGGTGCCACGCCCGCCGCCTCGCCCGCCATAGCCATCAGGCGAATGGCGCCGAAGCTTGCCGCCAGCCCCTTCAGCCGCCACGCTCCCTGTCGCCACGCCTCGCCATCCTCGGCAGCAATCATCGCGGAAAGCGCGCGCTTGGCGCTGTCGAGAAAGGCTTCGCGCAGCTCGGCGATCAGCGCGGGCTCGTCGCCCACCGCCGCTGCCAGGGTCGCATCGATCGCTCCGGGGTCATAGGCCATCGTCGGCAACGCTAACCCACGGAACGTTAAGGCATGGTTTCGCTCGCGACACGGCGCGTTTGTGGTAAACAGGGGGCATGAACGGGGGTTCGCGCATCATCGATTTCCACGCCGACCGCGAGCCGATCGCGCCGGACGAGGCCGACATCCTCCCCTTGGAGCGCGAGGCGATGCTCGACGCGCCCTATGAAGCGCCCCCACCCTCCACGCTCGCCCGAGTCGCGACGGGGACCGCGATCGTGCTAGGGCTCGCCTGGATCGGCTGGTGCGGGTGGCTGCTGGCAAAGCCGGGTCCGTTCGCGCTGATGCCGGTGGCAACGATTCAGCTCGCCGCCGCGATCGCCGCGCCCCTCGCGCTGCTCGCCATCCTGTGGCTCGTCGCGCGCAGCACCAGCGAGCGCCAGGCCCGACGATTCGCCGGGCTGCAGACGGCGATGCGGGTCGAGGCCGAACAGTTCGAGGCGCGCATGGCCTCGCTCTCCGCACAGATCGGCGCCGATCGCGCCGCGCTCGACGAGCATATGCGTGAGCTGATGGCGACGGGCGACAGCGCCACCGCGCGGATGCAGGCGGTGTCGAACGCGATGACCACCGAAGTTGCCTCGATCCACGCCGCCGCGCGCACGCTGGGCGAAGCGACCGATACCGCGGGCAAGCGCCTGGCGATCCTGCTCGCCCAGCTTCCCAAGGCGCAGGGCGAGGTCGAGTCGCTGGCGCAGTCGCTGGACGGCATCGGCATGGAGACGGGTGAGCGCGTCTCGGCGCTCGATGCGCAGCTCGCCGCGCTAGCCGACCGCGGGCGTCATGCCGACGAGGTTGCGGGTGGCGCCGCCCAGCGCCTAGCCGCGCACATCGCGCGCATGGAGGCGACCAGCCAGAGCGCCGGCCAGCGGCTGGAGGAAGTCGCCGAGCGCACCTCCGCCGAAGTCGACGCGGTGCTCGACCGCGCGGCGGCGGCGATCGACGAGGCGCGCCGCGGCATCGCCGCACAGGGCGAGGCGACGACGGCGATGCTCGCCTCGAACCAGGCAGCGCTCGACAGCCATGCGCAGGCGGGGCTGGAGCAATTGCGCGAGCGGATCGGACAGGTCGAGGAGAGCATCGGCCGCATCGCCGACGCGCTCGACGCCGAGCACGCGCAGGCGAGCGCGCTGTTCGAGACGCTCGACACCAATGTCGCGCGCGCCACCGCGCAGCTCGACCTGTTGCACGAGACGGGGAGCGCCCGCGCGCTGTCGCTGGCTCAGCAGGTGGCGACCGTCACCACCGGCCTCGACGCGATGCGCGAGGCGATGGCGGGCGGCGATGCGGTGGCCAAGGCGACGATGGAGACGGCCGAGGGCCTGCTCACCGCGCTCGACGCCGCGACCCGCGAGATCGACGAGACGCTGCCCGAGGCGCTTGCGCGGCTCGACGGCCGCGTCGGCGACAGCCGCCGCATCGTCGGCGCCGCCAAGCCCGAACTCCTCGCGCTCGTTACCGCCGCCGAGAGCACGCACGGCGCGATCGAGGCGATCAACGACGTGGTCGCGACGCAGCGCGACACGTTGGTCAAGCTGTCCGCCGCGCTGGTCGACGCGCTCGGCACCGGCAGCGACCGGATCGAGGGCATCCAGGCGACGATCGAGCAGACGATCGCCGATACGCGCGACTTCGCCGACGGCGCCGCACCCCGGCTGGTCGAGGCACTGGTGCGCATCCGCGAGACGGCCGGCGCCGCCGCCGACCATGCGCGCAGCACGCTGGGCGCCGTCATCCCCGAAGCGGCAGCACAGCTCGAACATGCCGCGGTCGAGCGGTTCGCGCACGCTTTCGACGATGCCGTCGCGCGGCAGCTCTCACTCCTCTCCCAAGCCGCCGACGACGCCGTCCGCGTCGCATCGCGCGCCGCCGACCGGGTGGGCGAGAAGACGCTCGCCATCGCCGAGGCGAGCGCCGCGGTCGAGGCGCGCATCGACGCCGCCGATGCCGCGCGCGGGACCGCCGAGCGCGAGAGCTTCGCGCGCCGCGTGTCGCTCCTGATCGAGGCGCTCAACTCCGCCGCGATCGACATCGCCAAGGCGATGTCCGCCGATGTCGCCGACACCGCCTGGGCCGCGTATCTGAAGGGAGACCGCGGCGTGTTCACCCGCCGCGCGGTCCGCCTGCTCGATCCCGCCGAACTGCGCGAGATCGCCGCGCTCTACGACGCCGACCCGGCCTTTCACGATCAGGTCAATCGCTACATCCACGATTTCGAGGCGATGTTGCGGCTGGTGCTCGCCCAGCGCGACGGGTCGCCGATGGGCGTCACGCTGCTGTCGAGCGATTCGGGCAAGCTCTACGTGGCGCTGGCGCAGGCGATCGAGCGGCTGCGGACGTGACCGCCCCGCGCCTGCTCGCGCCGCTGCTCCTCTGCCTGATCGGTGCGGCCCCGGTCGCCGAAGCGCGCTGGGAATCGATCTTCGACGGCAAGAGCCTGTCCGGCTGGACGCCCAAGATCACCGGTCAGGCGGTCGGCGAGGATGCGCGCGGCATGTTCGTCGTTCGGGGCGGCGCGATCCGCGTGTCGCATGCCAACTACCGGCGGTTCGAAGGCGAGTTCGGCCATCTGTTCTGGAAGGCACCGCTCAAGGCCTATCGCCTCAGGCTCGAATACCGGCTGTTCGGCACCCCGCTGCCCGGGATCGAGGTCTGGCAGAACAGCAATTCGGGCGTGATGCTCCATGCCCAGGCGCCCGGCACGATGGGCCGCGACCAAAAGTTCCCCGTCAGCCTGGAGATGCAGTTCCTGGGCGTCCCCCGTCCCGAACGCGAACCCACCGGCAACCTCTGCACGCCGGGCACGACCGTGATCTTCCAGGGCAAGCGCGACCCGCGCCACTGCATCCAGTCGACTTCGCCGCTGCTGCCGGTCGGCCGATGGACCCGCGCCGAGGTCGAGGTCCTGCCCAGCGGCCAGATCACGCACCGCATCGACGGCAAGGTCGTCCTGCAATACGCCGCGGCCGAGCTCGACCCCGAGGATGCCGATGCCAAGCCGCTGATCGCGGCGGCCGGCGGCACCCTCGCACTTCGCAGCGGCTATATCGCGCTCCAGAGCGAGGGGCACCCGGTCGAGTTCCGCAAGATCGAGGTGCAACGGCTGGATTGAGCCGGTGCTCTGATTCTCAATCCCCGTTCGTCCTGAGTAGCCGCTGAGCTTGTCGAAGCGGCGTATCGAAGGACAGGTATCGCGCAGGTGCTTCGAGACGGGCCCTCGACTTCGCTCGGCCCCTACCCAGCACGAACGGGTGGGGCGCGACATGCCAAGGCTGGGCGCCTACCGCCCCGTGAAATCGAGCATGTCGGCGGTCACCCAGCCATAGACGAAATTGGCGATGAACAGCGCCGTCAGCACGCTGCCCACCAACGTCGTCCACCCGACGATCCGCCACAGCGCGAACCGCACGGGCGCGCTGTCGGCCTGGCCGGGCACCTTCGCCTCCCCCGCCTCGTCGCTGGTGCGGGCGTGGAAGGGGAGGACGAAGAACAGCGATAGGAACCAGAACAGGAACCAGATCGCGAGCGCGGACTGCCAGCGCATGGCCGTGGTCAGGCGCCGATCGTCAGCACGTCGACGACGGGCTTCTTGCCCGTCCAGCGCGTGGCGACGCGGCGCGCGGCCAGGCGGATCGCCTCGCGCCGCTTGTCGGGATCGCGCTCGCCCTTCTTCACCGCCTCGACCACCGCATCCGCGACCTCGTCGAGGAACGGCTCACGCTCTTCCTCGACCGGCACGCCCTGGATGCGGATCTGCGGCTCGCCCAGCAGGCGGCCCTCGCGGTTGAACGCGACGGCAACCGACATCTGCCCGTAATTGGCCAAGCGCCGCCGCTCCGCCATCGTCGCGCCGTCGGCGGGCAGGATCACGTCGCCGTCGAGCGCGAGCCGGCCGACCGTCGCGAAGCCGATCCGCTCGGGCGCGCCGGGGGCGAGGCGGATGACGTCGCCATCCTTGTTCGAGATCGTCTGCGGGATGCCGTTCGCCAGCGCGAAGCGCGAATGCTCGGCCAGGTGGCGGACCTCGCCATGGACGGGCAGCAGGATCTGCGGCCGGATCCACTGGTACATCGCCTGGAGCTCGGGACGGCCCGGGTGGCCGGAGACGTGGACGAACGCCTGGCGATCGGTGACGAGGTCGACGCCCTGCTCCGCCAGCTGGTTCATGATCCGGCCGATCGCGACCTCGTTGCCAGGGATCTGCTTGGACGAGAAAATGACGCGGTCACCCTCCTGCAGGCGGATGGGATGGTTCTTGTCGGCGATGCGGGCCAGCGCCGCGCGCGGCTCCCCCTGCCCGCCGGTCGCGACGATCAGCACGTTGCCGCGCGGCAGCTTCATCGCGGTTTCCCAATCGACCGTCTCCGGGAAATCCTTGAGATAGCCGGTCGCCTTGGCCACGCGGACGATGCGATCGAGCGAGCGTCCGGCCAGGCACAGCCGCCGCCCCGTGTCGCGCGCGCACTGCGCCAGCGTCTGAAGCCGCGCCGCGTTCGAGGCGAAGGTGGTGACGACGACGCGCCGCCCCGCCGCTTCCTCGATCGCGCGGTCGAGGCCTTCGCGCACCTGCGCTTCGGAGCCCGACGCCTCGTTGTTGAAAACGTTGGTCGAATCGCAGACGAGCGCGAGCACGCCCTTGTCGCCGATCGCGGTCAGCTCCTCGGCGGTCGACGGCGTGCCGATGCCGGAGGTCTCGTCGATCTTCCAGTCGCCGGTATGGAGCACGCGGCCATGCGGCGTCTCGATCAGGAGCGCGTTGCCCTCCGGGATCGAGTGCGCGAGTGGCACGAAGCGGACCTTGAACGGCTTCAGGTCGACGCTCCCGCCCACCTCGACGATCTTGAGCTTCACCTGGTCCGCGACGCCCTCTTCCTCGAGCTTGCCGCGGATCAGCCCCGCGGTGAACGGCGTCGCGTAGATCGGCACGCCGAGATCGGCGGCCAAATAAGGCAGCGCGCCGATATGATCCTCATGCCCATGGGTGATGACGATGCCGACCAGATCGCGCAGTCGATCCTCGATGAAGCTGAGGTCCGGCAGGATCACGTCGATGCCGGGATAGGCGGGATCGGCAAAGGTCACGCCGCAATCGACCATCAGCCATTTGCCGGCGGTGCCATAGAGATTGACGTTCATGCCGATCTCGCCCGATCCGCCGAGCGCGACGAAAAGCAGTTCGTTCTTGGGTGTCACTTCGTTCCTGACTTTAGGGGCCTGCGGCCGCTACAGGGCCGCAACGCGGGGTGGGCCTCACTGGCCCGTTTGATCTCGGATATGGCGACGCTGCCACAGGATCGCCAGCCCCTGAATGGTGAGGTCGGGCTCGATCGCGTCAAAGGCATCGGTATGCCCGTCGAACAGCACGGCAAGCCCGCCGGTGGCGACGACGCGCGCCGGGCGACCGATCTCGGCGCGAAGCCGCGCGACCAGTCCCTCGATCATCGCGACATAGCCCCAGAAGATGCCGATCTGCATCTGGCTGACGGTGGTCCGGCCGACGACGCTGGGATCCTCCGGCGCCTCGATCGCGATGCGCGGCAGCTTGGCGGCGGCGGCGACGAGTGCGTCCAACGACAGGTTGATGCCGGGGGCGATGATCCCGCCCTTGTACGCACCCGAATAGTCGGCGACGTCGAACGTGGTCGCGGTGCCGAAGTCGATGATGACCAGGTCGCCATCATATTTCGCATGCGCGGCGATGACGTTGAGCGCGCGGTCGGCGCCGACATTGCCGGGCTCGTCTACATCGAGCGCGATGTCCCAGGGCAGATCACGGCCGGCGATGAAGGCGGGCGAACCGAAATATTTCTCGGCCAACACCTCCAGATTGTGGAGCGCGCGCGGGACGACGGTGCCGATCACGACGACATCGACGTCATCGCGAGTAAACCCCTCCAGCGCGAGCAGCTGATTGAGCCACACGACATATTCGTCGGCGGTACGGCGCGGGTCGGTGGCGATGCGCCAGCGCGCGCGGATCGCGCGGTCCTCATCGACCAGCGCGAACACGACATTGGTATTGCCGGCATCGATCGCGAGCAGCATCAGCAGCGCCTTCTCAGATCAGGAACACGTCGCCCGCGTGGATGACATGCGCGCGCCCGTCCGCCAAGCGCAGGCGAAGCGCGCCATCGGCGGCAAGGCCGTCGAACAGGCCCTCGACCGGCTCGCCGCCCGGGGCGTGCAGGCGAAGCGCGGTGCCGACACCGTGCGCGCGGGTAAGCCAGGCCTCGCGGATCGCCGCAAGCCCCTCTCCCCGCCACCGCGCAAGCCAGCGGGCGAACGCGGCCATGAGGGTGTGGGCGAACTCGGACGGGCTCACCGCGGCACCCAGGGACGCGGTCGGCCGGTCGGGCAAGTCGGGCGCGCTCGCGAGATTGGCACCGATGCCGACGATCACCACCGCCTCGATCCGCTCGAGCAGGATGCCGGCGAGCTTGGCGCCGCCCAGCATCAGGTCGTTGGGCCATTTGAGCCGGAGCGTTGCGGCATCGCGCAGATACGCGCCCGCCGCCTCGTGCAGCGCCACGCCGGCGACCAGCGACAGGCTGGCGGGCGGCGGGTCGGTGGGGCGCAGCCGGACGAGCGTGCTGCCGTGAAAGTTGCCGGCGGGTGAGGTCCAGGCGCGGCCCTGACGCCCCCGGCCTGCGGTCTGGCGATCGGCGCGGAGCCAGACGCCTTCCTCCGCGCCCACCGCCGCCATCCGGGCGAGATCGGCGTTGGTCGATCCCGCCTCGGCAACCTCGACGATGCGCGTCAGAACAGCGCCCGTGCCGCCGTCAGGCTCGCGGCGCTGAGCGCGGGGATCAGCAGGTACCCGACCGGCGAGATGAACACCGCGCTGGCGGCGATCAGACCCTTCTCGACCATGCTTTCGCTCGGTGCGAATGCCGGCGCCGCCTCGTCGAAGTACATCGTCTTGACGATGCGGAGGTAATAATAGGCACCGATCACCGACGCGGCGATGCCGATCACGGCGAGCGGGAAGAGCCCCGCCTGGACCGCGGCATCGAACACCGCGAACTTGGCATAGAAGCCGAACAGCGGCGGAATGCCCGCCAGGCTGAACATGAACATCGCGAGCGCGAGCGCCAGGCCCGGCCGCGTGCGCGACATGCCCGACAGGCTGGCAATGTCCTCGACCGGCTGGCCGTCGGCGCCGCGCATCTGAAGCACGACGAGGAAGCTGCCCAGCGTCATCGCGACATAGATCGTCATGTAGACGAGCACTGCGGCGATCCCGCTCTCGGTCCCGGCCGCGAGGCCGATCAGCGCGAAGCCGATATTGTTGATCGAGGAGTAGGCGAGCAACCGCTTGATGTTCTGCTGATTGACCGCGGCGACCGCGCCCAGGATGATCGACGCGAGCGCGGCGAAGATGACGATCTGGCGCCAGTCGGCGGTCGCCGGCCCCATCGCCTCGATCGCGATCCGCAGGCTGAGCGAGACGGCGGCGACCTTCTGCGCGCTGGCGAAGCTCAGCGTCACCGGCGTCGGCGCGCCTTCGTACACGTCGGGCGTCCACATGTGGAACGGCACCGCCGCGATCTTGAAGGCGAGACCCGCGAACACGAACACCAGCCCGAACAGCAGACCCAGCGACCCCTCGCCCGCATAGGCGGCGGCGATGCCCGAATAGAGCGTCGTGCCCGAGAAACCGTAGACGAGGCTGATGCCGTAGAGGAGGATGCCGGAAGCGAGTGCGCCGAGAATGAAGTATTTCAGCCCCGCCTCTGCCGAGCGCTGGTCGCGGCGCATGAAGCTTGCCAGCACATACGCGGCAAGGCTCTGGAGCTCGAGCCCGACATAGAGGGTGAGGAGGTCGGCGGCCGACACCATCATGCCCATGCCGACCGCCGCCAGCAGCATCAGCACCGGATATTCGGGGCGAAGATCGTCGCCCGAGGTGTCGGCGAAGAAGCGCGGGGCGATCAGGATGGCGACGCCGCTGGCAATATAGATCAGGACCTTGGCAAAGGCACCGAACGCATCGGCGCGCCACAGGCCGTCGAACGCCTCACCGCCGGACGAAGCGGGCCCGACGAGCGCGATCCCCGCGCCCACCAGCACCGCCACCGACGCGATCGAGATCGCGCGGGTCGAGGCGGGACCGCCCCAGGCGGCGGCGAGCATCAGGACGAGCGCGCCCAGCGTCAGCACCAGCTCGGGCAGGATGAACAGCATCTGCGTTGCGTACGACATCAATGGCCTCCGCCATGCGCGGCGGCGGGCGCGGCTTCGCCGCCCTCGGCCGCTTCGCCGCCATGGCCCGTCACTTCTTCCACCCGGCGCTCATGCGCGGCGATCGCTGCGGGCGTGCCCTTGGTCGGCGCGGAGTCCGTCCCCGGATTGCCGCGGTTCACCCGCTCCAAGAGCGTCGCCACGTCGGCGCGCATGGGGGCGAGGAAGCTCTCGGGATAGACGCCCATCCACAGCACGACGGCGGCGACGGGCGCGAGCAGCGCGATCTCGCGGACGCTGAGGTCGGGCATCGCCCGGACCTCGTCCGACTTGATCTCGCCCCACACGACGCGGCGATAGAGATAGAGCATGTACGCCGCGCCCAGGATGATGCCCGTGGTGCACAGGAGCGCGATCCACGTTGACACCTGATAGGTGCCGGCGAGGCTCAAGAACTCGCCGACGAAACCCGACGTGCCAGGCAGGCCGATCGAGGCCATGGTGAAGAGCAGGAACAGGATCGCATAGCGCGGCATGTTGTTGGCAAGGCCGCCATAGCGCGCGATCTCTCGCGTATGCAGCCGGTCGTAGATGACGCCGACGCACAGGAACAGCGCGCCCGAGACGAGGCCGTGCGAGAGCATGACGATCATCGCGCCCTCGATCCCCTGCTGGTTGAACGCGAACAGGCCGATCGTCACGATCGCCATGTGCGCGACCGAGGAATAGGCGATCAGCTTCTTCATGTCCGACTGCACGAGCGCGACGAGGCTGGTGTAGATCACCGCCACCGCCGACAGCGCGAAGATCAGCCAGGTAAGCTGGCCCGACGCCTCTGGGAACATCGGCAGGCTGAAGCGCAGGAAGCCATAGCCGCCGAGCTTCAGCAGCACGCCCGCCAGGATGACCGAGCCCGCGGTCGGTGCCTGGACGTGCGCGTCGGGAAGCCAGGTGTGGACCGGCCACATTGGCATCTTAACCGCGAACGAGGCGAAGAAGGCGAGCCACAGCCAGGTCTGGACCCCGGCCGGGAAGTCGTACGCCATCAGGTCGGGGATGTAGGAGGTGCCCGCCGTGACGCTCATGTAGAGCATCGCGATGAACATCAGCACCGAGCCGAGCAGCGTATAGAGGAAGAACTTGTACGACGCGTAGATGCGGTTCGCGCCGCCCCAGATGCCGATGATGAGGTACATCGGGATCAGGCCGGCTTCGAAGAACATGTAGAACAGGAACAGGTCCTGCGCCGCGAAGGTGCCGATCATCAGCACCTCGACCAGCAGGAACAGCGCCATGTATTCCGGCACGCGCTTCTCGATCGCTTCCCAGCTCGCGCCGATGCAGATCGGCATCAGGAAGACGCTGAGCATGATGAGCATCAGCGCGAAGCCGTCGATACCGAGCGCCCAGGCGAAGCGGCCGAACACCGGCGCATATTCGGTGAACTGCCACTGCGGCGCCGAGGCGCCCTGGTCGAAATTGGCCCAGAGCAGGCAGCCGAGCACGAAGTCGACCAATGTCGCGCCGAGCGCGATCAAGCGGGCGGTGCGCGCATCGACGAACAGGCACGCCACCGCCGCGACGAGCGGCACGGCGAGCATGAGCGAGAGAATGGGGAAGCCGTCCATGATCTCAGCGCCCCGCAATGGCCCAGGTGACCGCGGCGGTGAGCCCGATCAGCATGACGAAGGCATAGCTGTACACATATCCCGATTGGACGCGGCCCGCGACCCGGCTGCCCAGCGCCACCACCGCCGCCGACCCGTTGGGGCCGAAGCGGTCGATCGTGCCCTCGTCACCGGCCTTCCAGAACAGGCGGCCGAACGCGAAGGCGGGCTTGACGAAGAGGAGGTCGTAGAGCTCGTCGAAATACCATTTGTGGAGCAGGAACCGGTGCAGCACGCGGAACTGCTCCGCGAACCGCGCCGGGAAGCCCGGACGAATGAGGTAGGCGTAGATCGCCGTCAGCAGGCCCAGGATCATCACGATCGTCGCGGCGTACTTCACCAGCGTCGGCACCTCGTGCATCGCGTGCATCAGGTGCTGGTTGTAGAAGATCGCACCCTTCCAAAACCCGGCTTCCTCAAGGAAGGCATGGTGGAAGGCGAAGCCGGCGCCGACCGCGCCCAGCGTCAGGATCAAGAGCGGCGCGAGCATGACGAGCGGGCTCTCGTGCGGGTGATAGCCCGCGGTGCCGTCGTTCTCCGCATGGCCGTGCGCATCGTGCGCGTGCGCGGCATGAGCGGCAGGCGCGTGGCCCGCATCCTCGTCGGCCGGCGCGTCATGGTGATGGTCGCCATGCGCGGCGTGCTGGATATGCTCCGACCCCGACCAGCGCGGCTTGCCCCAGAAGGTCAGGAACATCAGCCGCCACGAATAGAAGCTCGTCAGCAGCGCGGCAAAGGTACCGACCCAGAACGCGCCCTGCCCGCTGCCCGAAGCCCATGCCGCCTCGAGGATCGCGTCCTTCGAGTGATAGCCCGCGAAGCCGACACCCGCAAAACCGACACCGGTGATCGCGAGCGTACCCGCCAGCATCGTCCAGAAGGTGATCGGGATGTGCCGGCGCAGGCCGCCATAGAAGCGCATGTCTTGCTCATGGTGCATCGCATGGATGACCGAGCCGGCGCCCAGGAACAGCAGCGCCTTGAAGAAGGCGTGGGTGAACAGGTGGAACATCGCCGCGCCGTACGCGCCGACGCCGGCGGCAAAGAACATGTAGCCGAGCTGCGAGCAGGTCGAATAGGCGATGACGCGCTTGATGTCGGTCTGCACCGTGCCGATCGTCGCGGCGAAGATGCAGGTTGCGGCGCCGATGCCGGTGACGACGGTGAGCGCGGTCGGCGACACCTCGAACATCGGCGACAGGCGGCACACCATGAACACGCCCGCGGTGACCATCGTCGCGGCGTGGATCAGCGCCGACACCGGGGTCGGGCCTTCCATCGCGTCAGGCAACCAGGTGTGGAGGCCGAGCTGCGCCGACTTGCCCATCGCGCCGACGAACAGCAGCAGGCAGAGCACCGTCATCGTGTCGAAGCGATAGCCGAGGAAGCCGATCGTCGAACCCGCGACCGACGGTGCCGCCTCCAGGATCGCCGGAATCGAGATCGTGCCGAACACGAGATAGGTGCCGAAGATGCCGAGCATGAAGCCCAGGTCGCCGACGCGATTGACGACGAACGCCTTGATCGCGGCAGCCTGTGCCGAGGGCTTCTTGTACCAGAAGCCGATCAGCAGATAGCTCGCGAGGCCGACGCCCTCCCAACCGAAGAACATCTGGATGAGGTTGTCGGCGGTCACCAGCATCAGCATCGCGAAGGTGAACAGCGACAGATAGGCGAAGAAGCGCGGCTGATCCGGGTCCTCCGCCATATAGCCCCAGCTATACAGGTGGACGAGCGCCGAGACGGTGGTGATGACCACCAGCATGATCGCGGTCAGCGTGTCGACGCGCAGCGCCCAGTCGGCGCGCATGCCGCCGGACTGGAGCCACAGCATCACCGGTTCGACATGCGCCTCGGCCGTGCCGCCCAAGAACCCGAGGAAGATCGGCCACGACAGGAGGCACGCGATGAGGAGCGCGCCGGTCGTCACCGACTTGGCGGCGACATTGCCGATGGCGCGGTTGCCGAGCCCAGCGACGATCGCCGCGAGCAGCGGCAGGAAGACGATTGCCTGGATCACCAGATGTTACCCCTTCATCCGGTTGGCATCATCGACCGCAATGCTGCCGCGGCCACGAAAATAGATGACGATGATGGCAAGGCCGATCGCCGACTCGCCGGCCGCGACGGTCAGCACGAACATCGCGAACACCTGTCCCACCAGGTCGCCCAGGAAGGCGGAGAAGGCCACGAGGTTGACGTTCACCGCGAGCAGGATGAGCTCGATCGACATCAGGATGACGATCAGGTTCTTGCGGTTGAGGAAGATCCCCATGACGCCGAGCGCGAACAGGACCGCGCCGACGGTGAGATAATGCTGAAGCCCGATCACAGCTCGACCCCCTGGCCCACCGGCTGATTGACCTTGCGGATCGCGTCCTTGGAACGGCGCGCGACCTGGCGGGCGATGTTCTGCTTGATAACGCCGGTGCGCTCCCGATGCGTCAGCACGATCGCGCCGATCATCGCGACGAGGAGGACGAGGCCCGCCCCTTCGAACACCAGCAGGTAGCGCGTGTAGAGGAGCCGCCCGACCGCCTCGATGTTGGGCACCGCCGCGTCGATCGGCGCGATGCGGGTCGAGAGCTCGATGCCGCCCGCGCTCCACGCGCCGACGCCGATCAGGATCTCCGACGCAAGCGCGACCGCGAGCACGATGCCGATCGGCAGGTACCGGACGAAGCCTGCGCGAAGCTCGGCGAAGTCGATGTCGAGCATCATGACGACGAACAGGAACAGCACCGCGACCGCGCCGACATAGACGATGACGAGCAGCATCGCGATGAACTCGGCACCGACGAGCACCATCAGGCCGGCGGCGTTGAAGAACGCCAGGATCAGCCACAGCACCGAATGGACGGGGTTGCGCGCGGTGATGACCATCGCCGCCGACAGGACGACGACGGCCGCGAAGAGGTAGAAGGCGACGGCCTGGATCAACGCGAGCACTCCCGCGCAGCAAACGTCACCCCAGCCGGAACTGGAGCGCTGCGATGATGAAGCGTGCCCTTGCGGCACGAGATCCCAGCCTTCGCTGGGATGACGGCGAGCGCGAATTGCATGGCTGACCCCTTATGCCCGCGCCGCTTAACGATACGGGGCGTCGGCGGCAAGGTTCGCGGCGATCGCGCGTTCCCAGCGGTCGCCGTTCGCGAGCAGCTTGTCCTTATGGTAGATCAGCTCCTCGCGCGTTTCGGTCGAGAACTCGAAGTTCGGCCCCTCGACCACGGCATCGACGGGGCACGCCTCCTGGCACAGCCCGCAATAGATGCACTTGGTCATGTCGATGTCGTAGCGCGTGGTGCGCCGCGACCCGTCCTCGCGCGGCTCCGCCTCGATCGTGATCGCCAGCGCCGGGCAAACCGCCTCGCACAGCTTGCACGCGATGCAGCGCTCTTCGCCATTGGGGTAGCGACGCAGCGCATGCTCGCCGCGGAAGCGGGGCGAGATCGGGTTCTTTTCGTACGGGTAGTTGATCGTCGCCTTGGGCTTGAAGAAATACTTCAGCGTCAGGAGGTGAGCCGAGACGAACTCGGCCAGCGCGAACGACCGGAGGGTCTGGGCGAAACTCATGCCGGAACTCCATATCGCGTCAGCATCAGGAAGCCCGACACGAGGAACACGAAGGTGAGGCTGAGCGGCAGGAACACCTTCCAGCCCAGCCGCATCAGCTGGTCATAGCGATAGCGCGGCACCGTCGCCTTTACCCAGCTGAACAGGAAGAAGAAGGCGAACGCCTTGACGAACAGCCAGATGATGCCGGGCACCAAGTACAGCGGTGCCCAGTCGAACGGCGGCAGATAGCCACCCCAGAACAGCAGCGCATTCAGCATGCACATCAGGATG
Organism: Sphingomonas sp. Y38-1Y; assembly: GCF_032391395.1. Classification (NCBI taxonomy): domain Bacteria; kingdom Pseudomonadati; phylum Pseudomonadota; class Alphaproteobacteria; order Sphingomonadales; family Sphingomonadaceae; genus Sphingomonas; species Sphingomonas sp. Y38-1Y. Next base: position 3,239,347 of record NZ_CP135916.1, read on the forward strand.
ACGTTGGCATATTCGCCGAGCCAGTAGAGCGCGAACGCCATCGACGAATATTCGGTCTGATATCCGGCGACGAGCTCCGACTCCGCCTCGGTCAGGTCGAACGGCGCGCGTGCCGTTTCGGCGAGGGCCGAGATGAAGAACACCACCGACATCGGGAACAGCAGCGGATGGAAGCCGAAACCGTTGATCGGGAAGAAGGCCAAGCCCCAGACATTCTTCTGCGCCTCGACGATCGTCGTCAGGTTGAAGCTGCCGGCCCAGAGCACGACGGAGACGAGCACGAAGCCGATCGCGACTTCATAGCTCACCATCTGCGCCGCCGCGCGGATCGCAGAATAGAAGGGGTATTTGGAGTTCGACGCCCAGCCGGCGAGGATCACGCCGTAGACGCCCAGCGACGAGGCCGCGAGGACATAGAGCAGGCCGACGTTGATGTCGGCCAGCACCACGCCGACGTCGAACGGCACCACCGCCCACACGATCAGCGCGACGGTGAAGGTGATGATCGGCGCGAGCAGGAACAGGCCCTTGTTCGCGCTGGTCGGGATGATCGTTTCCTGAAGGAAGACCTTCAGGCCGTCGGCGAACGACTGGAGCAGGCCGAACGGCCCGACGACGTTGGGGCCGCGGCGCAGCGCCATCGCCGCCCAGATCTTGCGGTCGGCATAGATGATCATCGCCACCGCCAGCATGACGGGCAGCGCGATCAAGAGGATGCCCGCGATCGTCGAGACGGTCCACGCCGCCTCGAACGGCATGCCCCAGGACTGGAAGAAGCTGGTCACTCCGCGGCCTCCGCAAATTCCTCGCCGTGGACCAGTTCGGCCGAGCAGCGCTGCATCGTCGGGCTGGCGCGGCAGATGGCGTTGGTGAGATAGAAGTCGGCGACCGGATAGGTCACCGATCCCTCGCCCTTGGCATCGATCGCCGGCGGATTCCAGTCATAGCCGGCCAGGCCTTCGCGCCCGAGCGCCGGCACTTCGGCCGCCATCGCGCGGCGAAGCTGGGCGAAGTCGTCGAACGGCAGCGGCCGGCCGAGCACGTCGGACAGCGCGCGCAGGATCGACCAGTCGTCGCGCGCGTCGCCGGGCGCGAACACCGCCCGCTCGCTGAACTGCACGCGGCCTTCCAGATTGACATAGGTGCCCGGCTTCTCGGCATAGCTTGCCGCCGGCAGGATCACGTCGGCGTGGTGCGCGCCCTTGTCGCCGTGATGACCGACGAACACCTTGAAGCTGTTCGCGAAGGCGGAGAAATCGACCTCGTCGGCGCCCAGGAAGAAGACGAGCTTCGGATCGGCGGCAACGATGTCGGCGATCCCGCCCGGCTGCGCATAGCCGAGCATCAGCGCGCCCATGCGCGCGGCGGCGGTGTGGACGACGTTGAAGCCGTTCCAGCCGTCGCGAACGACATTCAGCGACTTGGCGAGCGCTAGCGCCGCGCCGTGTCCGTTCTTGAGCGCGCCCGGTCCGACGACGATCATCGGTTTGGTGGCTGCCGCAAACGCGTCCGCCGCCGCATCGGGCAGCTTGGCGAGCAGCGACAGGTCGTCACCGAGCCAGGTCGCGCGGTAGGTCAGGTCCGTCTCCGGCCCGATCGCGAAGACCTTCGCGCCCTTCTTGATCGCCTTGCGCACGCGCGTGTTGATGAGCGGCGCTTCCCAGCGCAGGTTCGAGCCGACGAGCAGGATCGCGTCGGCCTCTTCGACCCCGGCGATCGTCGTGTTGAACGCGACCGCACCCAGGCTGGTCACGTCATAGGCCATGCCCGTCTGCCGCCCCTCGAGCAGCGACGAGCCGAAGCACTCGACCAGCTTCTTGGCAGCGAACATCGTCTCGCAGTCGACCAGGTCGCCCGCGATCGCGGCGACCGACGATCCGGCGGTGCGCGCGACGTCGGCGATCGCGGCGAAGGCCTCGCCCCAGCTCGCCGGCTGGAGCTTGCCGTCCTTGCGGATGTACGGCTTGTCGAGGCGCCGGCGGACGAGGCCATCGACATGGTGGCGCGTCTTGTCGTGCGCCCATTCCTCGTTCACGTCCTCGTTGACGCGTGGCAGCACGCGCAGCACCTGCCGCCCGCGCCCGTCGATGCGGATGTTGGTGCCGACCGCATCCATCACGTCGATGCCGAGCGTCTTCTTGAGCTCCCAAGGCCGCGCATTGAACGCATAGGGCTTCGACGTCAGCGCGCCCACCGGGCAAAGGTCGACGACGTTGCCGCTGAGTTCGCTCGTCACCGCCTTCTCAAGATAGGAGGTGATCTGCATGTTCTCGCCGCGATAGATCGCGCCGATCTCCTCGACGCCAGCCACTTCCTCGGCGAAGCGCACGCAGCGGGTGCACTGGATGCAGCGGGTCATGATCGTCTTGACGATCGGACCCATATATTTCTCGGTCACCGCGCGCTTGTTCTCGGTATAGCGCGTGGCGCCGCGACCATAGGCCATGGTCTGGTCCTGAAGGTCGCACTCGCCGCCCTGGTCGCAGATCGGGCAGTCGAGCGGGTGGTTGATGAGGAGGAACTCCATCACCCCCTCACGCGCGGCCTTTACCATCGCGCTGTCGGTGCGCACTTCCTGATTGTCGGCGGCGGGCAGCGCGCACGACGCCTGCGGCTTGGGCGGCCCGGGCTTCACCTCGACCAGGCACATGCGGCAATTGCCGGCGATCGACAGCCGCTCGTGATAGCAGAAGCGGGGAATCTCCTTCCCCGCCGCTTCGCACGCCTGGAGCACCGTGGCCCCCTGCGGCACCTCGACCTCGATCCCGTCGACTTTCAGTTTAGGCATTCTTGGCTTCCGTTCGGCTGCGCGCCACTCGATAGAGCGCGGCGGCGACGTGGTTGCGTATATCGGTGACGTTGGCGCGGTACGACGCGCGCTCGGGCATGCAGCGCTTCAGCGCTTCGCCATAGCCGAGAAAGGCCGAACGCTCGGTCGCGCTGCCGATCTCCGTCGAAACAAGGTCGGCCGAACGCGCGGGATCGCTGGCCACCAGGCAGTCGGCATAGGCGATGACAAACGCCCGTCCATCAATGTTCATCGGCGGACGCGCGGGACTGGCCGCGGACACACGGCGGACCACCGCCAGCATTGCTGGATCGCGCGCGAACAACGCTTCGGCAATCGCACCTCGCACGGCGCCGGTCTGAAGCGAAAGGCCGCGACGCCCCTTGAGGCACGGGAAGCCGCCGACTGACACGTCACGCGCAACCCGTGCTTCTTCGGCGCTGCCGGGCAACGTTTCCATCAGCCGCAGCGAGGACCGCTCCGAGTTGCGGACCAGGCACGCGGCATAATCAGCCACGACGCGCTGCTTGGGCACGAGCTGTCCCTGCGGCAGCCCGGCCGCAGCCAGCAAGATCGTGGCGGTAAGCAGCATTATTCCGCCGCTTCCTGATACGGCGCGCCCGCGTGCCCCTGCTTCTCGAGGATGCGGCGCTCCATCTCAGGGCGGAAATGCTTGATAAGACCCTGGATCGGCCACGCCGCCGCGTCGCCGAGCGCGCAGATGGTGTGGCCCTCGATCTGCTTGGTCACCTGGTGCAGCGTGTCGATCTCGCTGATGTCGGCGTCGCCGGTGCGCAGCCGCTCCATCACGCGCCACATCCAGCCGGTGCCCTCGCGGCACGGCGTGCACTGGCCGCAGCTCTCATGCTTGTAGAAATAGCTGATGCGGCTGATCGCGCGGACGATGTCGGTCGACTTGTCCATGACGATGATCGCCGCGGTGCCGAGGCCCGAGCCCAGTTCCTTGAGCCCGTCGAAATCCATCGGCGCGTCCATGATCTGCGCCGCCGGCACCAGCGGCACCGACGATCCGCCGGGGATCACCGCGAGGAGGTTGTCCCAGCCGCCGCGGATGCCGCCGCAATGCTTCTCGATCAGCTCGCGGAACGGGATCGACATCGATTCCTCGACCACGCACGGCTTTTCGACATGGCCCGAGATCTGGAAAAGCTTGGTGCCCCTGTTGTTCTCGCGCCCGAAGCTCGAGAACCACTCCGGACCGCGGCGAAGGATCGTCGGGGCGACCGCGATCGATTCGACGTTGTTGACCGTCGTCGGGCAGCCATAGAGGCCCGCGCCAGCCGGGAACGGCGGCTTCAGACGCGGCTGGCCCTTCTTGCCCTCCAGGCTTTCGAGCATCGCGGTTTCTTCGCCGCAGATGTACGCGCCCGCACCGCGATGACAGAACACGTCGAAGTCGTAGCCCGACCCGCACGCATTCTTGCCGATGAAGCCGCGATCATAGGCCTCGGCGATCGCCGCGAACATCGTCTCGGCCTCGCGGATATATTCGCCGCGGATGTAGATGTACGCCGCCCGTGCGCGCATCGCGAAGCCAGCGACCAGCGCGCCCTCGATCAGCTTGTGCGGATCGTGGCGGATGATCTCCCGGTCCTTGCACGACCCCGGCTCGGATTCGTCGGCGTTGATGACGAGGAAGCTTGGGCGCTCGGGCGTCGGTGCCTTGGGCATGAAGCTCCACTTCATGCCGGTCGGGAAGCCCGCGCCGCCGCGGCCGCGCAGGCCCGACGCCTTGATGCGATCGATGATCGTATCCTGGCCGAGCTCCAGCAGCGCCTTGGTGTTGTCCCAGTCGCCGCGGCCGATCGCGGCGTCGACGTTCCACGGCTGGAAACCGTAGACGTTGGTGAAGATGCGGTCCTTGTCAGCGAGCACGGCTCAGCGTCCCTGTCCAATAAGCTTTTCGGCGAGGAAATAGGCGGCGACCGCCAGGCCGACCCCGATCGCGACGACGATCAGGTTGAACGCCACCTTGAGCAGCGCAACCAGCACGACAATCGCGACGACGAAGACGGCGATGGCGATCAGCAGGTTCACGCCCACTCACCCCGGTAATCGTGATTGCCCTCGACCATCGCGGTCAGCGTCGTCGGGCCGCCTTCCGGCTCCGACGTATGCCGGCCGTTCTGCGACCCCGGCTTCGGCGTCTCGCCGGCTGCCAGCGCCGACAGGATCGCGACGGTCTTGTCGTAGTCGAGATCCTCGAAATTATCGTCGTTGATCTGGACCATCGGCGCATTGGCGCAATTGCCCATGCACTCGACCTCGGTCAGCGTGAACAGGCCGTCGGGCGTGGTGCGCCCCTTGACCAACCCCTGGTTCTTGCACGCCGCCAACACGTCGTCCGACCCGCGCAGCATGCACGGCGTCGTGCCGCAAACCTGGACGTGATAGCGGCCGACCGGCGCCAGATTGTACATGGTGTAGAAGGTCGCGACCTCAAACACGCGGATGTACGGCATGTCGAGGAAGCGCGCGACGAACTCGATCACCGGCACGGGCAGCCAGCCTTGCGTCTGCGTCTCCGCGCCCACCTGCCGCTGGGCAAGGTCGAGGAGCGGCAGCGCCGCCGACATCTGCCGGCCCGCGGGATAGCGGCCGACGATCTCGTTCGCCTTGGCGATGTTCGCTTCGTTCCAGGCGAAATTGCCCCAACGGGCGCGGGTCTCGCCCTCGTCGGGGATGGGTGCTGCGTCAGCCATTAGCGGTCACACTCCCCGAACACGATGTCCATCGCGCCCAGAATGGCGGTGGTGTCGGCGAGCATGTGCCCGCGGCTCATGAAGTCCATCGCCTGGAGGTGGCTGAACGCCGTCGGCCGGATCTTCACGCGATAGGGCTTGTTCGACCCGTCGGAGACGATGAACACGCCGAACTCGCCCTTGGGGCTCTCGGTCGCGACATAGACTTCGCCCGCGGGCACGTGGAAGCCCTCGGTATGAAGCTTGAAGTGGTGGATCAGCGCCTCCATCGAGCGCTTCATCTCCGCCCGGTGCGGCACCGCCACCTTGCGATCGAGCGACAGGACGGGGCCGTCCGGCATCTCGTTCAGGCACTGCTTCATGATGCGCGCCGACTGCCAGACTTCCTCGACGCGGACCATGAACCGGTCATAGCAGTCGCCGCGCGTGCCAACTGGCACGTCGAACTCCATGCGGTCATAGACGTCATAGGGCTGCGACTTGCGCAGGTCCCAGGGCAGCCCCGCCGCGCGGATCATCGGGCCGGAGAAGCCCCACTTCAGCGCGTCCTCTCGGCTGACGATCGCGATGTCGACGTTGCGCTGCTTGAAGATGCGGTTCTCGGCGACCAAGCTGATCGCATCGCCGAACAGCCGCGGCAGGCGCGTGTCGAGCCAGTCGGCGATATCGGTGAGCAGCTTGAGCGGCACGTCCTGACGCACGCCGCCGACGCGAAAATAGTTGGCGTGCATGCGAGCGCCCGACGCGCGCTCGTAGAAGTTCATCAGGTCTTCGCGAAGCTCGAACATCCACAGGTTGGGCGTCATCGCGCCCACGTCCATCACGTGGCTGCCGAGATTCAGCATGTGGTTCATGATGCGCGTCAGTTCGGCGAAGAACACGCGCAGATACTGGCCGCGAACCGGCACTTCCAGGTCGAGCAGCTTCTCGATGCCGAGCACGAAGCTGTGCTCCATGCACATCGGCGAGCAGTAGTCGAGCCGGTCGAAATAGGGGATCGCCTGCTGGTACGTCTTGTACTCGCACAGCTTCTCGGTGCCGCGGTGAAGCAGGCCGACATGCGGATCGATCCGCTCGATCACCTCGCCGTCCATCTCCATGACGAGGCGCAACACGCCGTGCGCCGCGGGATGCTGCGGACCGAAGTTGATCGTGTAGTTCTGGATCGCGACGTCGCCGGGGCTCTCGGGGCCCTGGCCGGCGGCGTGCATCAGTTCGGTGGTGGTGTCGGTCATTACTGGTTCTGCCCTTCCCCCTTTGAGGGAACGACGTCCGGATCGGCGGGCTTCTCGCCCGGCTGATTGCCCGGATGCGGTTGGCCGGCGCCGGTGTCAGCCGGCTTCTCGGTGACCTTGGTCTCGGTCGCCTGCGGGCCCGGAGCCTTCTCGGCATCGGCGCGGACGATCTGGTCGGCGGTGACGGGGCTCGGCGCGCCCTTGGCCTCGGGCAGCGCAGCCGGCGGCGCGGCGGGCGTGGGCGCAGCCGCCGCCTTCTCGTCGCCCGGCAGCACGTATTGCGCGCCCTCCCACGGGCTCATGAACTCGAAATTGCGGAAGTCCTGAGCCAGCTTCACCGGCTCGTACACCACGCGCTTGGCCTCTTCCGAATAACGCAGCTCGACGAAGCCGGTCAGCGGGAAGTCCTTGCGAAAGGGATGCCCGCGAAAGCCATAGTCGGTCAGGATGCGGCGCAGGTCCGGATGCCCGTCGAACAGCACGCCGTACATGTCATAAACTTCGCGCTCGAGCCAGTTGGCGACCGGCCACAGCCCCGTGACGCTGGGCACCGGCGTGTCCTCGCTCGCGGTCACGCGGACGCGCAGACGATGGTTCCGCGTGACGCTGAGCAGGTGATAGCAGACGTCGAAGCGCTCCTCGCGCTCCGGATAGTCAACGCCGGCGATCTCCATCAGCTGCTGATATTCGAGGCCGGGCGTGTCGCGCAGCGCGATCATCGCGCCGATCAGCCCGTCTCGGTCGATCGTCAGCGTGACCTCGCCGACCTTGTCCTGCGCGTCGAGCACCGCGCCGCCCAGCGTGGCGGTCGCGGTCTCGATCACGCCGTCATTCGCGGCATAGCGGGGAGCGGCCGACCTCACCGTTCCACCGTCCCGATGCGGCGAATCTTCCGCTGGAGCTGCATCACGCCATAGAGCAGCGCCTCGGCGGTCGGGGGACAGCCGGGGACATAGATGTCGACGGGCACGATCCGGTCACAGCCGCGAACGACGCTGTAGCTGTAATGGTAATAGCCGCCGCCATTGGCGCACGAGCCCATCGAGATGACGTATTTCGGCTCCGACATCTGATCGTACACGCGGCGGAGCGCCGGGGCCATCTTGTTGCAGAGCGTGCCCGCGACGATCATCACGTCCGACTGGCGCGGAGACGCGCGCGGCGCGGCGCCGAACCGCTCCATGTCGTAGCGGGGCATGTTGACGTGGATCATCTCGACCGCGCAGCAGGCGAGGCCGAACGTCATCCACCACAGCGAGCCGGTGCGCGCCCAGGTGAAGAGGTCCTCCGTCGAGGTGACGAGGAAACCCTTGTCCTGAAGCTCACCGTTCAGGTCGTTGTAAAAGCCGACGTCCGGCGCAGTGCCGGGGGCGGGCTGTACGAGGTTCACTCCCAATCGAGTGCTCCCTTCTTCCAGGCATAGACAAGGCCGAGCGCGAGTTCGGCGATGAAGATCATCATCGAGGTCCAGGCGACCCAACCGAGATCGAAAACGCTGACTGCCCAAGGATATAGGAACGCCGCCTCCAGATCGAAGACGATGAACAGGATCGCGACGAGATAAAAGCGCACGTCGAACTGGCTGCGCGAATCCTCGAACGCGGGGAAGCCGCATTCATATTCGGTCAGCTTCTCGGGCGTGGGCTTGTGCGCGCCGGTGAAGCGCGCGGCGATCATCGGCAGGAACACGAACGCCGAGGAAAGCACGAGCGCCACCCCCAGGAACATCAGGATCGGCAGATATTGCGACAGGTCGACCAAGGGCCATCTCGCGGTTGCAGCAGGGTTTGTGGGGCTTCTAGGCCGATGAACCGAGGGGGGCAAGGCGGCGTTCCGGTGAGAATGAATCGCAACTGACCGCCGGCACGCGGCGGCGTATTCGCCGCGCGACCCCTCGCGCCGGGAACCTGTTTTCAGATGGTTGTCGCCGCCGGCTCGCCTTAGCGAAGCGCGTTGGCGGCCAGCTTGTGCAGCTTGGAATGGAGGACGTCGTTCGCCGCCAGCACCTGGCGCCGTTCCAGCGCCTGGTCGGCGCCGCGATAGTCGGTGACGTAGCCGCCGGCTTCCTTGACGATCAGATAGCCCGCCGCGACGTCCCAGATGTTGAGCCCGCTTTCCCAGAATCCGTCGAACCGCCCCGCCGCGACCCAGGCGAGGTCGAGCGCCGCCGACCCCAGCCGGCGGATGCCCGCGACTTCGGGTGCGATCGCGCCGAAGATCCGCGTCCATTCGGGAAAATCGCCATGCCCCAGGAACGGGATGCCGGTGGCGATGATCGCATCATTGAGGTCACGCCGCGCCGACACGCGCAGCCGCTGCCCCGTCAGCCAGGCACCCCGCCCCTTTTCGGCCCAGAAGCTCTCGTCCGTCAGCGGCTGATAGATGAGGCCGTGGGTGATGCCCGAGCGCGAATCCTCGACCGCGATCGAGATCGCGAAGTGCGGGATGCCGTGGAGGAAGTTAGTCGTCCCATCGAGCGGATCGATGATCCAGCGCGGCTTGTCGGGATCACCCTCGATCATCCCGCCCTCTTCCATGACGAAGCCCCAGTCGGGCCGCGCCTTCAGAAGCTCGTCATAAAGCGTGCGCTCGGCGCGCTGGTCGGCCATCGACACGAAGTCGGCCGGACCCTTCTTCGACACCTGAAGGTGCTGGACCTCGTTGAAGTCGCGGCGAAGGCGCGGCGCCGCCTTGCGCGCGGCGCGCTCCATGACGGTAATGAGGCCGGATTGGGCGGTCATATCGATACCTTAAGCCCTCTCCCCTTCAGGGGAGAGGGTTGGGAGAGGGGAAGAGAGCGGGCCGACTGCCCCTCTCCCCGGCCCTCTCCCCTGAAGGGGAGAGGGTGAGATGCTCAGTCCGCGCGCTTCACATATTCGCGCTCGTACACGTCGACGACGATGCGCGTGCCGCTGGTGATGTGCGGCGGCACCATCACGCGGACGCCGTTGTCGAGGATCGCGGGCTTGTAGCTGGAAGAGGCGGTCTGCCCCTTCACCACCGCATCGGCCTCGACGATCGTCGCCTCGATCGTGTCGGGAAGCTGGACGCTGATCGGCCGCTCGTCATGAAGCTCCATGACGACGTCCATGCCGTCCTGAAGGAACTCGGCCGCGTCGCCCAGCACGCCCTTGTCGAGCGTGATCTGCTCGTAATTGTCCTTGTCCATGAAGGTGAGCGTATCACCCTCGGCGAACAGGAACTGGAAGTCCTTGGTATCCAGCCGCACGCGCTCAACCGTCTCGGCCGAACGGAAGCGGACGTTGGTCTTGCGCCCGTCGATCAGGTTCTTCATCTCGACCTGCATATAGGCGCCGCCCTTGCCGGGCTGGGTGTGCTGGATCTTGACCGCACGCCAGATGCCGCCTTCATACTCGATGATGTTGCCGGGACGGATGTCCACGCCGCTGATCTTCATGCGATTGACCTGTTGGAAAGAGCTGGTGGGCGGGCTTTAGCCGCGCCGCCGCCGCCGGGCAAGCCACGCGCTTGGGCACCGCCGCCCGCCGCGCTATGATGCGGTGGGGACTAAAGGGGCAAGGCATGGCGTTCGAGGTGTGGCTGCCGTTCGCGGCGGCGGCGTTGTTGCTGGCGGTGTTGCCTGGGCCGGGGGTGGCGAGCATCGTCGGCTTCGCCTTTTCTTCCGGGCGGCGCGCGGCGCTGGCGTCGGTCGCGGGGATGGCGACGGGCAATCTGCTGGCGGTCACCGCCTCGCTCGCGGGCGCGGGCGCGATCCTCGCGGCCTCGGCGCTCGCCTTTTCGATCTTCAAATGGGTGGGCGCGGGCTATCTGATCGTCATCGGCATCCTCGCGATCCTGCGCAGCGGCCGGGCCGGCACCGCCGAGCTCGAGCGGCGCCCCGTCAGTCCGCGCGCGGCGTTCATGACCAACGTCGCGGTGGGCGGCCTTCATCCCAAGACGATCCTGTTCTTCGTCGCCTTTGCCAGCCAGTTCGTCCGCCCCGACCGCCCCTATCTGCCTCAGGCGCTGGTGCTCGGCGCGACCTTCGTCCTGACGGCGGCGGTCACCGACACGCTCTACGCGCTCGCCGCCAGCCGCGCGGCGGGCATTGTCCGCCATCCGGCGACGCGGCGCTGGACCGAGCGGATCGGCGGCGGGGTGATCCTGTCGGCGGGGGTGGCGTTGGCGGCGACGTCGCGATAGCGCCCCCGTCCGTTCGTGCTGAGCTTGTCGAAGCCTGTCCTGAGCTTCGTCGAAGGGCACGTGCCTGGAACACGCCCTTCGACAAGCTCAGGGCGAACGGTAGGAGTTTTGCAGAACCTACCGCTTACCCGTCAGCAGCGGCGTGGGGTCCACCGCCCGGCCCTCCCACCAGCGCTGGCCCGGCGCCATCGCGCTCAGTCCGAAATGGAGGTGGGTGTTGCCGGGCCCCGCATTGCCGGTATCGCCCACCGCCGCGATCGGCTGGCCGGCGCGGACGCGCGTGCCCTCCTCGATCCCAGGCGCATAGGCGGCGAGATGCGCGTAATAATAGGTCCAACGCCCATCCGGCGAGCGGACGTAGAGCGTGTTGCCCCCGCCCCCCGCGCTCCAGAAGACTTTCTCGACCACGCCGTCCGCCGCCGCGAGCACGGGCGTGCCGCCGGGCGCCATGATGTCGTTGCCCCGGTGCAGCCGCGCGCCGCCGCCGCGCGGATCGCCCCAGCTCGACGCGATCGCCGATCGCTCGATCCCGGCGACGGGGACGGTCAGCAGCCCGCCTTCCCAGCGGATGCGCTCGCCCGCAGGCGGCGGCGCGAGCGCTTCGGGAACGGCCGCAACCGCGTGAACTGGTTCGGGCCGCGCGGCAGGTGGGCCGCCAAAGCGCAGCATCGACGCGAACACTCCGATCGCGACGACGATCAGCGCGAGGATGCGCCAACCCAACCGCGTCATCGCGCTATTTCCGGAAGATCGCCTTGGTCCCCGGCTTGACCATCAGCGCCAGCCGCGCCGCATCCCAGTTGGTCAGGCGGATGCAGCCATTGCTTTCGGTCTTGCCGATATTCTGCGGTTCGGGCGTGCCGTGAATGCCGTAATGCGGCTTGGACAGGTCCATCCACACGACGCCGACCGGGTTGTTGGGACCGGGCGGCACCACCGCTTCCTTGGCGCCGGGCTTCGATCCGGCGATCAGCTCGGGCTGGAACTTCCAGTCGGGATTGAACGCGGTGCCCTTGATCGTCCATTCGCCGATCGGCAGCGGAAACTCGGCCGATCCCATCGTCGCAGGGAATTGCGCGATCACGCGGTCCTCGGCGTTCATCACCTTGAGCACGCCCTCGCTCTCGTCGACGACGACGTGATCGGCGGTCGGCTGGCGCGCATCGACGTTGAGATAGGCGACGGTCCGCTTCCAGGTCGCATCATCGATGTCATAGTCGCGCGACGAGGGCAGTGCGTTCGGCACGACGATCTGCTGCCCGGCCTTGAGCGGCGTTTCCCGACTGTTGAGCGCCACCAGCACCTCGGGCGAGGTATGGAACATCTCGGCCAGCTTCTCGAGCGGCGAGCGATAGGCGAGGCCCGGGAGCTTGGCCTGCTCGCTGTAGTCCTTGGGGATCGGGTTGACGAACGGCCCGGCGATCATCTGCGGCGCGAGGGTGATCGTTTTGACCGGCTCGACCGCCTCGAACCGCGAGAGCGCCTGCACCGTCGGCGCGTCGAGCCGGCCTGTCAGGCCAAGGCCGCGGCTCTCCTGGAACCCGCGGATCGCGCCCTTGAACCCGACGCTGTTCTTGCCGTCGAGCAGGCCCGACGAGAAGCCGAGCTTGGACAGGATGACCTGCGCCTTCAGCGTGTTGAGGTCGACCGGCGATTTGGCCGGTGCCGCCGCCTGACCCCTGGTTTCGGGCGCCTGCGCCTCCGCGATCGGCGTGCCGGCAAAGCCCAGCGCTGCGGCGAAGACGGTCGCGAGCCCGACGGCGCCCATCAGCGCGCGATCGAAATGTCCAATGTGCCCCATGCTCGATGCCTCCTTGGCCGAAACGAACGAGCGGGACTCACCTTTGTTGCATGAACCTACGCCAACAGCGACGCGAACGCCTTGACCGCCGCTGCCTCGTCACCGCTCCAGACCGAGCCTGAAACCGCCAGGAAATCGGCGCCTGCCTCGACCAGCGGGCGGGCATTATCGGGAGTGATGCCGCCGATCGCGACGCAGGGCACCTCGAACAGCGCCGACCACCAGGACAGGATGACCGGCTCGGGCCGATGGCTCACCGCCTTGGTGCTGGTCTCGTAGAAGCTGCCGAACGCGACATAGTCGGCGCCCGCCTCCCCCGCCTCCATCGCCAGGTGGCGGCTGTCGTGACAGGTCACGCCGACCTGTGCCGCCGGGCCGAGCGCCGCGCGCGCCTCGCGGACGTCGCCATCGCCCTGCCCCAAATGGACGCCGTCGGCACCGAGCCGCTTGGCGAGGCCGATCGAGTCGTTGACGATGAACGCGACCTCGCGCGTCTCGCAAAGCCGCTGGAGCGGTTCGGCAAGCGCCGCGGCCTTGTGCTGGTCGATGCCCTTCACCCGGAACTGGAACGCCGCGACCGGCCCGGCATCGAGCGCGCGGGCCAGCCGATCGGGGAACTCGCCGCCGACGTCCAGCGGAGAGACGAGGTAGAGCTGGCATGGCGGCCGGCGATCGTCGCGTTTGAAGCGCGCGGCGAAATCGGGGTCAAGCGGGCCGAGGGGATCGTCTTCGAGATCGGTCATCGCCGCGGGTTAGTGCGATGGGGGCGGTTATGGAAGCACTCCCGTCATCCCGGCCCCGAGCCGGGATCCCGCTTCTTCTCTGACGCCCGAAGAAGCGGGACCCCGGATCAAGTCCGGGGTGGCGAAGAATGGACCCGTGCTCCCGTCTCAGCGGGAGCACGAGGCATCACGCCGCCAGCGCGACCTTCTTCGTCGACGCCGCGTGGATCTCGTCGATCGCGCCGCCCAGCGCGGCGTCGAACTCCGCCTCGCTCATCTGCGCGCGCAGATCCTCGAGCAGCGCGCGGCTGAAGCTGGCGATCATGCCGCGGTTCTTGGCAAGCTCGGCGCAGGCCTGCGGCCGGGCGAACCCGCCCGACAGCGCGACGACGCGCAGGACGCGCGGATGGTCGACCAGCGCGTCGAACAGACCCGCCTCGGCCGGAATCGACAGCTTCAGCATCACCTTGTCGTCGCCCGGCATCGCGTCCAGCGCCTTGAGGAGCTCGTCCTTCAGGATGCGGTCGGCCTGCGCGCGCTCGGGGCTCTTGATGTTGACCTCGGGCTCGATGATCGGGACGAGGCCGGCGGCGAGCACCTGGCGCGCCACCTCGAACTGCTGCGCGACCACCGCGGCGATGCCGGCGGGGTTGGCCAGGTTAATGACCGAGCGCTCCTTGGTCCCGAACACGCCAAGGTCGGCGGCGCGCGACAGCAGTCCGTCGAGGCCGTCGATCGGCTTCATCAGCTGGACGCCGTCGGCTTCCGCCTCCAGCCCTTTGTCGATCTTGATGAAGGGAACGACGCCGCGCTCGATCAGCGCCGTCGGAGTCGGCTTGCCGGCGACCTGGCCGTCCATCGTCCGCTCGAACAGGATCGCGCCCAGCACCTTGTCGCCGTTGAACGACGGCGCGGTGATGATCCGCGCGCGCATCCCGTGGATCAGCGCGAACATCGCGTCGTCGCCGTCCCAGGCGCCCTCCTCGATGCCATAGCCCTTGAGCGCCTTGGGCGTCGAACCACCCGACTGGTCGAGCGCGGCGATGAAGCCCTCGCCGCCTTCGATCCGCGCCGTCATCTGGGCCTTGTCCATCATCTCATCCCCGCTTTGCATACGTATGCCGCGCCGCTTAGCGGGTGCAGCAACGACGGGCAATGGCTCGTCCGGAGCGGACTATTGCCGCTGGCTGCGCCAGCGCTTGATCGTGCGCTGGAGCGAGGCTTCCTCGCCGCCGGACTGGCGCCAGAGCTGCGTGAAGGAGGGGTCGGCAGAGGCGGGGCGCAGCGCTTCCTCCAGGTCGTCGAACTGGACGCGGATCGGCGTCGCCACACCCTCGCCGCAGATGATACATTCGCGGTTGCGAAGCGCCGGAATCGAATCGAGGAAGCCGCGCGCGCCCTCGGGCATCGCCGCGCGGACGAACGCCTGGTCGCGATCGTTGTTGAGGCGCATCGTGATGATCGTACCGCACTGCGACAGCACGCCTTCGGCCAGGTCCGATGGCCGCTGGGTGATGAGGCCGAGGGACACGCCGTACTTTCGCCCTTCCTTGGCGATCCGGCTGAGGATGCGGCCGACCGACGATCCATCGGCGTTGCGCTCGTTGGGGACGTAGCGGTGCGCTTCCTCGCAGACGAGCAGGATCGGCCGCATCGCCTCGCCGCGCGACCAGATCGCATAGTCGAACACCATTCGACTCAGCACCGCGACGACCACCGAGGTGATCTCGCTCGGCACGCCCGACACGTCGATGATCGAGATCGGCTTGCCCTCGGCCGGCAGGCGGAACATCCGCGCCAGAAACGTCGCCATCGTGTCGGCGACGAGCATGCCGGAGAACATGAAGGTATAGCGCGGGTCGCCCTTCACCTCCTCGATCTTGGTCTTGAGCCGCAGATAGGGCGTGGTGTCGCCCGCGCGGTCCATCTTGCCCATTTCCTGCGTGATCTGGGTCGTCAGGTCGCTGAGCAGATAGGGGATGGGCGAATCGACCGTCAGCTTGACGTCGGCGGCCAGCCGGTTCTTGCCGCGCGCGGCGAGCAGGCACTTGGCGAGGATGTCGGCATCGAGCTGCCGTTGCGCGCCCTCGTTGGTCAGGAACACCTCGCAATGTTCCTCGAAGTTCATCAGCCAGTACGGCATCGCCAGATTGCCGACGTCGAAGATCGCCCCGCGCGACGCGAACGCCGCGGCATATTCGCCGTGCGGATCGATCATCACGATATGACCCTGTGGCGCCGCCTCGCAGATGCGGTGGAGGATCAGCGCGGCGCTGGTCGACTTGCCGGTACCGGTCGAGCCCAGGAGCGCGAAATGCTTGCCCAGCATCGCGTCGACATAGAGCGCCGCCTTGATGTCGCGCGTCGGATAGACGGTGCCGATCTTCACGTTGGGCCGGTCGTCGGTCTGATAGACCTGGCGAAGGTCGCTGGTCGACACCGGCAGCACCTCTGCCCCCGGCGTCGGATAGCGGGTGACGCCGCGGCGGAAGCGATAGAGCTTGCCGGTCAGCTTCTCTTCGTCGCCCTCGCCCAAAAAGTCGATCTGCGCGGCGACGTCGGCATGGCCGTCCTCGGTCAGGCGGAGCGTGCGGACGCTGGCGATCAGCCAGGTGGCGCCGCAACGGATCTTGACCAGGCTGCCGACCTGTCCCGCCGTCGCCAGCGTCTCGTCCTCATGGTCGCGCATCCCCTCGATCGCGGCGCGGTCGAAGGTGACGCGGCTGCCCGCGCCTGAAATCTCGGTGACGATGCCGATCGGCGGGGCTTGGACCGTGACGGCCACGGATCCGGCACCCGCACCGGCGGGCTCGGCCTGCTCGAAAGCATGGCGATGCTGCATGTCCGCCATGCGTAAAAGGCCCTCGCCGTCCATCTCACGCAAGGCCATACCAAAGCGGAGGTAAATTTTGCGTTGGTGAGGTTTCGGCGAACGCGATTCGTTCAGAACCGCCGCCAGAGCGCCCCCGCGCCCCAGCCGAAGCCGACCGACAGCAGCACCGCGACCAACCCATAGACGATCGCATGGTTCTGCGCCGCCGCCGCGACAAACCGCTCGAACCCCGACTTGCGGATGTCGATCTCACGCACCGCGGCGGCCAGCACGCGGCCGTCGCGGATCAGGAAGGTCTCGGCCGTGAACCGCCCGACCGGCACGCGCGCGGGGATTGCGATGCGCGCGCGATAGAGGACGCCGTCGGTGATCTCGACCGCGCCCGGCGCCTCCACGTACAGCCCGTTGCGCCGCCGCTGTTCGACCAGCCCGCGAACGAAGCGGTCCTGCACCAGTTGAGGCTCGCTGCCGATCGGCGAGAGCTGGAGGCTGTCGAGCCCCAATTCGTAGATCGCGCGCGTCCGCGTATCGACGATCGACTTGACCGGCCGGGACGAGGCGATCGCATAATAGGACGGCGCCGACCGATAGCGCATCGCCTCTGCATTGACCCAGATGCCGGCGACCTTCTGCTTTTCGCGCATCAGGATCGACTGGCTCGGCCCCTTCACCACTACGACGATGTCGGCGGGCCGCTCCGCCGCCGCGCGGTCGGGATAGAGGATCGCCCCGAACAGCAGCAGGTCGGCGCCGGTGAAGCTGTAGACGATCTCGATCTCGCGCTGCGACGCGTCGGGAACGAGCAGGGGCGCGTCCGCCTGACCCAGCAGCAGCGGCGCGAGCGCGAGCGCGGCCAGTCGCTTGAGGCGTCTCACGCGAGCTCGACCGAATAGAGCTCGCCCGGCCGCCAGCCGAGCCCCAGCGCCATCCGCAGCGCGACCGCGAGCACGATCAGCGCGAGCGCCAGGCGAAGCTGCTCGGGCTTCAGCCGCGACGCAAAGCGCGTACCGAGCTGCGCGCCCGCGACCGAACCGATCAGCAGCAGCACGGCGAGCACGATGTCGACCGCCCGCGTCGTCGTCGCATGCACCATCGTCGCCGCGGCGGTGGTGAACAGGATCTGGAACAGGCTCGTCCCCACCACCACCTGCGCGCCCATGCCCAGCAGATAGATCATCGCGGGGACGAGGAAGAAGCCGCCGCCGACGCCCAGCAGCATCGTCAGCACACCCGTCAAGAGACCCAGCAACAAGGGCGCGAGCGGCGAGATGTAGAGCCCCGAGCGATAGAAGCGCCAGCGCAGCGGCAGCGAGGCGATCAGCGGATGGTGCCGCCGCCGCGCCGCGCGCACCGACTCGCCGCGCCGCCCCGCCCGGATCGTGCCGAGCGACTCGCGCAGCATCAGCCCGCCGACCGATCCCAGCAGAATGACGTAGAGCAGGGAGATGATCGTATCGATCAACCCGGTCGCGCGCAGCAGTTCGAACAGCCAGGCGCCGATCAGCGAGCCGACCACGCCGCCCGCGACCATCACCCCGCCCATCTGGTAATCGACGCCCTTGCGCCGCGCATGTGCGAACACGCCGGAGACGCTGGCGCCGGTCACCTGGCTCGCGGCGGAAGCGGCCGCGACGGTGGGGGGGATGCCATAGAAGATCAGCAGCGGCGTCGTCAGGAAGCCGCCGCCGACGCCGAACATCCCCGACAGCCAGCCGACACCGAAGCCCAGTGCCACGATGACCAGCGCGTTGACCGACAGGTTCGCGATCGGGAGATAAAGGTCCATCGGCACCCACAAGGCTGGTGAGGCGGTGCTAGGCCAGCCATCGGCCAAAGGGAACCCGGCTTTCCCATCGTCCGCTTCGGTCCGATCGGCGTCTTGTTCGTGAAGAACGTCCCATAAGCAACTGATCCTTGCGTTTAATCCGGATCGGATAAATGCTGCGCAAGTCCGAATCGGTTTGGGGGCAGACCGCATGGAAGGCGATTGGCTGGTGTCGCTGCTAACGGCAGCGGTGCATGAAGCGATGTTGTTTGCCGCGATCGGGTTCGCGATCGGCGGCTTCGACGATCTTCTTGTCGACGCGCTCTATCTTCTTCGCCTTGCCGTCCGCCGTGTTCGCGGCGCCAAGTCGCTGGTCCTCGCCGACCTGCCGCCGACGCCGGTCGAGGGCGGACGCCTCGCGATCTTCGTGGCGGCGTGGGACGAGAGCGCGGTGATCGGCGCGATGCTGCGCACCGCCGCCGCCCGCTTCGACCATCCCGACTGGCGGCTCTATGTCGGTACCTATCCCAACGACCGCGCGACGATCGACGCGGTGGCGGAGGTCGCCGGGGTCGAGCCGCGCATCCGCCTGGTCGTCGGTGAGCGCGCCGGGCCCACGACCAAGGCCGACTGCCTCAACACGATCTGGCGCGCGATGCTCGCCGACGAGGCGGCCGAGGGCGCGGCGGTCCGCGCGATCGTGCTCCACGATGCCGAGGACGTCGTCCATCGCGGCGAGCTGGCGGTCTATGCCCATCACCTCGCGATGGGCGCAGAGGTGGTGCAGGTGCCCGTGCTGCCGCTGATCGACCAGCAATCGCGCTTTGTCGCCGGCCACTATGCCAACGAATTCGCCGAGAGCCACGCCAAGGGCATGCTCGTCCGCCAAGCGCTCGGGGCGGCGATGCCGCTCGCCGGCGTCGGCTGTGCGATCGACCGGGCGATGCTTGCACGCGTCGCGGCGATGCGCGGTGGTCTGCCGTTCGATCCCGCCTCGCTTACCGAGGATTACGAACTCGGCCTCGCGATCGGGCGGCTGGGCGGCCGGGCGGCGTTCGCGCGCGTGCTCGAGATGCCGGGCGGACAACCCGTCGCGGTGCGCGCCTTCTTCCCCGCGGGCCTCAACGCGTCGATCCGGCAGAAGGCGCGGTGGATGACGGGGATCGCGCTGGCAGGCTGGGACCGCACCGGGTGGGGGCGGACGCTGGCGCTTGGCGACCACTGGATGCGGATGCGCGACCGGCGCGCGATCCTGTCGGTGCTGGTGCTCGCCGCGGCCTATCTGGCGCTGGTCGGCTGGGGTGTCCTCGCGCTTGTCCACTGGTGGCGCGGCACCGATCCGGCGCCGGTCGATTCCGCGCTCGCCTGGCTGCTCGGCGTCAACGCGCTGCTGCTCGGCTGGCGCGCGGCGATGCGCATCGGCTTCGTCGGCGCGAGCTATGGGTGGCAGGAGGCCTTGTGGTCGATCCCGCGGCTGGTCGTCGCCAACTACATCGCCATCCTCGCCGCGCGAAAGGCGATGTGGCGCTATGTCGGGCTGCTGCGCGGGCAGACGCTGCAATGGGACAAGACCGCGCACCACTTTCCCGACCTGTCGCGCGAACCGGCATGACCCCCGCCGCCGGCCGCCCGCTCCGCTTCCTCATGCTGGTGCTGGGCGGCTGGACCGCGATGCGCGCGGCGGTGCTGCTGCCCGAAGCCGCCGAGCTGACCGGCCTGGTCGTCGCCGACGCCGCGCCCTCGCCCGCCGTGGTGATGCCGGCCGCGGCGATCAGGCTGAGGGCGGTGGCAGCCAGACCGCCCGAGCGTCCACGGGTGCCGGCGCGCCCTATCGAAGGCCCAGCCCCTGTTCCGCTCGCCTTCGAACAGGGTCCGCGCATCGAGCCAGCCGTGCCGCAGTCCGATCCGCCAGCGCTTAGCCTGGTCGCCCCCTATCTTCCCGCGCCGCGGCCGACGGCGCCCGCTAACCCGTTCCGCGCGCTGGCGGCTTCCCGGCTGTCGGGCAGCGGCTGGCTCGCCCTGCGGCCCGGTGGCGGCGAAAGCCTTGGCCCCGGTGGACAGCTCGGCGGATCGCAGGGCGGCGTGCGGCTCCGCTATGCACTCGGCGCCGGCCGCCGCTTCGCGCTCTCGGCACGCCTGTCCGCACCTGTCGAGGGTCTGGGCCGAGAGGCCGCGCTCGGACTCGAATGGCGGCCCCGCGGCGCGCCCGTCGCCCTCATCGCCGAGCATCGACTGGGGCTGGACGGCACGCCGAGCGGGCCGGCGCTACTCGCGGTCGGCGGACTCGCGCCGCGCCCGATCGCGGCCGGTTTCAGCCTCGAAGGCTATGCACAGGCGGGCGGCGTCCTTCGCGCGGGCCGGTCCGAGCCGTTCGCCGACGGCGCGCTCCGCCTCGCCGCCCCGGTCGCCAATGCCGGGCGGGCGGGCGAGGTGACGCTGGGGCTCGGTGCTTGGGGCGGCGCACAGCGTGATGCGCAGCGACTCGATCTCGGACCGTCCGCGGCGATCGCGCTGCCGGTCGGCGGGCGCAGCCTGCGCCTGACGCTCGACTATCGCCAGCGGATCGCCGGCGGCGCGCGGCCGAACTCGGGGCTGGCGCTCACCCTCGGCAGCGATTTCTGAAGGCCGCGAGAACCATTTCGGCATCGGCGCGTTTCGCGATCGGTCCCATCCCCTTTCGGGACCGGTGCCTGTCGCGCACCGGCCGCGTCGGCGCGTACTCGCCGACGCGGCCGATCGCGGTTCTCACACAAAATCAGTTCGGCTTCCGCACGTGAGCAAGCGCGTCGCACACGCAAACCCGGCCGGCGTCGCCGCCGACCGGGCCGCCCACCTGTTGGGGCGGGCGAGGCGCGGACCGGACGCCCGCGCCTCGAAGCGTTTAGAAGTAGAAGCCGCGGATCACGTCGACCACCACGCCGCGGCGATAGTCGATCAGCACCACGTCGTCGTAATGCCGGATCCAGCGCTGGTTGCGGCCGACCGCGGGCAGGCGATAGCGGTACGGGTCATTGATCCAATAGCGCTGGCCATAATAGGTCGGTGCGATGCGGACGCCCGGGCGCCACTGATTGTAACGGAACGGCGCGCGCCAGTTGCCGCGGGCATAGAGCGCGCGGTTGCGGCCGCGATAGTCGCGCCAGTCGTTGCGACCCCAGCGCTGGTCGCGGCGGAAGTCACGTCGATCCTCGCGAAGCTCGCGCTGCGCGTCGCGCAGGTCGCGGCGGGCCTCCCGCACATCGCGGCGGTCGCCGTTGCGATACGCGTCGCGAAGATCGCGGCGCTCCTCGCGCACGTCGCGGCGGCTGTCCTGGACCTCGCGCCACGACTGAGCACTGGCGACACCCGGCACCGCGAGCGACGGGATCGCGACCGCGGCCATCAGGGCGGTGGTGATGAGCTTACGCATCTTGTCGTCCTCCATGTTCTGCCCCCGGACGAGGCCGCTCGGGAAAGAGCGATTCGTCCGTGCTGAAGCGGATATGGAGCCCGGCCACTGAACCGGCCGGGAACGCACCTGTCAGCGAAACGACAGGATCAAAGGATCAGCGAGGGCCGCCGCCACCGCCGCCCGTGCCCGCCGCGCCGACGGTACCGATGTTGCCGAACAGCTCCTGGAAGAAGCTCTTCTCGCGGCCCAGCGTCGGCGTCTTCTTCGACGTGGGGCTGACCGACGCGATCTGCTCCAGGCCCATGCGGTCGATGCTGCGGACTGTGCCGTTGGGGTCGAAGCGGATGCGAATTGTCGTCTGCGCCTTGGCATCCGGGTTGTTGAAGGCGAGGTTGCGGCTGTCGCGCGACACGTAATACCACTCGCCCTGGTTGAACTGCGCGGTCAGCGTCGGCTGGCCGAGCGTGCGCAGCACCGATTCGCGATTGTCGACGCCCGGCTGAACCGAATTGACCAGGTCGGCGTCGATCACATAGCCCTGATGGCTCCGAAGCGGCGCACACGCGGCCACCGCGGCCGAAAGGGCCAGCAGCGACGCGATCGCACGGGGACCGGACAGCGCCATCGAAATCTCCTGAACTCAAAGCACGGGCAACGCCGCGTCCGGGCGATTGCATCGGACGCGATGCGCCTCAATATGCGGCACCGGCGCGCCGAACAAGGGCGCGCGCAACCAGGGATTGCGATGGGACTGCTGCAACGCCTTTTGGGCAAGCCGCGCGAGCGCGTGGGCGACCCTCTCTACAACGCCGTCGTCGCGCGGGCGCGCCAGCCGCACTGGTATGTCGAGGGGGGCGTCCCCGATACGATCGACGGTCGCTTCGACATGGTCGCCGCGGTGCTGGCGATGGTGCTGCTGCGGCTGGAGACGGAGGGGGAGCGCCAGGCGGTGCTGTCCGCGTCGCTCGCCGAATGCTTCATCGAGGACATGGACGTCCAGCTTCGCCAGCAGGGCGTCGGCGACATCATGGTCGGCAAGCATATCGGCAAGATGATGGGGATGCTGGGCGGACGGCTGGGCGTCTATCGCGAGGGGTTGGCGACCGGCGACCTCGAAGGCGCGCTGGTGCGCAATGTCTGGCGAGGGCAGGCACCGGCGCCCGCGGCGCTGGCGCATGTGCGCGAGAGCCTGACCGCGTTCCGCGCCGATCTCGACGGGATGGGCGGCGACCGATTGCGCGAAGGCGTGCTGCCGTGACTCCGGAATTTGCACGCCCGCTTCGCCTCGATCAGATCGGCGCCGGCGATCACCGGCTGCATATCGAGGCGGACGAGAGCGAGCGCGCGGCGCTCGCCAGGCGCTTCGACCTCCTGTCGCTGGATCGGCTGGAGGCGGACTATGCCGTGCGCCGCGACGCGGTGGGCGTGCTCGCGACCGGCCGGCTGACCGGCGCGGTGATGCAGGCGTGCGTCGTGACCGGCGTGCCCGTTCCCGCATCGGTCGACGAACCCTTCACGCTCCGCTTCCTCCCCGAACCGGGCGAGGACGCGCCCGAAGAGGTCGAGCTGGGCGAGTCGGACTGCGACACCATGTTCTACACCGGCAGCGCCATCGATCTCGGCGAAGCCGCGGCGGAGACGCTGGCGCTGGCGCTCGACCCCTTCCCGCGCGCGCCCGAGGCAGCGGCGGCGCTCCGCGAGGCAGGGGTGCTCGGTGAAGGCGAAGCGGGGCCGTTTGCGGGTCTGGCGGCGCTGAAGGACAAGCTGGGCAAGTGAGGCGTGCTCTCGCGGGGGCGTAGCGCACGAGTCACTTCACCAGCCTTCTTCGTTCCCCGGCGGAGGCCGGGGTCCAGTTGGGGGACGCGCGCTGAAGCCGAAACGCGCCCAATTAGAGCCTTCCCAGCTGGGCCCCGGCCTCCGCCGGGGCACGAGCGCTATCGCTCGCCCATCGACTCCGAGAGCGTGCGGGTGATCGGCTTGGTGAGGTAGCGGAACACCGTGTGCTCGCCCGTCTTGATCTCGGCGGTCGCGGTCATGCCGGGCTGAATCTCGATCCGCTCGCCGGCATTGGGCGCGCGCATCCGCCGCGTGTCGACCTTGAGGTGGACGCGGTAGAAGGTGAGGTCGCCGCCCTGCGCGCGCTGCTCGGTCAGGGTGTCGGGGCTGACGAACGTCACCGTCCCCTCCCCCGCGCCATAGATCGCGCTGTCATAGGCGTCGAACTTCACCGACGCGCCCTGCCCCACGCGGATGAAGGCGATGTCGGCGGGCGGCACCTTGGCCTCGACGATCAGCTCGTCGCCGGTGGGAACGATCTGCATCGCCTCGTCGCCGGGGCGCAGCACCCCGCCGACCGTCGTCAGCCGGACGTTCTTGACGATGCCGTCGACGGGGGAGCGCAGCTCGGTATCGCCGCGCACCGCCGTTCGCTGCGTGAACTGCTGCTGCGCGGTCACCAGCTCTTCCTTGGCCCGGGTATATTCGGCCTGGAGATCCTGGATGTACTTGTTGCGGATGTTGGTGATCTGCCCCTCGGTATCGCTGATCGCGCGCTCCATCCGGAGCACCTCCGACCGGGCGACGTCACCTGTCTTGACCAAAGGCAGGTTGAGCGCGAGCTCCTGGCGACCCAGGCTGGCGGTCTGGCCGAGCGCCGCGATCTGATCGGCGAGCGCGGCGCGGCGGCGCTGGAACAGCAACCGCTCGTTGGCGACGTAATCGGGGTAGCGCGCGGCCAGCGGCGGGAAGCGGAGCGGACGGCTGAACAGCTCCGCCTCGATCCGGGCGATCTGGGCCTGAAGGCTGGCGACGCGGGAGCTTGCTTCCTCCACCCCGGCATCGACGCGCGCGGTGGCAAGCTTCATCAGCATCTGGCCGCGCTTGACGTGGTCGCCCTCGCGCACCGCGATCTGCGCGATCTGGCCGCCGTCGGTGGACTGGATGACCTGGACGCGGCCCGCCGGAATGACCTGACCAGGCGCGCGCGTGATCTGGTCGAGGCGCGCCCAGAACGACCAGGCGACGAAGCCGATGATCGTCACCGTCGCCAGCGCGACGACCCACACCGCCGTGCGATTGCGCCCGCGCCGCGCCATCATGCCGCTCCCTTGAAGCCGGTGCCGCCCTGCGTGACGCCGCCGGGCTGGCTCACGCGGATCGCGCCGGGGCCGCCGGCGGGCTGCACCTGTGCGACGCCGCTCGCCTGAAGCCGCTTGAGCACCTCGTCACGTGGACCGTCCAGGCGCACCTGCCCATTCTCCATCACGATGACGCGCTCGGTCATGGAGAGGAGCGCGAGCTTGTGCGTGACCAGCACCAACGTCGTCTCGGCGGTCAGCTTCTCGGTGATCGCATTCATCACCGCACTTTCGGTGCCCTGGTCCAGATTGGCGGTCGGTTCGTCGAGCAGCACCAGCGACGGCTCTGCCAGCAACAGACGGGTGAGACCCGTCAGCGTCTTCTGTCCGCCCGACAGCCCGCGCCCACCCTCTGCGATCATGAGGTCGAGACCGAGCGGATGCGCGGCGATCAGCCCGGCCAGCCCCGTCCGCCGCGCCGCCGCCAGGATCGCCTGATCGCCCGGATCGGCGAGACCGAGCAGGAGGTTGTCGCGCAGCGTCCCGTTCACCAGCCGCACGTCCTGCGGAAGATAGCCGACCGCGCCGCGCAGCACGTCCTCGGCAACCTGCGCCATGTCGAGGCCACCGAGCTGCACCAACCCGCGCTGCGGGGCATAGAGGCCCGCCATCATCCGCAGCAGCGTCGTCTTGCCCGATCCGATCCCGCCAATCAGGCCGACGCGCTCACCCGGCTCGATGCGAAGCGCACCGATGTTGAGCGTCTCCTTCGTCCCGGCATAGGCGAACTCGACCCGGTCGAAGCGCAGCGACGGGATCAGCACGTCGGGGCGCAGGCCGCCCGCCCCCGCCGGATGGTCCTGCGGCGCGGCGAGGATGGCGTCGAGCTGCTTCAGCGAGGACCGCGCATAGCCCCACTGCACGATCATCGAGGGAAGCTGCGCGATCAGCGGGCCGTTCACCCGCCCCGCGATGATCGCGACCGCAACGAGGCCGCCGGTGGTCAGATCGCCCTCAGTCACGCGGACCGCGCCGAACGCGATCACGCCGACATAGGCCATCTGCTGGAGCATCGCGAAGACCGACATCGAGATCGCCTGCCAGCGGCGGACGGGCTCGTCGGCGGCGAGCACCGATTCGATCAGCTGGTTCCAGCGCGCCAGCATGTACCAGCCGCCGCGATTGGCCTTCACCGTCTCGGCCGCGTCGAAGCTTTCGACGAGCAGGCCGTTCTTGCGGTTGGAGCTCACCTGCGCGCGCTCGGTCGCATCGCGGATGCCCTTTGCCAACGCCCAGGCGATCGCGATCGAGACGGGGAACACCGCCAGCGGCACGAGCACGACGATGCCACCCAGCGCCCAGATGACGATGAGGAAGAGGATCGTGAACGGCAGGTCGGCGAGCAGGAACAAGGTTGCCGAGGAGTAGAGCGAGCGCACCTGCTCCAGCCCGCGAAGCTGCGCGGCCATGGTGCCGATGCCGCCGCCGCGCGCATCCAGCCGGATCGCCTGCGCGCGTGCGAAGAAATACTCGCCGACCTCCATGTCGATATCGGCAGCCT
The DNA here is from genome assembly GCF_032391395.1 of Sphingomonas sp. Y38-1Y. Lineage (NCBI taxonomy): Bacteria > Pseudomonadati > Pseudomonadota > Alphaproteobacteria > Sphingomonadales > Sphingomonadaceae > Sphingomonas > Sphingomonas sp. Y38-1Y. Next base: position 3,265,407 of record NZ_CP135916.1, read on the forward strand.
CGCGCTCCATCATCAGCGAACGCGTGGTGCGAAGGAGGAAGTCGAGCGCCAGCGCGACCAGCACCCCGACCGTCAGCACCCAGAGCGTCGAATAGCCCGCACGCGGGATGACGCGGTCATAGACCTGCATCGAGAAGAGCGACGTGGCGAGCGCGATCAGGTTGACCATCGCCGTCGCCAGCATCGCAGTGCCAATCGCGCCGCGCCGCTGGAGGATGGCGTTGCGGAAGACGCGGGCGGCGCTCGTCTCCGCACCCCCGCGCATCGCGTCGGGGAAGCGCAGGCGGAAGAAGCGCAGATCGTCGGACCAGGGCCGCGTCTCGACCGCATGGCCGGCGCGGACGCGGAGCAAGTCGGGACCTTCCCACGCCTCGGCGATCGCCCAGCCGCCATCCTCGCTGAACAGGACGGCGGGCAGCGCATGCGCGCGGGGGCGCCGGTCGAGCACCACCGGCGGCTGCCAGCCCAGCTCTCCGCAGAGGCGGGCGAGCGCCTCGCGGTCGTCGCCGATGCTGCCGCCCAGCCGGTCGCGCCATTGCGGGGCAAGCTGCACGCCCATCAGGCGCGCGAATTCGGCGACGATGTCGGTCAGTCGCTCGGCCATGCCGGTTCCCCTAGTAACCTGCCTTGCGGCTGCCAGGTGCAGGTTCGCAGCAGCAGGCGCGCGGACGAGGCCATCGCGGTGATCTCCGCGTCCGATTCGCCCAGCCGCGCCTGCGCCGCCTCGCGCACCGCGTTCATCACGTCGAGCCAGGTGCGCCGCCCGGCGACGAACTGGCGATAGAAGCTGGCCGTCACCTGGTCGGCGGTGTCGGCGGCGTCCTTGCTCGCATCGATGCGATCGCGCGCGGCGGCGTTCTCGACCAGGTCCGCGCTCACCTGCTCGATCGTCTCGCGCTCGGCGGTCTGGACGTCGATGCCGGCCGCGCTCGCCCGTTCGCGTGCGGCATCGGCGCGGCGAAGGTCGGAGAGCCCGCCTTGCGTCTGCGCCGTCACCGCCAGGCCGACGCGCGCGCCGACGATGTCGTTGTAGCTTGCCTGTGCCGACAATTGCGGCAGCAGCGATTTCCGCGCGATCCGCGCATCGGCCTGCGCGACCATCGCCTGCGCCGCGAGCCGGCCACGGGCGGGGCTGCACCGCCGCGCCGCCTCTATCGCGTCGGCGATCTGCGGATGGTGGATCGCGGGATCATAGGTCGGCACCGCCCCCGGATCGTAGCTGGCGTCGCCCAGGAACTGGCGGATGCGCGCCACCGCCGCCTGCTGCTGCGCGCGGGTCAGCGCCAGCTCCTGCTGCGTCTGCGATGCCCGCGACCGCGCGAGCGCCAGGTCGGTGGCCGGGCTCACCTCCGCATCGACACGGTTGCGGATCGAGCCGACCAGCGTGTCGAGGTTCTTGAGATTCGCCTCCAGGATCGACGCCCGCCGCGCCAGCCGGGCGATCGTGAAATAGGCGTCGGTGACGTCGAGCGCGAGGCGCAGCACGGTCTCGTCCACCTGCCCCGCCCGCGCCATCCGCTCGGCGCGCGCGCGGTCGACCTGCGCGCCGATCCGGCCAAAGGTATAGACGGGCTGGTCGGCGACGAGCTGGCTGCCCAGACCGTCGCCCGTTCCCAGCGCAACGCCCTGCACGCCGAATCGCGGAAGGGCGAGCTGCTTGGCGGCGCGGATCTCCTGGTCGGCGGCGCGGACCGATCCGCGCTGCGACTGAACCGCCGGATAGCTGTCGGTTGCGCGCTGCACGGCCTCGTACAGCGCCGGGCCGACCGCGGGCGGGCGGGGCGTCGCCTGCTCGGTCGCGGGCGCGCTGCGCGGATCGGGCGGGCCGAGCGTCTGCGCCGCCGCACCCGCATGCCCGACCAGCGCCGCCAGGAGGAGGCGGCGAGCCAGCCTCATTCGCGGAACGCGCGCTCGCTGAGGCGCGTGATCGGCGTGAAGACGTAGCTGAGCACCGAGCGCTTGTCGCCGAGCAGGCTGGCCTCGACGGTCATGCCCGGCCCCAGCGGCAGGTTCTCGCCGCGCGGACCCTTCATCGTCGCGCCATCGGCCTGCACCTTGACGATGTAATAGCTCTGACCCGTCCGCTCCTCGACCACCGCGTCGGGGGAGATCGTCACGACCTTGCCGTCCATCGAACCGTAGATCGCCGAGTCATAGGCGGAGATGTTGATGCGTGCGGGCTGGTTGAGGCGAACGAAGCCGATGTCCTTCGGATTGACCTGAACCTCGACCATCAACAGGTCCTCGCTCGGCACCAGCTCGACCAGCGGCGCGCCCGATCCGACGCTGCCGCCCACGGTCGAGACAAGCACGCGGTTGATGCGGCCGTCGAGCGGCGCGGTGACGGTGGCGCGGCGGACTGCGTCGGCAAGCGCGGGGGTCACGCGGCGCTTGGCGGTCATTTCCGCCTGCGCCGCCGCCAATTCGCTGGCCGCGGTGGCGCGCCAATCCTGGCGGACCTGGTTAAGCGACGAGCGCGCCTCCGCGACGCTCGCCTGTGCACGGGCGATCGCCGCCTGCGCCGCAGCCATGTCGCTGCGCGCGACCGCAGCGTTGTTCTCCAGCGTGACGAGCTGGAGCCGCGGCTCGATCCCGCGATCGACCAGCGGGCGGATCAGGCCGAGCTGCTGTTCCAGGCTGCGTAGCGCGCCGGCACGCGCCTCATAGGTCGCCTGCGCCTCCGCGACCGCGCGTTGCCACTGATTGACCCGCGCCTCGCCCGCGGCGGTGGCGGCGCCCAGATCGGCCATGCGGCTGGCGTGAAGCGAGCGCTCGATGCCGATTTGCTCGTTGACGGTGGGATCGGTCGAGGCGGCATAGCGCGGCTCGCGGCCCATCACCTCGGCCGACAGCCGCGCGATCTTGGCTTGGAGCGCGCCCACCGTCACTTCGTTGGTGCCGAGCTCCGCGCCGGTGCGCGTGGGATCCAGGCGGATCAGCGCCTGTCCCTTCTTCACCACGTCGCCCGCCTTGACCAGGATTGCCTCGACGATCCCGCCCTCCAGATTGGAGACGACCTGGAGCCGCGATCCGGGGACGATCCGCCCCGATCCGCGCACCGTCCGGTCGATCTGCGTCAGCGCCGCCCAAGCGACGAACAGCACGAAGAACGCCGCGATCGTCCAGAGGAGGATGTTCGACGCCGACTTCGGCCGGATCGCACCGACGCGGTCCTCCAGATGCACCACACCGCGATTCTCGACGGGGACGGGCAGCGAGCGTTCCATGTTCATGATGCCGGGTCCGGGTTCAGGCCGCCGCGCGCGGGCGGTTGAGCTGTTGCAGGATCGCGTCGCGCGGGCCGTCGGCGATCACCTTGCCCCCCTCGACGATGGCGATGCGGTCGGCGAGCTTGAGGAGCGCGGAACGGTGGGTAATCATCACCAGCGTCCGGCCCTTCATCTCTTCGCTCAGGCGGTCGATCAGCGCCGCTTCGGTCTGCGAATCCATCGCGCTGGTCGGCTCGTCGAAGATCAGGATCGGCGGCTTGCCGGCGAGCGCACGCGCCAGCGTGATCGACTGGCGCTGCCCACCCGACAGCCCCTCGCCGCGGTCGGCGAGGAGGAGGTCGTAGCCGTTGGTGATCTGGCCCATGAAGCTGTGCGCGCCCGACAGCTGCGACGCGCGCAGCATCTCGCCATCGTCGATATGCGGGCGGTCGAGCGAGATGTTCTCGCGCACCGTGCCCGACAGCAGCACCGTTTCCTGAAGCGCGGTGCCGATATTGGCGCGCAGGCCATCGGTATCGAACTGGCGGATATCGGTGCCGTCGATCAGCACCAGCCCTTCCTGCGGCTGATAGAGGCCGAGCATCAGCCGCGCGACCGTCGACTTGCCCGACCCGACCCGGCCGATCAGCGCGACGCGCTGCCCCGGCTCGACGGTGAAGGTGAAATTGTCGAGCGTCTTTTCCGAGGCGCCGGGATATTTGAAGCTGATGTTCTTGAGCTCGATCTTGCCCTCGAACCGGCCGGGATAGAGCGGCTGGCCGATCGGCCCCTCCGACGGGACAGACATCAACCCGTTGAGCTGGCGATAGGCGGTGCGCGTCGCGGAGATGCGGCTCATCAACTGCGCGATCTGCGCCAGCGGCTGCACCGCGCGGCCCGCCAGGATCGAGCAGGCGACGAGGCCGCCGGTGGTCAGCTCGCGCTCGGCGATCAGGAACACGCCCATCACGACCACGCCCATATAAGCGGCGCTGTTGGCGCTGGTCGCGATCGTCACCGCGATCGTCGAGATCAGCCGCTGCCGCATCGAGCTGTCGGCGTGATCGTCGATCGCCTTCATCCAGCGCTTCTCGAGCAGCTTCTGCGCGCCCGAGGTCTTGACCATCTCCAGCGAGCCGATTGATTCGACCAGCACCGACTGCTTGGAGAGGCCACCCGCCATCGACTTCGCCGAAAGACGGTCCAGTGCCGGATGCGTCAGGTATCCCGCGCCGATCACGATCGGCACCAGGATCAGCGGGATGAACACGATGGGTCCGCCGATGAAGCCGATGAAGATCAACGTCAGGATGATGAAGGGCACGTCGACGATTGCGGTCAGCGTGGCCGAGGCGAAGAAGTCGCGCAGCGTCTCCAGCTCGCGCATCAGTCCCGATAGCTGCCCGACCGATCCGCGCTTCATGTCCAGGCGGATGCGCATCATTCGGTCGAACACGTTGCCGCCGATTTCCCGGTCGATGTCGGCGCCAGCGATATCGACGAAATAGGCCCGCAGGATGCGCAGGATGAAGTCGAAGACGAGCACAATCGCAACGCCGATCGACAGCGCGGTCAGCGAGTCGAAGGCAAGGTTCGGGACGACACGGTCATAGACCGTCATCGTGAACAGCGAGATCACCAGCCCAAAGATGTTGAGCAGCACCGCCGCCAGCGCCACCTTCATGAACATGCCGCGGTTGCGAAGCATCGGCTCGGCAAGCCAGGCGGCGAACCGCGGGGGGCGAGCCTCGATCAGATTGGGGTCGCTCATTTCCTGTCCGTCGTGGCCGGCGCGATGCCGAAGGTGTCCAGCAGTCGCCCGGTGCGGGCGAGCAGCGTGTAGCGGGCGATATCGAGCTCCGTCACGGTCTCGATATAACGGGTGGCGACGTTGAAATAGTTGGTCTCGGCGGCGAGCACGTCGAACAGCGTGCCGCGCGCCACGCGGAACCGCTCGACCAGCACGTCGCGCGACTGGCGCGTCGCGAGATAATTGGCTTCGATCGCGCTAGATGATTCGCTGAGCGCGCCGACATCGGACCAGGCGATGGCGGCATCACGCGCCGCCTCCAGCTTGACTCGCTCGAACGACGCCTCGGCGCCGCGGGCACGCGCCGCATATTGATCGACGCGCTGGTCGGCGCCGCCGAGGATGCGGTGGCTGACCGTCACGCTGCCGCGCACGTCATAGTCGCCGGCATTCTCGAACAGGCCATAGCGCCCGGTGTCCAGGCCGAGCGCGACGCCGGGCAATGCATCCGCCTTGGCCGCGCGCAGGTCGTATCGTGCCGCCTCCGCCTGTCGCCGCGCGGCGATGACGGGCGGGGTGTTGGCCGAGTCCGCCTCGGCCCGGTCGCGGGTGACGTTGACGCCCTCCGCCGCCGGCGCGCGGCCGAGCGCCACTGGCGCGGGTGCTCCCGTCACCTGCTGGAACTGCGCCTCTGCCTGCGCCAGGTTGCGGCGAAAACCGGCAAGCTGCGTCTGGGCGGCGGCGATGTAGCTTTCGACCTGCGCCTTGTCGCCAGGCGCCGACACGCCCTGCTTGATGCGGTCGTCGATCGCGCCGCGCAGGTCGGTCTGGTTGGCGAGGAACGCCTCCGACAGACGCACCAGCGCGCGATAGCCGTAGACCTGGTACCAGGCCTGCACGCCCTGAAGCGCCAGCCGCGTCGACACGTCGTCGATCCCCGCGGTCGCGGCGCGCAGCCGCTGGTTGCCCGCGCCGATCCGCGCCTTGGCGGTGCCGAAGTCGAAGATCGGCCATTGCACGCGCAGGATCTGGTCGGTGCGCTCGCGCGGGCGCGACCGCTCCAGCACGTTCTGCGGATCGTCGGAGAATTGCCGGGTGAGCACGTTGAAATAGCTCATCGACATGTCGACGACGGGCAGTTCGAGCGTGCGTGCCTCGTTGCGGGCGGCGCGCGCCTCGTCCTGACGCGCGACTGCCTCGTCCACCGATGGATGCCGCTCGACCGCCGACTGGATCGCTCGGTCGAAGGCGGCGCGGTTGCCCGCCTCGCGCGCGATCGCCAGGATCGGGTCGTTGCGGGTGTCCATGCGCAGCGGGTCGCCGCTGGGCGCCGGCAGCACGTCGCCGCGGTTGCGGGCACCCTCCTGAAAGCGCGGCGGCTGGTCGGGGGTCTGGCCGCGTACCGGCTGAAGCGTGATCGGCGGCGTGGCCGACGTGGACGGCACCGACGCCGCGGTTACGGGCATCGTCGTGGCGGGCGGCGGTGGCAGTGTCTGCGGTGCAGGTAGCGGCGGCGTCGCGCCCGACTGCGGGTTGACGACGAGCGGCGATCCACCGATCGGCGGCGGCGCCACCTGACCCTCGCATGGCGCGGCGGAAAGGCAGCTTCCGGCAATCAAGAACGCGGCCAGCCGCCGTGGCTCAACACGCAAAACACCCGCTCCCACACGGGAAACCACCACGCGATCCTGGCCGCGTCGCCGCGTACCGGACCCTTGGGCGATATCCCCGCCGCATCGCTGCGGCCCCCACTTACGACTTGGCCGAGTCTCGCCCCCCGATCCCGTCCGTCGTCGCGCGGAATTAACGGTCCGCTAATTGGGTGTAAAGCACGTAGAATCGGCAGCGCGCCGAGCCGAAGTGGGCCGCACTTCTACTTGGTCGGTCAAGCAGTCGCTTCGCTGCGGGGAAACCGGTCCAGTTGCCGTGACTTTGGGCCGGCGCCAATGACTTGGCGTCCAAGTTGCGGTGCAACATTGGCGCCGATCCCGTGCAGGACACGGCGCCGATGCGCGCGCATGCTTACTCGAACTCTAGGATGGCGGTGTCGACGGCCAGGCTGTCGCCGGGCTGGTGATTGACGCGCGCGACGGTGCCGGCGCGTTCGGCGCGCAGGATGTTCTCCATCTTCATCGCCTCGACCACCGCCAGCGGCTGTCCCGCCTCGACCCGGTCGCCCTCGCCCACCTCCAGGCGGGTGAGCAGGCCGGGCATCGGGCAGAGCAGGAACTTGGAGGTGTCGGGCGGCAGCTTCTCGATCATGTGCCGCGCGAACGGCGCGACATGCGCGGGCAGCACGCGCACGACATGGCTGGCGCCGCGCGTCGTCAGCCGCCAGCCGGCGCGGACGGGCTGGACCTGTACCGACAGCGGCTCGCCATCGATCGTGGCGGTGACGAGGCGGGTGCCGGGACGGTAATCATGGTCGAGGTCGACGCGCTCGCCATCGATGGTCAAATGTTCGCCGAGCTCGACGTCGAAATCATCGCCGCCGATCCGCACCTGCCACGCGCTGGGCGCCGCCAGCGTATCGCCCAGCTGCCCGCCGATCGACCGCGCCCGCGCCGCGGTCCGCTCGGCAATCGCAGCGGCCAGCGCGGCAAGCTTGCGCTTGAGGCCGCCGCCGGTCTCGGCACCGGTGAAGCCCTCGGGATATTCCTCGGCGATGAATCCCGTCGTCAATGCGCCCGATCGGAAGCGCGGATGCTGCATCAGCGCCGACAGGAAATCGACATTGTTGCCCACGCCCTCGACCACGAACCGGTCGAGCGCCGCAACCTGAAGGTCGGCGGCTTCATCGCGCGTCGGCGCCCAGGTGACGAGCTTGGCGATCATGGGGTCATAGAACATGCTGACCTCGCCCCCCTCGGCGACGCCATCGTCGATGCGGATATAGCCGTCCTTCGATACGCGGCCTTCGCCTTCGCTCAGTCCGCTACTCAGGACGAACGGGGTCTCTTCCATCCGTTCGCCCTGAGTAGCCGCTGAGCTTGTCGAAGCGGCGTATCGAAGGGTCGTGTAGGGCGTGTCGCTCGCCGCCGGCGGTGCGTAGCGCACCAGCCGCCCGGTGCTCGGCAGGAAGCCGCGATACGGGTCCTCGGCGTACACCCGATTCTCGATCGCCCAGCCGTTCAGCTTCACGTCGTCCTGGCCGAACCCCAGCGGCTCGCCCGCGGCGACGCGGATCATCTGCTCGACAAGGTCGAGGCCCGTGATCGCCTCGGTCACCGGATGCTCGACCTGAAGCCGGGTGTTCATCTCGAGGAAGTAGAAGCCGTCGCCGGTGGTGTCCGCGCCCGACACGATCAGCTCGACCGTGCCCGCGCTATGATATTCGACCGCCCGTGCCAGCGCGACCGCCTGTTCGCCCATCTTGCGGCGCATGTCGGGCGTGACGAAGGGCGATGGCGCTTCCTCGACCACTTTCTGATGGCGGCGCTGGATCGAGCATTCGCGCTCGCCGAGATAGACGATGTTGCCGTGCTGGTCGCCCAGCACCTGAATCTCGATATGACGCGGCTGTTCGATGAACTTCTCGATGAACACGCGGTCGTCGCCGAAGCTCGCCAGCCCCTCGCGCTTGGTCGCCTCGAACCCCTCGCGCACGTCCTGCTCGGACCAGGCGAGACGCATCCCCTTGCCGCCGCCGCCGGCCGACGCCTTCATCATCACCGGATAGCCGATGTCCGATGCGATCCGCACCGCCTCGTCGGTATCGGCAATCTCCCCCAGGAAGCCGGGCACGACGTTGACGCCGGCGGCCTTGGCGAGCTTCTTCGACTCGATCTTGTCGCCCATCGCCGCGATCGCGTTCGGCGGCGGGCCGACAAAGGCGATCCCCGCCTCCGCGCACGCCCGGGCGAAGCTCTCACGCTCGGACAGGAAGCCATAGCCGGGATGGATGCAGTCGGCGCCGGTCTCCTTGGCGGCGAGCAGGATCAGCTCGGCCTTGAGATAGCTCTCCGCCGCCGGCGCAGGCCCGAGGCGGACGGCCTCGTCGGCCATCAGCACGTGCGGGCTGCGCGCATCGGCGTCCGAATAGACCGCGACGGTCTTCAGCCCCATCCGCTTGGCGGTGCGGAAAACCCGGCACGCGATTTCGCCGCGATTGGCGACGAGGATCTTGTTGAACATCCTACCCCTGCCTTGGTCGCCGGCCCTGAACATGCCGGTCGTTGAATTCGCTCTTAACGCCACAACCGTCATGCCGGACTTGTTCCGGCATCCACCGTGCCGCCGGACGGATCGCCAGCGTGGATCGGTGGACCCCGGAACAAGTCCGGGGTGACGAGGGCAGGGAGAAGCGTCACCGCTCCTCGATCAATTCTTTGAGCGCCATCGTCCGCGCCTCGGTCAGGCGTGCGAGGCAGCCTGATTGCAGCATCGGCTGCATCGATCCGCCGCGCGCTTCCTGAGACGCCAGCTTACACTCGGCGTCGCGATAGGCGAGCCAGGCGCGCTGCGACTTCAACAACAGCTCGGCGGTCGGCGGGCCGAAGCCATCGTCGCCATTCTCGCGGTCGTTGGCGCGCAGCTTGGCCAGCGTCACGCGCCACTGCGCGTTCATCGCCTTGTCCGCCTGCTGATAGTCGCTGGCGGCACAGGCGTTGAGCTCGGCCTGGTTGCCCGATGCGCCGCATTGCTGCGCGAGGGCAGCGGCGAGGAGCAGGCTCAGCATCCGCATTTCTCCTGTGTCGGCGCCGCCGCCATCGCGGTCAGCCCAAGCTTCGCGAACAGCGCTGCATCGGCATCGTCGCCGGCATTGCCCGTCGTCAGCAGCTTGTCGCCGGTGAAGATCGAGTTCGCGCCGGCCATGAAGCACAGGGCCTGTGTCGCCTCGCCCATGCTCTCGCGGCCCGCCGACAGGCGCACCATGCTCGACGGCATGGTGATGCGCGCGACCGCGACGGTGCGAACGAACTCGATATCGTCGATCTTCGCCATCGGCGTGTCGGCGAGCATGTCACCGAGCGGCGTGCCCTTGACCGGCACCAGCGCGTTCACCGGCACGCTTTCCGGCGGCGTGGGCAGGTTGGCGAGCGCGTGGATGAAGCCGACACGGTCGGCGCGCGTCTCGCCCAATCCGACGATGCCACCCGAACAGACGTTGATCCCGGCCGCACGCACCGATTCGAGCGTGTCCAGCCGGTCCTCGAACGTCCGGGTCGTGATGACCTTGGCATAATGCTCGGGCGAGGTGTCGATGTTGTGGTTGTAGTAGTCGAGCCCCGCCTCGGCGAGCTGGTCAGCCTGGGCCGGCGTCAGCATGCCGAGCGTCATGCAGGTTTCCATCCCCATCTGGCGCACGCCCTTCACCATCTGGACGATTGCGGGCATGTCGCGGTCCTTGGGATTGCGCCACGCGGCCCCCATGCAGAAGCGCGTCGAGCCATTGTCCTTGGCCTCAGCCGCCGCCTGCATCACCGCGCGCACGTCCATCAGCCTGGTGGCCTTGAGCCCCGTCTCCGCGCCCGCGGCCTGGTTGCAGTATCCGCAATCCTCCGGACAGCCGCCGGTCTTGATCGACAGGAGCGTCGATCGCTGGACCTGATTTGCCGGGTGATTGGCGCGATGGACCTCGGCCGCGCGGAACACGAGTTCGATAAAGGGCAGGTCGTAGAGCGCGGCGATGTCGTCGCGGCTCCACCGCTCGCTCACCGCCTGAATCGTGGTCATCTCGTTCATTCCGCCGTCTCCGAATGCGGCGCCATGTTATGGCCCAGCAGCCGCAGCACTTCCTCCGCTGCGGCGATCAGGTTGGTTCCCGGGCCGAAGATCGCCTGGACCCCGGCGTCGCGCAAATACTGGTAATCCTGCGCGGGGATCACCCCGCCCGCGATCACGCGGATGTCGGTGCGACCCGCGTCCTTCAGATGCCCGATCAGCTCGGGAATCAGCGTCTTGTGCCCGGCCGCCAGGCTGGACGCGCCGACGACGTCGACATCCTGCTCGATCGCGAGCCTGGCCGCCTCCTCCGGCGTCTGGAACAAGGGGCCGGGCACCACCTTGAACCCCAGATCGCCAAACATCGAGGAGACGAGATTGGCACCGCGGTCGTGCCCGTCCTGCCCCATCTTGGCGACGAGCATCCGCGGCTTGCGCCCAAGCCGCCGCTCGGTCGCGGCGACGCCGTCGGTCAGCCGCGACCAGCGTGCATCGCCCTGATAGGCGCCGCCATAGACGCCGCTGACCGGCGTCGGCTGCGTGCCGTATCGTCCGAACACGATCTCCATCGACGCCGAAATCTCGCCGAGCGTCGCGCGCGCCCGCGCCGCCTCGACCGCAAGCGCCAGCAGATTGGCATTGGCCACGGCGCCTTCGCGGAGTGCGGTGAGCGCCGACTGGCACGCCGCCTCGTCGCGGGTCTCGCGGACACGGTTGATGCGCGCGATCTGGCTCTGGCGGACGGCCTGGTTGTCGATGTCGAGGATCTCGACCGGGTCCTCGTCCTTCAGCCGATACTTGTTGACGCCGACGATCACGTCCTCGCCGCGGTCGACGCGCGCGGCGCGGGCGGCGGCGGCTTCCTCGATCATCGCCTTGGGCCAGCCGGCATCCACCGCCCTGGCCATCCCGCCCTCGGCATCGACGCGCTCGATGATCTCCCACGCGCGGTCGACCAGTTCCTTCGTCAGCGCCTCGACATAATAGCTACCGCCCAGGGGATCGACGACCTTGGTGATCCCGGTCTCTTCCTGCAGCACGATCTGCGTGTTGCGGGCGATCCGCGCGGAAAAGTCGGTGGGCAGCGCGATCGCCTCGTCCAGCGCATTGGTGTGGAGGCTCTGCGTGCCACCCAGTGCCGCCGCCATCGCCTCCACCGCGGTGCGGATGACGTTGTTGTAGGGGTCCTGCTCCTGGAGCGACACGCCGCTCGTCTGGCAGTGCGTGCGCAGCATCTTCGAGCGCTCGTCCTTCGCGCCGAGCTCGGTCATCACGCGGTGCCACAGCGTGCGTGCAGCGCGCAGCTTGGCAATCTCCATGAAGAAGTTCATGCCGATCGCGAAGAAGAACGACAGCCGCCCGGCGAACTTGTCGATGTCCAGCCCCGCCGCCATCGCGGCCCGCGCATATTCCTTGCCGTCGGCGATGGTGAAGGCAAGCTCCTGCACCTGCGTCGCCCCCGCCTCCTGCATGTGATAGCCGGAGATCGAGATCGAGTTGAACTTGGGCATGTGCTCGGACGTGTAGGCGATGATGTCCGAGATGATCCGCATCGATGGCGCGGGCGGATAGACGTACGTGTTGCGGACCATGAACTCCTTGAGGATGTCGTTCTGGATGGTTCCGTCGAGCAGCTTCTGCGGAACGCCCTGCTCTTCGCCCGCGACGATGAAGAAGGCGAGGATCGGGATCACCGCGCCGTTCATCGTCATGCTGACGCTCATCTGGTCGAGCGGGATGCCGTCGAACAGGATCTTCATGTCCTCGACGCTGTCGATCGCGACGCCCGCCTTGCCGACATCGCCGACCACGCGCGGATGGTCGCTGTCATAGCCGCGGTGGGTGGCAAGGTCGAAGGCGACGCTCAGCCCCTTTTGGCCCGCGGCCAGGTTGCGGCGGTAGAAGGCATTCGATTCCTCGGCGGTGGAGAAGCCGGCATATTGTCGAATCGTCCAGGGCCGGCCGGCATACATCGACGCCCGAACGCCGCGCGTGAACGGCGCGAAGCCGGGCAGGCCGGGATCGATCCCGGCCACGTCGTCGGCCGTGTAGAGCGGCTTCACCGCGATCGCCTCCGGCGTCTGCCAGGTCAGGTCGCGGCCTTTCACCTCCTTGTCGGCAAGCGCCTTCCAGTCGGCGGGGGTGGGTTTGTCATTGGTCATTGAAATAATCCGTTCGCTTCGAGCGCAGTCGAGAAGCCATTGCTTGCCACATCCGAGCGTTTCTCGACTTCGCTCGAAACGAACGCCGGTCAGGCGCCCTTGAACTCGGGCTTGCGCTTCTGGAGGAACGCCATCCCGCCCTCCAGCGAGTCAGCGGTGCCGCGCGCGGCGCGCTGCGCCTGCGCTTCGGCGTGCATCGCCGCGGCATAGTCGCTCTCCGCCGCCCGGTGCACCGCACGCCGCATCAGCCCCAGCGCCGCGGTCGGCCCCGCCGCCAGCCGCTCGGCCAGCGCGAACGCGGCCTCGTCCAGCGTTTCGTCGGCGACGACCTTGTGGATCATCCCCCAGTCGAGCGCGGTGTCGGCGCGCACCCGCTCGCCCAGCATCATCATCTCGGCGGCACGCGCGCGCCCGATCAATCGCGGCAGCATCCACGTCGCGCCGCCGTCGGGCACCAGGCCGATGTTGACGAACGCCTGGAGGAAATAGGCGGTGTCGCTCGCCACGCAGAAATCGGCGGCAAGCGCCAGGCTGCACCCGATGCCGGCGGCGGGGCCGCGCACCGCGCTGACCACGGGCACCGGCAGCTCGGCGATCGCCAGCAGCGCAGGGTTGTAGTGATTGGAGAGCGCCTCGAACGTCGCCTCGCCCGGATCGCCCGCGGCCTGCGCGACGTTCCCGACATCGGCGCCCGAGCAGAACGCCCGCCCCGCCCCCGCGATCAGCACCGCGCGCGCCCCGTCCAGCGCGCCGATCGCCGCGCGAAGCTCGTCGAACATCGCCGGCGGCGCGGCATTCAGCCGGTCCGGCCGGTTGAGTGTGACGACCAGCACGTCACCGCGCCGCTCGGCGAGGATGTGATGGAACGCAGCCATCAGATCGCCCCCTCCACCTGCGTTCGCTTCGAGCGAAGTCGAGAAGCCTGTTCCAGACCAACGTTTCTCGACTGCGCTCGAAACGAACGCGCAGATTTGAACGCGCTCAATGCCCGTCTCCCGGCGCTTCCATGATCTCGGTCAGCACGCCGCCTGTGCCCCGCGGATGGAGGAAGAAGATCGGCGTTCCGTGCGCGCCGATCCGCGGCTCGCCGAGGACACGCACGCCTTTCGCCTCGAACCACGCCTTGGCCGCGTGGATGTCCGGCACCTCGTAGCAGACATGATGCTGCCCGCCCGCCGGGCTCTTCTCGATGAACCCACGGATCGGAGAGGCATCGCCCAGCGGCTCGATCAGCTCGATCTGCGTTCCCCGTCCTGAGCCTGTCGAAGGAGGGGTGTCAACGAAACACACCCGGACGCCTTGTGCCGGCAGGTCGAACGGCTCGCCGATCGCGGTCGCCCCCATCACGTCGCGATAAAAGGCGATGCTGTCGTCGATCGACGGCGTCGCGACGCCGACATGGTTGAGGCGGCCGAGGATCATCTCAGTCCTCCGGCAATGCGCGACGGCTGCGGGCATCGGCGCGGGCTTCGTCGATGATCGTCTCGACCCGGACGAGCCGCTCGCGCAGCATAGACATGGCGTCGCGAAGGCCGGCGATATCGCGATCCTGCCGCTCGATCGTGCGCTCGAGCCGCTCGATGCTCGACTGCATCAGGACGACGTTCTTCAACGCGGCGGCAGCATCACTCAGAAAGCTCATTTGCGCACGCCCATTTCGCGCAGGAAAGCGTCGGTTTCGGCGTGATTCTTGTCGAGCGTTGCGATCATCCGCTCGATCGAAGCGCTGATCTTGGGCACCGCAAGATTCACCTCGCTGACCAGCGCGGCGAACGCCGCCTCGTCGTCGGGCGAAGGCTGACTGATGAATTCGCTTGTCGCCTCGCGCACGACATGACCGATCGACTTGCCCTGGCTCGCCGCAAACGCATCGAGCGCCGCCTTGTGGGCGGGCGTCGTAAGGAAAGTCACCCGTTCGGTCTGCATCACCGCCTCCTTGCCATTACAAGGACATTATAAGGATTGCGGATCTCGCTCACAACGGAATGTTGTCATGCTTCTTCCACGGGTTCTCGAGCTGCTTGCCGCGCAGCTTGCGCAGGCCCAGCGCGATCCGGCGGCGCGTGGAATGCGGCAGGATGACCTCGTCGATGAAGCCCTTCGAGGCCGCGACGAACGGGTTCGCGAAGCGGGCCTCGTATTCCGCGGTGCGCTCGGCGATTTCCTCAGGCGTGCGGCCGCGGAAGATGATCTCGACCGCGCCCTTGGCACCCATCACCGCGATCTCGGCGGTGGGCCAGGCATAGTTGAGGTCGCCGCGCAGATGCTTCGACGCCATCACGTCGTATGCGCCGCCATAGGCCTTGCGCGTGATGACGGTGATCTTGGGCACGGTCGCCTCGGCATAGGCGAAGAGCAGCTTGGCGCCGTGCTTGATGATGCCCGAGTGCTCCTGCCCGACGCCGGGCAGGAAGCCGGGCACGTCGACGAAGGTGACGATCGGGATCTCGAACGCGTCGCAGAAGCGCACGAACCGCGCCGCCTTCTTCGACGAATTGATGTCGAGCACGCCGGCCAGCACCATCGGCTGGTTGGCGACGATGCCGACCGTTCGCCCCTCGATCCGGCCGAAGCCGGTGAGGATGTTGGCGGCGTGCGCGGGCTGCACCTCGAAGAAGTCGCCCTCGTCGACGACCTTCCGGATCAGCTCGTGCATGTCATAGGGCATGTTGGCCGACGGCGGGATCAGCGTGTCGAGGCTGCCCTCGATCCGGTCCCACGGATCGTCCGACGGCCGTACCGGCGGCGCCTCACGATTCGAGGCAGGCAGGAAGTCCACGAAGTCGCGGGCCGCGAGCAGCGCCTCGATATCGTTGTCGAAGGCCACGTCGGCGACCCCCGACTTCGTGGTATGCGTCACCGCGCCGCCCAGTTCCTCCTGCGTGACGATCTCGTTCGTGACGGTCTTCACTACATCCGGGCCGGTGACGAACATGTACGACGAATCCTTCACCATGAAGATGAAGTCCGTCATCGAGGGGCTATACACGGCACCGCCCGCGCATGGCCCCATGATGAGCGACAATTGCGGCACGACGCCCGATGCCAGCACGTTGCGCTGGAACACCTCGGCATAGCCGCCCAGCGACGCGACACCCTCCTGGATGCGCGCGCCGCCGCTGTCATTGAGGCCGATCACGGGGGCGCCGACCTTCATCGCCATGTCCATGATCTTGCAGATCTTCTGCGCGTGCCGTTCCGACAGCGAGCCGCCGAACACGGTGAAGTCCTGGCTGAACACGAAAACGAGGCGGCCGTTGATCGTGCCCGACCCCGTGACGACGCCGTCGCCGGGCACCACCTGGTCCGGCATGCCGAAGTCGACGCAATTATGCTCGACATACATGTCGAGCTCCTCGAACGACCCCTGGTCGAGCAGCACGTCCAGCCGTTCGCGCGCGGCCAGCTTGCCCTTGGCATGCTGGGCGTCGATGCGCTTCTGGCCGCCACCCAGGCGGGCGGCGTCGCGGCGGCGTTCGAGTTCGGCGATCGTCGAGGACATGCGCACTCCCGCTATCTGCCCGCGCTTCATCGCGGGCGGGCAGGGAAAAGGCAAATGCGATGTTGCAAACCTTCTGAGATCATGTTTGCAAACACCGCCGTTCGTGTCGAGCGAAGTCGAGACACGTGTTCGAGCGAAGCGAGAAGTCGGCCTCGGCTCCGCTCGGCGGGTGTTCTCGACTTCGCTCGAACCGAACGGGTTTGTAGAAAGGTCTTGGAATGCCCCCGCCCCGTCGCCTGTTCGCCGGCCATCAGCTCCGCGCGCTGCGCCGCCGCCACGGCCTCAGCCAGGCGCTGGCGGCCCAGCGGCTCGGCATCTCGACCAGCTACCTGTCGCAGATCGAGAATGGCGACCGGCCGCTGACCGAACTCGTGCTCGCTGCGCTCGCCCGCGCCTTTCCGCAGGATTGGGGGAGGATCGGCGAGGACGCGACGCTCGCCGCCGCCGCCCTTGCCGCCGCCACCGACCCGCGGATCGAGGGGGTGGCAGAGCCCGACCCGGGCCTCACCCGCGCGCTTCGCCAGCAGCCGCAACTCGCGCGGCGACTGGTCGCGCTCCACGCCGCCTATGCCCGGGTCGAGGCGCAGGTGCGCGTGCTCGACGACCGCGTCGATTCGGGCGAGAATGCCGCGCGCCAGCCCTGGGAGAGCGTGCGCGACTGGTTCCACGACGCCGGAAACTATGTCGACACGATCGACCGCGGCGCGGAGGCGCTCGTCGCGCGCTTCCCCGGCGACGCGGCGCCTGCGCGTGCGATCGCCGAACGGCTGCGCTCACGCCACCGCGTGACGATCGAGCGCGGCGAAGCGGGCGGCGGGCTGCGTGCCTATGATCCCGCGCGCCGCACCCTCCGCCTCGACCGCGCGCTGCCGCCCGAAAGCGCGGGGTTCCAGCTCGCGCACCAGCTCGCCCGGCTGGAGCTGGCGGGGGAGATCGATGCGACGGTCGCGGGGTCGGGGCTCGGCGATCCGGCCGCGCGCGCGCTCTTGTCGGTCGGCCTCGCCAACTATGCCGCGGGGGCGCTGACCATGCCCTATGCCGCGTTCCGTGAGGCGGCGCGGGCCGAGCGCCACGACATCGACCGGCTTCGCGAGCGCTTCGGCGTCAGCTTCGAGCAGGCGTGCCATCGTCTGTCCACCCTTCAGCGGCCGGGGGCGGAGGGCGTGCCGATGTTCTTCTGCCGCGTCGACATGGCGGGCAACATCACCAAGCGGCATTCGGCGACGCCGCTCCAGTTCGCGCGGTTCGGCGGCGCCTGTCCGCTCTGGATCGTCCATGAGGCGGCGGCGATCCCCGACCGGATCCTCGTCCAGCGCGCCGAAACGCCCGACGGCGCCCGCTACGTCATCATGGCCAAGGGGCTCGTCAAACCCTCGGGCAGCTTCGCCCGCGCGCCGCGCCGCTATGCGGTGACCTTGGGGTGTGAGGCCGCGCATGGTGAGGCGTTCGTCTATGCCGACGCGCTGCCCCCCACGAGCGGCGTGACGCCGATCGGCAGTTCGTGCCGCATCTGCCCGCGCACGACCTGCGATCAGCGAGCGTTCCCACCCGCGGCGTCGGCGATCGCGATCGATCCCGACGCGCGCGGCGTGGTGCCGTATGGGTTCGAGTAGCACCGAGGAAGCGGGATTTCGGATCAAGTCCGGGATGACGATCTTGGTGCCCGCTCCCCGATCTCTCGTCACCCCGGCCTTGAGCCGGGGTCCCGCTTTGACTCTCTAAAGGCGTGACCGCTCTTCCTCCGGCGTCGGCCCGGTGCCGCTCTGGGTTGCCACGTCGCCGCCCAGCGCGCTGTCCTGGTCCTGCCCGTCGCCGACCGCGTCGACATCGCCCACCGGGCCGTCGGGCGGCGCGTTGTCGTCATCGGCACCGATCGCATCCGCGGCGGTGACGGGCTCCTCGTGCCGCTCGTGCCCGCGGCCGGGGTTCAGGCCGGGCGTGTCGCCCTCGTGCATCCTGCGATCGTCTTCAGCCATGTTCGCTCTCCTCTCAATGGCTTAACCGGCGAAACGCGAGCGAGTTGCCCCCGCCCCGCCGCCCGTGGCAGGATGCGCGGCAAACAGGACGAGGAGAGATGCGATGGCCACCGCGATCCGCGAGGCGAGCCCCGATCGAGAGCGTGAGGCGCGGCTGCAGCTCGCCGCCTGCTACCGCGTGTTCGACATGCTCGGCTGGTCCGAGATGATCTACAACCACATCACGCTGAAGGTACCGGGCGAGGAGGGCGCGTTCCTCATCAACCCGTTCGGGCTGCATTTCAGCGAGGTCACCGCCTCCAGCCTCGTCAAGATCGACATCGACGGCAACAAGCTGTGCGGATCGCCCCACCCGGTCAATCGCGCGGGGTTCGTCCAGCATGCGGTGTTCCACCGCCACCTTCCCGACGCGCACTGCATCATGCACACGCACACCACCGCGGGCATGGCGGTCAGCTCGCTGGAAGGCGGCCTTCGCCCCATCAACTTCTATGCGGCGAGCTTTACCGGCCAGATCGCCTATCATGATTTCGAGGGCGTGACCGTCCGCGACGAAGAGGGTGCGCGGCTCGTCGCCAATCTGGGCGACAAGCGGGCGATGCTGCTGCGCAATCACGGGATCGTCGCGATGGGCCGCACGCTGCCCGAGGCGTTCCTGCGTCACTGGTCGCTTCAGCGTGCCTGCGAGATCCAGCTCGCGACGATGAGCATGGGCACCCCGATCGAGGTGCCGGCCGAGGTGATCGCCGTCCACCAGCGCGACCTGTTCCAGGCGCAGGCCCCTGGCGGCCCCGGCGCCGCCGACTTCGCCGCGATGGTGCGAAAGGTCGACCGCATCGATCCGAGCTGGCGGGACTGATCGTTCACGTCACCCCGGATCAAGCCTGTCCTGAGCTTGTCGAAGGGTCCGGGGTGACGCGTCAGGGTGGACCTTGCGGTTGCGCGCGACTACCCGCCGCACCATGAAGGCGACGATCTGGCACAATCCGCGCTGCGGCACCTCGCGCAAGACGCTGGCGATCCTCGAGGAGACGCCGGGCGTCGAGGTGACCGTCATCGAGTATCTCAAGACTCCGCCGACTCGCGAGGAACTTCGTCGCCTCTACGAGCGCGCCGGCATGACCCCGCGCCAGGGCCTGCGCGCCAAGGAGCCGCTCGCGGCCGAGATGGGCCTGCTCAACGCCGACAATATGACGATCGTCGAGGCGATGATGGCGCACCCGATTCTGATCGAGCGCCCGCTGGTCGAAACCGACAAGGGTGCCGCGCTCTGCCGTCCGCAGGACAAGGTGCGGGACCTCCTTTGAGCGAATGGGATCGCATGGTCGCGGGCGAGCCTTACGACCCGCACGCCCCAGACATCGCCGCGAAGCTGGCGGCGGCGGGCGAGTGGATGGCGCGCTACGCCGGGAGCTACACCCTGCCCGCGGCCGAGCGGGAGGCGCTGCTGCGCGAGGGTCTCGGCGCGGTCGGCCCTCGCTGTGTCGTCCGGCCGCCCTTTTTCGTCGACTATGGCGTCAATGTGCGCCTGGGCGAGGGCGTGTTCCTCAACTTCGACTGCGTCATCCTCGACGTGTGCCGCGTCACCATCGGCGACCGCACGCAGATCGGGCCCAAGGTCCAGATCTATGCCGCCGACCACCCGCGCGATTGCGCCTCGCGCGCGGCGGGGATCGAGTTCGGCCGGCCGGTGACGATCGGCGCCGACGTCTGGATCGGCGGCGGCGCGATCCTGTGCCCGGGCGTGACCGTCGGCGACGGTGCGATCGTCGGCGCGGGCGCGGTCGTCACGCGCGACGTCCCCGCCGGCGCGACCGTCGTCGGCAATCCCGCGCGCGTGCGGGGATGACTCCTGCGGGGGATGACGAGGGCCGCGCACGCCGCTAGAGGCTGCGCGCATGACCCAGATCACGCCCGAGATCGTCGCCGAGCACGGCCTTTCCCCCGAGGAATATGAGCGCGTCCTGAAGGCGCTCGGCCGCGAGCCCAACCTCACCGAACTCGGCATCTTCTCGGTCATGTGGTCCGAGCATTGCAGCTATAAATCCAGCCGCATCCACCTGAAGAAGCTGCCGACCGAGGCGCCCTGGGTGATCTGCGGCCCGGGCGAAAATGCCGGCGTCATCGACATCGGCGACAATCAGGCCGCGATCTTCAAGATGGAGTCGCACAACCACCCCTCCTACATCGAACCCTATCAGGGCGCGGCGACGGGCGTGGGCGGCATCCTTCGCGACGTGTTCACCATGGGCGCGCGGCCGGTCGCCAACATGAACGCGCTACGCTTTGGCCGCCCCGATCATCCCAAGATGCGCCACCTGATCGCGGGCGTCGTCCACGGCATCGGCGGTTACGGCAACTGCGTCGGCGTGCCCACCGTAGGGGGCGAGGTCAATTTCCACCCCGCCTATGACGGCAACATCCTGGTCAACGCGATGACCGTCGGTATCGCGCAGCAGGACAAGATCTTCTATTCGGCCGCCGCGGGCATCGGCAATCCGGTGGTCTATGTCGGGTCCAAGACCGGCCGCGACGGCATTCACGGCGCGACGATGGCGTCGGCAGATTTCGACGACAAGTCGGACGAGAAGCGCCCGACCGTGCAGGTCGGCGACCCCTTCACCGAAAAGCTGCTGATCGAGGCGTGCCTCGAACTCATGGCCAGCGACGCGATCGTCGCGATCCAGGACATGGGCGCCGCCGGCCTCACCAGCTCGTCGGTCGAGATGGCGTCGAAGGGCGGCGTCGGCATCGAACTCGTGATGGACAACGTCCCCCAGCGCGAGACGGGGATGACCCCGTACGAGATGATGCTGTCGGAAAGCCAGGAGCGGATGCTGATGGTGCTGAAGCCTGGCCGCGAGGCCGAGGCGGAGGCGATCTTCCGCAAGTGGGAACTCGACTTCGCCGTCATCGGCACCGTCACCGATACCGGCCGCATGGTGCTCAAGTGGCAGGGCGAGACCGTCGCCGACATCCCGCTCGCCCCGCTGGCGGACGATGCCCCGCTCTATGACCGGCCGCACGTCCCCACCCCGCCCCGCCCCGAGCTGACCGACGCGCCCGAGAGCGAGGACATTGCCGCCGATCTCCTGCGGCTGATGGCCTCGCCCGACCTCGCCAGCCGGCGCTGGATCTGGGAGCAGTATGACCACATGGTCGGCGCCGACACCGTTCAGCGCCCCGGCGGCGACGCCGCGGTCGTGCGCGTCCACGGCACCGAAAAAGCGTTGGCGATCACCACCGACTGCACACCGCGCTACTGCTTCGCCGACCCGGTCGAGGGCGGCAAACAGGCGATCGCCGAGGCGTGGCGCAACCTGACCTGTGTCGGTGCGACGCCGCTTGCCGTCACCAACTGCCTCAACTTTGCCAATCCGCAACGGTCCGAGATCATGGGCCAGCTCGTCGGCTGTCTGGAGGGGATGGGCGAGGCGTGTCGCGCATTGGACTTCCCGATCGTCAGCGGCAACGTGTCGCTCTACAATGAATCGAAGGCGACCGGCGGCGGCTCGGCGATC
Organism: Sphingomonas sp. Y38-1Y; assembly: GCF_032391395.1. NCBI lineage: Bacteria > Pseudomonadati > Pseudomonadota > Alphaproteobacteria > Sphingomonadales > Sphingomonadaceae > Sphingomonas > Sphingomonas sp. Y38-1Y. Next base: position 3,287,191 of record NZ_CP135916.1, read on the forward strand.
CTGCCCACGCCCGCGATCGGCGGCGTCGGGTTGATGCCCGACTGGCAGAAGTCGGTCGGCATCGGCTTTCGCCGCACCGGCGACGCGATCATGCTGGTGGGCGAGCGGATGGGCCATCTCGGCCAGTCGGTGTGGCTGCGCGAGCTCCACGGGCGCGAGGACGGCCCGCCGCCGCCCGTCGACCTCAAGGCCGAGAAGCGCACCGGCGACTTCATCCGCGAACAGATCCGCAAGGGCGCGATCCGTGCGTGCCACGACGTCGCCGATGGCGGCATGGCGGTCGCCGTCGCGGAGATGGCGCTGGCAAGCGGCATCGGCGCGCTGGTTGACGCGGTGCAGCCGTTCGGGCTTGCCGAAAGCTTCTTCGGCGAGGACCAGGGCCTGTACGTCGTCACCGTCTGCGACCAGTGCATGGCCGACTTCATGGCCGATGCCGAGCGCGCCGACGTGCCCGCCGATCTGCTCGGTCGCACGATCAAGGACCGGCTGGTGTTCGAGACCGAAGCGGGCGACTTCACCGTCACGCTCGCCGACCTGCGCGCCGGCCATGAGGGCTTCTTCCCCCGGCTGATGCAGGGCGAGGTCGCCGCCTGACGCCGGACACCACGCCCCCACCCCGCGTCCTCGGCCTCGATGTCGCGCGGGGGGCGGCGGTGATGGGCATCCTGCTCCTCAACATCGTGTCGTTCGCGATGCCGAGCGACGCGTACACCAACCCGCTTGCGTGGGGGCCGGCGCGGCCGGCCGACCTTGGCGCATGGGCGATCAACCAGATGCTGTTCGAGGGGCGGATGCGCGGCCTGCTCGCGCTGCTGTTCGGCGCCGGCGTGCTGCTTGGGGCCGCTCGCGCCGAGCATCGGGCCCGCCGGCATTATGCCCGGATGGCCGTGCTCGCGCTGTTCGGGCTCGCCCACGGCTATCTCGTGTGGAACGGCGACATCCTGCTCCACTATGCGATCCTCGGCTGCCTGCTGCCGGTCGCGTGGGACTGGTCGGCGGGGCGGCTGGCGCGGGCGGCGATCGTCGTGCTTGCGCTGCACACGCTGTTGCTCAGCCTCCAGTTCGGCGCGGTTTTTGCCTTTCGCGCCGCGGCGCAGGCGCCGGATGCGTCCGCCAGCCTCGTCGCCGGGTACCGCGCGTTGTTCGCCAGCTTTCCGCAGGCGGGAAGCGCGTCGACGGCGGCAGAACTAGCCGCCTATCGTAGCGGCTGGCTCGAAGCGGTTGCCTTTCGCATGGGCCCGCGCGGCGACACGCCGATCCGCCTGCTCCAGTTCGCGGGCGGTGAGACGCTGGGCTACATGCTGCTCGGCATGGCGCTGTGCCGGGCGGGCGCGCTGACCGGCGGATGGTCGGACGCGGCGCTCCGGCGGACGATGGCGTGGGGCTATGGGATCGGCATGCCGGGTCTGGCGGCGCTGACGCTCTGGGGCTTTGCCTCGGACTTCGATCCCGCGGTGCTGATGGGCAATTTCATCGCCTGGTCGATCCCCTTTCGCGTCGCCACCGCGCTCGCGCATCTCGCGCTGCTGCTCTGGCTGGCGCGGCGCTTTGCCGGTGCGGCTTTCATCGAGCGGCTCGCAGCGGTCGGCCGGTTGGCCTTCACCAACTATCTCGCCACCAGTCTCGTGCTGACGACGATCTTCTACGGATACGGTCTGGCCCTTTTCGGCCGCATCGGCCGTGCCGAGCTTTACCTCGTCGTTGCGGCCACGATGGCGGGGATGCTGTGGGGATCGCGCTGGTGGCTGGCGCGCCATCGCGTCGGGCCGCTGGAAGGCGTGTGGCGAGCTGCATCGGCAAAACTTGCGAACGCGACGCATTAAGGCTTGTGGTCAAGCGATCAGACGGTTAGAACGATTCGCAATAGCGAGGGTGCTTATGGTCGTCTGCGTTTGCAATGCAATCCGTGAACGGGAAGTGCGCGAGGCCGCGCGCGGCGGTGCGATGAGCGCCTGCCAGGCGTATCGCGCGCTCGGATGCCAGGCCAAGTGCGGCCAGTGCGTGCCGTTTGCGCGAGCTATTATCGATGCAGAGCGCGCTGCTGCCTGACACTCGCAACAGCGAAAAACCGCAGATTTCCGCCATTCTTCGGGTATCGCGAGCCGCTTTTTCGCGCTAAATTACCGGCCTGTTTCCATTCCACGCAAAGGCCGCGCGCATGAAGGGCGATCCCCAGGTTCTCGAATATCTCAACACGGCGCTCAAGAACGAGCTGACCGCGATCAACCAATATTGGCTGCATTACCGCCTGCTCGACCATTGGGGCGTCTACAAGCTCGCCCAGTTCGAGCGGAAGGAGTCCATCGAGGAGATGGAGCACGCCGACTGGTTGGCGGAGCGCATCCTGTTCCTCGACGGACTGCCCAACTTCCAGCTGCTCGGCCGGCTGCGCATCGGCGAGACGGTCGAGGAAGTCCTGAAGGGCGACCTAGCGCTCGAGGAGGAAGCGATCCCGCTGCTCCGCGACGCGATCGAGCATTGCGAGAAGGTCCGCGACTATATCAGCCGCGACCTGTTCCGCCGCATCCTCGACAACGAGGAAGAGCATGTCGACACGCTGGAGCGCCAGTTCGACATGATCGAGCGGATGGGCATCCAGAACTACATCCAGCTCAACTCGCAGTCCGAGAACGACGCCAAGCGCGAGGGGTGATCGGCGGACGTTGAACCCGACCTGCCCGCTTCCCCGGCAAGGACCGGGGTCCAGTTGGGGGACGATTGTGGCGTAGCGCAACGCCCCTCATCGCGGCCTTCCCAACTGGACCCCGGCCTTCGCCGGGGAGGTCTTTTTGGGTGTCGTCATGCCACCAACATCGTCACTCCGGACTTGATCCGGGGTCCGGCTTTCTCATCGCTGCGGAGAAGAAGAAGCGGGATCCCGGCTCAAGACCGGGATGACAGGGTTGGCTAACCGCGTGCTCGCGCGAAGGCGAAAGTTCGACCACCCGATTTCCAATCACCGACCCTCAGTCCAAATGGCCGAATGAACACCCGCGGGGTTAAGGCGTTCGCACGCCGTCTTCCATTCCAAGGACCCTGCCATCCTCCAGCCAGCCGACACCGGGCATCCGGACACCCGCGCAGCCGAGCCCGGCGACGGCCTGCCGATGCCGCGCCGCGCAGTGGCGATCGCGGCGATCTCGTTCGGGACGGCGTTGTTCGTCATCGACGGCGCGATCGCCAACGTCGCGCTGCCGACGATCGCGCGCGATACCGGCGTCAGCGCCGGCGCGGTTGTGGCGGTTGTGACGCTCTATCAGCTCGTGCTCGTCATGGGGCTCCTTCCCTTCGCCAATCTCGGCGACCGACTGGGGCACCGGCGGTTGTACCAGCTCGGCCAGGTCATCTTCCTCGTGGCTTCCGCCGCCAGCCTGCTCGTCACCGGCTTCGCCTCCCTGCTCGCCGTGCGCGTGGGACAGGCGCTGGGCGCAGGCATGGCGCTCAGTGTGTCGGCGGGGATGCTGCGATCGATCTATCCGGCCAAGAGCCTGGGCTCGGGCCTCGGCATCAACAGCGTGACCGTGGCGTCGGCGAATGCACTCGCGCCGACTCTGGGCGGCTTCATCGTCGGCCATGCCGACTGGCGCTGGGTGTTCTGCGCCGCCGCGCCGTTCGCGATCCTGTCGATCCTGCTCGGCCGCTCGCTCCCCGAGCCGAAGCCCGTGCCCGGCCATTTCGACTGGCAAGGCGGCATCTGGAGCGCGCTGACGATCGGCGCGATCATCGGCGGGATCGAGCTTGCCGCGCATAGCGCCGAGCTGCGCATCCCCGGCGCCGCGATGATCGTCGGCGGCATCGTCTCGGCGATCCTGCTCGTCCGGCGCGAGCGCGCGAGAGCGCGGCCGGTACTGCCGGTCGACCTGATCGGCCGTCCGGTAATCGGCCTGTCGGTGCTCGGCGCGATCAGCGGATTTCTCGCCTCGGCCTCGCTCATCGTCCTGCTGCCGTTCCGTTTCGAACAGGGCATGGGCTATTCGCCGGAGGAGGTTGGCCTGTTGATCCTGCCGGTGCCGCTGACGCTGCTGGTCGTCGCGCCGCTTGCCGGCTGGCTGTCCGACCGGATCGCGCCGTCGCTGCTGGGCATTGCCGGCTGCACGCTCGCGATCATCGGATTTACGCTAATCGCAACGATGCCGGCCGAGCCCGGCTGGTGGCACATCGCCTGGCGGCTGTCGCTGACCGCCTGCGGCTTCGGGCTGTTCTTCGCACCCAATTCGCGGCTCATCATCGGCGGCGCGCCGCGCGATCGGGCGGCGGCGGCGGGCGGCCTGCTGTCGACCTCGCGCCTGCTCGGCCAGACGCTCGGCGCGTCGGTCGTCGGCGTGATGCTGGCGATGGGCCTGGGGCTCGGCCCGGTGCCGCTGATCGTCGCCGCCTGCTTCTCCGCGATCGCGCTCGTCTGCAGCGCGCTGCGGCTCAAGGCGTCCTGAAGACCGTAGCTGCAACCCTCACGCATCCGGGCCGTTGTCGGGACAGCCCATGTAGGAGAATGTCGATGCAGGTCGATCAGGAAGAAAACACCAAGGTCCGCCACCGCATGTGGAAGGAGCTGTCGAAGAGCCCGTTCGTCATGATCGGCCTGGTCGGCAGCCACGACCACCACGAACCGATGACCGCGCAGCTCGACCCCGATGCCGACAGCGAGTTCTGGTTCTACTGCAACAAGGACAACCGGGTCGCCAAGGGCGGCGAGGCGATGGCGCAGTTCGCGTCCAAGGGCCACGACATCTTTGCCTGCATCCACGGCACGCTGACGGAGGAAACGCGGCAGGAGATCTTCGACAAATACTGGAACAACCAGGTCGAGGCGTGGTTCGAGGGCGGCAAGGAAGACCCCAACGTCATGATGCTCCGCTTCGACCTGAAGGACGCGGAGATCTGGGAAGGCGACCAGTCGCTGACCGGCAAGTTCAAGATGCTCACCGGCCAGACGATCGATGCGCGCGAAGCCGGCAAGCACGCCGAAGTGACGCTTTAAGCCAGGTGGGCGGCGCGGGTCAGTCCGCTCCGCCCTCCATCTCTTCCTTGACCTGGCCGTGCGCGATCAGTGCGAACAGGCCGCTCCCACCGATGACGTTACCCAGGAACGCGGGCAGCACGAATCCGAATGCGACCCAGTCGAGCCCCGCGCGGCCCGCCAACCACAGCAGCCACGCCTCGGCCGATCCCACCACGACATGCGCGAAGCCGCCGGCCGCAACGAGCCAGGTGATCGCGACCACCACCCAGAAGCTGTTCTCGCGCGCATTGGGCAGCACCCAGGCGAGGCTGGCGATCAGGAAGCCCGCCGGAATGCCGAGCACCAGCGTGCGGCCGAAGTCGTTCGTCAGCAGGTGCGACGAGAATTCGAGTGCGCCGATCAGCGTCGCCTCGTCGACGATCCACCCTTGCGCCATCATCGCCGCGACGATCAGCGTGCCGACCAGATTGCCGATCAGGACGATGCCCCACAGCCGCGCTAGCCGCCCGAAATTGACAGCCCGGGGCTCGGCGACCACCGGCAGCACCGCGCTGACCGTCGCCTCGGTGAAGAGTTGCAGGTTGCCGAGGACGACGATGACGAAACCGATGGTGTAGCCGAGCGACGAGACGAGCTCGGCCCAGCGCGCGTCGGGAAGGCCTGCGCGCAGCGTCGCGACGCCGATCAGCGAGGCGCACACGCCGATCCCGGCGGCGAGCGCCGAGAAGAACAGGCCGGTCGCCGGCCGGGCGAGTTCGTCCGCCCCGGCCTTTCGGATCACTTCATAGATGACGACGGCGGAGCCCGTTTCGCGCTCTTCGACCGCCTCGCGCTCTTCCGCGTCGAGATGGTCGGGCTCGCCGCCCTCGTCGCTCATCCGGCGTGCGCCGTCATCCATTCCTCGACCACCGGGGCGATGCGCGTGCGCCACTTCGACCCGTTGAAGATGCCGTAATGGCCGACACCCTCCGCCATCAAATAGCGCTTGCGATCCTCGGCGAGCGAGGTGGCGATGGTCAGCGCCGCCTTGGTCTGGCCGATGCCAGAGATGTCGTCGCGCTCGCCCTCGATCGCGAGGATGCCGACGTCGGTGATCGCCCCGGCATCGACCGGACGCCCGCGATGCGTCATCGTCCCCATCGGCAGCGCATGCCGCTGGAACACGACGTCGATTGTCTGGAGATAGAATTCGGCGGTCATGTCGCAGACCGCGCGATATTCGTCATAGAAGCGCATCGTCGCGCCGGCGCTCTCGCCATCGCCCTGCACCAGATGCTTGAACATCTCCCAGTGCGAGACGAGGTGGTTGCCGAGGTTCATCGTCATGAATCCGGCGAGCTGTAGGAAGCCCGGATAGACCTTGCGTCCCGCGCCCGCATAGAGCGAGGGGACGGTCGCGATGACGTTCTGCGCGAACCAGGCGTGCGGCCGCTCGGTCGCGAGCGTGTTGACCGCGGTCGGCGCCTCGCGCGTGTCGATCGGCCCGCCCATCATGGTGAGCGTGCGCGGCAGGTTCGGGTGCTGGTCCGCGCTCATCAGCGCGACCGCGGCATAGCAGGGGACCGACGGCTGGCAGACCGCGAGCATGTGCGGGCGCGCATTGCCTTCAGCACCGATGGCCGCGCACCAGTCGATCACGTAATCGATATAATCGTCGAGGTCGAAGCGCCCCTCGCGCATCGACACGAGCTTCGCATCGCGCCAGTCGGTGATGTAGACGTCGGCGACCGGCAGCATCCGCTCGACCGTGCCGCGCAAGAGCGTGGCATAGTGGCCCGACATCGGCGCGACGATCAAGAGCTTGGGGCCGCCGGTCACGCCTTCGCGCACGAAATGCTTGAGCTGGCCGAACGGCTTGCGCGCGACGATCTCCTCGCGCACCGCGACGACGCGGCCGTCGACCGTCGTCTGGTCCAGCCCGAACGGCGGCTTGCCGCGCGGCGCGGAGGCGTGCGCGAAAACCTCGAGCGCGGAAGCGAGCACCGGGCCGCCGCCGAAATAGGCGAACGGGTTTGCCGGATTGTTCAGCAGTCCCGCACTGAAATTGGCCAGCGCACTGGCCCCCGCCAGCATCGAGCGCTGCATCTCATAGGCGTCGTAGAGCATCCGGTATCCTTCCTCGCCCGCACCCGCGCGGCGGGAAAGGGTTGGTTGATATAGCGATTGACCCCCTCCCCCCGCAACAATGGTGCGACGGTTCGCATTTTTCTCTTTCGTTCGAGTTCACGAACGCGCGGGAACCGCTTTCGGCTCAGCGGGGCGCCAGGCCGTGGCGAAGGAAGTCGGCCATCTCTGCCGCGATCGCCTCCGCGGGCCGCTCCTCTTCCCAGACGCCGAAGCGCAGGCCCAGGAAGACGTTCATGCCCATGATCGCCCAGGCATGCGCCGCACCGACATCGGCGCGAACCTCGCCGCGCGCGGCGGCGGCGGTGAGCCGCGCCTCGATCCGTTCGGCCGTGGTGGCATAATGGCTGCGGAAACTTTCGGCATCGACGAACTCGGCCTCGTCGATGATGCGATAGATCTCCTTGTGCGCGCGCACGAAGTCGATGAAGTGCCGGAGGCCCGCCTGCTCGGCCGCGATGCCGTCGGGCGCGGCGCGGACCGCGGGGGCGACATGGTCGCGCACCTGCGCCGACATGTCGCGCACCAGCGCGCGGAACACCGCGTCCTTGGAATCGAAATAGGTATAAAAGCTGCCGAGCGCGACGCCGGCGCGGCGGGTGATCCCGCTGATCGACCCATCGTGGAACCCCTTCTCGCCGAACTCCGCCGCCGCTGCATCCAGGATCGCGCGCAGCGTCCGTCGACCGCGCTCGGTCCGCGGCACCTTGCCCTCGCTTGCGGCTTGCGCCTCGCCCATCCGCTCTCCCCATTTCCCAAGTTGAAACCCGGTTCAGGTTTCAGTATAGCCAAAGCACACCATGCACAACCCGCGGCAAAGCGGGGTGCATCCATGAGGGAGGGGATCGGCCGATGGCTCGCCTGAACACGCGGTTCGTGCAGTTTCTGACGCTCACGGCGGCACCCGCCGCGCTTTTCGCCACGCCGGCGCACGCGCAGGACGTCCCTGCCGAGCCGGAGGCGCAGGCCGCCGACACCGCGCCCGCCTCGGCCGCGCTCGGCGACCAGGACATCGTCGTCACCGCCCAGCGCCGCTCCGAATCGCTGCTGCGCGTGCCGATCGCCGTCACCGCCTATTCGGGCGAGGCGCTCGCCGCGCAGGGCGCGATCGACCTGTCCGACATCGGCGACACCACGCCGAACGTCACGCTGGAGCCGTCGCGCGGCACCAATTCGACGCTCACCGCCTTCATCCGCGGCGTCGGCCAGCAGGACCCGGTCCCCGGCTTCGAGAGCGGCGTCGGCCTCTATCTCGACGACGTCTATCTCAACCGGCCGCAGGCGGCGTTGCTCGACATCTACGACGTCGAGCGGATCGAGGTGCTGCGCGGGCCGCAGGGCACGCTCTATGGTCGCAACACGATCGGCGGCGCGATCAAATATGTGACGCGGCGCCTGCCCAACGAGCTTTCGGTCAACGCCCGCGCGACCTTTGGCAGCTATGACCAGGCCGACGGCGTGCTCAGCATCTCCGCCCCGCTCACCGACGGCATCCGCGTGGGCGTGGCGGGTGCGCGCCTGTCGCGCGGCGGCTTCGGCGAGAACACCACGCTTGGCATCGAAAACTACAACAAGGACGTGTGGGCGGGCCGCGGCACGATCGAGTTCGAGACCCCCGACAACCGCCTGCTCGTCCGCCTGTCCGGCGATTACACCCATGACAAGTCGAACGCTCGCAACGGCCATCGCCTGCTCCCCGGCCTGCTGACCGGCGCGCCGGTGCTGGACGACGTGTTCAACACGCGCGCCGGCCTCGCCTTCCCGCTCAACGATATCGAGGCGGGCGGGCTTGCCATGAACATCAGCGCGGAGATCGCGACCGGCCTGACGCTCCGCAGCATCAGCGCGTGGCGCAAGGACCGCAGCCTGACGCCGATCGACTTCGACGCGCTGCCCACCGTCGATGTCGACGTGCCCGCCGTCTATCGCAACGAACAGATCAGCCAGGAATTCCAGCTCGCCTATGAAAGCGAGCGGCTGAAGGGGCTGGTCGGCTTCTACTATCTCGATGCCAGGGCCTCGACGCGGTTCGACGTGATCCTCGCGACGACGGGGCCGATCCTAGGGATCCCACTTGCCTCCGGGTTCGGTCAGCAGACCGCGGGCGACGTGCGGACGGATACCTGGTCGGGCTTCGCCGACTTCACCTTCGACGTGACCGACTGGCTCGCGCTGACCGGCGGCATCCGCTACACCAGCGACACGCGCAAATCGGCGATCTTCAAGGCCAATCGGCTGGGCGGCGCCGACGTCCAGTTCGGCGGCAACGGCGTCAACCTGGGCGCACCGATCACCAACTTCACCGGCGAGGCGACATTCGAGAAATGGACGCCGCGCGCGGTCGTGACGATCACGCCGAGCGACACTTTCCTCGCTTACGCCTCCTACTCGAAGGGGTTCAAGGGCGGCGGGTTCGACCCGCGCGGATCGGCCAACATCGCGCCCAACAACAATGGCGTGCCCGGCATCCAGTATGACGACATCTACAACTTCTTCCTGTTCGAACCCGAAGAGGTCGACAGCTATGAAGTGGGCTTCAAGGGTTCGTTGTTCGACCGCGCCTTCACCTATGCGGTGACGGGCTTCTGGGGCGACTACAAGGACGTGCAGGTGCCGGGCTCGGTCGGCGTCGACGCCAATGGCGACGGCATCTTCGAGGGGTTCGCCGGCGTCACCACCAACGCCGCCGCCGCGACGCTGAAGGGGATCGAGGCCGAGCTGTTCGCCCGCCTGCTCCGCGACTTCGCGGGTGCGGGCAGCCAGGTCAGTCTGTCGGGCACGCTCGGATATATCGACGCGAAGTATGACAGCTTCATCGGTCCGGCGGGCAACGAGGTCGCGGACTTCCGCCGGATCCAGAACACGCCCGACTGGACGCTGTCGGGGACGCTCGGCACGATCGTGCCGATGGGATCGGGCGAGTTCAACGCCTCGACCACCGTCAGCTATCGCAGCGACACGACGCAGTTCGAGGTGCCAAACCCGTTCCTCGACCAGCCGGGCTATGCACTATGGGATGCGAGCATCAACTACAGCTTCGGGCCCGAGCGTCGCTATTCGATCGGTCTGCACGGCAAGAACCTGACCGACGAGCGCTACATCACCTCGGGCTATCTGTTCGCGGTTGCTAATCCGCAGACCGGGCTGCCGATCATCACGCCGTCGGGCGGGATCACCCCGTCGCTGGGGCGCGAGGGCGTCGCCACCGCTTTCTACGGCAATCCGCGCCAATTCTATGTGACGCTCGGCCTGAAGTTCTAAAAGGGGGAATGGGCGGGTGCGGCGACGCATCCGCCCATCGTCACGGTTGCGCTTGGCACCGCCGCGCTTTCGCGTAAGCTGCGGCCATCGTTTCGAGGATCGGGTATGGCCAGCGGCGCAGCAGACGGGATCGAGCGGGCGGGCGGCAAGAGCGATGCTCATGGCCGTTTGACCGAAGTGACGCCCGGCTATCGCGCGCTGGTGCTGGCGATGCTGCTGGTCGTCTATACCTTCAACTTCCTCGACCGCCAGATCCTCGGCATTCTCGTCCAGCCGATCAAGGCCGAGCTCGGCCTCACCGACACGCAGCTCGGCGCGCTGGGCGGGATCGCCTTTGCGATGCTCTATTCGACGCTTGCCATCCCGCTCGCGCTGATCGCCGACCGGACGAGCCGGAGCTGGGTCATCACGATCTCGCTGGGCGTATGGAGCGCGTTCACCGCGCTGTGCGGCCTCGCCACCAGCTTCTGGCAGCTCTTCGCCTTCCGCATCGGCGTGGGCGTCGGCGAGGCGGGCGGCGTCGCGCCCTCCTATGCGATGATCTCAGACTATTTCCCGCCGCACAAGCGCGCCAAGGCGCTCGCCATCTATTCGCTCGGCATCCCGATCGGGCTTGCGGGCGGGTCGATCCTCGGCGGGTTCATCGCCGCGACCGTGGACTGGCGCACCGCGTTCATCGTCGTCGGCATCGCGGGCGTCGTCATAGCCCCGATCTTTCGCCTGGTCGTGCGCGAGCCGGCGCGCGGGATGAGCGATCCCGTGCCCCCCTCGCCCGCCAATCCTGTCGAGCGCGTGCCCGTCGGCCGCGTGTTCGCGATCCTGGCGAAGAAGCCGAGCTTCTGGCTGATGGGCTTTGCGGCCGGGTTCAGCTCGATGTGCGGCTATGGCCTCGCCTATTGGATGCCGTCGGTGCTGATCCGCAGCTTCGGGTTCGAGCTGTTCGACGCCGCGCTTTACATGGGCTCGGTGCTGCTCGTCGGCGGGAGCGCGGGGGTGCTGCTCGGCGGCGTGCTCGCCGACCGCCTGGGTGGGCGCGACAAGGGCGTCTATGCCAAGCTGCCGATGATCGCCTGGCTCATCACCGTGCCGCTCTTCGCCGGCGGCCTGATGGCGAGCGGATCGCCCTGGCTCGCCTGGGCACTGCTGCTCATCCCCAACGGCTTCAACATCCTGTGGCTGGGCCCGGTCACGACCGCGGTCCAGGGCCTCGTCCCCCCGCCGATGCGCGCGACCGCCAGCGCGTCGTTCCTGCTCATCAACAACCTCGTCGGTCTCGGACTCGGCTCATGGATCATGGGCGCGATGGCCGATTCGATGAAGGCATCGCTCGGCGACGACGCGCTGCGCTGGGCAGCGATCGCGGCGCTGGGGTTCTACCTGGTGGCGGCGGCGCTGATGTCGCTGGCGATCAAGCCGCTGCGGCGGGATTGGTGGGATCAGCGCGCCGCGTAGATCGCCGGCCGTTTGAAAAGCCCTACCGCTTCCCCCCACTCCACTTGCGCTGCGTCTTGCCGAACCGGTTCTTGCGCGTGCCTGGCTTGCCCTCGTTCGACCGCCCCATGATCGGCGCCTTGCGCTCGTGGTCGGGCAAACCGAGCTCCTCGGCCTCCAGCGAGCGAATCTCGTCGCGGATGCGGCCGGCTTCCTCGAACTCCAGGTCGGATGCGGCCTTGCGCATCTTCTTCTCGAGCTCCTCGATATAGGCGCGCAGATTGTGGCCGACCATGTGCGGGCGGTCGTCGCCGATCTCGACCGTGACCTGATCCTGCTGCGACACGTGCTTGATGATGTCGCCGATATCGCGGCGGATCGTCTGCGGCGTGATGCCGTGCGCGGCGTTGTACGCCTCCTGCTTCTCGCGCCGGCGGCCGGTTTCGTTGAGCGCGCGCTCCATCGATCCGGTGATGCGGTCGGCATAGAGGATCACGCGCCCGTCGACGTTGCGCGCCGCCCGGCCGATCGTCTGGATCAGCGACGTCTCCGATCGGAGGAAGCCTTCCTTGTCCGCGTCGAGGATCGCGACCAGCCCGCATTCGGGAATGTCGAGCCCCTCGCGCAGCAGGTTGATGCCGATCAGCACGTCGTACACGCCCATGCGCAGGTCGCGGATCAGCTCGATACGCTCCAGCGTCTCGACGTCGGAGTGCATGTAGCGGACCTTGATCCCCGCCTCGTGCATGTATTCGGTGAGGTCCTCGGCCATCCGCTTGGTCAGCGTCGTCACCAGCGTGCGATAGCCGGCCTCGGTCGTCTTCCTCGCCTCGACGATCAGGTCCTGCACCTGCTCCTCGACCGGCTTGATCTCGACCGGCGGGTCGATCAGGCCGGTGGGGCGGATGACCTGCTCGACGAAGACGCCGCCGGTCTGCTCCATCTCCCACCCACCCGGCGTCGCGGAGACGCAGACGGTCTGCGGGCGCATCGCGTCCCATTCGTTGAAGCGGAGCGGTCGGTTGTCGATGCAGCTCGGAAGCCGAAAGCCGTATTCGGCGAGCGTAATCTTCCGCCGGTGATCGCCCCGTGCCATCGCGCTGATCTGACCGATCGTCTGGTGGCTCTCGTCGACGAACAAGAGCGCGTTCTCAGGGAGGTACTCGAACAGCGTCGGCGGTGGCTCGCCGGGCAGGCGACCGGTCAGGAAGCGGCTGTAATTCTCGATGCCCGCGCAGGAGCCGGTGGCGGCGATCATCTCCAGGTCGAAATTGGTGCGCTGCTCCAGCCGCTGCGCCTCCAGCAATCGCCCTTCGGCCTGCAACTCCTTCAGCCGCTCCTCCAACTCGTGCCGGATCGCGTGCGTCGCCTGCTTCATCGTCGGCCCGGGCGTCACATAGTGGCTGTTGGCATAGATGCGGATCGTGTTGAGGCTCGCGACCTTCTGACCGGTCAGCGGATCGAATTCGGTGATCTCCTCGATCTCGTCGCCGAAGAAGCTGATTCGCCAGGCACTGTCCTCATAATGCGAGGGGAAGAGTTCGAGGCTGTCGCCGCGCACGCGGAACGCGCCGCGCTGGAAGGCGGCGTCGTTGCGCTTGTACTGGAGCGCGACCAGCTTGCGGATGATCTCGCGCTGGTCGTGCGTCTCGCCCTTCTTGAGGTCGAAGATCATCGCCGAATAGGTCTCGACCGAGCCGATGCCGTAGAGGCACGACACCGACGCGACGATCAGCACGTCATCGCGTTCGAGCAGCGATCGGGTGGCCGAGTGGCGCATCCGGTCGATTGCCTCGTTGATCGAGCTTTCCTTCTCGATGTACGTGTCCGACCGCGGCACATAGGCCTCGGGCTGGTAATAGTCGTAATAGCTGACGAAATACTCGACCGCGTTCTCGGGGAAGAACGACTTGAACTCGCCATAGAGCTGCGCGGCGAGGATCTTGTTGGGGGCCAGGATGAGCGCGGGACGCTGCACCGCCTCCACCACCTTGGCCATCGTGAAGGTCTTGCCCGAGCCGGTGACGCCGAGCAGCACCTGGTCGCGCTCGCCGGCTTCCGCGGCTTCGACCAGTTCCTTGATCGCGGTCGGCTGGTCGCCTGAGGGCGAATAGTCGCTGACGAGCTTGAAGCTTTTGCCCCCTTCCGCCTTGGGCGGCCGCGCGGGGCGATGGGGAACGAAGCTTTGCCCGGTCTCGGGCTCGGCCAGGCTGGTGCGGATCTGGATCGCCATGCGCCGAATATGCGAACGAAAGGGGGACGGGGCAATGGGCGGGTAAACGCTGCCTCGTTCCCGGCTAACGCGGCCCTGCCACTTGCACTCGCTAGCTCGGCCGCACCTCACCGTTCGTGCTGAGTAGAGACCGAGTAGCTGCACAAGCAGCGTATCGAGGGCTCGTATCGAAGTACGGTCCCGCGCCAACATCCTTCGATACGCGACCTCGATACGCCTCTACGAGGCTACTCGGCCGCTACTCAGGACGAGCGGAGAATAGGGGTTCCCGCGCACCGCTCACTAAAACTCCGTCCCCTCGAACTTCAGCGGCTCGCCTTGCGCCGTCCCCACCAGCGCGTCCTCCCACATCGCCGTCTGCCCGCGGATGATCGTGCCGATCGGCTTCCCCGTCAGCTCCCAACCCTCGAACGGCGACCAGCCGCAGCGTGAGGCGAGCCAGTCGCCCGTCACCGTCCAGCGGCGCTTTAGGTCGACGACGGTGAAGTCGGCATCATAGCCGATCGCGATCCGCCCCTTGCGGACGAGGCCGAAGATGCGCTGCGGACCCGCGCTGGTCAGGTCGATCAGCCGCTGGAGCGTCAGCCGCCCCTCCGCCACGTGGTTGAGCATCAGCGGCAGCAGCGTCTGCACGCCGGGCATCCCGCTGGGGCTGGCGGGATAGGCGCGCTCCTTCTCCTCGATCGTGTGCGGCGCGTGGTCGGAGCCGATGACGTCGGGCACGCCCTGCCCCATCCAGTGCCACAGCCCGTCGCGATGCGCGCCCGACCGGATCGGCGGGTTCATCTGCGCATAGGTGCCGATCTTGGCGTACGCCTCCTCGCCCGCCAGCGTCAGGTGCTGCGGCGTCACCTCGCAGGTGGCGATGTCCTTGTGCTGAGCGAGCAGTTCGAGCTCGGCAGGCGTCGAGATGTGGAGCACGTGAATGCGCCGCTTCGCCTCGCGCGCCAGCCGCAGAATGCGCCGGGTCGCGAGCATCGCGCTCTCGTCGTCGCGCCAGATCGGGTGCGACGAAGGGTTGCCGTTGATGCGATACTCGGCCGCGCGCTCGTTCATCCGCGCCTCGTCCTCGGCATGGATCGCGACGCGGCGGGTGCCCGACGACAGCACCCGCGACAGCGCCTCATCCTCGGCCACCAGCAAGTTGCCGGTCGAGGAGCCCATGAAGATCTTGACGCCCGCGGTGCCCGGCATCCGCTCCAGCGCACGCAGTTCCTCGGCATTCTGGCCGGTCGCACCGACGTAGAAGGCATGGTCGCACCACATGCGGTGATGCGCGCGGGCGAGCTTGTCGAGGATCGCGCCCTCGTTGTCGGTGTTGGGGTTGGTGTTCGGCATCTCGAACACCGCGGTCACGCCGCCCATGACGGCGGCGACGCTGCCGCTTTCCAGGTCTTCCTTGTGCTCGAGGCCGGGCTCGCGAAAATGGACTTGGCTGTCGATTACGCCGGGCAGCACGTCGAGGCCGGTGACGTCGATCGTCTCGCCCGCATCGCCGCTGCCGCCGATCGCCGCGATGCGGCCGCCGGAGACGAAGACGTCGACCTGTGCGGGGCCGCCGGGCAGATGGACGGTGCCGCCGGAAAGCTTCAGGTCGTAGGTCATGGCCGCCTCTTTCGCTGTCGAGGGCGAACCCTTACGTCCTCGCCATGAGCGATGCCACCCACCTTGCCGACCGCGCCCTCATCCGTCTGTCGGGGGAGGACGTGCGCGGCTTCCTCCAGGGGCTCGTCACGCAGGACCTGCGCGAGCTTGGCGAAGGCGCGCCGCTCTGGACCGCGCTGCTCAGTCCGCAGGGCAAGGCGCTGTTCGACTTCCTGCTCTGGGCGGATGGCGACGACGTGCTGGTCGATGCCGAGGCGGCGCGGGCGGAGGCGCTGGCCAAGCGGCTGACGCTCTATCGCCTGCGCCGGCCGATCACGATCGCGGCTGAGCCGGCGTTTCACGTCCACTGGTCGCCTGCGAGCTTCGACCAGCCCACCGACCCGCGCCTCGCCGCGCTCGGCCACCGCTGGCTGTCGACGAAGGACGGCGCGGACGCGAGCGACGCCTGGCGCGCACACCGGCTGTCGCTGGGCGTGACGGAGGGGGTGGGCGAACTCGGCGACGGCGAGACGCTGTGGCTCGAATGCAATGCGCGCGAGCTTGGCGGCGTCAGCTTCACCAAGGGGTGCTACGTAGGCCAGGAGAACACCGCGCGGATGCACCACCGCTCGAAGGTCAACCGCCGGCTGGTCGTGGCGCCGCTCGGCGAGCCGGGCCCGCGGACGCGCGTGACCTATCCCGAGCTCGGGCTGATGGTCGAGCATCGTCGGGTCGAGGATCTGGGGGAAGCGCTGATTCCCGATTGGCTGGCGACGGCGTTGGTCGAGGGCGTGGAGTAAGAAGAAGGAAGGCTGTTCACGCAAAGGCGCAAAGGCGCGAAGACGGGTTACCTGCTGCCGCGGAGCGGCCTTCGATCCCCTTCGCGCAAGTGGCAGCCTAACGATAAAGCCGCTACGCGGCAGCGTTCGCAACCCCTTCGCGCCTTTGCGCCTTTGCGTGAACCAACTGCCTTCTTTTAATTTCAGGCGACGACCACCGTCTGTTCGATCGCGCCGAAGATCGGGTGGTGGCGGTCGTCCTCGGCCCAGATGCGGACGGTGTCGCCCGCCTTCAGGAACGGCGTCGTCGCGGTGCCGCCCTTGATCGTCTCGACCGTGCGGATCTCGGCGATGCAGGAATAGCCGACGCCGCCGTCCGCGACCGGTCGACCCGGTCCGCCATCGGCATCGCGGTTGGAAACGGTGCCCGACCCGATGATCGTCCCCCCCCCCAGTGCCCGCGTCTTGGCCGCATGCGCGATCAGCGTGCCGAAGTCGAAGGTCATGTCCTCCCCAGCCTCGGCACGCCCGAACGGCTGGCCGTTGAGGTCGACGTTGAGCCGGCGGTGGAGCTTGCCGTCCTTCCACCAGTCGCCGAGCGAGGCGGGCGTCACGAATACCGGCGAGAACGCGCTGGCGGGCTTGGACTGGAAGAAGCCGAACCCCTTGGCGAGCTCGCCGGGAATGAGGCCGCGCAGCGAGACGTCGTTGGTCAGGCCGACCAGACGCACCGCCGCCAGCGCGTCCTCGCGGCTTGCGCCCATCGCCACGTCGCCGGTGACGACGACCACCTCTGCCTCCAGGTCGCAGCCCCAGCTTTCGTCCTTGAGCGGAATCGGGTCGCGCGCGCCCAGGAACCCGTCCGAGCCACCCTGATACATCAGCGGATCGTGCCAGAAGCTGTCGGGCATCTCCGCCCCGCGCGCCTGCCGCACGAGCGCGACATGGTTCACATAGGCGGAGCCGTCCGCCCATTGATAGGCCCGAGGCAGCGGCGCCGCCGCGTCGCGCTCGTGAAAGCGCGCACGCGGGATGACTTCGTGGTCGAGGTCGGTGGCGAGGTTCTCCAGATCGGGCGACACCCGGTCCCAGTCGTCGAGCGCGGCCTGGAGCGTCGGCGCGATGTGCGCGGCGTCGGCGTACCAGGCAAGGTCGGTCGACACCACGACCAGATGCCCATCGCGCCCCGCCTTCAGACTGGCCAGTTTCATGCGTCACCTCTCCTTTTCCGGTCCATCCTTAACCCCTGAAAGCACCATGTCGAGCCGGGCGGCATGAACGATTGACAACGCCCCGGAATGCCCCTCATCGCAGGGTCATGCAGTCGGGGCAGCGCTTTCTGGACCATCCGGGCGAGATGGCGGCGCGCATCCGCGAAAAGGACTGGCGCGGCCATCCGCTCGGCACGCCGGACCAGTGGCCGCAGGCGCTGCGCTTCAGCCTCAATCTCTGCCTCGCCTCCAGCTTCCCGATGGCGATCTATTGGGGGCCGGACTATTACCTCCTCTACAACGACGCCTGGTCGGCGATCCCGGCCGATCGCCACCCCTGGGCGCTGGGTCGGCCGGGCGCGGAAGTGTGGGCCGATATCTGGGACGTGGTCGGGCCCGAGTTCGACGCGGTGCTGCGCGATGGCAAGGGTTTCGCCAGCTTCGACCAGAAGCTGATGATGGAGCGCCGCGGCGTTCCCACCGAAACCTATTGGAACTACTCGGGCACGCCGATCCGCGACGAGTTCGGGCAAGTCGTCGGCATCCTCAACCAGGGCAACGAGACGACGCGCATCGTCCTTGCCGAGCGCCAGCAGCGCGCCGAGATCGAGCGGCTGACTGAATTGTTCCAGCAATCGCCCGGCGCCGTCGCGCTGCTGGAGGGGCCGGATCACCGCTTCGTGATGGCCAACGACAGCTATCTGGAGCTGGTCGGGCGGCGCGAGATCATCGGCCGCGGCGTGCGCGACGCGCTGCCTGAGGTCGTCGAGCAGGGTTTTGCCGAATTGCTCGACAATGTCCGCGCGACGGGCAAGACCTATCGCGCCTGGGGGGCGCGAGTAATGCTGGCGCGCGGCGGGCTGTCGGTTCTCGAGGAGCGGGTGATCGACTTCGTCTATCAGCCGATCCGCGACGCGTCCGGCGACGTCGCGCGCATCTTCGTCGAGGCGACCGACGTCACCGAACGCACCGCCGCCGAACGCGCGCTGGAGGAGAGCCAGGCACGGCTGAAGCTCGCGCTGGAGGCGGCGCAGGGTGTCGGCATCTGGGACTGGGATGTCGTCAACGACCGCGTCACCACCGACGCGCGCTTCGCCGGCATGTACGGCGCCAATGCCGCGGAGGCCGAGCGCGGCGCACCGATCGACGACTTCTTCGCCGCGATCCATCCCGACGATGCCGAGCGCGTCCGCATCGCGATCGACGAGACGCTGCTCCACGGTGCGCACTTCTCGGAGGAATATCGCCTAGTCCAGCCGGACGGCGAGGTCCGCTGGGTTATGGCACAGGGGCGGCCGATGCGCGGCGAGGGCGGCGCGATGGTCCGCTTCCCCGGCGTCACCTTCGACATCACCGCGCGCAAGGCGGCCGAGGAAGCCGCGCGCGCCACCACCGAGGAACTGCGCCAGACGACCGAGGCACAGGCGTTCATCTATTCGCTGGCGGAGCGGCAGCGTGGGCTCGACACGCCCGAGACGATCATGCGCTTCACCGCCGCGGCGCTCGGGCGGCGCATGGGCGCCGATCGCGTCGGCTTCTACCGCGTCGCCAGCGACGGCAGCGCCTGGTTCGGCCCGGGCTGGACCAGCGGTCGGCTGCCAATGATGCGCGGCATGCTGTCGGGCGAGGAGATGGGCGATCCGCTGACCGCACGATACCGCGCCGGCCGAACCGTCGTCACGCCCGACAGCGCGGCCGACCCGGTGCTCGGCGGCAGCGCGGTCAGCCGCTTCGCCCCCGCCGCGATTGGCGTGCCGCTGCTCCGCCAGGGTCGCTGGCTCGCCACCTTCTACGTCAATCAGGCCGAGCCGCGCGGCTGGACCGCCGAGGACGTCGCCTTTGTCGAGGCGGTGGCCGAAATCTCCTGGGACGCGGTCGAGCGCGCCAACGCCGTCGCCGCGCTTCGCCACAGCGAGGCGCAGTTCCGCGCGATCACCG
Organism: Sphingomonas sp. Y38-1Y; assembly: GCF_032391395.1. Taxonomy (NCBI): domain Bacteria; kingdom Pseudomonadati; phylum Pseudomonadota; class Alphaproteobacteria; order Sphingomonadales; family Sphingomonadaceae; genus Sphingomonas; species Sphingomonas sp. Y38-1Y. The sequence goes on from NZ_CP135916.1 coordinate 3,306,712, forward strand.
ATTCGATCGACCACATGGTCTGGGCGGCCAGTCCCGACGGGCGCGTCGATTACTATAATGCGCGCTGGTACGAATATACCGGCAGCGCGCCCGGGAGCACCGACGGCGATGCATGGGATCGCGTGCTGCATCCCGACGATCACGACGCGACCATCGCCGCATGGCAGGCGGCGATCGCCAGCGGCACCGGCTATCAGGCCGAATATCGCATCTGGCACGCGCCCACCGCGACCTATCGCTGGGCGATGGGCCGTGCGACCGCGGTCCGCGACAGCGACGGCCGCGTCACCCGCTGGTTCGGCACCACCACCGACATCCAGACCGTGGTCGAGGCGCGCGAAGTGCTCGCCCGCTCGCGCGAGGACCTGGAGCGCGCGGTCGAGGATCGCACGCGCCAGCTGATGGTGACCGAGGAACAGCTTCGCCAGGCGCAGAAGATGGAGGCGGTCGGCCAGCTGACCGGCGGCATCGCCCACGACTTCAACAACATGCTCGCGGTGGTGATCGGCGCGCTCGACCTGATGGAACGCCGCGTGGCGCAGGGGTCGGCGGATATCGGCCGATACCTGACCGCCGCGCGCGATGGCGCGACGCGCGCGGCGGGCCTCACCCAGCGATTGCTCGCCTTTGCGCGCCAGACGCCGCTCGCCCCTCGCGCGGTCGATATCGACACGATGGTGACGGGCATGATCGACCTGCTCGTCCGCACGATCGGCGAGGACATCCGCGTCGAGACCAAGCTAGCCGGCAATCTGCGCCCCGCGGTCGCCGATCCCAGCCAGCTCGAAAACGTGGTCCTCAACCTCGCGGTCAATGCTCGCGACGCGATGCCGGGCGGGGGCACGCTGTCGATCGAGACGAGCGCGCACCGGATCGAGGGTGAGGAGGCCGAGCGGTTCGGTGTCGCGCCCGGCGAGTTTCTCCGCCTCTGCGTCGCCGACACCGGCGCCGGGATGCCGCCCGAGATCGTCCGCCGCGCGTTCGAGCCCTTCTTCACGACCAAGGCGGTGGGCAAGGGCACGGGCCTGGGCCTCAGCCAGGTGTTCGGCTTCGTGCGCCAGTCGGGCGGCCATGTCCGCATCGATTCGCAACCGGACGAGGGCACGTCGGTCCACCTCTATCTGCCCTGCGCCGACGCAGGCGAGCCGCCGTCGCGCGAGCGCACGTTCCTGCGCCTGGGCGGCGAACCGCCGCGCGCGCGACCGGGCGAGGCGGTTCTGGTCGTCGAGGACGAGGAACGCGTCCGCAGCTTCTCGGTCGAGGCGCTGCGCGATCTCGGCTACACCGTCGCCGCCGCGCGCAGCGGGCCGGAGGCGCTGGCGATGATCGACGCGGGCGAGCGGCCGAGCCTTCTCTTCACCGACATGGTCATGCCCGACATGACGGGCCGCGAACTTGCCGACATCGCCGCCGTGCGGGTGCCGGGCCTGCGCGTGCTGTTCACCAGCGGCTACACCCGCGAACAGGGCGCCGACGTCGCGCCGGGCGGTCCCCCGCTCCTCCCCAAGCCGTTCAACCTGCGCCAATTGGGCGAGCATGTGCGCGAAGCACTGGACGGATAAGTTGCCGTCCTCCCGGGTGGACGAACCGCCACCCCCGCGATAGGGCGGCGCCTTCCTTCAAAAGCATCGGAACGAGCTCAGTGGCGAATGTGGCGGTGATCGGCGCCCAATGGGGTGACGAGGGCAAGGGCAAGATCGTCGACTGGCTGGCGGAGCGCGCCGACGTCGTCGTCCGCTTTCAGGGCGGGCACAATGCCGGCCACACGCTGGTCGTCGGCGACAAGACCTACAAGCTGTCGCTGCTCCCCTCCGGCATCGTGCGCGGCACGCCCAGCGTCATCGGCAACGGCGTCGTCCTCGACCCCTGGGCGCTCAAGGCAGAAGTCGAGCGGCTGCGCGAGCAGGGCGTCGATGCGACCCCCGACACGCTGATGATCGCCGAGACCTGCACGCTGATCCTGCCTTTCCACCGCGATCTCGACGGCTTGCGTGAGGATGCGTCGGGTGCGGGCAAGATCGGCACCACGCGCCGCGGCATCGGCCCCGCCTACGAGGACAAGGTCGGTCGCCGCGCGATCCGCGTTTGCGACCTTGCGCATCTCGACGACCTCGGCCCGCAGCTCGATCGCCTGACCGCGCACCACGATGCGCTCCGCGCCGGCTTCGGCGAGCCGCCGATCGACCGCGACGCGCTCGTCGCCGAGCTGCGCGAGATCGCCGACTTCGTCCTTCCCTTCGCCGCGCCCGTCTGGCGGATGCTGAACGACGCGCGGTCGCGCGGGCGGCGCATCCTGTTCGAGGGCGCGCAGGGCGTGCTGCTCGACATCGATCACGGCACCTATCCCTTCGTCACCTCGTCGAACACGATCGCCGGTACCGCTGCCGGCGGGTCGGGCGTCGGCCCCGGTGCGGTCGGCTTCGTGCTGGGCATCGCCAAGGCCTATACGACGCGCGTCGGTTCCGGCCCCTTCCCCACCGAGCTCGAGGACGAGACCGGCGAGCGGCTGGGCGTGCGCGGGCATGAGTTCGGCACCGTGACCGGGCGCAAGCGCCGTTGCGGCTGGTTCGACGCGGTACTGGTGCGCCAGTCGGCGGCCGTCAGCGGCATCACCGGCATCGCGCTCACCAAGCTCGACGTGCTCGACGGGTTCGAGGAAGTGCGGATCTGCACGGGCTATCGCCTGGGCGACGAGACGCTCGACCATTATCCCGCGCACGCCGCCGATCAGGCGCGCGTCGAGCCGATCTGGGAAACGATGGAGGGTTGGTCGCAGACCACCGCAGGCGCGCGCAGCTGGGCCGAGCTGCCGGCACAGGCGATCAAGTATATCCGCCGCATCGAGGAGCTGATCCACTGCCCGGTGGCGCTGGTGTCGACCAGCCCGGAGCGTGAGGACACGATCCTGGTTCGGGATCCCTTCGCGGACTGACACAAAACGGCCCCGCACCCTTGGGGTGCGAGGCCGCTTCGCCGTAGTGAGCCTAGCGCTTAACGCTGCGGCGGGGTTGTCCCGGCCGGCGGCGGATTGCCCGTGGTGCTCGGCGGAGTGCCGGCATCGGGGGCGGGGTTCGTCTCTGGCGCCGTGGGATCCGTCGGCTCGGTCGTCGTGGTCGAGTCAGCAGGAGCCGTCTCGTCCGCCGGCGGCGTGGTCGGCGTCTGTTGGCCGGGCATCGTCTGGCCCTGTGCCGGCGGCATCTGCTGCGGCGTGGTCTGCGCCAGCGCCGCGGTCGAGCCGCAAAGGATCAGCAGGCCAGCGAGTGCGTGCTTTTTCATGGTTTTACCTCTCTCTAAAACTGTCGAGGGGATAACCAACGCGATCGCCAAAAGAGCCTCGCCTGAACGCCGCGATGGCTCCACTTGCCCGATTTTCGCCTTATTCTCCGAAACTCAGCCGCATTGTGCGCGGTGGAGCAGCTTCTGGTCGGCCAGCACCAGCGCCAGCATCGCCTCCACCACCGGCACGCCGCGGATGCCGACGCACGGATCGTGGCGACCCTTGGTCATGATCTCCGTCGCCTCGCCCGCGCGATCGATCGTTGGCACAGGCGTCAGGATCGAGCTCGTCGGCTTGAATGCACAGCGCACGCGCACCGGCTGCCCGGTCGAGATGCCGCCCGCGATCCCGCCGGCATGGTTGGCGAGGAAGTCGGGACCGCTCGCCCCCGGCCGCATCGGGTCGGCGTTCTGCTCGCCGGTCAGGCGTGCCGCCTCGAACCCGTCTCCGATCTCGACGCCCTTGACCGCGTTGATCGACATCATCGCCGCAGCGAGCTCGCTGTCGAGCTTGGCGTAGAGCGGCGCGCCCCAGCCCGCGGGCACGCCCGTCGCCTCCGCCGTGACGACCGCGCCCAGCGACGAGCCCGCCTTGCGCGCGTCGTCCACCAGTCGCTCCCAGCGCTCGGCGGCGCGCGGGTCGGGACAGAAGAACGGGTTGCGACCGATCTCGGCGGCATCGAACGCGCCATAGTCGATCGCGTCACCGCCGATCGCCTCGACCCAGGCGGTGATCGTCACCTCCGGAATCACCGCGCGCGCGACCGCCCCCGCCGCCACGCGGCTCGCGGTCTCGCGCGCCGAGGAACGCCCGCCGCCGCGATAGTCGCGAAAGCCGTATTTGGCATCATAGGCATAATCGGCATGACCCGGACGATACGCCTTGGCGACCTCCGAATAATCCTTCGACCGCTGGTCGACATTCTCGATCATCAGGCTGATCGGCGTGCCGGTCGTCCGCCCCTCGAACACGCCCGACAGGATGCGGACTGCGTCGGGCTCGCGCCGCTGCGTCGTGAAGCGGCTGGTGCCGGGACGGCGCGCGTCGAGAAAGGGCTGGATATCGGCTTCGGTAAGGGCCAGCCCCGGCGGGCACCCGTCGACGACCGCGCCGATCGCCGGCCCGTGGCTCTCGCCCCAGGTCGTGAAGCGGAACACGCGGCCAAAGGTATTGAAGCTCATGCGTCCTCCCCGAGCGCGGCAAAGGCCGGCGCATGCGCCGCGCTGCCCCGCACCCCGCACGGCATCCCCGCCGACTGGAGCGCGCGCGCCATAAAATAATCGCCGGCATAGGGGCTGTCGAACCCGCGGGCGAGGTCGGCGGCATAGCCGAAGCGCCCGTAATAGGCAGGGTCGCCCAGCACGAAGCTCAGCATCCAGCCCGCCCGCGCCAGCGCGTCGTGCCCGGCGGCGACCAGCGCTTCGCCCACGCCCTGCCGCCGCCACGGCCCCGCGACCGCCAGCGGCGCGAGCGCGACGGCGGGCACGACCGCGCCGTTCACCTCGACCGCCACCCGGCTGAACACCGCCGCGCCGACCAGGTCGCGGTCCTGCGCCACCATCGTCAGGACCATGTCGCCATCGATGCAGAGCCGGCGCACGAGGTCCGCCTCCTGCGCGCTGGCGAAGTTCTGACGCAGGAAGGTGTCGAGCGCGGGCACGTCGGCCGGCTGGGCGGGGCGGATGTCCATCAGCCCCGCCCGCTCGCTCGCGTCAGCCTGACGATCTCCGCGCGGGGGCGGAAGCGGAGGGCGGACCAGTCGGCGTCGAGCGCGATCTGGGTGACGGCGAGGAAGTCGGCTTCGGCCAGCCTCTCCCAGCCCGCGTCGCGCGAGATGTCGCTGGCATGGGCACCCGACTTCTTCGGATAGCCGAACCACAGCCGCTTGCCCGGCGCGAACGCCGCAACCCCGCGCGCGATCGCGGCGGGAGCGGCAGCGCGGTCGGCAACGAACAGCAGCAGCGTATCAGCCGAGTCTAACGAGCCGGTCGACTCGAGCAGGCTAGCCAGCGACGCCGGCACGCCGTCGACGGCGAGCGTCATGCCCGGCTTGACGCCGAGCTTCTCGACCAGGCCCTTCCCGCTCATGACGCCGCCTCAGGAAAGCGCGATGTCGGGCGCGTCCTCGGCCTTCATGCCGATCACGTTGTAACCGGCGTCGACGTGATGGATCTCACCCGTCACGCCCGACGACAGGTCGGACAGAAGGTACACGCCGGCGCCGCCGACATCCTCGATCGTCACGTTGCGGCGGAGCGGCGCGTTGAGCTCGTTCCACTTGAGGATGTAGCGGAAGTCGCCGATCCCGCTCGCCGCCAGCGTGCGGATCGGGCCGGCCGAGATCGCGTTGACGCGGATATTTTCCGGCCCCAGGTCGACCGCGAGATACTTGACCGACGTGTCGAGCGCCGACTTGGCGACACCCATCACGTTGTAGTGCGGCACGACCTTCTCCGACCCGTAATAGGTCAGCGTCAGCAGCGAGCCGCCGCCCTTGCCCGTTTCCGGATCGAACGGCTTCATCATCGCGCGAGCGCGCTGCGCGACGGCGGTGAAGGAATAGACGCTGATGTTCATCGTCATCAGGAAATTGTCGAGGCTGGTGTCGTAATAGCGGCCGCGCAGCTCGTTCTTGTCGGAAAAGCCGATCGCGTGGACGACGAAGTCGATCGTCTCCCAGCGCGACTTCAGCGTCTCAAACCCGGCGTCGAGCGAGGCCATATCGGAGACGTCGCAATCGAAGATGAAGTCGGAGCCCAATTGCTCGGCCAGCGGCTTCACGCGCTTGCCCAGCGCATCGCCCTGATAGCTGAAGGCGAGTTCGGCGCCTTGCTCGGCGAGCTGCTTGGCAATGCCCCAGGCCAGCGAGCGATCATTGGCCAGCCCCATGATGAGCCCGCGCTTGCCCTGCATCAATCCCGTCACGACGCCTGTTCCTCCTTTTGGACGTCGGCGGGCTCTAGACCGTTTTCGGGCACTTCCGCCAGTGCGGCGTTGAGTTCGGCGCCGACGACCAGCCCCAGCCCGATGACGAAGAAGAAGATCAGCGCGATCATCACCCCCGCCAGGCTGCCATAGGTCAGGTCGTAATTGCCGAGGCTGCCGAGAATCGCAGGGAGCAGCGCGGTCGTCGCCATCCACCATAACGTCACCACCGCTGCCCCCGGCCATTTCGGACACTTTGAATAACGCCAGCGCGAGGGGGTTAGCGAATAGAAGAGCATGTAGAGCGCGCCGAACAGCGCGAACGCGGGGGCGATCCGCGTCAGCGATACGATCTGCGCCACGTCGCCCGCGAAAGGCAGCAGCCGGACGATGAACGCCTCCACGCCCGTCAGCACCACCTGAAAGCTGAACGCGACGAGGACGAGGATGACCGAGGCGATGATGAGCCCGATCGATCCCAGGCGATATTCCCAGAACGGCCGGGACATGGTGACGCCGTACGCCTCGCGCAGGACTCCGCGCACCGTCTCGATGAAGCTTGCCGTCGTCCACAGGCCGACGATGACGCCGAACCAGACGAGGTTGCCCGCACGCGCGGCAAGCACGTCGGTGATCGGCTGTTGCAGCACCGCGGCGACATTGTCGGGCACCGTCTGGAGAAATCCCTCGAGCGCGCGAAGGCCATCGCCGGTCCGCCCGAAGATCCGCGCGATCGAGGCGGCGACGATGAAGAAGGGGAACAGCGTCAGGATGGAGAGATAGGCAAGGTTGCCCGCATGGGTGAAGCCGCTGGTATAGGTGCCGACCGCGACCCGCTTCATGACCTCGATGGCGCGCGCGCCGATGCCCAGGCTGGCGAGCCTGCGGCGCATCGGCCCCTGCTTGGCGCGCCCCTCGGGCGTCAGGTCGAGCGGCTCCCCCGTCATCGCGTCTTCAGACGCCGAGGCGACCGCGGGGGTTCCCCTTGCGTCCGGCATCCCAGCTCTGGGCGAACTCGACCAGCGCGTCGTCGGGTGTCGGCAGGTCGACCATCAGCGTGACATAGAGGTCACCGCGGCCGCCGCCCGCCTTCTTGTGAAAGCCGCGCCCACGCACGCGCAGCGTCTTGCCCGACGAGGAGCCCTTCGGCACCTTGAGCATCACCGCGCCGTCTGGGGTGGGCACGCGAACCTCGGCCCCCAGCACCGCTTCGGCCAGGCTGACGGGCAGGTCCAGGCGGACATCGTCGCCGTCGCGCGTGAAGAAGGCGTGCGGCTGCACCTCGATCGAGACGATGGCGTCGCCATTGCCGCCGGGGCCGGGCTGGCCCTTGCCGCCAAGCCGCATCTGCGTTCCCGTCTCGACCCCCGCGGGCAGCTTGACCTCGATCGTCGAGCCGTCGGGCAGCGTCAGCCGTTGCGGCGCGAGCGTGACCGCATCGACGAACGGCACCGCCACGCGGTAGCTGACATTGGCACCCTTAGGCGAGGGGCGCCGGCCGAAGCCGCTGGCGAACCCGCCGCCGCCGCCGCGTCCGCCGTTGAACAGCCCCTCGAAGATGTCGCTGAAGTCGCCGCCCTCGCCGCCGAAATCCGGGCGGAAGCCGCCGGACTGCCCGCCGCCCGGTCCGCCGCGACCGAAGCCGAACGGCGCGGCGGGGTTGCCGTCGCCGTCGATCTCACCCCGGTCGAAGCGAGCGCGCTTGTCCTTGTCGCTGAGCAAATCATAGGCGTTGGTGACCTGGCTGAAGCGCTCGGCCGCCTTGGGATTGTCGCGGTTGCGATCGGGGTGCAGCTCCTTTGCGAGCTTGCGATACGCCTTCTTGATCTCGTCCTCGCCCGCACCACGCGCGACGCCCAGGATTGCGTAAGGATCGGCCACTCTTGTCCCCGTTGAAAAAGATCGCGCTTTAAATGGGCGTCGGCGCCGGGATTGGCAAATCCTCCTGCGGGGCGACGTCGACGGAGACGTGCATGTCCTGCGCGCCCGATCCCAGCACCACGCCGTCGATCGGCGCGATGTCGCCGTAATCGCGGCCGATCGCGACGATGACATGGTCGCGCGCCATCCAGATGCCGTTGGTCGGATCGACCCCGACCCAGCCGAGCGCCGGCCCCGCCCAGATCAGCACCCAGGCATGCGTCGCGTCGGCGCCCACCAGCCTTGCCTCGCCCGGCGGCGGCAGCGTGCGGAGGTAGCCCGAGGCATAGGCGGCAGGAAGCCCCGCGGCGCGCAGGCCGCACAGCATGATCTGTGCGAAATCCTGGCATACGCCGCCGCGCTTGGCGAAGGCGTCCGCGGGCGGCGTGTCGACCAGGGTCGCGGTGGGATCGAAGTCGAACTCGCGCTGGATGCGCTGGGCGAGCGCAATGCCGGCATCCAGCACGCCGCGGTCGGGGGACAGGTCCTCGGCACACCAGGCGGCGATCGCCTCGTTCATCGGGATGCGGGGGCTCGGGTAGAGATAGGCGGCGGGCGACAGTGGCGAGAGATCGCGGCTGTCGCGCGCCATCCGCCCTGCCTCGGCGATCGTCGGATCACTCGCGTCCGGCACCGGGATCGGACGATCGACGACCATGTCGGCGAGGCTCTCGATCGTCAGCTCGCGCGTGGGCTGGTCGAGGACGAGACGGGTGACATGCGCCAGACCCGCCTGTGCCCGCGCCGGTGCCGTGCGCCCGCCGGGGAGGATGTTGAGCTGATAGCGCTCGACCCACTGCCCCGGCCATTCGATCGGCTGGAGGCGCAGGTTGCAGCGCGCGAACGCGACGGGTTCGGCATAGTCGAACTGCGTGACGTGCCGGATCGCGTACCTCATGCGAGCGTAAGGCCGGCGGCGCGCAGCGGTTCCGCGCCTTGCAGGAAGTACCGGCGAGCGACGGCATCGGTCAGCGCCATCAGCCGCTCCTCGACCGCGAGCAGCGTGTCGGCGCCCAGCGTCGCCGCCTCGGCCGTGGCGAGCATTGCCGACAGTTCGGCCGCGACGCGCTGCTGCGGCTCGGCAAGCCCGTCGTCCTTGAGCACAGGGAGCGCCGCCAGATGCTCCGCGATCCGCGCGACCTGAAACGCGAGCGCGCGCGGATTGCCCGGATCGAGCGCGACGAGGTCGAGGACGGCGACCCGCGCGATCCCGGTCAGATAGCGCTGGCGATAGCTGATCTGGCTGTCGGCAAGGTCGAGAAGGACCGACAGGTCGTCGGCGCTCGACGCCTCGATCCCGAACGACAGCATCGCGCGGACGATCTTGAGCGCGCGCTCGATCCGGCGGCCGAGGTCATGGAAGCGCCAGCCGTCGGTGCGGCCCATATGCTCGGCGGAAAGACCGGCGAGCGCGGCATAGCGGCGCTGGATCGAACCCGCGCGGTCGAGCACGCCGCCGCGCGTGGGATGCGGCGCGTCGAGCAGCCGGATCATGTCGGCGGACAGCCGGTCGCGGCTGACCGCGCCCAGCCCGCGCGCCTGGCGATTGATCGCGCGGACCGAGTACCAGCCATTCTCGACGCTTTCCATTGCGGTGCGCGCGGTCGCAACCAGGTCGGCGCGGCGGTGGCTGGCGGGTGGCGGCGCGGCGCCGATGAAGGCGAGCGCGTCGGCGATCCGCGCCACCGTCGCCCGGTCGAGCGCGGCGCCGGCATCGGCAGTGATCGAGTGGCCGAGCAGCACGCGGATGAGGCCGAGCAGCGCCTCCCCCCGCTCCAGATACCGGCCGAGCCAGAACAGATTGTCGGCAGCACGGCTTGGCAAGGTGCCCGGATTGCGGCGCAGGTGGAGCGAGTCGACCGCGGGGAGCAGGGACACGGGCTCCACCGGGGCGGGTCCGTGGACGATGACGTCCGCGGACCATTCGCCCTCGCCGATCGCGGTGACGCGGGGGTCCGCCTGCTCGCCGATGCGTGCGAACCCGCCGGGCAGGACGCTCCACCCGCCCTGCCCGTCGCGGGCGGCGAACACGCGCAGGGTGAAGGGCCGCGGCACCAGCGCGCCGTCGATGATGACGGGCATGGTCGAGAGGTGGACGACCTCCTGCCCGACATAATCCTGCGGCCGCATCTCGATGTCTGCGAGCAGCGCGGCGCGCGCGGCGTCGGACAGCTCGGCGCCGATCACCGGCTTGGCATCGGGCAGCGCGCGGGTGGCGACGCCGAACGCCGGCGCGATGGTCATGCTGGCGAGCTCGTCGACGACCTGCGCCGCCTCTCCTGGCTGGCCGCACCACCAGGTGGCGATGTTGGGGAGCCGCAGCCCCTCCCCCGTCAGCCGTGTCGCAAGCGCGGGGAGGAATGCCGACAGCGCCGCCGACTCGATGACCGCGGCGCCGGGGGCGTTGGCGACGACGACATGGCCCGCCGCCATCGCGTCGATCAGCCCCGGCACGCCGATCGCCGAGGTCGAATCGAACGCCAGCGGATCGAGCAACGTCGGGTCTGTCCGCCGCCACAGCCCGTCGACACGCTTCAGCCCGGCGATGGTGCGGACGTACAGCCGATCCTCGATCACCGCGAGGTCGGCACCCTCGACCAGCAGGAAGCCGAGATAGCGCGCCAGATGCGCCTGCTCGGCATAGCTCTGGTTGAGGCGACCGGGGGTCATCAGCCCCAGCCGCGGTTCGGCGCGCCGGCATGCGGCGGCGATCCCGTCGCGCAGGCTGGCGAAGAAGGGCGCGTGCCGCTCGACGTTGAGCCGCGCCTGGAGCCCACCCAGCGTGCGCGCAATCGCCAGCCGGTTCTCCAGCGCGTAACCCGCCCCGACCGGTCCGCGGACATGGTCCGCGAGCACACGCCACTCGCCCGCCGGCCCGCGGCACAGGTCGACCGCGACGATGTTGAGGTGATTGCCGCCCGGCGGCACCAGCCCCTGCATCGGCCGCAGGAAATAGGGGCTGCCGGTCACGACCGCGGCGGGAAGCAGCCCCTGCGCGACCAGCCGGCCGGGGCCGTAAAGATCGGCGACGATCGTCTCGAGCAGTTCGGCGCGCTGGACGACGCCGCGGCGGATGCCGGCCCACTCGTCGCTGCCCAGCATCAGCGGCACGGGCGAGAGCGGCCAAGGCCGCTCGTCGCTGTCGCCGGCCACGCGGTAACCGGTGCCGATATCGTCGGCCTGCCGCTGTGCCCGTTCGCGCGCATCGTCCAGCGAGTCGCCCGCGCTTGCCGCCAGCTCCTCGAACACCACGCGCCACGGATGCTTGTCGGCGGCATCGACCATCACGTCGCCGCGCGTCCGCCCAGCGCCGTAAGCGGCGATCCAGCGGTCGGCGATCAGCCCCGCGTCGAACAAGCTGGCCGTGCGCGTCGCCATGCGATTTCCATTGTCCCCGTCGCGCGCCTCTTTCCCGAAAGCGGCGGGGTACGCAATGGGGCGGGCAGGACCAATGAGGCCTACTCGAACCCCGTTCGGGTCAGTTCCCGTCCGAAATCAGCGTGCCGCCATCGATCACCAGCGTGTGCCCGGTGACGAACCCACCCGCATCGCTCGCAAGGAACAGCGCCGCCGCGGCGACCTCCGCGGGCGTGCCGACGCGGCGAAGCGGCGTGAGGCCGAGCCGGCGCTCGCTGCGCTCCGGGCTCGACAGCACCGCGTCGGCCCAGTCGGTGGCGATCAGGCCCGGCGCGATCGCATTGGCGCGCACGCCGCGCGGCCCCCATTCGACCGCCAGGTTGCGGGCCAGCTGTGCCAGTGCCGCCTTGGTGATCCCATAGTGGCCGAGCGCGGCATTGCCGCGAAGCCCGGCGAGGCTGGAGAGCAGGACGATGCTGCCGCCTCCCCGCTCGGCCATCCGCGGGGCAAGGCGGCCGGTCAGGCGGATCGGGTGATCGAGATTGACGGCATAGAGCGCGGCGCGCGCGGCATCGCCCATCGCGTGCATCGGGCCGGGCGTGCCGGCGATGCCCGCGTTGCAGACGAGAATGTCGACCGTCCCGGCGGCGTCGACGAGCCGGTCGGTCGCGCGCGGATCGGCAAGGTCCCCGACGAACGCGGTGCCGTCCAGCGCCTCGGCGACCGCCCGCACGCCCGGATCGCGATCGGCCAGGATCAGCGATGCGCCCGCCCCGGCGAACAGCCGCGCGATGGCAAGCCCGATGCCGCTCGCCGCGCCGGTGACGAGGGCGCGCCGGGCGTCGAGGCGGAAGGCGGCAAGCGCGTCAGTCATAGGCCGCGGCGATCAATGCGGCGACCCCGGCATCCGCGCGGAACCCCAGTGCCTTGGCTCGCGGCGCCAGTAGCGTCGGATAGCTGCCGAACGCCGCACGCAGCCGCTCGTCTTCTTCGAAGGTGAAGTCGCCGCCCAGGGCGTCGGTCAACGTCCCGATCTCGACCCGAAGCGCCGGCAGCGTCACCGCGTCGCCTTCGCTGGCATCGCTCAGCAGTGCGTGGGCGAGATTGGCGGCGCACACCCGCGCCGACATCAGCCAGCTCGTCGCTTCCCGCGCGACGGGCACCGTGTACGCCTCGCCAGACCGCGCTGCGTGGAAGAGGTCGCTCAGGAACGCCGAGCCGAACCCGCCCGCTCCCCGCGGCCGCGCGACGATGCCGGGCAGACGCAGCGCCATGCCGCCGACCGCGCCGCGCCGGACCGCATCGGCAAAGGCGAGCTCGACCATCCTTTTGTGCGTGCCATAGACGCTGGCGGGCCGCGGCTCGGTCGCGTCGTCGACCGGGTCCGGCAGCACGCCGCCGAACACCGCGATCGAACTCGCCAGGATCAGCCGCCGACCGGCCATCCCCTCGATCAGCGCGAGCGGCAGGTCGAGATTGATCGTCCGCGACAGCGCCGGGTCGCGCTCGGCTGCGGCGCCGGGCAGCGCGGCGAGATGGATCAGCGCGTCGGCCTCGCACGCGCGCGCCAGTACGGCCGGGTCGGTCAGGTCGCCCGCGACGAACGGATGCGCGGGCGCCGCAGCAAAGGCGCGGTCGATAAGCAGCAACTCGCCCGCTTGCCGCGCGCCCAGCTCGCGCACTACCGCGCGGCCGACGAAGCCGTCCGCTCCGGTGACCGCGATCCGCATCAGCGGCGAAGGTCGGGCGCGTACTCGCCGTCGACAAGCACGAAGGCGACGCGGCAATTGGCGTCGGACCGGTTCGACCAGCCATGATTGGTCCCGCGCTGGACGACGATGTCGCCCGCGCGCACCACCGTCTCACCCTCGTCCATGATGAGGGTCAGTTCGCCTTCCAGGACGATGCCGTAATCGATGGTTTCGGTGCGGTGCATCAGTGCGTGGCGGGCAGGGCCGTCGCCATGCCCCGCCGCCTCGACCGCGCCGATCTCCGCGAAGTGCGCGCGCGCCGCCTCGGGCGACATCGTCCGGATCTCGTCACCCTCCGGCGGGATGTCGAGCACGCGCAGCCGCGTACCGCGCGGTGGGGGCGCAAGCGTCAGCGTGGTCTCGTCCGGCTCACTTGCCGCGTCGATCGGCGCGGGCGTGTCGTAGGTGCTCCATACCTCGTGGAACAGGGGGCCGATCGCACCGCCGACGCGCCGGACGAAGGCGACGGGCGCGTCGGACTGGATGATCGCGCGGCCGTCGGCGTCATGGCCGGTGACGATGCGGCGGACGGGGCGATGGTCCGTCATCAGATCGGCTTGGCCACGACGCCGAACATCTCGTGGGTCGCCCTGGCATTGTCGACCGCCGGCCCCTTGCCGATCTGGCCCATGCAGATGGCGAGGCTCTGGCGCACGATATAGGCGCAGCGATCGAAGCGCCGGTCGCGATAGGCGGTCAGCGCCGCCTCCAGATCGTCGCCCTTCGTCAGCTCGTCGGCGAGCACCAGGCTGTCCTCGATCGCCATCCCCGCGCCCTGCCCCAGATGCGGCGTCGTCGCATGGACCGCGTCGCCGATCAGCACGACGCGCCCCTTGTGCCACGGCCCTTCGAGCAGCAGCCCTTCGAGCGGGCGATAGACGACGGCGTCGTCGTCGGTGATGTGCTCGGCCAGGTCGCGGATCGCAGGCGCGCAATTCTGGAGCTTGCCGCGCATCGCCGCCGCCAGTCCCTCGCGCGGGTACCACGGGTTCCCCGGCTCGGGCGTGGTCGCGTACATGTACATGAGCTCGCGCGTCATCGGCACCAGCCCCACCCCGGTCGGCCCGTTATAGGCGTGCATCGCGTCGAGGTCCGCGGGCCGCGGCAGGTTGTAGCGCCACACCGACTGGCCGGTGAACTCAGGGCTCGGCGCATTGGGCAGGATCGCCGCGCGCGTCTGCGAATAGACGCCGTCGGCGCCGATGACGAGATCGAAGCGGCCGGTCGTCCCGTCCGAGAAGGTGACGTCGACGCCCTTCCCGTCGTCCTCGAACGCGTTCGCGGTCACGCCCAGCCGCACCTCGGCCCCGCTCGCGATCGTGCGGTCGCCCAGCACCTTGTGCAGCGCCGGGCGCGGCACGCCCATGCTGGCGGGATAGCCTTCGACCAGCCGCGGCACCGGCACGCGCGCGACGCGGGTGCCATCCGGCGTATAGATCTCGACCGCATCGAAGCCGACGCCGGCAGCGAGATACTCGTCGATCAGGTCGAGTTCGGCCATCGCGCGGATGACGTTCGACTGCTGGATGATCCCGACGCCGTACACCGACCAGTCCGGATCGCGCTCGATCACGGTGACGCGGTGGCCCTTGGCGCGCAGCGCGATGGCGGAGGTCAGCCCGCCAATGCCGCCGCCGATGACGAGGATGTTGAGGTCTTGCATGTTGGCCCTTCAGAACCGGTCGAGGTCGTTGGCGAGCGCGATCGTGCCGCCGAAGCGGGCGCGGATGCGCGCGGTATAGTCGGCGAGGCGGGCAGGATCGCTGCCGCCCGCGAAATGCGTGACCGTCACCGCTTTCACCCCCGCATCGGCGGCGAGCGCGCCGACCGCGTCGGGCGTCAGGTGGTGGGTCGAGAGATGCTGCGTCAGCTTGGCCCTGGCCGGTGCGGGCATGGCCGGCGAATTGCGCGCGACGGCCGCCAGCGTGAGGTCAAGGTCGATCATCTCGCTGACCAGCAGGTCGGCGCCCTTTGCCAGCGCCGCGACCGCGGGGCTCGGCCCGGTGTCGCCGGTATAGACGATCGAGCGCCCGGGCAGGTCAAAGCGATAGGAAAGCGACTTGAACGCGCGGTCGTCGGCGCTGCCGGGCGCGAAGTCGTAATGCGTGTTCTGCGCGGTGCGGACGGTCATGTCGCCGACGCGGAGGCTCGCCCCGCCCTTGATCTCGACGACGCGGACGATGCTTTCGGGCGCGGGCCAGCGCTGGCCGGGAATGCCGTAACCCGCAACCGCGGCAGGGCGCAGCGAGGCGGTGATGCCATCGACCAGCGCCTGGGTGCCCGGCGGGCCATAGACGGTCAGCACCTCGCGAACGTCGGTTTGGTCGCGCAGGCCGATCAGCGCGGCGAGCCCGCCGGTATGATCGACATGCAGGTGGCTGAGGAACACCGCCTTCACCTGCGGCAGCCGGTAGCCCGCCTTGGCGAGCTGCTGTGCCGCCCCGTCGCCGACGTCGACCAGATAGACGTCGCGCCCGCGCACCAGTGCGTTGGCCGGTTGCGCGCGCTCCGGCGCCGCCACCGGCCCGCCCATCGTGCCGAGCGTGATCCAGCCATCGGCGGGGGCGGCCTGCACCCCCGCGATCAGCGCCAGCGCGAGCGGGAGCATCAGAAGTCGAAACCCATGCGCACGCCATAGGTCCGCGGCGGGCGCAGCGTGCCGACGGGGAAGTCGAGGATCGGCCGCGCCCCCGCGCGCGCCAGCACCTCGGCATCCTCGATATTGTTGACGAATCCCGTCAGGCTCCAGCCCTCGGCGCGCAGCGTCAGGAACGCGTCGGACATCATGAAGCCGTCCTGGCGGAACTCGGGCCGGTAGTTGGCGTCGAGGAAGCGGCTCGTCTCGATGTTGGTGCGCACCCCGGCGACGAGGTCGAACTGGCCGCCCAGCGGGAAGGTCCGCTCATAGCCCAGGTTGAACGACCATTCGGGCGAGTTGACCGTCGGCCGGCCCGAACAGTCGATGTCATAGAACCGCGCGCCGTTGATCCCCGGATTGGCCGCGCGACTGCCGAGCGTGGTGCACCCCGTCGCCACCGGCGCGCCGGTGGGGGAGAAATTGGCGGTGGTCAGCTCGTCATAGCGGCCGTTCAGATACTGGGCGACGGCACTGAACAGGTCGTTGCGGCTGGGCGCGAAGCGCAGCTCGACCTCGCCGCCATAGATGCGCGACTTGCCCGCATTGACGGTGATCGACCCCTGCGCGATCAGCCCGTTGCCGGTCGGCACACCGCCGACATAGGTGATCTGCTGGTCCTTATAATCCCAGTAGAACGCCTCGACATTCAGTTGCAGCTTGTTGCCGAAGAAGCGGTTCTTGGCGCCGGCGGTGTACGCGGTCAGCGTTTCCGGCGCGAAGGTGTTGTTGGGCGGTTGCGCGACGAAGAAGCCGCCCGATTTGAAGCCGGTCGCGACGTTGGCGTAAAGGAGCGAGGCCGGGCCGGCGTCGAACTCGACCCCCGCCTTCCACGTGAACTTCTCGAAGGTGAGCGAGCCGGTGAACGGCGCGCTCAGCGGCGGCTCGATGGGCCCGGGCAGGCCGCCCGACGCGGTCGAGGTGCGCTGGCGCTTGTCCTCTCGCGTATATCGACCGCCCGCCACCAGGCGGAAGCCGTCGGCCACGTCGAAGGTGAGCTGGCCGAACCCGGCGATGCTCTCGGTTCGAAGGTTGGGCGTGAACCGGGTGGTCGAGATGTTGCCCTGGCGGAAGAAGTTCACCGCGCGCTGCTTCTCGTCGAAGAAGAAGGCCCCGACGACGTAGCGGAGGCGCTGGTCGTCGTTCGACGCCAGCCGCGCCTCGACCGACATCTGCTCGGAAAGGTCGGTGATGTCGCCGCGGAAGCCCGGCAGATAGGTGCGGAAATTGACGTCCGACTTGCGCCACGCCGGGATGACGGTGAGCTTGCCGAAGCCGAGATCGCCCTCGACCGTCGCCGACAGGCCATAGAACTGGTTGTCGAGGAAGCCGTCGCTCCCTGCCTGCGCGACGCAGCCCGACCGAACGAAGCCGCCCTGCCCGCCGCAGAAGGGTGGCGCGAAGATGCCGGCCGCGAACCCGGCGATCGCAGCCTGGGCGCGCGGGTCGGACACGCTGACGCGGTCCTCTAGCGGCGGCGCGTTGAGGCCGGCATAGGGAAGCAGGACCGCGCCCGCGCCCTTGCCATGCTGGTTGTAATAGTCGCCGACGATCGTCATCGACCACAAGTCCGACGGCCGGATCAGCAGCGACGCGCGCACCGCCTCGCCCCGCTCGTCGTCATAACCGTCGCTGATGTATCCGTCGCGGTCGACCACCTGCCCCGCGACGCGCAGCGCGATCGTATCGCCCAGCGGCAGGTTGATCGCGCCCGACGCCTTCTTGGCATCGTAGTTGCCGTATTCGAGCAGCCCCTCGACCCCGAACTTGCCGAGCTCGGGCTTGCGCGGCAGCACGTTGATCGCGCCGCCGGTGGCGTTGCGGCCATAGAGCGTGCCCTGCGGCCCCTTGACCACCTCGACCCGCTCCAGGTCGTAGAACACGCCTGCGGGGGCGGTCGGGCGGCCGACATAGACGCCGTTGAAGTTGAACGCGACCGCGTTCTCCGAGAAGGAGTTCTGCGAATTGGTGCCGACGCCGCGCAGGAAGAAGCTGGTCGTGCCGCCCGTCGGCTGGACGACGAGCGCGGGGACGAGCTTGCCGAGGTTCGCGGTCTCGGTGATGCCGGCATTGGCGAGCGCATCGCCGGTGACGGCGGTGACCGCGACAGCGGCGCGCTGGAGTGATTCCGATCGGCGCTGTGCAGTGACGATGATGTCGCCCAGCCCGTCTTCCTGCGGCGTGCCGTCCGCCGCTGCATCGGCGGGGTCGGCGGGCGCCGAGTTGGTGACTTCCTGCGCCAGCGCCGGCTGTGCGATCAGGGCCAGGGCCATCGCCGTACCGAGCGTGAGTGTTTTTCGCATCCTGTCCTCCCGTGTGCGACCACCCGATGCTTGCCGGGCGCGTTCAGGCATGGAGGATGGCGGAGCGTCAGCAATCGGTCTAACGCATTGTTCTGATCGCAACCCATAAGCGGGATCGATGGATCATGCGGCTAAACCAATTCGACCTCAACCTCCTCGTCGCGTTCGACGTGCTCGTCGAGGAGCGGAACGTGACGCGGGCGGCGCGGCGGATGAACGTCACGCAATCGGCGATGAGCGCGGCGCTCAAGCGCCTTCGCGAGGCGTTCGACGACGACATCCTTGTCCAGAACGGCCGCCGCATGCTGCCGACCTCCAACGCGCTGGTGCTGGCGCCGCAGGTCTCTGCCGCGATCCTGGAGCTGCGCAGCATCCTGTCGACGGGGATGGCATTCGAGCCCGGCCAGTCGAAGCGCGTGTTCCGGCTGATCGCGTCGGACTATATCACCACCGTGCTGATCTCGCCGCTGCTCCCCCGGCTGGAGGCGGAGGCACCGGGCATCCGCCTCGACATCACGCTCCCGCGCAGCAACATCGGCGCGATGCTGGAGCATGGCGAGATCGACCTCCTCATCTCGCCCGAGACGTTCCTGGAGGCGGACCATCCGCGCGAGCTGATGTTCGAGGAACGGCACGTCGTCGTCGGCTGCGCGCGCAACCCGGTGTTCGCGCGGGCGATGACGGAGGCGGACTTCTATGGCTGCGGCCATGTCGCGGTCAGCGTGTCGCGCGACGGCACCTTCATCGAGAACTGGATGCGTCAGCGCGGCGACGGGCGGCGGATCGAGGTGCTGTGCGCCTCCTTCATCCAGGCGCCGTGGATGCTGCCGGGCACGCAGCGGCTGGCGCTGATGCACGAGCGGCTGGCGCGGGTGATGGCGCCGGGTCTCGGCCTCGCCATCGCCGAGCCGCCGATCGAGCTGCCGGTGATGCGCGAGATGATGCAGCACCACCGCGCGCGCTCGACCGACCGGGGGCTGGCGTGGCTACGCCAGCGGATCGCCGAGCAGGCGCGGTTGGGTTCGTGATCCGGGAGTAGAAAGCGGGATCCCGGATCAAGTCCGAGATGACGTGACGGAGGACGGGCTACGCTCCGCCAATTTCGTCACCCCGGACTTGATCCGGGGTCCCGCTTCTTTCCTCTATCCCTGCACCACCCGCTGATCGATCTCCCCGAACGGCCCGGCGTGCATCCGCACCCGCGTGCCGAAGCGGAGGAACCCGGTCGTGGGCTTGCCGTCCGCGATCATCTCGATCGCGCGGCGCTCCGACAGGCAGGTCGATCCGACCTCGGCATGCTCGGGATTGGACACCGTCCCCGACCCGATGATCGTCCCCGCCGGAAGGTCGCGTGTCGCCGCGGCATGCGCGACCAGTTCGTGGAAGCCATACGCCATCGCCCGGCCGTTGGGGTGGCCGAACCACTCGCCATCGACCTCGACCGTCAGCGGCAGGCAGACGCGGCCGTCGGCCCACGCCTCGCCCAGTTCGTCGGGCGTCACCGCGAACGGCGCGGTGCTGCACGCGGGCTTGGCCTGTACCCAGCCGAAGCCCGTCTTCATCTCGACCGGCGCGATCGCGCGGAGCGACCAGTCGTTGATGAGGACGACCAGCCGGATGTGATCGAGCGCCGCGTCTGCCGATATCCCCATCGGCACGTCGCCGGTCACCACGCCGAATTCGCCCTCGAAATCGATCCCGTCCGCCTCGCTCGGCAGCGGCACGTCGTCGGTGGGGGCGATGAAGCGGTGGCTCATCCCCTGATACATCAACGGCTTGTCGGTCTCGATCGGCGGCAGGTGGAACGCCGTCTGCATGAGGTCGCCATGCGTCGGGAACGCCGACCCGTCGAGCCACTGCCACGCGCGCGGCAGTGGCGCGGCAAAGTCGTCGGCCGCAACCGTTTCACCCGCCTCCGCCGCGTCGGCCGCGGCGGCGAGCGCTTCCTGGGCCGCATCCCAGGTATCGAGCGCCGATTGCAGCGTCGGGAAGCCCGTCACCGGCGCGACCCGGCTGCCGTCGCGGCTGACCGCCACCAGCGTGCCGTCGCGGCCGCCGCGCTTCAATGTCGCGAGCCTCATGCGTCCGCTCCTTCGAAGATCGCGACTGCGCGCGTCCAGCCTGCCGACCCGCGCTTCACCTTGGCGGGAAAGCACGAGACCATGAAGCCCGAGGGCGGCAGCTGGTCGAGATTGGTGAGCTTCTCCATGTGGCAATAGCCGATCTCGAGGCCCGCCTTGTGCCCTTCCCAGATCAGCGACGTATCGCCCGTTTCGGCGACGCGCTTCGCCGTCGCGCCGAACGGCGCGTCCCAGCTCCAAGCATCGGTGCCTGTCACGCGCACGCCCCGCTCGGTCAGATAGAGCGTCGCCTCGCGCCCCATGCCGATCCCCTTGGCCAGGAAGTCGGGCCCGCCCAGCGCCGCGCCTGCGGCGGTGTTGACGAGCACGATCTCCAGCGGCTTCAGCTCGTGGCCGATCCGCGCGAGTTCCGCCTCGACCTCCGCCGCGGTGACGACATGGCCGTCGGGCAAATGGCGAAAGTCGAGCTTCACGCCAGGCTGGAAGCACCAGTCGAGCGGCACCTCGTCGATCGTCATCGCCGGCTTTCCGCCGTCCTGCGTCGGATGATAATGCCATGGCGCGTCGAGATGCGTGCCGTTGTGCGTCGTCAGCGTCAGCGTCTCCGACGCCGCGAACCCCTCGCCGCCGACGAACTGCTCCGCGGTCACGCCGGGGAAGAAGTTCTGCACTTCCGCCACCGTTTCGGCATGGGTCTGATACTCGATCTTCGGCCGCATGAACGGCGGATCGGTGATGACGTCTGGATCGAGCGTGATCGACAAGTCCAGGATCCGCCGCGTCATGCCGTCTGGCCCCCCAGCGTCTCGGCGAACCAGTCGGCGATATAGTCGCGGCCATAGCTCATATTGTCCGCGCCGACATGCTCCACGCCGCCCTCGCGCTTGGTGAAGAGCTTCAATTCGCGGCGCGGCGAATTGACGAGCTGGTCGTAGCAGTCGTGCGCGTACTGGACGCTGATCTGACGATCCTCGGCGCCGTGCGTGACGAGGAAGGGCACCTTCACGCCGTCCATATGGCCGTTGAGGTTCATCCCCTCCGCCTTGGCGAGGAAGTCGTCCATGTCGTCGGCGCCGAACGCCCACATCACGTGCGCCCAGTAATGCGGCACGGGGTTCTCGCCCTCGCGCTTCAGCCTTTTCTGCTGCACCTCGGCCCAATTATGGTTGGCGCCCCAGACCGCGCCGCTCGCGAAGCGCGGCTCATAGGCGACCGCGCGCGGCGCGAAATGACCGCCCAGCGAAATGCCGGTCATGCCGATGCGCTTGGGGTCGACGTCCGCCTGGCGCTCCAGCCAGTCGACCGCCTTCGACGCCCAGCTTTCGCTGTGCGGATCGACGGGCAGGTTCTGGAGGCGAAGCGCCTCACCCGACCCGGGCTGATCGACGCACAGGGTCGAGACGCCGCGGCGCGCCAGCGCCTCGGGCAGGCGCGACCAGTAGAGGAGCTCCTTGCAGCTATCGAGACCATTGCAATAGACGACCACCGGGTGCGGCCCCGGCCCCGCCGCGCGCGTGTAGAGCGCGGGCATGGTGCCGCTCTCCAGCGGGATTTCGACCCGCTCGCGGTTGATGCGGCCGAGCGCGGTCGACTTGTCGAACGTCTCGCGCGCCTTGCGGTACGTCTCCATCCGCCCCGGATGACCGTGGCCCTGCATCCGCTCTGCCGTGAAGAGATATAGCGACGCGCGCTCCAGCTTCTCCGACGCGGAGAAGGCACGGCCTTTCGCCTCGTCCTCGGCGGCAAGCTCGATCAGCTTGTCGCCCATCGCCGCCCATTGCTTCATGAAGGCGGGGGTGCCGGCATCGCCGCCGCCGGCCGCCGCGTCCTTGATCGGCTGGCACATGTCGACGATCTCGCCGATGCGCCCGCCGCTCTCCATCGCGATCGCGACGGACAGGTTCCAGATATAGTTCGGAAAGGCTTCGTAGAGCGCCATCGATCAGGCCTCCGCCGCCACGAACAGGCCCTTGTCGGCCTCCGGGTGCGGCATCGTCTGCGGACCGCCGACGCCGATGCCCCACTGGTCCATGACCTGCGGGCCGGGGACGTGGACCTGATGCTGGTGCGTGTCGAAATCCACGTCCTCCAACTCCGACGTATATTCGACCGCGAAGCCGTTCGGCGTCGTGAAATAGCTGAACGTGTTGTTGCCCGCGGTGTGGCGACCCGGGCCCCAGCGAAGGTCGGTCCCCTTCTTCTTCAGCCGGTTGATGCCGCGCATCATGTCGTCGACCGTCAGCATGTCATAGGCGACATGGTTGAGGCACGGCGGCCCCGGCAGGAAGGCGAAGCGGTGATGCGCCGAGTTGCAGCGCAGGAACGCCATGAAGTCGCCCAGCCAGTCGGACAGGCGGAAGCCCAGCACGTCCTGGAAGAACTGCACCGCCGCCTTGTGGTCGGGCGAGTGGAGGACGATGTGGCTGATCTTCTGCGGCACGCCGTCCCAGCGGACCATTTCGCGCGCCGTGCCGCGCTCGACCCCGGCCGACACTTCAAAGGGCAGGCCGTCGGGCGAGAAGAAGCGGAAGCCGTAGCCGCCGCCCAGCGTCGTCAGCTCGCGCGGTGCGAAGATCACCTTGCAGCCGGCCGCCACGACCTTGTCATGGAGCGCGTCGACATCGGCATCGCTGTCGGCGGCGAGCGCGATCACGTCGATGCGCTTCTCGTCCGACGCACGCAGGCGAACGACATAGAGCTCGTCATTGCCCTCGGCAGCGAAGTGCCACATGCCGTCCTTCTCGCCGACTTCCTTCAGGCCCCACACTTCGCGATAGAAAGTGCGCTCGGTCTCGAGGTCGGTGACGCCGTAGCCGACATAGCGGATTTCAGTAACGCGGCTCATGCTCGCTCTCCCATTCGATCTGATGGCGGCGGGATAGTCGCTTGGCGATCGATTGAAAAAATCTTTGTTTCAATCCATCCTCATTCACGGCGTGAATGGGAGGCAGCGTGCGCTTCAAGGGTCTCGATCTCAATCTGCTGGTCGCGCTCGATGCGCTGATCGACGAGCGCAGCGTGTCGCGCGCCGCGGACCGGCTCAACCTCAGCCAGCCGGCGATGAGCAACGCGCTCACCCGCCTGCGCCGCTTCTTCGCCGACGACCTGCTCGTCGCCCAGGGCAAGCGCATGTATCCCACCCCGCTTGCCCAGGCATTGGGACCGCAGGTGCGCGCGGCGCTCGGCACGATGGAGGGGCTGATCGCCGCGTCGCGCCACTTCGAGCCGGCGACGTCGGCGCGCAGTTTCCGGATCATGGCGTCGGACTATATCGCCACCGCCGTCCTCTTCCCGCTGATCGCGCGGCTGGCGTCGGAGGCGCCCAATGTCCGCGTCGAACTACTGCTGCCGAGCGAACGGCGCTTCGAGCTGCTCGAGAGCGGCGGCATCGACCTGCTCATCACGCTTGAGCCCTATCTGACGCC
Source organism: Sphingomonas sp. Y38-1Y (assembly GCF_032391395.1). NCBI lineage: Bacteria > Pseudomonadati > Pseudomonadota > Alphaproteobacteria > Sphingomonadales > Sphingomonadaceae > Sphingomonas > Sphingomonas sp. Y38-1Y. The sequence continues at coordinate 3,330,386 of NZ_CP135916.1, forward strand.
CGAACTCCCGTCCGACCCGCTGCTCGAGGATCATTATGTCGTCGTCGGGCGCCGCGGCCATCCCGCGCTCGACGGGCCGCTCAGCACCGAGGCGATGCTCGCCTGGCCGCATGTCCAGGTCGCGATCGGCGAGGGGCGACTGCCGAGCTTCGGCGACGCGTATTTGGAGCGGCTCGGCCTCACGCGCCGGGTGGCGGCGATCGCGCCGTCGTTTACGCCGCTGCCGTGGCTGCTGATCGAGACCGACTGGCTGACGCTCCTTCAGGCGCGCCTTGCCCGCCTGCTCGCCGAGCGGTTCGAGCTCGCGATCGCCGAGTCGCCGGTCGCGATCCCGCCGCTGGCCGAGATGGCGCAATACCACCTCACCCGCCGGAGCGACCCGGGTCTGCGCTGGCTGATCGAGCGGATCAGGGCGGCGGGATAGGCGTCGGCAGCGGCCGGCCCGCGAGGAACGCGTCGAGATTGTCGAGCACCAGCGCCGCCATCGCCGCGCGCGTCTCTACCGTCGCGCTGGCGATATGCGGGGTCAGCAGCGTGCGGTTGCTGTCGACCAGCGGTTGCGGGACGTGCGGTTCGTCGGCGAACACGTCGAGCGCGGCGCCGGCGATCTGGCGAGAGTCGATCGCGGCGACCAGCGCCGCCTCGTCGACCACCGACCCACGGGCGACGTTGACGAGCACGCCGCCGGGGCCGAGCGCCTTCAACACCACCGCGTCGATCAGATGGCGCGTCTCGGCCGACGCGGACACCGCGACGATCAGCACGTCGCTCGCGGCGGCAAGGCTGGCGGCGTCGGGGTGGAAGGGCAGATCGACGTCCTTCTTCGTGCGGCCGGTATAGGCGACGGGCCCGAACACCTTCAGCCGATCGGCGATCGCCCGACCGATCCGGCCCAGTCCAACGATCCCGAACCGGAGCCCCGTCACCTTGCGCGCGAGCGGCAATTCGCCCTTCGGCCACTGCCCGTCGCGGACGTGCCGGTCCGCGCCGACGAGGTTGCGCTGAAGGCCGATGACGAGCCCGACCGCCAAGTCCGCGACGTCGTCGGTCAGCACCCCCGGCGTGTTGGTGACCGTCACGCCCCGCGCCGCGGCGTGCGCGACATCGACCTTGTCATAGCCGACGCCGTTGATCGCGATCAGCCTGAGGTTGGGCAGCCGCTCGACCAGTTCGCGCGGCGCCCCGGTCCCGCCGCCGGTGACGATCGCGGTAACGTCCGCGGCGTGCTCTGCGAGCCAGGCTTCGCTAGGCGTGCGCGCGACTTCGCCTCGGGCGGCGAGCGCGGCTTCGAGGTCGGAGGACATCGGGGCGAGTTGGAGGATCGTGGGACGGTTCATCATCGCCTCCAACACCCGTCACCCCGGACTTGATCCGGGATCCCGCTTCTTGTGCGCGGAGTGAAAAAAGCGGGGCCTACGATCAAGGCGGGGATCACGAAGGTGAGCGCACATCGCCTTCTAGAGCGACCACCCCGGCGCAGGCCGGGGTCCAGTGTCAAGCAGCACAGCGCCCGCGGCCGTGGACCCCGGCCTGCGCCGGGGTGGTGTCGTGGTGTTGCACGGGCCGCGCCACCGTTGCAGGAACCCGTACCCGCACCGGCCAGTTGTCAGCACCAACCGCTTGGAAAGGAACGACATGGCCACGAATCGACCCAATTTCGCGCTCTATGCCGCGGCCGGCGGCGTGCTGGCGGGCGCCGTCGGCGTCGCCTTGTGGAGCGGCCTGTCGCGCCGCTCTCCGGCGGACGGCCATGCCGCCCCCGATCTCGCCGCCGACAAGCCGCATCCCGGCCCCGACGACCGCGCGCCCGAACATTTCCGCCCCAACCCGACCGCCACCGTCCCGCCCGAGGACCGCGAGGCGCTGCGTCCCGCGACCGGGCGTTCGCCGACGCTGGTGGAGGACCGCGGCGCGGTGCGCAGCCTGCCCTGATCGCGCGGCAGCGATTGGGGCACGCCCTTCGACAAGCTCAGGGCGAACGGTTGCTTCTACACATCCGTTCGTGCTGAGCTTGTCGAAGCACGTGCTCCACGCGCAGACCTGAGTCTCAGCCCTCCAGCAGCATCAGTGCATCCAGCGCCACCACCCCCTGCCCCTCGGGGTAGAGGATCACCGGATTGAGATCGAGCTCGGCGATCCGCGGCTCGGCGAGGAGCACCGCGCCGACCGTCCGGATCAGCCGCGCGAGCGCCTTCACGTCGAGCGCCGGCGACCCGCGATAGCCCGCCAGCAACGCTGCGCTCTTGAGCTTCATCAACTCGGCGGCGATCGCCGCCTCCGACAGGTCCGGCGTCAGCAGCCGCACGTCCTGAAGGATCTCGGCGGTCACCCCGCCAAAGCCGGCGAGCACGACCGGCCCCCATTCGGGATCGTTGCGCGCGCCGACGATCATCTCGGTCCCGCGCGCGCCCATCTTCTCGATGAGCACGCCGTCGAGGACGATCGACGCGTCATAGGCGGCGACGCTGTCGAACATCGTCGACCATGCCGCCCGCACCGCATCGGCATCGGCAAGGTTGAGCGCGACGCCGCCGGCATCGCTCTTGTGACCCAGCGCGGCCGCCTGCGCTTTCATCGCGACCGGCCAGCCGAGCGCCTCGGCCGCGGCCACCGCCTCGTCCGGGCTGGCGGCGAAGCGAGCATCCGGGAACGGCAGGCCGAGCGGGCCGAGCAGCGCCTTGCCCCGATACTCCGGCACCACGCCCGACAGCTCGGCGAGCTGCGGCACCGCCGCAGGTGCCGGGCTGTCGTCGGTCAGGTCGAGCGACGCCGCCGCGGTCAGCGCGGCAAGGGCGCGGAAGGCGCGCTCCGGACTCGGGAAATAGGGCACGCCATGCTCGCGCAGGCTCGCGACGTAATGCGCGGGCATCTCGGCACCCTCGTCCAGGCCGGCGAAGATCAGCGGCTTGGCAGCCGCGCCTGCCTCGATCGCCTTGAGGATCGCGGGCACCTTGATGCCGGCGGTCACCGGGTCGCCCTGGATGATCCCGGCGACCACCGCGCCCACCCGGTCGTCGGCGGCAAGCGCCGCCAGCGTGTCGGTGTAGATCGACGGCTGCGACAGCCCCTGAGCGGTGATGTCGAGCGGGTTGCTGACCGGCACGAACGGCGGCAATGCGGCGCGAAGGGCGGGCGAGTCCTCGTCGCCCAGCGGCGCCAGCGGCAGCTCAATTGCTTCGGCCAGGTCGAGCGTCAGCGCCTTGAACGCGCCGGATTCGCCCAGCACCGCGACACTCGGGCGGGTCACCGCCGGACAGCGCAGCACGATCTCGGCCGCGTCGCCCAGTGCCTCCAGCGTGTCGACCATGACGACGCCCGCGCGCTCGACCTTGGCGCGCATCAGCTTGTAGTCGCCGGCCATCGCGCCGGTGTGCGTCGCGGCGGACTCGCGTGCCGCACTCGACTTGCCGGGATGGAGGAGGACGATCGGCTTGCCCGCGGCGCGCGCACGCGCGGCGGCGGCGAGGAAGCGGGCGGGCGCGCGGAACTGCTCGACCACCATCGCGATCACATGGGTGTGCGGGTCGTCGACCAGGAAGTCGACATAATCCTCGACACCGCTCGCCGCCTCGTTGCCGGTCGATACCGAATAGCTGACGGCGACATCGCGGGCGAGGAGGACGGTCGACAGGACCGCGGCGATCGCGCCCGATTGCGAGACGACGCCGACCGCGCGGCGCCCCTCGGGCTTGCGGCCGGGCGTCTCGACGAAGGTCAGCGGGATGCCGTCGACATAGTTGACGAGGCCGAGGCAATTCGGCCCCTCGATCACCATGCCGCTTGTCTCGGCGATGCGGCCGATCTCGGCCTGTTCGGCCAGGCCCTCGGCGCCCCCCTCGGCAAAGCCCGCGGAGAAGATGATCGCGCCGCCGACCTTGCGCGCGGCGAGACCGCGGACGGTGTCGAGCACGAAGTCGCGCGGGATCGCCAGCACCGCGACATCGACGCCCTCGGGCAGCGCGTCGACGCTCGGCAGGCATGGCCGCGCGCCGATCGCCTCGCGCTTGGGATTGATCGGATAGACCGGGCCGGCAAAGCCGTGGCGGTCGAGATTGCCGAGCACCGACGCACCCAAGGCGCCGGGCTTGTCGCTGGCGCCCACCACCGCGACGGATTGCGGGCGCAGCAGGCGCTGGATGCGCGCGGGATCGATCCGGCTCATCGCGTCACTCCCCTGATAGGTTGGCCTGATGTTGGCGGTTCAGTCGCGCTTCTTGTCGAGGTCGTAGGCGCCGAGGCCCGGCTTGAACGTCTTGTCGTCGATGAACTGGCGGGTCGCTTCCTTGCGCCCCTCGCTATCGAAATAGTTCGCCGCCTCCTGCGCGCGGATCAGATAGTCTTCGGCATTGTCATAGGTCATCTCGCGGACCCGGCGGACCGCCCACTTGGTGGCGCGCAGCGCGTGCGCGTTCTTGCCCAGCAGGACGGTGGCGATCTCGGTCACGCGGTCCTTCAGCCGGTCGGCGGGGACCGCCTCGTTGACCAGGCCCCATTCGGCGGCCTTCTTGCCGTCGACATTCTCGCCCATCATCGCGTGGTACATGGCGTTGCGGAAGCCGGTGAGCTCGGCGATCACCTTGCTCGCGCCGCCGCCGGGCAGGATGCCCCAGTTGATCTCGGACAGGCCGAATTGCGCGTCCTCCGCCGCGACCGCCAGGTCACAGCCGAACAGCGGGCCATAGGCGCCGCCGAAGCACCAGCCGTTGATCGCCGCGATCGTCGGCTTCTCGAACCAGCGCAGCCGCTCCCACCAGCTATAGGCCTCGCGCTGCGCCTTGCGCGTCGCCCACAGGCCCTTTTCCTCGTTCTCGCGGAAATATTCCTTCAGATCCATGCCCGCCGACCAGGCGGTGCCCTCGCCGGTCAGCACGACTACGCCGACATCCTCGCGGAACTCGAGATCGGTCAGCACCTCGAGCATCCGCCGGTTGAGATTGGGCGACATGCAGTTGCGCTTCTCGGGCCGGTTGAAACGCACCCAGGCGATGCGGTTCTCGACGGTGACGGCAACGGTATCTTCGGGCGCGCGCTCTGACATGGCCAATCCTGCTCCTCGGCTTTATTGCTATACCGCATAACAGGATTGTAGGGGCCGTCAACTCCTCGCGCGCGGCGGCTCCCCCAGCGCGATCACGTCGGCGAGCACGCTCATCCGCCCGGTCTCGAAGCGATCGGCGGCGGGGCCGTCGTGGAGGATGAGCATCCGCCGGCCGGTCGCGCCGGGCAGCCACTCGATCGCCTCGGGCCGGTCGACGCCGTGCCGCACCGGCAGGTCGAACAGTCGCTCGGGCCGGTGGACGACGGCGTCGCCCGTGTCGCGCGCGGGATCTGTGCGCCACCCCGCCCAGCGCCACACGGCCACGCGTCCGTCGATCGCCTGTGTCGGACCGCCAAGGATGAAGAGGTCGTCCCCGCTCGCCAGCAGGTCGCGCACGCCCATGCCGTCCAGGTCGAGCAGCCGGATCGCAAGCTCCGGCCCCAGGTTCAGCCGCCCGCGCTTCTTCGGCACGATCAGCGGCTCGGCGATCAGCGCGTGACAGGCGATCACCGGCCCGCGCAGCCCCAGCGCCACGCGCGCCCCGGCAACGGCGATCCCCTCGATATCCAGCCCGCCCTCCTTGGCGGCGATGCGGGTGAACGGGCCGGTGAGCGGATGCTCGGCGAACAGCCGGGCAAGCTTGCTGCCATGCCGGTCGGTCAGCCGGACATGGCCCGCCCGGCGCTTACCGTCGCGCGCCACGGGCTCGACGCGCCCGTCCGTACCAACCGCGAGCGGTAGCCGCGCGAGGATGCAGCGAGCGCGCGTGTCCTTCAGGTTGGCCATCCGCGACACGTCGATGCGCGGCGCCCCGCCCTCTTCCTGCCGCTTGGGCTTGGGGCGGGTGCGCGCGTGGCTGCCCGTTACCCACAGCCAGTCGTCCTCGGCATAGGCGAGGCCCTCGACGTCGATCTCGCCCTCGTCCTCGAGGCCCAGCAGCGCCTTGAGGTCGAAGGGGCGGTGCTCGCCCCACACACCCTCACCGGCCGGCACCAGACGTTCGATCCGCGCCCCCTCGTCCCCGGCAACGAACAGCGTCGTGCCGACGAACGCCGCGCCCGACAGGTCATGCATGGGATGATCGTCGTCATGCGCCGATCCGGCGAAGTCGAGGCGCACATGCCCGACCGCGGCGCGCGGCGCCGGCAGGCGATCGGCAGTGAAGCTGCGGCGGGGAAGCATCGGCGTCCTCCTCTTTGAATTGCGGCGAGCGTCGCACGGCGGGGCCGAAGCTGCTAGGGGGCTCGGCATGAAGAACGGCACGATACGCGTCGGCATCGGCGGCTGGACCTATGAGCCCTGGCGCGGCGGCGTTTTCTATCCCGAGAAGCTGCCGCACAAGCGCGAGCTGGAGCACGCCGCGGGCGTGATGACCGCGATCGAGATCAACGGCACCTATTATTCGCGCTTCAAGCCCGAGAGCTTCGAGAACTGGGCCAGGGCGGTGCCCGACGGCTTCGTCTTTGCGGTGAAGGCCTCGCGCTACGTCACCAACCGCAAGGTGCTGGCCGACGCGGGCGAATCAATGGCCAAGTTCTTCGAGCAGGGCGTGACCGCGCTGGGCGACCGGCTGGGGCCGATCCTGTGGCAGTTCATGGCGACCAAGAAGTTCGATGCCGACGATTTCGGCGCCTTTCTCAAGCTGCTGCCGGCGACCCACGAGGGAACGCCGCTGCGCCACGCGGTGCAGGTCCGGCACGAGAGCTTTCGCGATCCCGCCTTCATCGACATGGCGCGGGCGGCCGGGGTGGCGATCGTCAATGCCTGGTCGGACGATTATCCCGGCATCGGCGACGTGACCGGCGACTTCGTCTATGCGCGGTTCGAGAACGCGGTCGCGGAAGAGGCTCAGGGCTTTCCGAAGGCGACGCTTGACCGGTTCGCGGATTGGGCCGGCGACTGGGCGGCAGGCAAGCCGGCGGGCGACCTGCCGGTGGTGGGCGACGCACCGGCGAAGCAGCCGCGCGACGTCTTCGCCTTCATGATCAACGGCGCCAAGGAACGCGCCCCCGCTGCCGCCCAGGCACTGATCGAGCGCGTGGGGCGGCCGGGATAATCTCACGCGGAGGCGCGGAGGCGCGGAGAAGAAGGGACTGCCGCAAAGCGGCTTGGATTAGAGGACGAGGTGGCTGTGCCGCGCAGCCGCGCTAAAGCCCCTCCGCGCCTCCGCGCCTCCGCGTGAACCACAATTCTCGGCAACGCTCACTTGCACAACCGTCATCCCGGCCTTGAGCCGGGATCCCGCTCCTTCTCGCCGGCCCGAGAAGGAAGAAGCGGGACCCCGGATCAAGTCCGGGGTGACAGTGCTTGAAGCCCCGCCCCCTTTCGCGTTCGCAGCAAATAAGCTAAGCGCGCGCCCGATGCCTGCGTAACGGGCGCGGCCAAACCCAACGGAACACGTATGAACCTCCGCAACGTGGCGATCATCGCCCACGTCGACCACGGCAAGACCACGCTCGTCGACCAGCTCTTCCGCCAGTCGGGCACCTTCCGCGATAACCAGCGCGTCGAAGAGCGCGCGATGGACTCGAACGACCTCGAAAAGGAGCGCGGGATCACCATCCTCGCCAAGCCCACCTCGATCGAGTGGGAAGGCACGCGCATCAACATCGTCGACACGCCCGGCCACGCCGATTTCGGCGGCGAGGTGGAGCGCATCCTGTCGATGGTCGACGGCGTCGTCCTCCTGGTCGACTCGTCCGAAGGCGCGATGCCGCAGACCAAGTTCGTCACCGGCAAGGCGCTGGCGCTCGGCCTGAAGCCGATCGTCGTCGTCAACAAGGTCGACCGTCCCGACCAGCGCATCCAGGAAGTGCTGGACGAGGTCTTCGACCTGTTCGTGTCGCTGGACGCCAATGACGAGCAGCTCGACTTCCCCGTCCTCTACGCCTCGGGCCGCAACGGCTATGCCAGCGAGGATCCGGATCGCCGCGAGGGCACGCTGACGCCCTTGTTCCAGAAGATCGTCGACCATGTCCCGCCGCCGGCGCTGGATGCAGAGGCGCCCTTCACCTTCCTCGTCACGCTGCTCGACCGCGACAATTTCCTCGGCCGCGTGCTGACGGGCCGCGTGACCAGCGGCAAGGTCAAGGTCAACCAGCCGATCCACGCGCTGGACGCACAGGGCAACGTCATCGAGACGGGCCGCGCGTCGAAGATCATGACCTTCCGCGGGCTGGAGCGCGTGCCGACCGAAGAGGCGCAGGCGGGCGACATCATCAGCCTTGCCGGCCTGACCGTCGCGACGGTGTCGAACACGATCGCCGACACCAGCGTCAGCGTCCCGATCCAGGCGCAGCCGATCGACCCGCCGACGCTGTCGATGCGCTTCGCGGTGAACGATTCGCCGATGGCGGGCCGCGAGGGCAGCAAGGTGACGTCGCGCATGATCCGCGACCGCCTGTTCCGCGAGGCCGAATCGAACGTCGCGATCAAGGTGACCGAGAGCGCCGACAAGGACAGCTTCGAGGTTGCCGGTCGCGGCGAGCTCCAGCTCGGCGTGCTGATCGAGACGATGCGCCGCGAGGGCTTCGAGCTCGGCATCAGCCGCCCGCGCGTGCTGTTCGGCGAGGACGAGACCGGCGGCCGCACCGAGCCGTACGAGACGGTCATCATCGACGTCGACGAGGAGTTTTCGGGTTCGGTCGTCGAGAAGATGAACATCCGCAAGGCCGAGATGACCGACATGCGTCCCTCGGGCGGTGGCAAGACCCGCATCACCTTCTCCGCGCCCAGCCGCGGCATGATCGGCTATCACGGCGAGTTCCTGTCGGACACGCGCGGCACCGGCATCATGAACCGGCTGTTCGAGAAGTACGGCCCGTACAAGGGCCCGATCGAGGGTCGCAAGAACGGCGTCCTCATCTCGAACGGCGCGGGCGAGGCGAATGCCTATGCGCTCGGCCCGCTCGAGGAGCGCGGCGTGCTGATGGTCGGCGTGGGCGAGGCGCTCTACGAAGGCATGATCATCGGTGAGAATGCCAAGCCGGAAGACCTCGAGGTCAATCCGATGAAGTCGAAGCAGCTCACCAACTTCCGCGCGTCGGGCAAGGACGATTCGATCCGCCTGACCCCGCCGTGGAAGATGACGCTGGAGCAGGCGATCGCGTACATCGACGACGACGAGATGGTCGAGGTGACGCCCAAGACCATCCGGCTTCGCAAGCGCTTCCTCGACCCGCACGAGCGCAAGCGCGCCAGCCGCGCCAAGGCGGCGTGAGACGAGGGCCGTCGCTTCCGCTTCTGGCTGAGGCGACGGCCACTCTCGATCGACGCGTCACCCCGGACCTGTTCCGGGGTCCACCGTCCCCCAGGAGCAGCCATCGGAGTGCCTGCGGCACGGTGGATGCCGGAACCAGTCCGGCATGACGATTGGGGTGACGGCTCGCGCCGACCACACCCGTCATCCCGGACTTGATCCGGGATCCCGCTTACTTCCTCTTCCGCCGCGTAGAAGAAGTAGCGGGACCCCGGATCAGGTCCGGGGTGACGTTTGCTCGAGGCTGATGGTGCGATCCCGTTGCAGCCCCCGAATGCCGCTGCTAATCGCCGGCCCATGATCGCGCCGCCCGAACTCGTCCGCACCAGCCATGCCCGTGTCGCCTGCGACGGCGCCGGCGACATCGAGCCCGCGCTCGGCCACCCGCGCGTGTGGCTCCAGATCGACGAGACAGGCTATGTCGACTGCGGCTATTGCGACCGCCGCTTCGTGCTGATCGGCGGCCCGGCCGACGGCGCGGACCACTCGAAGCTTCCCGACCACGGCGACGGCGCGGGTCGGTAATCGGCCGCGCGTATGAAGGCGCGCGCCGGCTGATCTAGAATCCGTCGGGCTCCGCGAAGGCGGGAGCCCGGAGCCACAAACGTAACGCTCGCCGCCCTGGGCTCCCGCCTGCGTGGGAGCACGGCCTTCCATTCAAAACGCACCTCCCCGGCGAAGGCCGGGGTCCAACTGGGACGTCGCTGCTGATGAAGCGCAACGTGCTTCCACATCGGCCTTCCCAACTGGACCCCGGCCTTCGCCGGGGAAGTAACTAAGAAGGTGCCGCACCGGCGAGGTGCGCCCCCACCCCTTCGACATCGCACACCGCCCGCCTATATCGGCCACATGACCCCAGCCGATCCCCGCGCCTTCCTCTATGGCGATGCCCTCGATCCCGACGCCGCGCTTCGCCTGACCCGCGATGCGCTGACCCGTGCGGAGGATGGCGAACTCTACCTACAATATTCGCATAGCGAGGCGTTCGGGTTCGACGACGGCCGGCTGAAGACCGCGTCGTACAACAACCATTCGGGCTTCGGCCTTCGCGCCGTCTCGGGCGAGCAGACCGCGTTCGCGCAAGGCAACGCGCTGTCCGCCGACGCGATCGCGCGGGCCGCCTCGACGATGGCGCTGATCGATCCCGCGCGGCAAGCCAAGGCCGCCCCGCCCCGCGGCAACAACCGACACCTTTATACCGCCGCCGATCCGCTCGACCTCGTGCCCTTCGCCGACAAGGTCGCGCTGTGCCAGACGATCGACGCCGCCGCGCGCGCCCGCGACCCGCGCGTCGCACAGGTCAGCGTCGGCCTGACCGGATCGTGGAACGTCGTCGAGATCGTCCGCCCCGACGGCTTCACCGCCACCGACGTCCGGCCGCTCGTCCGCCTCAACGTCTCGATCGTGGTCGAGGCGAACGGCCGGCGCGAATCGGGATCGTTCGGGATCGGCGGGCGCGAGCTCTACGACCGGATCATGGCGCCCGAGACGTGGAACCGCGCGGTGGACGAGGCGCTGCGCCAGGCGCTCGTCAACCTGGAGGCGGTCGCCGCTCCCGCGGGCGAGATGCCCGTGCTGCTCGGCCCCGGCTGGTGCGGCGTCATGCTGCACGAGGCGGTCGGGCACGGCCTGGAGGGCGACTTCAACCGCAAGGGCAGCTCCGTCTATGCCGGCCGCATCGGCGAACAGGTCGCGGCCCGGGGCGTCACCGTCGTCGACGACGGATCGATCCTGAACAAGCGCGGATCGCTGTCGATCGACGACGAAGGGACGCCGACCCAGGAGAACGTCCTGATCGAGGACGGCGTGCTCAAGGGCTATATCCACGATCGCCTCAATGCGCGGCTGATGGGCGTGCAGCCGACCGGCAACGGACGGCGCGAAAGCTTTCAGCACGCGCCGATGCCGCGCATGACCAACACCTTCATGCGCGCCGGCCGCGACGATCCGGCCGAGCTCCTTTCGCGCATCAAGCGCGGCATCTATGCCACCAGCTTCGGCGGCGGCCAGGTCGACATCGTCTCGGGCAAGTTCGTCTTCTCCTGCACGGAGGCGTACATGGTCGAGAACGGCAAGCTCGGCGCGCCGATCAAGGGTGCGATGCTGATCGGCGACGGCCCGACCGCGCTGACCAAGGTCGAGGGGATCGGCAACGACTTCGCGCTCGACGAGGGCGTCGGCATGTGCGGCAAGGGCGGTCAGGCGGTGCCGGCGGGCGTGGGCCAGCCGACGCTGCTGATCGGCGGGCTGACGGTCGGCGGCACGGCGCTGAACTGAGGCGTCGATCGTCGTCACCCCGGACTTGTTCCGGGGTCCACTTGGCCGCGGGCAGAAGCCGCTGAAATGGAAGCGTCGCAAGTTGCCACGCCGCACACCCAACTAGCCGCTAAGTAGGCTGTCAGGTGGACCCCGGAACAAGTCCGGGGTGACGATTGAAGAGCTACCGCCTCGCCGCGATCAGCTCCCGCACCATCATCGTTCCGCGCACGCGCGCGAGGCTGTCGCGGACGTCGCCGTCGCGGTCGGTCTGCGCGAGATCGGCGAACCCCTTCTCCGCCCCGGCATGATCGCCGCGCGCCTCGGCACACAGTGCGCGGTTGAACAGCGTCGACGGATGGTCCGGCATCGCCGCGAACTCGGCGCAGGCGGCGGGCAGGTCGCGCTGGGTCAGTCGGATCGCCACCTTGAACCGCTCGCCCGTCGCCTTGTCCATACCCCTGCGGCCCTCGCGAAAGCGGACATTGTCGTTCGAGTCGCGCGGCGCCAGTTCGCCCGCGACCTCGTCCGCCATCGATCCGAGCAGGCGTGCGACGACCTGCTCGACGCCGGCCGGGCGGCTGTCGCCCGGACACCAGCTCGTCTGGTCGCTCCGTTGCTTGCGCTCGCTCCAGGCGACCCGCCCCGCCTCGCCGTCGACGACGCGCAAGTCGCCGACGACGTTGATGGTGCGGCTCGTGCAGTCGAGCTCGACCTCGCCGCGCTTCGCGCACTTGTCGTCGGTACCCTCGATGCAGCGCTGACGCTTCAGCTTGATGCGCCCCTCGTCGACATCGGTTTCGGCGACGCCGTCGAGGATCATGTCGGCGCGATCCTCGCCGCGGCGGCCGGCCAGCACATCGAACCAGGGTTGTCCGCCGATCCCTGCGCCGGACAATGCGCGCTCCAGCGCGAGGCCGAGCTGCGCCCCGTCACGACCGCCGATCCGCCCGATCGCCAGGCTGCGCGCCATCGCCACCTCGCGAGAGGCGGGCGCGCGGAGCGCCGCGATCCGCACCGCTTCCGCCGCGGCGCCGCTTGCCACGCACGCGAGCGCCATCGCCGCCGCGAATCGTTTTCCACCCATCTCGATCACCCCCGATTTCCCCTGCGATCGACGATAGTCGCACTGCGGATGGAGGCAAGCGCGCCGCCCCCCACGACTTGCACCCGCGCGATTAAGTTGCTAGCCGCGCGCCTGTCCCGACCGGGCCGCCTTTGTCGCGGCTCTGTTCGCGCACCCGGCGCGATGGGATACCCAAGGTTCGCGAAAAGGAACGCGCGTGGAGACTTCCGGCGGTATTCAGGCCAGCCTAAGCGGACGCTATGCGACCGCGCTCTTCGATCTCGCGCGTGAGCAGCAGTCGCTTTCCGCGGTCGAGACGAGCCTGGCGACCGTTCGCCAGGCGCTGACCGAATCGCCTGATTTCAAGGCGCTGACGCAAAGCCCGCTGATCGGCCGCGTCGAAGCCGGCCGCGCCGTCGCGGCGGTGGCGGAGACGCTGGGCCTCGATCCGGTCACCACCAAGTTCCTGGGCGTGCTCGCGGCGAACGGCCGCCTGCGCGACCTCAACGCCATCATCAAGACGTTCCGCACGCTCGCCGCGCGCCATCGCGGCGAGACGACGGCAGAGGTCGTGTCGGCGCATCCGCTTGCCGACGATCAGGTCGACGCATTGAAGCAGCAGCTTCGCGCCCGCGTCGGCCGTGACGTCAATGTCGAGCTGTCGGTCGACCCCAGCCTGCTCGGCGGGCTGGTCGTGCGCATCGGCAGCCAGATGATCGACAGCTCGATCAAGACCCGCCTCAACTCCCTCGCACATGCCATGAAGGGCTGAAAATGGACATCCGCGCCGCAGAAATCTCGAAGGTCATCAAGGACCAGATCGCCAATTTCGGCACCGAAGCGCAGGTGTCGGAGACGGGCCAGGTGCTGTCGGTCGGCGACGGCATCGCGCGCGTCCACGGCCTCGACAACGTCCAGGCGGGCGAGATGGTCGAGTTCGCCAACGGCGCGCAGGGCATGGCGCTCAACCTCGAGGCCGACAATGTCGGCGTCGTGATCTTCGGCTCGGACGCCGAGATCCGCGAGGGTGACACGGTCAAGCGTACCGGCACGATCGTCGACGTCCCCGTCGGCCGCGGCCTGCTCGGCCGCGTCGTCGACGCGCTCGGCAACCCGATCGACGGCAAGGGCCCGATCGTCGCCGAAAAGCGCAGCCGCGTCGAGGTGAAGGCGCCGGGCATCATCCCGCGCAAGTCGGTGCACGAGCCGATGCAGACCGGCCTCAAGGCGCTTGACGCGCTCGTTCCCGTCGGCCGTGGCCAGCGCGAGCTCATCATCGGCGACCGCCAGACCGGCAAGACCGCCGTCGCGATCGACACCTTCATCAACCAGAAGGAAGCCAATCAGGGCAGCGACGAGAGCAAGAAGCTCTATTGCATCTATGTCGCGGTCGGCCAGAAGCGCTCGACCGTCGCGCAGATCGTCCGCCAGCTCGAAGAGAATGGCGCGATGGAGTATTCGATCGTCGTCGCCGCGACCGCCTCGGAGCCCGCGCCGCTTCAGTTCCTCGCGCCCTATACCGGCACCGCGATGGGCGAGTATTTCCGCGACAACGGCATGCACGCCGTGATCGTCCATGACGACCTGTCCAAGCAGGCGGTCGCCTATCGTCAGATGTCGCTGCTGCTGCGCCGTCCGCCGGGCCGCGAAGCCTATCCGGGCGACGTCTTCTATCTCCACTCGCGCCTGCTCGAGCGTGCGGCGAAGATGAACGACGAGAATGGCAACGGCTCGCTGACCGCGCTGCCGATCATCGAGACGCAGGCGGGCGACGTGTCGGCGTACATTCCGACCAACGTGATCTCGATCACCGACGGCCAGATCTTCCTCGAGACCGACCTGTTCTTCGCGGGCATCCGCCCGGCGATCAACGTCGGCCTGTCGGTCAGCCGCGTCGGCTCGGCCGCACAGACTAAGGCGATGAAGAAGGTCGCCGGCTCGATCAAGCTCGAGCTCGCCCAGTATCGCGAGATGGCGGCGTTCGCGCAGTTCGGTTCGGACCTCGACGCCTCGACGCAGAAGCTGCTCAACCGCGGCGCGCGCCTGACCGAGCTGCTGAAGCAGGCGCAGTTCTCGCCGATGCCGTTCGAGGAGCAGGTGGTGTCGATCTTCGCGGGCACCAACGGCTATCTCGATGCCGTCGCGGTGACCGACGTCGTCCGTTACGAGCAGGCGCTGCTGGCCGAGATGCGCTCGAAGCACGCCGACGTGCTGACCGCGATCCGCGACAGCAAGGACCTGTCGGACGACACCAAGGGCAAGCTCAAGGGCGCGCTCGACGGCTTCGCCAAGACGTTCGCGTGACATATAGCCCTTTCCCCTTCAGGGGAGAGGGTTGGGAGAGGGGCCTGGCCCCGGACGCTCCCGCTCGTGACTGCCCCTCTCCCCGGCCAGTTTGGTCGAGGTGGGGGGTCGATCATGCCCCCGGCATGATCTAGAGACTGCCGGGGGCAGTCTCGACCACCACCTCGCCCAAACTCCCCTGAAGGGGAGAGGGAGAAGGACAATAGAATGGCCTCGCTCAAGGCGCTCAAACTCCGGATCAACTCGGTCAAGTCGACCCAGAAGATCACCAAGGCGATGAAGATGGTCGCCGCCGCCAAGCTGCGCCGCGCGCAGGAAGCGGCGGAGGCCGGGCGCCCCTATGCCCAGCGGCTGGAGGGCGTCGTCGCGCGCTTGGCGGCCAAGGTCGGCGGCGCGGACAACGCGCCCCTGCTGCTCTCGGGCACCGGCAAGGACCAGGTCCACCTGATCGTCGTCGCGACCAGCGACAAGGGGCTGGCGGGTGCGTTCAACACCAATATCGCCCGCGCCGCCCGCCGCCGCGCCGACGCGCTGATCGCCGAGGGCAAGACGGTCAAATTCTACACGATCGGCAAGAAGGGCCGCGGCGTGCTCGCGCGGCTTTATCGCGACCGGATCGTGCATTCGGACGAGCCCGGCGACTTAGGCAAGCTGACCTTCGATAGCGCCCGGGCCTATGCCGACGACCTGATCGCGCGCTTCCAGGCGGGCGAGTTCGACGTCGCGCACCTGTTCTATGCCACGTTCAAGTCGGTGCTGACGCAGGAGCCGACCGAGCAGCAGATCCTGCCGGTCAAGGTGCCCGCCACGGCCGCCAACGACACCGATGGCGGCGCGGTGATGGAATATGAGCCCGACGAGGAATCGATCCTCGCCGACCTGCTCCCGCGCGCGATCGCGATCCAGATCTTCCGAGCGCTGCGCGAGAATGCGGCGTCGGAGCAGGGGTCGAAGATGACCGCGATGGACAACGCCACGCGCAACGCCGGCGACCTTATCAAGCGACTCCAGATCGAATACAACCGCAGCCGTCAGGCCGCGATCACCACCGAGCTGGTCGAGATCATCTCGGGCGCCGAGGCGCTCTGATCCCGATGCGCGCGGCCCTCGCCCTCCTGCCCGTCGTCCTGCTCGCCGCCTGCGGCGAGAGCGGGCCGACCGTGCTCGAGAACGAGGCCAGGCAAGCGCAGACCGCCGCGACGATGCAGGGTTGGGACCGCGCGTTCGGCGCGCCCAAGGAAGCGATCGGCCGCGCCAACCAGTTCGGGTTCCGCGCCGGCGACTATGCCGCGGACGGCGCGACCTTCCTGTCGAAGGGCAACCCGATCACGTTGTCGCAATCGGCCGCGAAGACGCCGAACACCGGCACTTTCGAGGCGGCGGGTGCGGATGCCGACCACATCGATCGGCTCGTCTTCACGCTGTCGATCACCGATCCCGCCAATGCCGACACCGCCAAGCAGCGCTTCGTCGACGTGCTGAAGGGCTTCATGGGCCAGTATGCGCTGGCCGACGACAAGGCGCTCCAGCCGATCCTCGACGAGCGGGCCTCCGACGACCGCATCGCCGGCGCACCCGCATCGATCGCCGTCGACAAGGCCGGCGAGAACCGCACCATTACCGTGACTTTCAATCGCCCGACCGGTACGACGCCGGTATTCCCAGACCAAGGACAAGCAGATGGCAACCGCGCCTGAACTCATCCGCCCTGCCGGCGGTACCAACAATGTCGGCCGTATCTCGCAGGTGATCGGCGCCGTCGTCGACGTGTCGTTCGAGGCGCATCTGCCGGCGATCCTGTCGGCGCTGGAGACCGAGAACAACGGCAACCGGCTGGTGCTCGAAGTCGCGCAGCATCTGGGCGAGAACACCGTCCGCACGATCGCGATGGACTCGACCGAGGGTCTGACCCGCGGCCAGACCGTGACCGACACCGGCGCGCAGATCACCGTCCCCGTCGGCCCCAAGACGCTGGGCCGCATCATGAACGTCATCGGCGAGCCGATCGACGAGCGCGGCCCCATCGGTGCCGAGGGCAGCGCGCCGATCCATGCCAAGGCCCCCGAGTTCGTCGACCAGTCGACCGAAGCGGGCATCCTCGTCACGGGCATCAAGGTCATCGACCTGCTCGCCCCTTATGCGCGCGGCGGCAAGATCGGCCTGTTCGGCGGCGCCGGCGTCGGCAAGACCGTGCTCATCCAGGAGCTCATCAACAACATCGCCAAGGGTCACGGCGGCGTGTCGGTGTTCGCCGGCGTCGGTGAGCGCACCCGCGAGGGCAACGACCTCTATCACGAGTTCCTGGACGCGGGCGTCATCGCCAAGGACGAGGCGGGCAACGCCGTGTCCGAGGGTTCGAAGGTTGCGCTCGTCTATGGCCAGATGAACGAGCCGCCGGGCGCCCGCGCGCGCGTCGCGCTGTCGGGCCTGACGATGGCGGAATATTTCCGCGACGTCGAAGGCCAGGACGTGCTGTTCTTCGTCGACAACATCTTTCGCTTCACCCAGGCGGGTTCCGAAGTGTCGGCGCTGCTCGGCCGCATCCCCTCGGCCGTGGGCTATCAGCCGACGCTGTCGACCGACATGGGCGCGCTGCAGGAGCGCATCACCTCGACCAACAAGGGCTCGATCACCTCGGTGCAGGCGATCTACGTGCCCGCCGACGACTTGACCGACCCGGCGCCGGCGACGTCGTTCGCGCACTTGGACGCGACGACCAACCTCAATCGCGCGATTTCGGAGCTCGGCATCTATCCGGCCGTCGACCCGCTCGACTCGGTCAGCCGCGTGCTCGAGCCGCGCATCGTCGGCCAGGAGCATTACGACACCGCGCGTGCGGTCCAGCAGACGCTTCAGAAGTACAAGTCGCTGCAGGACATCATCGCCATTCTCGGCATGGACGAGCTGTCCGAAGAGGATAAGCTGACCGTGTCGCGTGCGCGCAAGATCCAGCGCTTCCTCAGTCAGCCGTTCCACGTCGCCGAGGTCTTCACCGGCATCCCCGGCAAGTTCGTGCAGATCGAGGACACGGTCCGCTCGTTCAAGGCGGTGGTCGAGGGCGAGTACGACCACCTGCCCGAGGCTGCCTTCTACATGGTCGGCGGCATCGACGAGGCGGTCGAGAAGGCCAAGAAGCTGGCCGAGAACGCGTAACCGTCTAGCCCTCTCCCCTCCAGGGGAGAGGGTTGGGAGAGGGGCATGCCCCACACGCTCCCGTCACTGACTGCCCCTCTCCCCTGCCCTCTCCCCTGAAGGGGAGAGGGGGAAGGTTTTGGAAATGCCCCTCCACTTCGAACTCGTGACTCCCGAAAAGCTCCTCCGCTCGGAGGAGGTGCACATGGTCGTCGTCCCCGGCAGCGAGGGCGACTTCGGCGTGCTCGAGGGGCACGCACCCTTCATGTCGACGATCCGCGACGGCGAGATCATGGTCCACAAGACCGCCGGCGGCACCCCCGAAGCGATCCGCGTCGAGGGCGGCCTGGCCGAGGTGACGACCAAGGGCCTGACGGTCCTGGCGGAAAAGGCGGGCTGATCGGGCGGGTTGCGCTAAGCAGCCTCACCTCGACCCCAGCGTTCGTTTCGAGCGAAGTCGAGAAACGCTGGGGGAGCACTAGACCCGGTTTCCAGACTGCGCTCGAAACAAACGCGGCGCAGGGGGCACTTCCGCTCCCCCCCGTTCGTCCTGAGCCTGTCGAAGGACGTGCCGCATAGCGCACCGCCCAAAACACGTGCTTCGACAGGCCTGTCCTGAGCTTGTCGAAGGGCTCAGCACGAACGGATGATCTGGGTCCTACTCCGACTCCGGCACCACCCGCGGCCGCTGGCTCCGCCACAGCCACAGGCCGCTCGCCACCACCATCGCGGCGCCGCCCAGCGCCACCGGATCCGGCCGGTCGCCAAACAACAGCCATCCCAGCGTCAGCGCGGTCAGCAGCTGGACGTAGAGTGTCGGCGCCACCACCGCCGCCGAACTGCGCATCGTTGCGAGATAGACGAGCAGGTGCGCCGTGCTCGCACTCGCCGCGACGAGGGCGCAGCGTGCGACGACGGTCCAGTCCGGCCAGGAAAGCTGCATCGCTCCGACGCCGCTCCAATGGCCTGCGAACGCGACCGCGGTCAGCATCGGCGCCGCGAACAGTGCGATGGTGTACTGCATCGCCAGCGCCGATCCCGTGCCGACCGCGCGCCGGTTGAGGATCATCAGGCTCGCCATGCCGAGCGCCGCCAGCAGCGGCCACCCGGCTGCCCAGCCCAGTCGCGCAACGTCGGGCCGAAGGACGATCAGCACGCCCGCAAACGCCAGCGCGGTTGCACCCCAGACCGCCCGCGGCGCGCGTTCGCCGAGCAGCAGCGCCGACAGGATGGCGGTCAGCGCGGGGCTGGTGAACTGGATCGCCGTCGCGTTGGCGAGCGGCATCGAGCGGATTGCCATGAAGAAGGCGAAGCTCGCGACCGACACGGCGAGCGCTCGCCCGGCCTGGAGCCAGGGACGCGGCACCGAAAGGCCGCGCGGCCCCTCGACCAACCGCACCGCGATCGTTAGCCCGATGACGCCGAACAGATAGCGGAGCGCCGCGACCCCGCTCGCCGGCCACTCGTCGACCGTCGTCTTGATGACCGCGTCGCCGCACGACAGCAGCGCGAATCCCGCCATCCCGAACAACAGCCCGGTCGAGGCGCCGGCCCCGTCCTGATCCCCGTTTGACGCCATGCCGAGCCGCTTCGGACGTGGTTAGGCAATTGTCAAACCTTGCTCCCTACACCGACACGCCAAGGAAAAGTGGGCGGGACAAGGGCTTCAGCATGAGTGCATTCGGGCGGCGAAGCGGAGTGGGAGGCGGCGGTGGCGGTGGGCGGCCGTCGTTCGGCGTCGCACGGCCGATGCATGGCCCCGGCCGGGTCGAGCCCGATCACGGCGACCAGTTCCCCGCGATCGAGACGCTGCCGCTCCCGGGCGCCAGCCTCATCCCGGACGAGCCCGATCTGTCGACGTCCAGCGTCGCCGGCGACGCGATGCAGCGCCTCGCCGATCGCCAGGCCTCGTCGGGCGATGCCGCGCAGAGCCGCAACGAGGGGTTCGAAAGCTCGATCCACCGGATCAAGGAACAGGTGCTGCCGCGCCTGCTCGAACGCGTCGATCCGGAGGCGGCGGCGACGCTGTCGAAGGACGAGCTCGCCGAGGAATTCCGGCCGATCATCCATGAGGTGCTCGCCGAGCTGAAGCTGACACTCAACCGGCGCGAGCAGTTCGCGCTCGAGAAGGTGCTGGTCGACGAGCTGCTCGGCCTGGGTCCGCTCGAGGAGCTGCTGTCCGACCCGGCGATCAGCGACATCATGGTCAACGGCCCCGAGCAGACCTTCGTCGAGCGCAAGGGCAAGCTCGAGCTCGCCAACATCCAGTTCCGCGACGAGGAGCATCTGTTCCAGATCGCCCAGCGCATCTGCAATTCCGTCGGCCGGCGCGTCGACCAGACCACGCCGCTCGCCGATGCCCGCCTCAAGGACGGCAGCCGTGTCAACGTGATCGTCCCGCCGCTGAGCCTCAAGGGCACGGCGATCTCGATCCGTAAGTTCTCGGCCAAGCCGATCACGCTCGACATGTATGTCGGCTTCGGCTCGATGTCGCAGAAGATGGCGACCGCGTTGAAGGTCGCGGGCGCGTGCCGGTTCAACATCGTAATCTCGGGCGGCACGGGCTCGGGCAAGACGACGATGCTCAACGCCTTGTCCAAGATGATCGACCCGGGCGAACGCGTGCTGACGATCGAGGACGCAGCCGAGCTTCGCCTCCAGCAGCCGCACTGGCTGCCGCTCGAAACGCGCCCCCCGAACCTGGAGGGCGTTGGTGAGATCACGATCCGCGACCTCGTCAAGAACGCGCTGCGTATGCGCCCGGACCGGATCATCCTGGGCGAAATCCGTGGCAGCGAGTGCTTCGACCTCCTGTCCGCGATGAACACCGGCCATGACGGCTCGATGGCGACGCTTCACTCCAACTCCCCGCGCGAATGCCTGGCGCGTATGGAGAACATGGTGATGATGTCGGACATCAAGGTGCCCAAGGAAGCGATCAGCCGGCAGATCGCCGACTCGGTCGACCTCATCATCCAGGTCAAGCGCCTGCGCGACGGCTCGCGCCGCGTCACCAACATCACCGAGGTGATCGGCATGGAAGGCCCGGTGATCGTGACGCAGGAATTGTTCAAGTTCGAGTATCTGGACGAGAGCGCCGATGGCAAGATCCTGGGCGAATATCGCTCGATGGGCCTGCGCCCCTATACGCTGGAAAAGGCAAAGCAGTTCGGGTTCGACCAGGCGTTGTTGGAGGCGTGCCTCTAACCACTCCTCCGTTCGTGCTGAGCTTGTCGAAGCACGTGTCCGGGACGGTGGCGTTTGCGGCACGTCCTTCGACAGGCTCAGGACGAACGGCGAAACAGGTTTGGCACCCTTCCTCCAGCGTTCGTTTCGAGCGTAGTCGAGAAACGCGGATCGAGCGCCAACCCCCGTTTCTCGACTTCGCTCGAAACGAACGCTGATGTGTATGGGCCGGAACCTAGCTCAGCGCCCGGCGAACACCGTCGCCGCCGTAAACCCCTTGCCGATCAGTTCCACCCGGTACCGCTCGCCCGCCTTCAGCGCCGGCGGGGCGTCCGCACTGAACCCCTCCGGATTCGCCGCCAGCCGCACCTCGCGCACGCACGGCGTGTTGGCCATTCCGCGGGTCGCGTACCAGAGCTGCCGCGGCTTCTCGCCCTCGGCATAGAGGTATGCGCGGTCGATGCACGCGTCGAACCCCGCCTTGGCCGGCGCGGTCGCAAAGCTGGTTCCCGCCGCCCCCTGCCGCACCTCGACCTCGACCCCTTCGCTGCACGCGGCGAGCGCCAGGAACAGCGCCAGCGCGATCATGCGGCGCCCTCCCCGGTCCGCTCGCCTACAAACCATAGATGCCGGTACCCTCCAGTCGCCGCTCCAGATCGGCGATCTTGGCCTGATCGGCGGGATTGGTCGAGTGGCGGATTTCGGCATAGTCGCCGACCATCTGCGCCTGTCCCTCCAGCGTCTCGGTATCGAACACGGTGTCGCGGGAGGCATAGTCGTACAGCTTGTCGGCATCGCCGCCGGCCTGCGCGAACTCCTTGCCATAGCGCGCGCCGAACCCGCCGAAGCCGAGCTCCTCGTACTGGACGACGTGCGTCAGTTCGTGGTTGAGGAGGTTCCGGCCCGCCGCGGTGTCGGTGAAGTCCTTCGAGAAATGGCCGGGCTTGAAATAGACGGTGTCGCCAATGGTGATCGCCGGATTGCCGTTGGCGAACGCCGCCCGCGCGATCGGCGAGTTGCCGGGCCCGTCGACGAAGCGCACGTCGTCGAGGTTCACGCGGCCCCCGAACGCTTCCTGGACGAACGCCTTCTCATCGGCGGTCAGCTCTCGCGCCTTGTCGCCGCGCATCGAGTCCGCGACCTTGTCGGCGACTTCGTGCGGCAGATCGGCCAGCTTGTCGCGCACCGCCTCCGCCCCGCGCTTGAGGATGTCGAGCGGATTGGGGATGTCGGGAAGACCCGGAAGGTCGGGGAAGGACGGTAGTCCCGGAAAGGAGGGCAGGCCGGGCAGCGAGGGAAGCCCGGGCAAGCCCGGCAGGTCCGGGAAGTTGCGCGGCAGGCCGGGCAGCGATGGCAGGTCGGGAAGGTCCGGCAGTCCCGGAATGCCGGGAATGTCGAAGTCGAACGCGGCGAACGACGCAGCGGTCGGCGCGGTACGCGCGAGCACCCCCTGCTCGACCGGCGACAGCGACGATTGCGCCGTGCGATAGGCGGCGGCGGCACCCGCCGGATCGACCATCGCCTGCGTCTGGAGCGCGCTTCCCAGCGTCATCGCCTCGGGCGGCGGCGCAGCGGCCTCGGGCGCGGTCGTGACGGCGGACGTCGTGCGGGTGATCTCCGAAGCCAACATGCTACTCTCCTCGTCGGATCGGGGAAGAATAGCGGGTGCGGCGCCCGGACGGCATAATCGCATCGATTAGGGCGCTGCGTCTGCCGACCAGGAGGTGCGCGGATCGATCACCGCGCCTTGCGGCAGCGGTCGGAGCAGAACTTGACCTCGTCCCAGTTGCGCGCCCACTTCTTGCGCCAAGCAAAAGGTCGCCCGCACGCCTGGCAGATCTTGGTCGGAAGGGACAGCTTCTTGTGCGCCACGCCGCGACAACGTCATCCGATCGACTGGGTTGCCTGCATGTGATTGTCCCAGCGGCATTTGTGCGGCATATCGGCGCCAACCAGCCGGAGTTTCCCGATGCTCACCGCCCTGCTCCTCGTCGCCGCCCTGCCCCAGACTCAGCCCGCCCCAGCCCCGGTAACAAAGGCCGAACCGGCCAAGAAGATCTGCAAGGGCCGGGCAAACACCGGCTCGCGGCTTCGCTCGAAGCCGGTCTGCAAGACGCAGGCGGAATGGGATAGCGACGCGGCGCTCAACGCCGACCAGACGCGCGGCATGAGCCAGATGCAGGGCCAGCGCTGACCACGCCTTGACTTCGCGGCTCGCGCACGCTAGCCGCGCCACCTTCGCAATAGGCCCCGCACCCCGGTGAAGCGGCGGCCCTGGCGCATGCGCTGGGCGATGACCGGGACCGCGATCATGATCGGTACGCCTTTCGGGCTTCCCGCTCAGGGTCAACGTTGTTGGCAATTTGCAAGGATATCACGATGTCGAAGCGCTCCAGCGCCAAGTACAAGCTCGACCGCCGGATGGGCGAGAACATCTGGGGTCGTCCCAAGAGCCCGGTCAACAAGCGCGAGTACGGCCCGGGCCAGCATGGTCAGCGCCGCAAGGGCAAGGTGTCGGACTTCGGCATCCAGCTGCGCGCCAAGCAGAAGCTCAAGGGCTATTACGGCGACGTCACCGAGAAGCAGTTCAAGGCGGCCTATACCGAGGCGTCGCGCATGAAGGGCGACACCAGCCAGAACCTGATCGGCCTGCTCGAGCAGCGCCTGGACGCGATCGTCTATCGCGCCAAGTTCGCGCCGACCATCTGGGCCGCGCGTCAGATCGTCAACCACGGCCACATCCGCGTCAACGGCGTGAAGTGCAACATCGCCTCGCGCCGCGTGAAGCCGGGCGAGGTGATCTCGCTGGGCGACAAGGCCAAGGAGATGGCGCTGGTGCTCGAGGCGCAGAGCCTGTCCGAGCGCGACATCCCCGATTATGTCACGCCCGACGGCAACGCGGCAGTCACCTTCACGCGCGTGCCCACGCTGGACGAGGTCCCTTATCCGGTGAAGATGGAACCGAACTTGGTCGTCGAGTTCTACTCGCGCTGATCCGACGGCGCAGCGAAGCTGCGCCGCGATAGCAGCGCGAGCGGCCGGCGGTGCCGAAAGGCACCGTCCGACGACGCGGCTCCGCCGCGGCGCTCACGAAAAAAGGGGTGGCTTCCCTCGCGGAAGCCGCCCCTTTTCGCGTCTACTTCGCCGGCATCGCCGCGCTCAGGAAGGCGCTCGCCTTCGCCAACATCGACGCGCGGATCGAGCCGTCCTCCAGATAATGGTCGAGCCCGTCATAGACGACGAGCTCGCTCTTCTTGCCCGCGCCGACCAGCTTGGACTGCATCAGCTTCGCCTGCGCGACGCCCACATTGCGGTCGAGGTCGCCGTGGAACATCAGCACCGGCGCCTTGAATCGCTCCGGATGACGCGCCGGCGATCCTTCGACCAGGTGCGCGCCCGTACCGATGAACTCGCGCATGATCTTGTAGTTGGAGAACATCTCGCCCTCGCCGCGCAGACGATCGAGATCGGTGACGGGCGCGACCGCGACGACCGCCTTGAACAGGTCGGGATCGACGACCTGCGACTGAAGCGCGGCATAACCGCCATAGGACCAGCCGAACACGCCCAGCCGCCCGGCATCGGCGCCTTCCTTGACGAGCCAGCGCCCGGCGTCGCCGACATCGCCGATCGCGACACGCCAGCCCTGGAACCCGTTCTTCTGGAACCAGGTATCGCCATAACCGGTCGAACCGCGGAAGTTGGGCTGGAGCACGGCATAGCCCTGGCTCGAGAAATATTGCGCCAGCCAGTCGAAGCCCCACTCGTCGCGCGCGCCTGGCCCGCCATGCGGCATCACCAGCGCCGGCAGTCCGCGCGCGCTGTCCTTGCCCGGCGGCAGCGTGAGGTAGCCGGGGATCCTGGTGCCGTCGGCCGCGGGATAGGTGACGTGCCGCATCGTCGCGAGCTTGATACCGTCCAAGTGCGGACGGTCGTCGAGCAAGCCGTCCAGCTTCCGCGCCTTGCGGTCGAACAGGTAATAGCGGCCGGGGCTGTTGTCGGCACCTGCCCACAACAGCATCAGGTTCTCGTCCTCGCTCGAATCGATGAAGCGGATCAGCGGCGTCTGCGGCAGCGCCTTTGCCAGGCTGGCCCCCAGCTTCTCGAGTTCGGGATCGAAATACTTCACCTGCTGCCGGTCGGTGACATAGGTCACGCCGACGATGCGTCCCTTGCGGCCGATCCGGGCAAAGCCGGCGACGTCGACTTCCGGATGCGCGAAGACGAGCGTTTCCTTGCCCGTTCCGTCCAGCGCCATGCTGTAGGCGGCAAGCCGGCCATTGGCCCGCTTTAGGCCGTAGGCGACGTTGGTGGCCGCATCGACGCCATATGGATCGAAGCCGAGCCCATCGGGCATTACGATGCTGAGCGGCTGCCACGCCTTGGCGTCGGCGGTGCGATAGAAATAGCGGCGGCCTGGCTTGTCATAGCCGCTCGCATTGTCGACGTCGGAGCGGCCGATGACGCGGATGTGCCCCTGCCCGTCGCTCAGATACTCGCGCACCTTGGCATCGGCGCGTTCGACCATCGTGGTCTTCAACGTCACGGTGTCGACCCGATCGATACGAAAGCCGCTCTGGCTGTCGCCGATCCAGGTGCCCGTCTCTGCCGAGGCAAGCTGCTGCCGCATCATCAGGACGCTGTTCTCGACGCCCGGGTTCCAGTCGACGATCGACCCGCTGGACAGCGCCACGCCGAAGCCGCGCGGCATCGGCATGCCCTTCACCCGCTTGCCATCGGCATCCAGTGCGATGATCCGCGAGCTGTACGCGATTTCGCCATCCACCCGCACGATGCCATAGATGGTGCACATCAGCCGCGACGCGCCGACCCAGCGGCATCCCGACAACCGTTCGGGCTTGCCGTCGACGACCCCGATCCCGACCGGCTGCGCATCGGGCTTTGTCAGGTCGAGGGTCATGATCGCAGCGCCCTGCCCGCCGGTCGGACGAATGAAGGCAAGCTTCGTCCCGTCAGGCGACAGACTCGCCTGCTCGACATCCTCCCGCGCGCCGAATGCGGCCGCGAGCTTATCGGCCTGTGCGTGCGCGGCGCCCGTGCTCACCGCCAGCGCAGCCATTGCCGCGCCGGCCAACATCGTCTTACGCATCCAAGCTACCCCCCAAACTGTTCCCCATCAGCAGGTTGGCGCAGCGCGGGAACCAAGACAAGCCGCGTTGCTTGCCGTTCATCGTCGGGGGTGCAAAGCTCCTGCCATTCTCTTTGCGTTGAAAGGCCGATGATGCGCCGCTTTGCCCTCCCCCTGCTCGCCCTTGTCCTGGCGAGCCCCGCCGCCGCGCAGACGGTGCCGATCGAACCCTTTCGCGAGGCGGTGAAGACGCTGTCGTCGGACGCGTTCGAAGGCCGGGCGCCGGGCACCGCGGGCGAGGAGAAGACGCTTGCCTATCTGACCGAGCAATTCGCCGCCGCGGGGCTCCAGCCCGGCAACAAGGGGTCCTGGTTCCAGGACGTGCCGATGGTCGAACTGACCGCGAAGAACGTGACCCCGCTCACCTTCACCGGCGGCACGGGCGCGACCCAGTCCCTCGCCTATGGCCCGCAGATGGTCGTCGGCAGCTATCGCGTGACGCCGCGCGTCGACGTCCGGAACTCGGACGTCGTGTTCGTCGGCTATGGCATCAACGCGCCGGAGCGCGGGTGGAACGACTATGCCGGGCTTGACGTGAAGGGGAAGACGGTCGTCATCCTTGTCAACGATCCCGACTGGGAGGCGACGGACCTGAACGGCCCGTTCGGCGGGCGGGCGATGACCTATTACGGCCGCTGGACCTACAAGTTCGAGGAGGCCGCGCGCCAGGGTGCCGCCGCCGCGCTGATCGTCCATCAGACCGCTCCCGCCGCCTATGGCTGGAACGTCGTCCAGTCGAGCTGGACCGGCGCACAGCAGGTCGCGGCCTCCAAGAATGACGGCGCCGACCAGAGCGGTGCGATCGGCTGGATCCAGCTTGATCAGGCCAAAGCGCTGTTCGCGCGCGCGGGCCAGGACTTCGATCGCCTTGCCGCCGCGGCCAAGGTGAAGGGGTTCAAGGCGGTGCCGCTGACCGGCGTGAAGGCCAATGTCGGCTTCGACATGCAGGTCCGCCGCCACCAGTCGAAGAATGTCGTCGGCATCCTTCCCGGCACGCGCGCGCCCGACGAGGTCGTGCTCTACACCGCGCATTGGGACCATCTGGGACGGTGCGAGGCGGCGCCCGACGGCGACGACATCTGCAACGGTGCGATCGACAACGCGACCGGCACCGCCGCGCTGATCGCGATCGCCCGCGCCCAAGTAAAGCAGGGCGCGACCCCGCGCAGCCAGGTGTTCCTGGCGGTGACGGGCGAGGAATCGGGCCTGCTCGGCAGCGACTATTACGGCAAGAACCCGATCTTCCCGCACGCCAAGACGGTGGGCGGCGTCAACATGGATGCGCTGTCGATGGCGGGGCCGGCCAGGAACGTCGTCGTCGTCGGCTATGGCAAGTCGGACCTCGACGACGTCCTTACCCGCGCGCTCGCCGCGCAGGGCCGCGTCGCTAGCCCCGAACCGACGCCGGAAAAGGGCTTCTACTATCGCTCGGACCATTTCAGCCTGGCCAAGCACGGCGTGCCGATGCTCTATTTCGACGGTGGCGACGACCTGGTCGAGGGCGGCAAGGCAGCGGGCAAGGCCTATGCCGAGGCGTATGAGAAGAACGCGTATCACGGGCCGAAGGACGAGTTCGACCCGAACTGGAACTACGACGGCGTGCAGCGCGACCTGGACCTCTATGCCGCGGTCGGGCGGGCACTGGCGAGCAGCACCGACTGGCCGAACTGGAAGTCGGGCGACGAGTTCAGGGCGATCCGCGACAAGAGCCGGGCGGGGGCGAAGTAGGATCTACTCGCCTGCCGCGGCCCTCCCTCACCGTTCGTGCTGAGTAGAGACCGAGTAGCTCCGCTAGGAGCGTATCGAGGGCTCGTATCGAAGCACGGTTCCGCTCGCCAACGTCCTTCGATACGCGCTCTCGCTACGCCGCCGCGCGGCTACTCGATCGCTACTCAGGACGAACGGCAAGGGGGGGCGATGACAGCCGCCGCCTCAATCCCCCCAGTACAGCCGCATCGGATTGTCCACCAGCATCGCCTGCTGCAGCTCCGCCGTCGGCGCGATCCGCGGGATCATGTCGACCAGCGCGCCGTCGTCCGGCACCGCGTCCTGCATGTTGGGGTGCGGCCAGTCCGTCCCCCACAGCACGCGCGTCGGATAGTCCGCCACCAGCGGCGCCACCGCCTCCGCGAAGGCGTCCCAGGGCGGCCCTGCCGGATCGAGCCGGTCGGGACAGGTTGCCTTGAACCAGATGTCCTCGCGCGCATCGAGCAGTCCGCGGAAGGCGCGCAGGTCGGCACCGTCCGGTCCCAGGCGCACGTCTGGCCGGCCCATGTGGTCGACGACGATCAGCGTCGGGATCGCGTCGAGGAACGGGCGTAGTTCCGCCAGGATATCCGCTTCGAAATAGATGACGACGTGCCAGCCGAGCGGCTGGATGCGGCGTGCCACCTCCAGGAACTTGTCCTTGGGCGCGTCGTCGACTAGCCGCTTCAGGAAGTTGAAGCGGACGCCGCGGATGCCGCCCGCGTGCAGCGCCTCGAGCTCTGCATCGGTGATCGCCGGATCGACCACCGCCACGCCACGCGCCCGCCCGTTCGAGGCGGCGATCGCGTTCAGCGTCGCGGCATTGTCGGTGCCGTGGCAGCTCGCTTGGACGATGACGTTGCGCTCGAAGCCGAGCCGGTCGCGCAAGGCGAACAGCATGTCCGGCCCCGCATCGGCTGGCAGATACTTGGCCTTGGCCGAGAAGGGGAAGCGGTCGGCCGGCCCAAACACGTGGCAATGCGCGTCGACCGCGCCCGGGGGCGGTGTGAAGCGCGGCACGGAGGGGTCTGGATGCCAGCTGACGATGCGCTCTTGGGTCACGCGAACACCTCTCCGTCCATCAATTTGCGCGCGGTGCGGAGCAGCGCGGCGGTCGCGACCTGCCCGTCGCCGTCCAGCTCGATCACGACGCTCATCTCGCCGGTCGGATGCTCGACCGACAGCGTGCGGCGATCGCCCTCGCCCGCCTGCGCCACTTCGGCGGCGGGGGTGCCGGGCAGCAGGCAGGCGGTCGCCACGCTGACGGCGCCGAGCACGCCGATCGTCGCGTGCGCGCGGTGCGGGATGAAGCTGCGCACCGTCACCGCGCCGCCATTCTTCGGCGGGGCGACGAGCATCATCTTGGGCACCGACTTGTCGGTTACGTCGCCCAGGTTCATCCGCTCGCCGACCGCCAGCCGGATCTTCTCGATCCGCGCCTTCAGCGCCTCGTCGGCGTCGAGCGTGTCGCGATCCTCGTATCCGGTGACGCCGACATCCTCGGCCTTCATCACCACGCACGGCATGCCGTTATCAATCAGCGTCACGCGGACGCCCTCGACCTCGTCGACCGCATTGCCGCTCGGCAGCAGCGCGCCACAGGTCGATCCGGCGGTGTCGCGAAACTCGAGCGGCACCGGCGCTGCGGTCCCCGGCACGCCGTCGATCGCCGCCTCGCCGGCATAGGTGACGCGGCCGCCCGGCGTCTGCACCGTGGCGACGGCGATCTGGCCGGTATTCTCCATGAAGATGCCGACGCGCGTCTCACCATCCACCGCCTCGACCAGCCCGCGCTCGATCGCGAAGGGGCCGATGCCGGCGAGGATGTTGCCGCAATTCTGCTGATCAGTGACGACCGCCTTGTCGACGAAGACCTGAAGGAACAGGTAATCGACGTCGACGCCCTTACGCGCCGATTTCGACACCACCGCGACCTTCGAAGTCAGCGGATCGGCGCCGCCCATCCCGTCGATCTGCCGCGGATCGGGCGAGCCCATAATGCGGAGCAGGAATGTGTCGCGCCCGGCGATATCGGAGGGGAGGTCGTCCTTGAGGAAATACCCACCCTTCGACGTGCCCCCGCGCATCCACATGCAGCGAATGCCGTTAGACATATTTCAGCCCCATCGCCTCGAGCTTGCCGCGCATGTCGTAGATGTCGAGGCCGAGTTCGCCCGCGGCCAGCCGCACGCGCTTGGCTTCCTCGGCCGCTTCCCGCGCCTGCGCCTTTTCCAGCACCGAAGCCGCATCGGCGCGGGGGACGATGCACACGCCGTCGTCGTCGGCGACGATCACGTCGCCCGGATTGACCAGCGCGTTCGCCGCCACGACCGGCACGTTGACCGATCCGAGCACAGCCTTGACCGTCCCCTGCGCATGCACCGCCTTCGACCAGACGGGAAAGCCCATCGCGGTCAGGTCGCGCACGTCGCGAACGCCGGCGTCGATCACCAGCCCCCGGCACCCCCGCGCCATCGCCGAGGTCGCGAGCAGGTCGCCGAAATAGCCGTCGGTGCACGGACTGGTCGGGCTGAGCACCAGGATGTCGCCCTCGCGCAATTGCTCGATCGCGACATGCACCATCCAATTGTCGCCCGGCGGCGCCGAGATCGTCACCGCGGAACCGGCGATCCGTGCGCCCGAATAGATCGGGCGTATGTGCGGCGCCATCAGCCCGGTGCGGCCCTGCGCCTCGTGCACCGTCGCCACGCCCGCCGCGGCCAGGCCGTCGATCACCGACAGATCCGCGCGCTCGATATTCTGCACGACGACGCCCATCCGATCCGCTCCTTGTTCGTTCGATGTCCCGCTGTGGCCGATCCGTGGCAAACGCCACAATTCTGAATTGCCATCGCGGCATAAGTTTCTTTTATGTCCGATCATGAGCGGCCACGTCCACGACCTCAATCTACGCCATCTGCGGGCCGCCCTGGCGGTGATCGAGACGGGCACGGTGATCGCCGCGGCGCAGGCGGTCAGCCTGTCGCAGCCCGCGCTGACGCAGGGGATCGCGCGGCTGGAGGCGGCGCTGCGCACCTCGCTGTTCACGCGCCGCCCCGACGGGATGACGCCGACCCCCGCCGGCCTCGCGCTCGGCCGCCGGGTCGAGGCGGTGCAGCGGCTGCTTGCCGAAGCGATGAAGGGCCTTCGCCGCGGCACTCGCGGCTTTGCGCGCGCCGACCTGCTCCTCACCATGGCCCAGCTTCGCGCGCTCGTCGCGATGGCGCGGGGCGGCAGCTATGTCGCCGCCGCCGCCACGACCGGCGTGTCGCAGCCCGCCATCCATCGTGCGATCCGCGATATCGAGCGGATCTGCGGCACGACCCTGGTGGAGCGGCGCGGGCGCGGCGTCGCCCTGACCGCGGCGGGCGTCCGCCTCGCCCGCGCCTGCCGCCTCGCGCTCAATGAACTTCGCGCCGCAATCGAGGAGATCGCCGCGATCGAGGGACGGGACGAGGGCCGCATCGCGATCGGCGCGATGCCGCTCGCCCGCGCCTGGCTGCTCCCGACCGCGATCGCCCGCTTTCACGCGGCCGAGCCCGGTGTCGCCTTCGACGTGGCGGAGGGATCGCATGCCGAGCTGCTGGAGCCGCTGCGCGATGGCGAGTTCGACCTGCTCGTCGGCGCGATCCGCGATCCCGTGCCCGGCCCCGACATCGCGCAGGAAGCTTTGCTCGTCGACCGGCTCGCGATCTTCGGCCGTACCGGGCATCCCCTCGCCGGCACTGCGCCCGACGCCGCAGCACTCGCGCGCCAGCCGTGGCTGGTCCCGCGCGCGGGCACGCCGCTGCGCTCGCTGTGGGAGGGGCTGTTCGCCAACCACCCCCTTCCCCCCGTCGCGATCGAGTGCGGGTCGGTGATGATGCTCCGCAATTTGATGCTCGAGGGCGATTACCTCACCCTCCTCTCGCCCGAGCAATTGTGGGTCGAGGTGCAGGCGGGCGTGCTCACGCGCATCGCCGATGTGCCGGACAGCACCCGCGTGATCGGCGTGACGACGCGCGCCGCCTGGCACCCGACCGGCGCACAGGCGCGCTTCATCGCGCTGCTGCGCGACCTTGCGCAATCGCGCACGCTTTCGCCAAACCAATAGAGCGGCGGCGCAACCGATTGGCGGGTCGAGGCCACGCGGGGCAGAGGCGGACCGTCCAAAAAGGAGAGGTTCGCGTGACGCTCGTCATCGATTGCCACGGCCACTACACGACGGCGCCCGAGCCGCATAATCAATGGCGCGAGGCGCAGAAGGCGGCGTTCAAGTCGGGCGAGGCTCCGCCCCCCTATCCGACGATCAGCGACGACGAGATCCGCGAGACGATCGAGCAGAACCAGCTTCGCCTGATCCGCGAGCGCGGCGCCGACATGACGATCTTCAGCCCGCGCGCATCGGCGATGGCGCACCATGTCGGCGACGAGGGCGTTTCGGTCGCCTGGAGCCGCGCCTGCAACGACCTGATCGCGCGCGTCGTCGGCCTCTATCCGGAGGTGTTCGCCGGCGTCTGCATGCTGCCTCAATCGCCGGAGGCCGGCCTCGAGGGCTCGATCGCCGAGCTCAGGCGCTGCGTGAACGAACTCGGCTTCATCGGCTGCAACCTCAATCCCGATCCCGGCGGCGGTCACTTCCGCCATCCGCCGCTGACCGACCGCGCCTGGTATCCCTTCTACGAAGCGATGGTCGAACTGGACGTGCCGGCGATGATCCACGTGTCGGGCAGCTGCAATCCCGCGATGCACGCGACCGGCGCCTTCTACATCGCCGCCGACACGATCGCGTTCATGCAGCTGATCGAGGGCGACCTGTTCAAGGACTTCCCCACCCTCCGCTTCATCATCCCGCATGGCGGCGGCGCGGTGCCCTATCACTGGGGTCGCTATCGTGGCCTGGCCGACATGCTCAAGAAGCCGGCGCTCGCCGATCACGTCATGAACAACGTGTTCTTCGACACCTGCGTCTATCACCAGCCGGGCGTCGACCTGCTCGCCAAGGTGATCGATTCGAAGAACATCCTGTTCGGGTCCGAGATGGTGGGCGCGGTGCGCGGAATCGACCCGGAGACGGGCCAGTATTTCGACGACACCAAACGCTATGTCGACGCGCTCGACGTCAGCAACGAGACACGCCACGCGATCTTCGAGGGCAATGCCCGCCGCGTCTTCCCGCGCCTCGACGCGATCCTGAAGGGTCGCGGGCTGTGAAGACAGAAATCGCGATCGTCGGCGCCGGTCCCGCCGGGCTGCTGCTCGGCCATCTGCTCCGCGCCGAGGGCATCGCCGTCACCATCGTCGAGCGGGCGAGCCCCGACTATGTCCTCGGCCGCATCCGCGCCGGCGTGCTCGAGCGGACCACGACAGACCTGCTCCACCGGCTGGGCCTGGACGAGCGGCTGAATGCCGAGGGGCTGCCGCATGACGGCTTCGCGCTGGCCGATGGCGAGCGGCTGATCCGCATCGACGTCAAGGGCCTGACCGGCCACAACGTCACCGTCTATGGCCAGACCGAAGTGACGCGCGACCTGATGGCCGCCGCCGCCGACCGCGGGGTCGAGGTGATCTACGAGGCCGGCGACGTCGCGCTGCACGAGATCGAGAGCGACGCGCCTTACCTGACCTTCACCAAGGACGGCGCCGAGCAGCGGCTGGACGCGCGCTTCGTCGTCGGCTGCGACGGCTTCCACGGCCCCTCGCGAAAGGCGATCCCGGCCAGCGTCGCGCGCGCGTATGAAAAGGTCTATCCGTTCGGCTGGCTGGGCGTGCTCGCCGACGTGCCGCCCTGCGACCACGAGCTCATCTACGCCAACCACGACCGCGGCTTTGCGCTCGCCTCGATGCGGTCGGAGACGCGCAGCCGATACTATGTCCAGGTCGCGCTCGACGAGAAGGTCGAGGACTGGTCGGACGAACGCTTCTGGGACGAGCTGATCGTCCGGCTGGGGCCGGAGGCGGGCGGGCGCGTGACCCGCGGCCCCTCGATCGAGAAGTCGATCGCGCCGCTCCGCTCCTTCGTGTTCGAGCCGATGCGCCACGGTTCGCTGTTCCTCGCCGGCGACAGCGCGCACATCGTCCCGCCGACGGGGGCAAAGGGTCTCAACCTCGCCGCCTCGGACGTCGCCTATCTCGCGGAGGCGCTGACGGGCTATTTCAAGCGCGCCGACAACGATGCCGTCGCCGGCTATTCCGACCGCGCGCTCGCTCGCGTGTGGAAGGCGGAGCGGTTCAGCTGGCAGCTGACGACGCTGATGCACCGCTTCCCCGGCCAGACCGACTTCGACCGCCGCATCCAGGTGGCGGAACTCGACTATATCGCCCGGTCGGAAGCCGCGCGAACGGCGATCGCGGAGAATTACATCGGGTTGCCGCTTTGAAATATCGTCACCCCGGACATGATCCGGGGTCCCGCTTCTTCTGGCGGCGAAATGCAGCGGAATCCCGGGTCAAGCCCGGGATGACGTTCCGGCGGCACGCAACTCCCCACTATCGTCACCCCGGACTTGTTCCGGGGTCCACCGTTGGGCTTGACCAGCCGCCACTATGTGCGCGGGACAGTGGACCCCGGAACTAGTCCGGGGTGACGCTTGGTTGGCTTCACTCTGAAGCCTCGTGTAAGCCGCCACACATGCCCACCCGCTCGCTCTTCGCCACCCAATTCTACGAAAGCCGCATCGACGACGACGCGCTTGTCGCCGACATCGAGGCCAGCGTCCGCTCCCTCGCCGAGGACGACCGCGCCGGCCGCGGCTGGTCAAAGGCGAACGGCTACCGCGGCTATACGAGCTATGCCTCGCTCAACGACCTGCCGCTGCGCGATCCGGTGTTCGCCGACCTCAAGCGCGTGCTCGACAGGCATGTGGCGGCATTCGCGCGCGACTGTGCCTTCGATCTGGGCGGGCGAAAGCTCAAGCTCGACAGCCTGTGGGTCAACGTCTTGAAGCCGGGCGGCACACATTCGGGGCACATCCACCCGCACAGCGTCGTCTCCGGCACCGCCTATGTCGCGGTGCCGCCGGGTTCGGGCGCGCTCAAGCTGGAGGACCCGCGCCTGCCGATGCTGATGGCGGCGCCCGGCCGGAGCGACGATGCGCCCGAGATGCTGCGGCCGTTCGTCTATGCCGAGCCCGCGGTCGGCAGCGTCTTCCTGTGGGAAAGCTGGCTGCGGCACGAGGTCATGCCGAGCGCGGCCAAGAGCGACCGCATCAGCGTGAGTTTCAACTACCGGATGTGAGCGCCGGCGGACCACCCACGATCGTCATTCCAGCGAAGTCTGGGATCTCGTGCCGCAGGGTTCCGGCTTCGATCGCGAGAGACCCCAGCCTTCGCTGGGGTGACGAATAGAGGAAGACCGTTTGTGGGTAATCGCAGCGACCCCACGATCCATCACCGCCGAAGCCCCCCGCTCCCCAACCCAGCCGATCGCTGCGCCCACCACCACGTCGCTGACGAAATGCTTGCACCGCGGCAGCTGCACCAGCGCCACCGCCAGCGCGAGCAGCCGCACCGGCGTCGCTGCCGCCGGCACCTCGCGCGCGATCGCCTCGGCCACCGCGACCGCGCCGGCGGTGTGGCCCGAGGGAAAGGACGACAGCTCGTGCCGCGCGCTGCCGCCCGCCTCCGCCCGATAGCCATTCTCGATCGCATGGTCGGGCCGCGTGCGATCGATCGAGCGCTTGATCGCGGTCTTGATCCCCGTCGCCAGCGCATGCGCCGCCAGCATCCGGAGCCCGGTGCGCGCGACTGCCGGCTGCCGCGCCGCCAGCCCTGCCACCAGCACCGCCGCCGACAGCGCGATCAGCGGCGGCTGGTCCGCCACCTCGCTCGCCTTGCCCGCCGCCTTCACCTCGGGCCTGTGCCGCTGGTGCGCGAGCGCGCGCGTGACCTTCAGGTCGAGCGCCTCGACCGCCACCACCGCTTCGCGCACGCCATCGACGATCTTCATCGCCGCCCAACGTCCCGGCGGGCGCTGGCGTTGCACGCCGCTTGGCGCTAACGGAGCGGCCAATCCCCTTTCACATCATCGAGACGGCATCATGGGTTTTCGCTGCGGCATCGTCGGCCTTCCGAACGTCGGCAAGTCGACGCTTTTCAACGCGCTCACCGAAACCGCGGCGGCGCAGGCGGCCAATTATCCCTTCTGCACGATCGAGCCGAACGTCGGCAACGTCGCGGTGCCCGACGACCGTCTGTCGAAGCTCGCCGACATCGCCAAGTCGGCCAAGGTGATCGAGACGCAATTGGGCTTCGTCGACATCGCCGGCCTCGTCCGCGGCGCGTCCAAGGGCGAGGGGCTGGGCAACCAGTTCCTGGGCAATATCCGCGAGGTCGACGCGATCGTCCATGTGCTGCGCTGCTTCGAGAATGACGACATCCAGCATGTCGACAACAAGGTCGATCCGATCGCCGATGCCGAGACAGTCGAGACCGAGCTGATGCTCGCCGACCTCGACAGCCTGGAAAAGCGCGTCCCCAACCTCGTCAAGAAGGGGCAGCAGGGCGACAAGGAGGCCAAGGCGGCGGCCGTGATCCTCGGCCGCGCGCTGGACCTCCTTCGCGACGGCAAGCCGGCGCGGCTGGCGGTGCCCGGCGATCCGGACGAGGCGCGGCACCTGGAGCAGGCGCAGCTCCTGACCGGCAAGCCCGTCCTTTACGTCTGCAACGTCAACGAAGAGGATGCGGCGAACGGCAACGAGTACAGTGCGCGCGTCTTCGAGAAGGCCAAGGCCGAAGGCGCCGAGGCCGTCGTCGTCTCCGCCGCCATCGAGGCGGAGATCGCGACGATGCCGGCCGAGGATCGCGCCGAGTTCCTTGCCGAGCTCGGCCTGACCGAGACCGGCCTCGCCCGTGTCATCCGCGCCGGCTACAAGCTCCTCAACCTCCAGACCTTCTTCACCGTCGGCCCCAAGGAGGCGCGCGCCTGGACCGTCGAGGTCGGCGCCAAGGCACCGCAGGCGGCGGGCGAGATCCATTCGGATTTCGAGCGCGGCTTCATCCGGGCTGAGACGATCGCGTTTGACGACTATGTCCGTCTGAACGGCGAAGCCGGCGCGCGCGAGGCCGGCAAGCTTCGTCAGGAGGGCAAGGAATATGTCGTCCAGGACGGCGACGTGATGCTGTTCCGCTTCAACGTCTAGCATTCTCGTCACCCCGGCCTTGAGCCGGGGTCCCGCTGTCTTGGAAGAAGGGAGAAGCGGGACCCCGGATCAAGTCCGGGGTGACGGATATCGGGATGTCATCATCCCGCCATGCTCGGACGGCAATCGGCTGGGCCATGAAGCTCCTCCCCCGCCTCCTCGCCTTTGCCGGCCTCGCCGCGCTCCAGGCGTGCATGACGCCGCCCGTTCAGGCGCCCTCCGCTCAGGCCGTCGCCGAGGTCCGCGCGCCCGTCACTTTGCTCGTCTCGATCGACGGGTTCCGCCCCGACTACCTCGATCGCGGCGACACCCCCGTCCTGTCGCGCCTCGCGGCCGAGGGCGTGCGCGGGTCGATGCAGGCGTCTTTCCCGACCAAGACCTTTCCCAACCACTATGCGATCGTCACCGGGCTCCACCCCGATCGCAACGGCATCGTCGGCAACGTCATTGAGGACGTCCGCCGCCCCGGCGAGACTTTCACCATGGCGACCACCGATCGCTTCTGGTGGGATCAGGCCGAACCGATCTGGGTGACGGCGGAGCGCGCGGGCATCCGGACCGCGACCATGTTCTGGCCGGGATCGAACGTGCCCGTCCACGGCACCTATCCCAGCGACTGGCAGCAATTCACGATCGCGATGCCGGAGGCGAACCGCATCGCCGCAATCACCGACTGGCTGCGCCGGCCCGCTGCGACCCGGCCGCGGCTGCTGACGCTCTATTTCGACAGCGTCGACACCGCGGGCCACCGCTTCGGCCCCGATTCGGCCGAAGTGCGCGAAGCGATGCGCGGCGTCGATGCGCGCATCGGCGAGCTCCTGGCCGAGCTCCAGGCGGGGGGCCAACCCGTCAACCTGATCGTCGCGGCCGATCATGGCATGGCGCCGGTGGATGCCAGCCGCACGATCGACCTTGCGCGCAGCTTCGCACCCGGCACGATCCGCGTGATCGAGCACGGCCCCTATGCCTCGTTCGAGGCGATGCCCGGCAAGGAGGCGGCGGTGCGCGCCGCGCTCGCCAAACCCGTGCCGCACATGCGCTGCTGGGACAAGGCCGACCTGCCCGCCCGCCTCGCCTATGGTCGCAACCCGCGCGTGCCGCGCTTCATCTGCATCGCCGAAAGCGGCTGGATGATTATCGGCAAGCCGGCCGAGCATCCGGTGCGCGGCGGCGCGCACGGCTACGACAATGCCGATCCGCTGATGCGCGCCGGCCTCGTCGCCTGGGGTCCGGCATTCGGCACCGGCCGCATCGAAGGGCGCAACGTCGACATCTACCCCCTTGTCCGCCAGCTGATCGGCCTGCCGCCGGCGGCCGAGATCGACGGATCGATCGCGCCGTTCACCCCCGTCCTCAAATAGCGCTTGCGCCGATCGGGTTTCGATCGGAAACCGATGTCATGCGCTATTATGAAGACCTGACGGTCGGTGAGACCGCGTCGTTCGGACACTATCCGGTGACGCGCGAGGAAGTTCTCGACTTCGCGCGGCGTTACGACCCACAGCCCTTCCACCTCTCCGATGAAGGCGCGGCGGGCACGCATTTCGGCAAGCTGGCGGCGAGCGGCTGGCACAGCTGCGCGATGACGATGGCGATGCTGGTGGAGCATATGAAGGACGTCCCGACCGCGGGCATGGGCGCGGGCGGCATCGACGAGCTGCGCTGGATGAAGCCCGTCTATCCGGGCGACACGCTGCGTTGCCAGACCGAGCTGCTGGAAAAGCGCATCTCGGCATCCAAGCCCGATCGTGGCTTCACCCGCTCGCGCATGACGGTGTTCAACCAGCATGAAGAGCCGGTGATGAGCTTCATCGCCAACGCGCTGATCCGCGTGCGGGGCGACGGGGACCGGGCCCCCGCCGCCTGATCGCATCAACGCGGCCGGACGACCCCGCCACGATTGCCGCG
This sequence comes from Sphingomonas sp. Y38-1Y, assembly GCF_032391395.1. NCBI lineage: Bacteria > Pseudomonadati > Pseudomonadota > Alphaproteobacteria > Sphingomonadales > Sphingomonadaceae > Sphingomonas > Sphingomonas sp. Y38-1Y. Next base: position 3,369,548 of record NZ_CP135916.1, read on the forward strand.
AAAGCCTTCGCGACCGCCACCGCTGCGTGCGCCGCGGAAGCCTTCTCGACGTGCGCCCCAATTGCCGCGGTCGATGCGGTTCTCGCGGCGGACGTTGCGCAGGTCGCGGCGATATTCCTGGCGATAGGCGCGGCGATCGGCCCGCCGCTCGGCGCGGAACTCGGGCCGCGTCACCTCCCCGCGGCGGAAGGCCTGACGATCGCCGCGGCGATCCTGGCGGAAGGCGCGGTTGTCATAGCGGCGATCCCGCCTGAAATCGCGCCAGTTGTCGCGCACGTCGCGATTGCCGCCGCGCCATGCATAGCGGCGGCCTTCCCAGTAACGCTGCTGCGCGCCGTTCCAGCGATAGGGCCGACGATAGCTGTCATAGACGTAATAGCCGGTGCCGGGATAATAGAAGCCGTTGTTCCAGCCCCAATAGGGATCGCCGAACCCGCCGCCATAGCCCGCATAATAAGGATCGTCGTAGAACCCGCCGGCACCATAGCCGACGTTGAGCCCGCCATAGCCATAGCCATAATCCGAACATGCCGACAGTCCGAGCGCCGCGGCGATCGCAAGACCGGCGATCTTCACTTGCCTTCCAAACATCCTGAGCCTCCTCGATACGCAGGAGTGACAGTTCAGCGTGCGTTGAACGTGTTGAATGCCGGGTGAACCGTCGCCAAGCATTTGGAAGCGCAGATCGGGCGGGTTGGTTCCGTCATGGTCTCAACCTCGCTCCGTTCAGGTCGAGTCTGGCGAGGCAGCACGCTTGTCTTGCGGGGTCAGGCCGCCGGAACGGCTCAATGCCCCTCGAAGGTGGTGAGCGCGTGCACGGCGATCCCGTCGCTCGCCAGCGCCGCGGCGCCGCCCAGGTCGGGAAGGTCGACGACGAACGCGGCTTGCTCGACCACGCCGCCCGCCTTGCGGATCAGCCGCACCGCCGCGCGCGCGGTGCCGCCGGTGGCGATCAGGTCGTCGACGAGCAGCACGCGGGCGCCGGGGGTGCAGGCGTCGGCGTGCATGGCGATGCGATCGGTGCCGTACTCGAGCGCGTAATCCTCGGCGATGGTCGCGCCGGGCAGCTTCCCGTCCTTTCGGATCAGCAACACACCGGCGTTGAGGTGCAGCGCGAGCGCCGGCGCGAACACGAAGCCGCGCGCCTCGATCCCGGCGACCAGGTCGACCGGCCCGGTGATCTGCGCCGCCATCGTCTCGACCGCCAGCCGCAGCCCTTCAGGGTTCAGCAGCAACGTCGTGATGTCGCGGAACTGGATGCCGGGCTTGGGAAAGTCGGGGATCGTGCGGATCAGCGCGGCGATGCGGGCGGCGGGATCGTCGGTCATGGACAGTCTTCCAAAAAGAAAAGGCCCCGGAGTCGGCGGGCGACTCCGGGGCCGGATCAGGCCGGTCGGGGACCGATCAATGCTTCACGTTGCGCCAGACGCTCTTGTAGGCGCCGATCGTCAGCCCGATGAAGATCAGGAGGAAGATCACCGACGCCAGACCCGCCTGATGACGCGCCTCGAGCTTGGGCTCGGCAGTCCAGACGAGGAACGCGGTCACGTCCTTGGCCATCTGGTCGACCGTCGACTGGGTCCCGTCGGCATAGGTCACCTGGCCGTCGCTGACGATCGGCTGCGGCATGGCGAGGTTCAGCGTCGGGAAATAGGGGTTGAAGTGCAGCCCCTCCGGCGTCGTGAACTTCGGGAATTCCTTCATCAGCTCGGCCGAAGGCTGCTGATAGCCGGTGAGGAGCGAGTGGACATAGGCGGCGCCGTTCGGACGCGCCTTGGTCATCAGCGACAGGTCGGGCGGGATCGCGTTATTGTTCGCGGCACGCGCGGCGACCTCGTTGGCATAGACGTGCGGGAACTTGTCCGAAGCCAGGTTCTTGCGCGTCGCCGCCTCGCCCGTCTCCGGGTTAACGCTCGGCTGCTCGATCACCCACTGATTGGCGATCGCCTTCACCTCGGCCTCCGAATAGCCGAGCTGGGCGAGGTCGCGGAACGCGACCAGGCTGATCGAGTGGCAGGCGGCGCAGACTTCCTTGTAGACCTGGAAGCCGCGCTGGAGCTGCTGGCGGTCGAACTTGCCGAACACGCCGTTGGAGGCGAGCTCGAGCGGCTTAGGCTTTAGGTGGAACTCGTGCTCGGCGGTTGCCGGCTCCGACGCGGTCGTGATCGTGCCGAACAGGCCGAGCACGAGGACGAAGGCGAAGCCCAGCCCGATAAGCGGTGCGATGATGCGGGTCATGTGGTCTCTCGCGTCCTTATTCGGCCGGCATCGGGTTGGGGCTGCCCTCGATCGCGCTGTGGCTCGGGGCGGTGCCGCCCTTGCCCTTCAGCACCGCCTCGGTGATCGAATTGGCGACGGGCTTGGGACGCTCGGTCGCCGACACGATCGGCAGGATGACGAGGAAGTGGAGGAAGTAATAGGCGGTGGTGATCTGGCCGATCAGCACGTTGGTCTTGTTGGCCTCCGCGCCGCCGACATAGCCCAGGATCAGCACGTCGACGAGCAGCACCATCAGGAACACGCGATAGCGCGGACGATGGTTGGCGGTGCGCGCCGGGCTGGTGTCGAGCCAGGGCAGGAAGAACAAGAGCAGGATCGAGCCGAACATCGCCAGCACGCCCCACAGCTTCGCCGGGATGATGAAGTCGACGGTGAACGACTTCAGGATCGCGTAGAAGGGCAGGAAGTACCATTCGGGCACGATGTGCGCCGGGGTCGAGAGCGGGTTGGCCGGGATGTAGTTGTCGGGGTGGCCGAGCAGGTTCGGCTGGAAGAACAGGAACAGCGCGAACACCAGGAGGAACACGCCCACGCCCACGCCGTCCTTGGCGGTGTAATAGGGGTGGAACGGCACCGTGTCCTGCTCGCCCTTCACCTCGACGCCCGCCGGGTTCGACGAACCCGGGATGTGCAGCGCCCAGATGTGGAGGATGATGACGCCCGCGATCACGAACGGCAGCAGATAGTGAAGCGAGAAGAAGCGGTTCAACGCCGCCGCGTCCGGGGCATAGCCGCCGAGCAGCCACACGCGGATCGTCTCGCCGACCAGCGGAATGGCCGAGAAGAAGCCGGTGATGACCTGCGCGCCCCAGAAGCTCATCTGCCCCCAGGGAAGCACATACCCCATGAACGCGGTCGCCATCATCAGGAGGAAGATGACGACGCCGAGCAGCCACACCATCTCGCGCGGCGCCTTGTACGATCCGTAATAGAGGCCGCGGGCAATGTGGATATAGACGACGATGAAGAACATCGACGCGCCGTTGGCGTGCGCATAGCGCAGGAACCAGCCGGCGTTGACGTCGCGCATGATCGCCTCGACCGAGGTGAACGCGGTGTTCGCGTCGGTCGAATAATGCATCGCCAGCACGATGCCGGTGATGATCTGGATCGCGAGCGCGGCGCCCGCGAGAACGCCGAAGTTCCAGAAATAGTTGAGATTGCGCGGCACCGGGTAACCGGCGCCCACCGCATTGTAGACGAGGCGCGGGAGCGGCAGACGGTCGTCCAGCCACTTCATGACCGGCGCCTTCGGCTCATACTGCTTGGCCCAGGGGAAGCTCATCTTGCCAGTCCTCAGCCGACCACGATCGTGGTGTCGTTGGAGAATACGTACTCGGGCACCGCCAGGTTGAGCGGTGCCGGACCCGACCGGATACGGCCGGCAGTGTCATAGGCCGAACCGTGGCACGGGCAGAAATAGCCGCCGAACGGCCCCTTGTTCTCGCCCTCGCCCGCGCCCAGCGGCACGCAGCCCAGGTGCGTGCAGACGCCCAGCGTCACCAGCCAGTTGTTCTTGCCTTCCTTGGTCCGCTCGGCGAGCGTCTGCGGGTCGCGCAGATCGGAGACGTTGACCGCGTTGGCCTGGTTGATCTCGTCAGGGGTCAGGTTGCGGATGAACAGCGGCTGCTTGCGGAAGCTCGCCTTGACCGCCTGCCCTGGCTGGATCGCCGAGACGTCGACCTCGGTCGTCGACAGCGCGAGCACGTCGGCCGACGGGCTCATCGAATTGATGAGCGGCAGCGCGATCACGCCGGCGCCCACGCCGGCGAACGCGACGGCACCGATCGCCATATAGTCGCGGCGACGCGGGTCGGCGACCGTCTCCTCGAATGCCTGGGGCGATTCGCCCGGCGGAACCGTGTTGTCAGCGCTTGCCATGCCTCAGCCCTTGAAATCTTTCATCGTCGCGACCCATTTCCGCATCGAACCCCGGTGCTCCGGCATCGACGGGAAACGGACGCGCGCACGGCTCGGCTCCGAAACCGGGCGCGTGGCCTGATAGACATGGGGGGCGCCATTTGCCAACACCCCATTTCGACCCAGCGGCGGCATCCGGAGCCTAAACCCCTTGCGCATCGCGCTCTTTCAGCCGGATATCGCCGGCAATGTCGGCACGATCCTGCGAACCGCGGCGTGCCTTGGGCTCAGCGTCGACCTGATCGAACCGATGGGCTTTCCCTTCGGCGCCCGTGCGCTGGCGCGGTCCGGCATGGACTATGCCGCGGCGGCCGAGGTGCGGCGGCATGCGGACTGGGCGGCGTTCCTCAGTGCCAGTGTCGGCCGGATCGTGCTCGCCACCACCAGGGGCGCGATCCCGCTCCCCGCTGCACGGTTCGAGCCCGACGACATCCTCCTGTTCGGCAGCGAAGGCGCCGGCGTTCCGGCGGAGGTCCACGACCGCGCCGACCTTCGCGTGTTCATCCCGATGCGGCCCGGCATGCGCTCGCTCAACGTCGCCGTCAGCACCGGCATCGTCGCGGCCGAGGCATTGCGGCAAACGGGCAGCTGGCCCGCATTAGCAATGCGTTAGCCGTCCGCGTGGCAAGCGGCCGCGATGGACCTGCTGACCCTTTCGTTCCAGGCGCTTCAACGCGGCGCCTTTGGCTGGATCGTCGTCGCGGCGCTGCTGACCGCGTTCGAACTCACGAATCCACGCGCGCCGACGACGCTTCGTGACCGAGCGAGCGGCCTTGCCTTCTGGGCATTGTCGATCCCGCTCTCGGCCTTGCTCGTGACGCTCATGTCGATGACGATGGATGCGCTTGGCATCGAGCCGTTGATCGAGCTTCCGATCTCGGCCGCCACCGCATGGATGGGGCCTCTATCGGCGATCATCGCCGTGCTGCTGGCTGCGATCGTCCATGATTTCTTCTTCTACTGGTTCCACCGGATCCAGCATCGCTTCCTTTGGCGCTTCCACGCGGTGCATCACTCGATCCGCGACCTTAGCGCCGTAAACTCCTATCATCACGCGACCGAGGCGCTGATGTCGCTCGTGCTGCTGACGATCCCGACCACGCTGATCGTCGCCGATGCGGGAAGCGCGTTGCCGTACGTCAATCTGGCGCTTTGGCTTCACATCGTCTGGATCCATTCGCCCACGCGGATCACGTTCGGACCGCTCCGCGCGCTGCTCGTCGACAACCGCTTCCACCGGATCCACCATTCGCTCCAGCCCGAGCATTTCGACCATAATTTCGGTGCGTTCACGACGATCTGGGATCGGCTGTTCGGCACCGCCTGGTTCCCGCGACCCGACGAATGGCCCGATGTCGGACTTGCCGAGGTCGATCAACCGCGCACCGTCGGCGAGTGGCTCGACCTTCCCGACCGATACCGCGATGCCGTGGCTGCAAAGTCGTTGTCGCAGCCGAGCCTGGGTGACGGGCTTCGCTTGCCTTCCTGACCGGCAAGTGGTTGAAATATCCGGCGTTGATCGGGGAGCAGGCGCGATGAAGACGGCACTCGTGGCAGCGACGCTGCTGCTCGCGACCACGGGCGTGAGCCGCGCACAGGACTCCGCGACCGAGACCGTCGCCGAGAACGGCCTACAGCTCTTCATCTTCGACCGCGCCGCCTGGATCGCGAGCGATGCCGTCATGGCGGCGGGTAAGAAGGCGGCGATGCCGCCTGTCGCCGGCTGGGTGACCGAACGCGGCTCGGGCGACACGATAACCGTCACCTTCTTCACCGGCGAGGGTGACACGCGCCAGGCGGTCTATGCCGTGCGGCTGGATCGCAACCGGCTGGTCGGCGAAGATCGCTTCGACGCGCCGCGTCCATTGACCGCGGCGCAGCGCAGCCTCAACGACGCGGTGAAGACCGCCTCGGCGGAGGCGGTCCGCCGCGGCTGGCGACCCTGCGGCGCGCAGCCGTTCAACGCGATCGCGCTGCCGCCGGCGAAGCCGGGCGCGCCGACCGCCGTCTATCTGCTGACACCCCAGACCCGGACCGACAGCTTCCCGCTCGGCGGGCATTACCGCGTCGCCGTCGATGCCGCCGGGCAGGTCACGGAGGCCCGCGCCTTCACCAAGAGCTGCCTCGAAATGGGGCGTCCTTCGGAAACCGCGGACAAGAAGCTGGCCATGCTGGCGACCAACCACCTGCTCGATCCGCAACCTACCGAAATCCACGTATTCACCAGCCTGGCCGCACGACTGCCCGTCGCCGTCAAGACCGGCGAGAAGCTGTGGGTCGTTCAGGGCGCGTCGATCCGCCAGGTTCCGCGCTGATAGGACAATCCGCCCGCTTGCGCGCCCCTGCCGCGATGCCCCAAGAAGCGCGCATGGACCCGCTCGACGAACAGCAAGCCGCCGCCCGCCACTGGTTCGAGGCCTTGCGCGACCGCATCTGCGCCGCATTCGAGGCGATCGAGCGCGAGGCGGGGTCCGATGCGGCGTTCGACTATATCGCCTGGGATCGCACCGACCCCTCGGGAGAGCCGGGCGGCGGCGGTGTCCGCGGCGTGATGAAGGGCCGGGTCTTCGAAAAGGTCGGCGTCAACGTCTCGACCGTCGGCGGCACCTTCGAGGGCGACTTCGCCAAGTCGATCCACGGCGCGGGCGAGGATCCGCGCTTCTTCGCCACCGGCATCAGCCTGGTCGCGCACATGGCCAATCCGCACGTCCCCGCGGTCCACATGAACACGCGCTTCCTCAACACGACCAAGCGCTGGTTCGGCGGCGGCGCCGACCTCAACCCGCCGATCCCGTACGAGGAGGACACGGCCGACTTCCATGCGGCGCTGAAGGCAGCATGCGACGCGCATGCGCCGGTCGGCGACTATCCGCGCTTCAAGAAATGGGCCGACGATTATTTCTGGCTGCCGCATCGCCAGGTGCATCGCGGCGTCGGCGGCATCTTCTACGATCATCTGGATGGTGCGTTCGACCCCGCCTTCGCCTTTACACGCGCGGTGGGCGAGGCGTTCCTCGACAGCTATCCCGCGATCGTGCGGCGGCGGATGGGAATGCCGTTCGACGATGCCGATCGCGCACGCCAGCTCGAATGGCGGGGGCGCTATGCCGAATTCAACCTCGTCTACGACCGCGGCACGCTGTTCGGATTGAAGACCGGCGGCAACATCGACGCGATCCTGATGAGCCTGCCCCCGCTCGCCACCTGGAGCTGATCGCATGGGGTTGATCCCCGTGCCGCCGGGTCATGTCGCGGCGGTGGTGACGACGCTGGAGATGCGCGAGCGACCGCGGGCGCGGCCGATGCCGCCCTCCCCGCTCCGCCTGATCCGCTGGTCCGCGCCCGAGCCGGCCAAGTACCGCGCGCTGTTCGAACGTGTGGGCGGGCCGTGGCTCTGGTATTCGCGACTGGCGATGGACGATGCGCGATTGATCGAGCTGACCCATCGGGCCGAGACGCAGCTTCACGTCGTCCAGGATCGCCAGGGGATCGAGGTGGGGATGCTGGAACTCAGCCATCCGGCCGCCGATTGGTGCTCGATCGACTATTTCGGGCTGGTCCCCGCGCTGACCAGCGCGGGGCACGGCCGCTGGCTGATGGCGATGGCGATGGCCCTCGCCTGGCGGCCGGGGGTAGAGGTGGTGCGGGTCAACACCTGCTCGCTCGACCATCCCCGCGCGCTCGGCTTCTACCGCGCGCAGGGGTTTGAGGCGGTATCGCGGTCGGTCGAGACCTTCCCCGACCCGCGGCTGATCGGCGTGCTACCCGCCGACGCAGCGCCTCACGTTCCCTTGGTCAGCGCGCGATAGACCGTCACCTTGACGAGCATCGTCAGGATCCAGCTGGCGGTGCCGGCCAGCGCGGCGAGCGCGTCGAAGACGAGGTGAAGCGGCGCGCCGCCGCCGGCGACCGTCACCGCCCGGTCGAGCCCACCCGCCACCGACATCGCCGCCTGTCCCGCAAAGAACGGAATGGCGGTCGCGACGAAGCACCACCAGCCGCGCCCCCGCGTCAGCGCCCAGGAGCGGGCGATCGCCTCGACCGGCCCCGCCCCCGGATTGGCGGCAAGCGCCGAGGTGACGAGGAAGAAGCGACCGAGCAGATAGAGCGCCGGCAGGATCAGCAGCGCGCCCGCCATCAACCCCGCCCACATGAGCAGGCCCGCGGCAAGGAAGCTCAGCATTCGCCCCGCGCTGAGCTTGAGCGCCTCCCCCAGCAGCGGCCGGCCAGGCGCCAGGAACAGCATCAGCAGCACCGCGGTGCCGACCAACTGCGCGAAATTGACCGCCAGGATCGCGCCGGCATGCTCGCGCGCATAGCCGAGCAGCGCCTGGAGCGCGGCATCGTCGCCGCCGTTGCGGTCGACCGGCTGCATCTCCGGCAGCAACAGCAGCAGCGCCAGCGTCGGCACGAAATAGAAGAGGCCGGCCACCGGCACGATCAGCCCGCGCTCCTGCCGCCAGGCGGCACCCGCCGCGGCGAAGACATGGCCGATGTTCAGTTTCACGCGAAGGTTTCCTCAAGGTCGCTGGCAGGGGCAAGCGCCACATAGAGCTTCGCGGCGAACGCACTCTGAACGACCGTCAGCAGCGAGGAGACGCCGGCCATGGCAACCGCGGGGATTACCCGGCCGATGTTGAAGCCCGTCTGCCCGCCGCCAGCGATCGCGCCGATCGCCCCGGCTGCCGCGCCGATCGCGGCGGACAGGATGCCGGCGACGAGGAGATAGAGGAGGAACACGCCGACGATGCGCCAGCCATGTCCGCGCGTCAGCCGCCACGAACGCCCGATCGCGCCCAGCCCGCGCCGCTCCGCGACGATCACGGGCGCGAGCACCGCCAGCCGCGCGCCGACCCAGAGGAGCACGGCGAACAGGACCAGGCCATAGCCGGCCAGCGCCGCCGCGGTGCCTCCGCTCAGCGCGGGCAACGACGCCTGCACGCTCGCCGCGCTGAAATCCACGCCGCCCGCGACGGCGATGCCGATGAACGGGATCATGAGGACCAGGAACGCGAGCAACAGCACGATCATCACGGCGATGAAGGGCAGCAGACGCCGCACGCCCTGACCCACCGCCTCGCTCCGCCGCGCCGGCGCGATCGCCAGCGCGGTGAGCGCCAGCGTGCCGACCAGGCTGACGATCGTCAGGACGAAGCCAAGGAGCTGGAACACGAAGGTCATCGGCGTCACGACGCCGGGCGTCACCGCCGCTTCGAGCAGGCCGGAGACGAGCGACGGCGCGAAGACGAGCGCCAGGGTGATCCCGGCGACCGCGCCGCCATGCTCGTTGAGGAAGTCGCTGGTCGCCTCCCAGACGCGCGTCATCTTGACCATCGGACCCTGCCCCCTCACTTGGAGGGCGTCCTGCCCATCCGATCGAGCCCCTAGCCCAAGCCGCATGGCGATACCATTACCCCTGTCAGCCGCGCGTCCCGACGAGGTCGAATGGCGCGTCGAGCCCTTGCCGGTGCCCTATCCCGACGCGCTGGAGGCGATGGCGGCGCGGGCCGCGGCGATCCGCGCGGGCGAAGCGCGCGAGCTCGTCTGGCTGCTCGAGCACCCGCCGCTCTATACCGCCGGGACCAGCGCCGACCCGGCCGAGCTGATCGATCCGCGCTTTCCCGTGTACAAGTCGGGGCGCGGCGGCCGCTATACCTATCACGGGCCGGGACAGCGGATCGGCTATGTCATGCTCGACCTGGCGAAGCGCGGCCGCGACGTGCGCTGCTATGTCCACGCGCTCGAGCAATGGGTGATCGGGGCGCTTCGCACCTGCGGGATCGAGAGCTATGCCGTCGAAGGGCGCGTCGGCATCTGGACGCGCGAGGGCGGGCCGGAGGCCAAGATCGGGGCGATTGGCGTGCGGGTCCGGCAATGGGTGACGCTTCACGGCTTTTCCGTAAACCTGTCCCCGGACCTTTCGCATTTTGGCGGAATCGTACCGTGCGGGCTTGCCGAATTCCCGGTCACGAGCGCTAACCAGCTTGCAAAGAAGGTTAAACTCGCAACCTTTGACGAAGCGCTGACGTTGTCGTTCCCGGCGTTCCTGCGGGCGCTCGGCGGTGCCGAGCCCATTTGTAGGGTTGAGGGGCGTCCGCATAGCGATTAATGTCCACGCCGGTTTGGGTATTAACGGCCGGAAAGGCCAGCCAAATCCATTATTATCTAGGGAGCTCTACATGCGTTCACTCATCTCCAAGGTCGTTACCGGTTCGATGATCGCCGGTGCGGCGCTGCTCGTGTCGGCCTGCGGCGGCAACACCGAGAACACCACCGAGAACACCGTCGTCACTGACCTGAACACCACCGATCCGATGATGGACGGCACGATGACCGACAACATGACCGCGGTCGACGGCGCCGGCACGATGGGCAACGACGCGATGATGATGAACGACACCATGATGTCGAACGACATGATGATGTCGAACGAGGCGACGACCACGAACGCGATGTAATCGCGTTCGGCCGCGCCATCGAGCGCGCGCCGGGAGTTCGGACGGGGGCTGCGACGCGATGGCGTTGCGGCCCCTTTCTTGTTGCGGGTTGCTGCACCCCGCCGTCGCAGCAATCGTTGCGCCTCCGGCCCGAAATAACCCTCTTCTTCGTCGCGGTAAAAAGCCTTAACGCTGTCCCCGCCCGGGACGGGCCTGTCGAGAGTGCCGAGGGGACGAAATGAAGCGGTTGCGAATGATCGGGGGGGCCGCGCTGGCGGCTTTTGTCAGTGTGGCGGCAGCAACGCCCGCCAATGCGCAGTTCTGGTTCAAGCCCAAGGACCTGAGCGGTCCGCGGGTCACGGGCGAGGAGCCGGGCGTGCTGGGCCAGGCGTTGCCGGGCGCGACCCGCGACGAGCTCGAGGCGGCGATGGTCTGGAACCTTCGCGCCGCGCTCAACGTGGCGGCGCTGCAATGTCAGTTCGAGCCGACGCTGCTGACGCTGCGCAACTACAACGCGCTGCTCAAGGATCACGAGGGCGAGCTCGCCGCCAGCTTCGCGACGCTCGGCAAGTATTTCCGCCGCGTCAACAAGACGCCGAAGGAAGGCCAGACCGCGCTCGACCAATATGGCACGCGCGTCTATTCGGGCTATTCGACGGTGTCGGCGCAGCGCATCTTCTGCCAGACCGCCGATGCGGTGGGCGAGGACGCGATCCACGCGCCGCGCGGCCAGCTTCACGAAGTCGCCGCGACCCGGCTGCAACAGCTCCGCAATTCGCTGACCTCATGGGGGGAGCAGCAATTCCCCTATGGCGGCTGGAGCTACACGCTGGCGAGCTATCAGCCGCGCCTGCCCGATTTCGCCAATGCGCAATGCTGGCGCAAGGACGAGTGGCAGGTTCGCCGCTGCGGCATGCTGGGCGAGGGCATCATGGTGTCGGCACGCCGCCCCGACCCGTCGGCGGTCGCCAACAACTGACCGGTCAGCCTGGGCGGCGGAGCACCGCTTCCCAGGCATAGCCGCGATGGAGCGGCGTGAAGGAAAGGTCGAGGCCGATGCCCCGCGCTGCGACCTCCAGCCACTCGCGAAGATCGCCGCGCGGGCTGACGTCGAACCGCGCCAGCCACGTGAACAGGGCCGCGCGAAACGCGGCGGGCAGCCGCTCCTGCTGGCCGAAATCGACGATGTGGAGCGCGCCGCCCGGCGCCAGCGCGTCGCACGCCGCGCCGATCGCCCCCTGCCAATCGGGGATCATTGACAGCGTGTAGCTCATGAAGATGCGGTCGACGCCGTCCAGCCCGAACAGCGTCGGCGCCCAGTCGGTCGCGTCACCCTCGACCAGCGCGATGCGGCTCGACAGCCCGGCCCGGGCCACCTTGGCCCGCGCCGTTTCCAGCATCGCCGCCGAAATGTCGAAGCCGTGGCAACGGACGTCCGGCCAGCGGCGCGCGGCGAGGATCAGGTTGCGACCCGTGCCGCACCCCACCTCGACCACGCTGCCGCCCGGCGGCGGCGCCAGCCGGTCGATCAGCCGATCGCGCCCGAGTAGGTAATATTTGCGCGTCAGGTCATAGATATGGCGCTGCCCGGCATAGATCGCGTCCATCCGCGCACCATGGCCGGTGTCGCTCATCCCTTCAGCACATAGAGGTGGACGCCGCCATAGATCGCCGACCGATCGCGGCGGGTGTAGTCGAGCGACGCTTCCTCGCGATAATCCCAGCGGTCGAGGATCGCGCCTGGCACGCGGCCGGGCAGCAAGGTGGGCGCGGCGGCGGTGCGGAACAGGACACGCGCGCCCGGCTTCGCCGTCCGGGTGATCGCGGTCCACAGCCGCGTCAGCACCGCATGGGTCATCCAGTCCTGCGCATCGAGAAGGATGTACCGGTCGAGCGACGCGTCCAGCATCCCGTCCAGATAGTCGCACATATTGACGTGCCGCACCTCGACCCGATCGACGCGGTCGCGCACGGCCTCATAATTCTCGGCGAGCAGATACGGCGGCAGCGGCGCCGCGGGCCCCTTGCCATAGCCGCGCCCGAACGCCTGCCACGCGAAATAATTGTCGGTGAGCGCGAAGTCGCAGGCGAGCTTCTCCAGCCGATGGCGCAGCACCGCCGCGATCCCCTGCGGATCGTCGCCGGCCAGCGCCTCATATTGCGCGGGCGGGATGCCCAGCCCGAACAGCGAAGCGGGCTGGTCGCAGAGCCAGCGCACGAACTTGCGGTCGAACATGGGGGCGAGGCGCGCGTCGAAGATCGCCCGCTGCTCCTCGATCGAGCGCGCCTCCAGCATCTCGCGCGGATCGACGCCGTGCAGCTTGGCGACGAGGTGCGCCGCGCCGATGAACCCGCCGAGCAGTCCCTTGCGATAGAAGCCCTTGCGGAACCCGCCGATCCGCCGCCGCCCGATCAGGTCGCGCCCCTCCCAGTAACGGCGTGTCGGCTCGTCGAGGTGCGGACGGACATAAGTCTCGTACGCCGCGACATTCTCGGGCCGGTTGGCCTCGCCGAAGAAGCGGTGGAAGGCGGCGTGATCCGGCAGGTGCCGTGCCGCGGCGAGCTTCAGCTTGTTGAGGGCGATATGCGCGGTGTTGAGGTCGACCGCGGTGATCCGCGCCGGGTTCGCGGTCAGGTACGACAGGACGTTGCAGCCGCCGCTCGCGATCGTGACGACATGGGCATCCGGCGTGATCGCCAGCGCCTCCAGGTCGACCTCCGGGTCTTCCCAGATCTGCGCATAGACGAGGCCGCGGAACGCGAACGTGAAGGCACGTTCGAGCAGGCCCTGCTTGCTCAGATGCTCATGACGGTGGACCGCGCCGCGAACGGCGCGATTGGCGGGCGCTTTGGACTGGGGCAGCATGGACGCGCCCTAAGCCCGCGATGTGACAGGCGCGCGGCGCGGCGATGACCGCGCCGCGACGGTTCCGTGTCAGTCCCGGCAATAGCCCTCGCTCGGCTTGACGACGAGGCAGTCCTTCTTCTCGGCCAGCCACTTGAGACCCGTCGCTTCGCCATTGCCCGCGCGCAGCACCTGATCGCCGTCGGGCCGCTTGAAGGCGATTCCTTCCTCGGTCGCGGTGCCGACGAACTTGCCCTTGTCGTCGAGCGAATATTGCATGTCGAGATCGTAGCGGCCCGGCGCGTCGCCCTTGGCGATGACGAGGTTCAGCCCCTCGACCCCGCGCCAGCGGCCGACCCAGCCATCGGCGCGGGCGATCGCCGCGGGCGACGGCGCGACCGCGGGGACGGACGCGGCCATGTTGGCCTCCTCCGCCTCGACACCCTCGCCCTCGCCCTCGCCCTCGCCGCTCGGCAGCTCGACGACGTCGCCGCCGAGGCCCGCCTTGTTCTCCGCCGCCAGCGCCTCGTTCTCCGCAGGGGTGGTCGATGCGCCGCCGCAACCGGCAAGCGTCAGCATCAGGGCGGGGATCAGGGCGGGGATCAGGGCGGCGTGCTTCATCATCGTCTCCGTCGGCTCGGCTGCCAAAGCTAGGCAATCGGAACGCCCGGCGCTAGGGCGGCTTCATCCCGATCCCAACCGCCGGACGCCGCCATGCCCCGCATCATCTACCTTGCCTCCGACCATGCCGCGGTCGAGCTGAAGGCGGCGCTCGCCGACTGGCTGCGCGGCGAGGGGCACGACGTGCGCGATCTGGGTCCGGAAACGGCGGACCGGGTCGACTATCCTGACTATGGCTACAAGCTGGCCGAGGCGCTGGCGGCGGACGCCCAGGCGACCGGGATCGCGCTGTGCGGATCGGGGATCGGTATCTCGATCGCAGCCAACCGCGTGGCCGGATGCCGCTGCGCGCTGGTCAACGAACCCGTCTCGGCCGCGCTCGCGCGCGAGCACAATGATGCGAACGCGATCGCGATGGGCGCGCGGCTGGTCGGTCTCGACATGGCAAAGGCGTGCGTCGAGGCGTTCCTGGCGACGCCGTTCGCGGGCGGCCGTCATGCGGGCCGGGTCGAGAAGCTGACCAACCCGCCGGGCTAAGATCCGCCGTTCGTGCTGAGCCTGTCGAAGCACGTGCCGCAAACGTTGCGCCCGAAACACGTCCTTCGACAAGCTCAGGACGAACGGGGTTGCCGATCGCATCGTGCTCCCGCCGCCCGCGGGAGCACGATTACGCCGCGATCCCCGCCACCAGCGTCAACGCGCCCAGCCCGAGCGACAGCGGCACCCTGAGCGACATCCACCAACCCGGCGCCACGCCCTCGCGCACCAACCGGCGATCGACGATCAGGCTCGCCCAGATCGCCACCGCCAGCGCAATCAGCGACGGCCCCGGCCACGCCGCCCCGACCGCCCACGGTACCGTCGTCGCCAGTGCGAACAGGCTCGGCACCACCGCCGCGACATAGATCCATCCGCCCGCTCCACGCGCCGCGGCAAGGCCCCACCAGAGCCCGCCGAGGAAGCTGAGGATCAACGCCGCATAGGCAAAGGCGAGCGCCAGCGCCGAAAAGCGCAGGTCGAGCGGCCCTGCGACGACCAGCAACGCCGCGGCCGCCTGGGGCAGCAACCCCGCCAGCCCCAGCATCCGCGCCGCGGGCGGCACCGATCGCAAACCGCCCTTCGTCATACCGCCGTCATATCTAGTGGCGCTTCGGCCAACCCGCCTGTAGATGGGCGCCGATCGCGAGCCGGCCAAGCCCTTGCGAGAGTCGAAGAAAGGTCCGCGCCATGAGCACCAATCCCCGCACGCTGGGCGACGTCCAGCCCGACGGCTTCTTCACCCGCACGCTCGCCGATGCGGACGCAGAGGTCTTTGCCGGCGTCGAGAGCGAGCTCGACCGCGAGCGGCACCAGATCGAGCTGATCGCCAGCGAGAACATCGTGTCCAAGGCGGTGCTCGAGGCGCAGGGATCGGTCTTCACCAACAAGTACGCCGAGGGTTATCCCGGCAAGCGCTATTACCAGGGTTGCGCCCCGTCCGACGCGGTCGAGACGCTGGCGATCGAGCGCGCCAAGGCGCTGTTCGGCTGCGGCTTCGCCAACGTCCAGCCGCATTCGGGCGCGCAGGCGAACGGCGCGGTGATGCTGGCGCTGACCAAGCCCGGCGACACGATCATGGGCATGAGCCTGGATGCCGGCGGCCACCTGACGCACGGCGCCAAGGCGGCGATGTCGGGCAAGTGGTTCAACGCGGTCCAGTACGGCGTTCGTCGCGAGGATCACCTCGTCGACTTCGACCAGGTCGAGGCGCTGGCCAAGGAGCACAAGCCGACGCTGCTGATCGCGGGTGGCTCCGCCTATCCGCGCACGCTCGACTTCGCGCGCTTCCGTGCGATCGCCGATGAAGTAGGCGCGCTGTTCATGGTCGACATGGCGCATTTCGCAGGCATCGTGGCTGGCGGGCTCCACCCCTCGCCGTTCGAGCACGCGCATGTCGTGACGACGACCACGCACAAGACGCTGCGTGGCCCCCGCGGCGGCATGGTGATGACCAATGATGAGGCGATCGCCAAGAAGATCAACTCGGCGGTGTTCCCCGGCCTTCAGGGCGGCCCGCTGATGCACGTCATCGCAGCCAAGGCGGTGGCGTTCGGCGAGGCGCTGCGTCCCGACTACAAGAGCTACATCGCCGCGGTGGTCGAGAATGCCAAGGTGCTGGCCGCGACGCTGGGCGAGCGCGGCGCGAACCTGGTCGCCGGAGGCACCGATACGCATCTGGCGCTGGTCGACCTGACCCCGCTGGGCGTCACCGGCCGCGACGCTGACGAGGCGCTGGAGCGCGCGGGCATCACCTGCAACAAGAACGGCATCCCCTTCGACCCGCTGCCGCCGGTCAAGACCAGCGGCATCCGCGTCGGCTCGCCCGCCGGCACCACCCGCGGCTTCGGCACGGGCGAGTTCCGCGAGATCGGCAACATGATCGCCGACGTTCTCGACGGGCTCAAGGCCAAGGGCGAGCATGGGGACCCTTCGGTCGAGGCGGACGTTCGGGGCCGGGTGCGCGCCTTGTGCGAGCGCTTCCCGATCTATTGAAGGAGCCCCAGATGAGCCTTGAGGACAAGATCAACGAAATCCCGTCGACCGTGAAGAACACCCCCGGCCTCGGCAAGTCGATGGCCAAGTGGGCGGCGCTGGGCGCCGTCGTCGCCATCCCGCTGCCGTTCACCATGCCGCTCGGCGCGGTGGCGGGCGCGACCTATGCCTATTTCAAGGGCAAGAAGAAGACGCCGGGGATCTGAATGCGCTGCCCATTCTGCGGCCATGACGACAGCCAGGTAAAGGATAGCCGCCCGTCGGAAGACGGGTCGGCGATCCGGCGGCGGCGCCAGTGCAGCGCCTGCGCCGCGCGCTTCACGACGTTCGAGCGCATCCAGCTCCGCGATCTCGTCGTCGTCAAGTCGGGCGAGGAGCATGTCCGGCGCGAACCGTTCGACCGCGACAAGCTCCTCCGCTCGGTCTCGATCGCCTGCCGCAAGCGGCCGATCGACCAGGTGCGGATCGAACAGCTCGTCTCCGGCATCCAGCGCCAATTGGAGACCGCGGGCGAGAGCGAAGTCTCCTCGACCCGCATCGGCGAGATGGTGATGGAGGGGCTGAAGGGCCTCGATTCGGTCGCGTATATCCGCTTTGCGAGCGTCTATAAGGACTTCCGCGAGGCACGCGATTTCGAGGCGTTCGCGGGGAGCGTGAGCGAGGTGGCGCGGGGGTGAGGTGTGGCGCGATGCTTCGATACGCGCCTTCGCCTGCGCTCAGTCGCTACTCAGCACGAACGGTGGTGTGTTGCTTCGCCGCCCACGCGGTATGCCTTTAAGCCTTATTCGGCATCAATCGTGCAGCTTGCATCCGCCGTCACCCCTTCCCTCCCCCGTTCGTCCTGAGTAGCGACTGAGCGAAGGCGAAGGCGCGTATCGAAGGACCGTGATGGCATTCCACGTCTACATGCTGCGTCTGGCGGACGGGCATTTCTATGTCGGCCACACCGACAATCTCGAGCACCGCATCGCTCAGCATGAAGCGGGTACGCTCCCCGGATACACCCAGACACGGAGGCCAATTGAACTCGTGTGGTCCGAAGCCGTCGTCACCCGGGAGGAAGCCCTTGCCGCCGAGGCGCAGATCAAGGGTTGGCGACGCGAGAAGAAAGAGGCGCTGATCGCTGGTGATTGGGCGCAAGTGTCCGGCCTCGCGCGCAAGTCCTTCGATACGGGTCTTCGTCAGGCTCAGCCCCTACTCAGGACGAACGGGGAGGAGAAGCCCGCCCCGCCCCCCGTCATCATCCTCGTACGCCCGCAGCTCGGCGAGAATATCGGCAAGGCGGCGCGTGCGATGCTCAATTTCGGGCTGGTCGAGATGCGGCTGGTCGCCCCCCGGGACGGATGGCCCAATCCCGCGGCAGGCCCCGCCGCCAGCGGCGCGGACGTCGTGCTCGCGCAGGCACAGGTTTTCGACAGCGTCCACGACGCCGTCGCCGATTGCGCGCACGTCTATGCCACCACCGTCCGCAAGCGCGGTGTCACCAAGCCCGTCGTCACGCCCGAGCAGGCCGCACTCGGCATCCATGGCCGCACGGGCCGGTCGGCGATCCTGTTCGGGCCCGAGCGGTCGGGGCTCGAGACTGACGACGTCGCGATCGCGCGTGAGATCCTGACGGTGCCGATCAATCCGGAGTTCGGATCGCTCAACCTGGCGCAGGCGGTGATCCTCGTCGCCTATGAATGGTCGAAGCATGTCGACCTGGTGCAGCCGACCGATACCGAGCTCGACTCACCCGCGCCGCAGACCGAGCTCGACGGCATGATCGACCAGTTTGAGACGATGCTGGAAGGCGCCGGCTATTTCTTCCCGCCGGACAAGGTGCCGACGACCAAGCGGATGATCCGCACGCTGCTGACCAAGCCGGCCTGGACCACGCCCGAGGTGCGGACGGTGCGGGGGATGCTTTCGGCGCTCGCACGGCCGCGGGATCGGTAACGTTTGTGCCCCGGCGCAGGCCGGGGCCCAGTTGGTAGACGTTAGTGAGTCCCACTACGGCTTTCCCACCTGGGCCCCGGCCTTCGCCGGGGTACAAGAAGGCACGTGCTCCCGCGAAGGCGGGAGCCCAGGGCCGCGCAGCACAACGCCTACGACTCTGGACCCTCGCCTTCGCGGAGGGTACGATTACGCCCCCTGCTTCGTGCGCCAGCCCTCGGCGTAATTGTCGCGCGCGACTTCCGAATACGGGACCGAGCTGACGATCGCCTTGATCTCCGTCTGGACGTGGCGCTCGACCGTCGGCTTGCGCGTGCCGCCATCGGGTTCGCCCCACAGCAGCGACACCTCGGTGCCCGGCTCGGCGAAATCGGCCTCGACCATCGCCAGCGTCAGCATCTTGCCCTCATTCGCGGAGTAGCCGATCCAGGTGGAGATCCCGATCGTCTTCCCGTCCTTCAGCACCGCGTCATAGGGGTGCATCGAATAGACCGCGCTCGGGAACTCCATATACTTGGCGCGGTCGCCCTTCTGGAGCGCGGAGCTGACCACGCGCATCACGTCGGCATTGTCGAGCGCCAGCGTCACCTTCTTGCGCTGCGGCTGGCCGGCCATCCGCTCCAGCGCCTCGCGGCCAATGAAGTCGTGGTCGAACTTGACGAATGGGCCATAACCCAGGTCCCACGGCGTCAGGTAATAGCCCTCGACGCTGTCGGGAACGAAGCTGCCGCCGATCGACGCCTTGGCCTCATAGCTGTTGGCCTTCAGCCACTCGCGATAGGGCTTCAGCGCCTCGCCGGTATAGACGGCGGGCAGCGGCGACGGGATCCAGCCGCTTTCCAGCGTGTTCGACGAATAGGTGCGACCGCCCACCAGCGTGAGGCCATGATCCTTGCCCGCCTCGATCAGCGCATTGCGGACGGTGTCGTAATCCTGCCACGGCCCGAACAGCTCATAACCCGGCTGGCCCGCCATGCCGTGGCGAAGCGCACGCACCTCGACCCCCGCGATCGTGATGCGCGCCATGTGGAAGAACTTCAGGTCAGGCGGCGTCTCGCCCATCGCCTCGCCCAGCACCGCCATCGCGTTCGGCCCCTGAAGCTGGAAGCGATAATTCTTGCGGTTCTCGGGGTCGGGACGGACGGCGGTGCGCTCGTCGCGCTCGACCGTGACGTTCCAGTCGCCGGTCGCCGCGTGATACTCGACCCACTCAATCGTCGGCGCGCGCCCGACCAGGTTGAAGCGGTTCTCCTCCAGATAGAAGAGGATCACGTCGCCGATGACATAGCCGTCGGGGGTGACGGGCACGAACTGCTTGGCGCGATCGGGGACGAAGCCCTTGAAGCTGTTGATGCCCAGATAGTTGAGCATCGCGAAGGCGTCGGGGCCGCTGACTTCAAGGTCGACCATGTGGAACGACTGATTGAACAGGACGGCCTTGGTCGCCCAGGCCTGCTGTTCGGTGCGCCAGTTCGAATATTCGGCGGGGACGCCCGGATAGACGTTGGGGCCGACCTGCTGGTTGCGCAGCAGGTCGACGATGTCGCCGCCCTGGTCGAGGACGGATTGCAGGCTCTGGTCGGTCATCAGGCGTCTCCTGTGGAAGAGGGGGCCGCGAGCCAGTCGCGGATCGCGGCGTTGAAGGGACCGGGCGCTTCGACGGGCAGCATGTGCCCGGCGCCGGGGATGATGGTGAGGGTCGCGCCCGGGATGCGCGCGGCAAAGGCGGCGTGCTGCTCGGGCGTCGCCCAGCCGTCATGCTCACCGACCGCAACGAGCACCGGCACTCCGATGGCGGGAAGCAGCGAGTCGATCTCGGGACGGGTCAGCAGCGCGGCGATCTGCGCCGCATAGGCATCGACGCCCTGTTCGACGCACATCGTGCGGATCGGATTGACGAGCGCGGCATCGCCCCGGTGCGCGGGCGCGAACATTGGCGGCAGCCACGCATCGACCAGTGCCCCCGCCCCTTCGCATCGACCGAGGTCGAGCAGCTCGTGACGCTTCGCCGCCTCGCCCTCGCGCGGCAGGTGCGTGCCCGTGCTGACCAGCGCCAGCCGGTCGATCCGCTCGGGCGCCCGGCGCCAGATCTCCATCGCGACGCGCGCGCCCATCGAGTGCCCGAGCAGCGCGAAGCGCGGCGGCGAGTCGGCCAGGATCGCGTCGGCCATCTCGCCCAGGCTGTCGCGCGTCCCATGACCCGCCAGCGCGATCACGTTGGCGAGAGAGGCAGACTGCGGCTCGAACACGCGCGCGTCGCACAGCAGGCCCGGCACCATCAGCAGGGGCAGCGCGTCGTGCACGTTCGATCTGTCTCCGTTTTCGCGTTTCTGAAACTTTCGTCTATACGAATGAAAGAAGCTCGGCTAGAGGCTTTGCAAGCAAAGTCCCGGATCGGGGACGAGACGAACGGGAGACGGTCGATGGTCGATGCCAGCGAGGCGCTGCACCCCAATTGGGCAACGATGCCGGCGGTGGTGACCGACGGTTACTCGCTGGAGATGACCGCCAAGGATTTCGGCGCGCTCCACGACGCCGCCCCCGGCATCGCCGCCGAGACGCCGGTGGCGATCACCTTCCTGCCCGGCGAGACGATCGACGCGCGCGTTGCCGCCGCCGCCGCCGTCCGTCGGCTGGGCTTCGAGCCGATGCCGCACCTGTCGGCCCGGCGCATCGCCACGCACGAGGAGCTCGACACGATGCTCGCGCGCGCGGTGGATGAGGCGGGCGCCAGGCGCGCCTTCATCGTCGCGGGCGATCCGCCGGAGCCCGCCGGGCCGTTTGCCGACACGCTGTCGATCATCCGAACCGGCCTTCTCGAAAAGCACGGTTTCCGCGCGATCGGCGTGGCCGGCCATCCGGAGGGGCATCCCAACATGGACGGCGACGGGCTATGGGAAGCGCTCGAGACCAAGCTGGCGGCGCTGGAGGAACGCGGGCTCGGCGCGCTGATCGTCACACAGTTCGGGTTCGACGCCGATCCGTTCATCGACTGGCTGGAAGCGCTGCGCGCCCGCGGGATCACCGCGCCCGTCCGCATCGGCGTGCCGGGACCGGCGGGCATCAAGACGCTGCTCCGCTTCGCGGCGCGCTGCGGCGTCGGCGCGTCGGCGGCGGTGATGACGAAGTACGGCGTCTCGATCACCAAGCTGCTCGGCACCGCGGGTCCGGACAAGCTGGTCGACACGCTCGCGCGTCGGCTGACGCCCGCGCATGGCCCGGTGCGGCTGCATTTCTATCCGTTCGGCGGGCTTGTTAACACCGTCGATTGGATCAACGACTATCAGGCGCGCCAGCGCTGAAGGGGGAGAGGCAAGTGACGACAATCTGCACGCTGAGCCTGTCGTGTGACGACAAGCCAGGCCTGGTCGCGACCGTGGCCGGTTTTCTGGCGGGCAATGGCGGCAACATCGTCGACGCGCAGCAGTTCGACGACCGCCTCAACCACCGCTTCTTTATGCGCGTCGTGTTCGAGCTGGCGGACGGCGATGTCGATCGGATGCGCGACGCGTTTGGCGCGATCGCTGCCGAGCACGGCATGGACTGGAAGCTGCGCGCCGCGGGCGAGCAGCAGCGCGTCATCCTGATGGTGTCGAAGTTCGACCATTGCCTGGGCGACCTTCTCTATCGCCGCCGCATCGGCGAGCTCGACATGGACGTGGTCGCGATCATTTCGAACCACCCGCAATCGGCGCTCAACGTGTCGATGGTGGGGAGCATCCCCTATCACCACCTGCCGATCACGCCCGAGACCAAGCCGCAGCAGGAAGCGCGGATCAAGGCGATCGTGGACGAGACCGGCGCCGACCTGGTCGTGCTCGCCCGCTACATGCAGATCCTGTCGGACGACCTGTCGGCGTTCCTGTCGGGCCGCTGCATCAACATCCATCACAGCTTCCTGCCCGGCTTCAAGGGCGCCAAGCCCTATCACCAGGCGCACAAGCGCGGAGTGAAGATGATCGGCGCAACCGCCCATTATGTGACCGAGGATCTCGACGAGGGGCCGATCATCACCCAGGACGTCGAGGCGGTCAGCCATGCCGACACGCCCGAAGATCTGGTGCGCAAGGGGCGCGACATCGAGCGCCGCGTGCTCGCCGCCGCGGTCGCCTATCACCTCGAGGATCGCGTGCTCCTCAACGGCAACCGCACCGTCGTGTTCAGGAACTGATGGCCGCGATCATCGACGGCAAGGCGATCGCCGCGTCGCTGTCGGGCGAGACGGCGGCGCGCGTCGCCGCGCTGCCCGCCGCGCCGGGCCTCGCCGTGGTGCTCGTCGGCCATGATCCGGCAAGCGAGGTCTATGTCGGACGCAAGCTGGTCGCCGCCAAGGCAGCCGGCATCCGCTCGATCGAGCATCGCCTGCCCGCCGACACCGATCAGGCGACGCTGCTCGCGCTGATCGCCGACCTCAATGCCGATACGGGCGTCCACGGTATCCTCGTCCAGCTGCCGCTGCCGGCGCAGATCGATGCGGGCGCCGTGCTCGACGCGATCGCGCCCGAAAAGGACGTCGATGGCTTCCACCCGGTCAATGTCGGGCGGCTGTCGAGCGGTACCGGCGGTCTCGTCCCCTGCACGCCGCTCGGCTGCATGAAGCTGCTCGACACCGTCATCGACGATTATCGCGGGCTGGACGTCGTCGTGATCGGCAAGTCGAACATCGTCGGCAAGCCCGTGGCGATGCTGCTCCTCGAACGCGAGGCGACGGTGACCGTGACGCATATCGCGACGCAGGGCCTCCCCGCGATCTGCGCCCGCGCCGACATCGTCGTCGCGGCCGCGGGCAGCCCGCGGCTGGTGAAGGGCGACTGGGTCAAGCCCGGTGCGGTCGTGATCGACGTCGGCATCACACGCGTCATGGGCGAGGACGGCCGTACCCGGCTGGTCGGCGACGTCGCCTTCGACGAGGTGCAGCACGCCCGCGCGGTCACGCCGGTGCCGGGCGGCGTCGGCCCCATGACGATCGCCTGCCTGCTCCAGAACACCGTCCGCGCCGCGGAGATCGCCCATGGCAGAGCTTAGGCTCGCCGCCGCCGCGGATCGCATCCGCCGCACCACGCGCGTCGCGGTGCGCAACCTGACGATCGTCGCCGATATCGGCATCCATGCGCACGAGATGAACCGTCGCCAGCCGCTTGTGATCGCGGTCGAGCTCGAAACCGTGGGCGCCGACGAGGACGCGATCGACGCCACCATCGACTATCGCGCGATCGCCGCCGCGGCGGAGGCGCTGGGCGACACGCGGATCGCGCTGATCGAGACCTTTGCCGAGCGGCTGGCGGCGCAGTGCCTGGCGATGCCAGGCGTGCTCGCCGCCGCAGTGACCGTCGACAAACCCAACGCGCTGCCCCCCGCGCTCGCCAGCGCCACGGTCGAGCTGCGGCGAGAGCGATGAGCGCCCCTGCCCCCGCCGACGATCCCGTCGCCCGCGCACTCGCCGATCGGCCGATGCACCGGGTCCAGGTCGTCGCAGTGGTGATCGCGATCCTCCTCAATGCGATCGACGGCTTCGACGTGCTGGCGATCACCTTTGCCGCGCCAGGCATCGCCGCCGATTGGGGCATTGGCCCCGCTCGCCTCGGGCTTGCCCTGTCGGCGGGGATGGTCGGCATGACGATCGGTTCGCTGATCCTCGCGCCGCTGGGCGACCGGTACGGGCGGCGTCCGCTCGCGCTTGTCTGCCTGATGCTGATGGGCGGCGGCATGGCGCTGACCGCGACCGCCAGCGACCTTACGACCCTGTGCCTGTGGCGCGTTGTCACCGGCATCGGCATTGGCGGCATGGTGGCCGCCGCCAACGCGATCGCCGCCGAGTTCGCCAACGAGCGGCGCCGCGACTTCTGCGTTGCGGCGATGGCGGTCGGATATCCGGCGGGCGGGCTGGTCGGCGGGTTCGCCGTCGCCGACCTCGCCGTCACGCATGGCTGGCAGGCGATCTTCGTCGCGGGCGGGCTCGTCACGCTGGCGCTGGTGCCCGTCGTCGCGATCGCGCTTCCCGAATCGCTCGCCTTCCTCGCCCGCGCCCCCGACGACAAGGCGCGCGAGCGGCTCGAAGCGCTGAGCGCCCGCATCGGCATCCATCCGCCGGCGTCCTCGCCCGCCACCCGGGCCAGGAGCGGCAGCATCGCCGCGCTGTTCGATGCGCGCCATCGCCGGCTGACGTTGCTGCTCGTTGCCGCCTATTTCCTCCACATTCTCGCTTTCTATTTTTTCAGCGGCTGGCTGCCCAAGGCGATGACCGACCTCGGCCACGCCGCGCCCGACGCGATCCGCACCTCCGCGCTAATGAGCCTGGGCGGCGTGCTCGGCGGCGGGCTGCTCGGCTGGATGGCGCCGCGGCTGGGGCTCGACCGGCTGCTCATCGCGGCGATGCTGCTGACCAGCGTCAGCTTCGCGGCGTTCGCGGGGTTCAGCGGCCTCCAGGCGCTCCAGCCGATCGCGTTCGTCGCGGGCGTCGGCATCTTCGGCGGGATCGTCGGCCTCTATGCCCTGCTCGCGCGCGGCTTCCCGCCGGAACTACGCGTCACCGGCACCGGCTTCGCGGTCGGCGTGGGACGCGGCGCGGCGGTGCTCGGCCCGGTGATCGGCGGGCTGCTGATTCAGGAAGGGCTGTCCGCCTCGATCGCGATCGCCATCGTCGGCGCGGCCTCGCTGATCGCCGCCGGCTGCGTCGCGACCCTGGCGCGTCGGTAACCGCCGAAACCGCTTGCGCGCGCGCGCCGCCCGCGCAATTTTCCCGGCCATCAACGGGAGGACCCAACCAGATGCTTCGCCATGCCCTTGCGCTGCTGCTCGCCGGCGCCGCGCTCCCCGCGCTCGCTCAAGATGCGCCCAGTCGCACCTTCACCGGCAACGACCTGTTCAGCCTGGAGCAGGCGTCCGACCCGCAGATCAGTCCTGACGGCAGCCGCATCGCCTATGTCCGCCGCAGCGGCGACGTGATGAACGACCGGATGGCCAGCGCGATCTGGCTGATCGACACGCGCACCGGCGCGCAGACGCCGCTCGCCGGCAGCGGCTCCAGCCCGCGCTGGTCGCCCGACGGCACGCGCATCGCCTATGTCTCGGCCGAGCCCGGCCAGTCGCCGCAGCTCCACGTCCGCTGGGTCTCGACGGGCGCGACCGCACGCATCACCGGCCTGCCCGACAGCCCGGAGGCGATGAGCTGGTCGCCCGACGGCCGCCAGATCGCCTATACGATGCGCGTGCCCGGTGAGAGGCTGAAGCTCGGCAAGGCACCAGCGAAGCCCGACGGCGCGAAATGGGCCGAGCCGCTGGAGATCATCGACCGCGTGACGTACCGCGCGGACGGTGCCGGCTATCTCAAGCCCGGCTACGACCATGTCTTCGTCGTCTCTGCCGACGGCGGTGCGCCGCGCCAGCTCACCTTCGGCAATTTCTACGACAATGGACCGCTCAGCTGGTCGCGCGACGGCCGGAGCCTCGTCTTTTCCAGCGTCCGCCGTCCCGATTGGGAGCGAGAGCCCAACGACAGCAACGTCTATCGCCTCGACGTCGCGACGGGCGGGCTGACGCAGCTCACCAAGCGCTACGGCCCCGACCAAGCGCCGGTGATCTCCCCCGACGGCGCCAAGATCGCCTATCTCGGCTTCGACGACAAATATCGCAGCAACGAGCCGGCGCAGCTCTATGTCATGGACGCGGACGGCTCGAACCCGCGCTCGCTGACCGCCAGCCTGGATCGCGAGATCGACACCGCCGTTTGGGCGCGCGACGGCCGCAGCCTTTACGTCTCCTATGACGACAATGCCGTGAAGAAGGTCGCGCGCGTCGGGCTCGACGGGCGCATGACGCCGGTGGTCGAGGGGCTGGCGGGCGGCGGGCTCGACCGGCCCTATACCGGCGGCACCTTCACCGTCGCGGACGACGGGCGCGTCGCCTATACGAGCGGCGACTGGCGCAAGCCCGCGGATGTGTACCTGAACGGCAAGCAGCTCACGCGCCTCAACGAGACGTGGATGGCGGGCAAGACGATGGGCGAGTTGAAGCCCGTTCCGGTGACGTCGAAGGACGGGCGCAAGATCGACGCCTGGATCGTGCTGCCGCCCAGCTATCAGCCGGGCACGCGCGTGCCGACGATCCTAGAGATCCATGGCGGCCCGCACACCGCCTATGCCCCCGTGTTCGCGTCGGATTATCAACTCTATGCCGCGGCGGGCTATGCCGTCGTTTATGCCAATCCGCGCGGATCGACCTCCTACGGCGCCGAGTTCGCCAACTTAATCGACAAGAATTATCCCAGCGAAGACTATGACGACCTAATGGCGACCGTCGATGCGGCGATCGCGCAGGGCTATTCGGACCCCAACAACCTGTTCGTCACCGGCGGGTCGGGTGGCGGCGTGCTGACCAGCTGGATCGTCGGCAAGACCGACCGCTTCAAGGCGGCGGCGACGCAGAAGCCCGTCATCAACTGGATCAGCGAGGCGCTGACCATGGACGGCACCGGCTTCACCTCCCGCTATTGGTTCAAGAAGCAACCCTGGGAAGATCCCATGAGCTACTGGACGCGCTCGCCATTGAGCCTGGTCGGCAACGTCAAGACGCCGACCCTGGTCGTCGTCGGCAGCGAGGATTACCGGACCCCGGTGAGCGAGAGCGAGCAATATTACGCCGCGCTCCAGATCCGCGGCGTCCCCACCGCGCTCGTCAAGGTGACCGGCGCCAGCCACGGCGGCTTCACCGCCCGCCCCAGCCAGTCCGCGGCAAAGGCGAGCGCGATTCTGGCGTGGTTCGACAAGTACCGGACGGGGGCTGGCGCGGCGGCACCTGCGCCGGCGGCGACCGCTACGACCGGCAACTGACACCCCGTCACCCCGGACTTGATCCGGGGTCGCGCTTCTTCTGCGAGTACGGAGAGTAGCAGGCCCCCGGCTCAAGGCCGGGGTGACGAATCAGGGCCGTGTTCCCGCGAAGGCGGGAGGCCAAGGCGGCAAACGCAACGCTGGCGCTAAGCAACCCTGGGCTCCCGCCTACGCGAAAGCACAAGAATCCCTCTCCGTTCGTCCTGAGCTTGTCGAAGGACGTGTCACGAGCGCCCCGCCCGACGCACATGCTTCGACAGGCTCAGCTCGAACGGTTCTTGGATAGCGGCGTTACCCCTTCAACATCCGGATGATCCCCGAAAAGTCCGTCGCCGCGTTGCCGTCGTCGACGAACCGCTGGTAAAGCTCCGCCGCCCGCGCGCCCATCGGCGTGTCGGCCGACGCCCCCGCCGCCGCGTCCATCGCCAGCCGCAGGTCCTTCAGCATCAGCGCTGCGGCGAACCCGCCCTGGTAATCGCGGTCCGCGGGCGTCTCCGGTCCGACGCCGGGCACTGGGCAATAGCTCGTCATCGACCAGCTCTGGCCCGACGCCTTGCTGGCTATGTCGTAATAGGTGGCAAGATCGAGGCCCAGCTTCTCGGCCAGCGCAAAGCTTTCGCACGTCGCGATCATCGTCGCGCCGAGCAGCATGTTGTTGCAGATCTTGGCCGCCTGGCCCGCCCCCGCGCCGCCGGCATGGATCACCGCCTTGCCCATCGCGTCCAGGAACGGCTCGGCGCGGCCGAACCCGTCGGCGCTGCCGCCGACCATGAAGGTGAGGCTGCCCGCATTCGCCGCGGCGATCCCGCCGGACACGGGCGCGTCGACCATCGTAAAGCCCGCCTCCCCCGCGCGCTGCGCGACGTCGCGCGCGGTCGCGACGGGGATCGTCGAACAGTCGATCAGGATCGCGGTTCGCGGCGCCGCGGCGAACACCGCCTCGCCATAGACGCTTTCGACATGGCTTCCGGCCGGCAGCATCGTCACCACCGCCTCGGCATCCTCGCACGCCGCAGCGGCGCTCTCGGCGGGCAGGCAGCCGGCGTCCTTCGCGCGCGCCAGCGCCTCC
This sequence comes from Sphingomonas sp. Y38-1Y, assembly GCF_032391395.1. Classification (NCBI taxonomy): domain Bacteria; kingdom Pseudomonadati; phylum Pseudomonadota; class Alphaproteobacteria; order Sphingomonadales; family Sphingomonadaceae; genus Sphingomonas; species Sphingomonas sp. Y38-1Y. The sequence goes on from NZ_CP135916.1 coordinate 3,398,015, forward strand.
GCGGAAAGGTCGAAGGCGCGCACGTCATGCCCCGCCTTCGCCAGGTTCGCGGCCATCCCGCCGCCCATGTTGCCGAGCCCGATGAATGCGATGCGTGCCATTTGCTTGTCCTGTCTTCACCCGTTCGTGCTGAGCCTGTCGAAGCACGTGCGGCAAACGCCGCGCTCGTGACACGTCCTTCGACAAGCTCAGGACGACGGGATAACTTATCCTGCGTTCGTTTCGAGCGAAGTCGAGAAAACGGGGATCAGGAACCGGCTTCTCGACTTCGCTCGAAGCGAACGCTGTTTGTTGGTCCGCTCGAGGCGAACGCTGTTCGATCAACGCCCCGTCCAGTTCCCCGGCCGCTTCTCGACGAAGGCGGCCATGCCTTCCTTCTGGTCCTCGGTCCCGAACAGGCCGTTGAACAGCCGCCGCTCGAACTGGACGCCCTGCGCCAGCGGCATCTCGAACGCGGCGTTGACCATCTCCTTGTTGGCGAGGACCGCGAGCGGCGCCATCGACGCGATCGTGGCCGCGGTCTTCACCGCTTCCTCGACCAGCCCGGCGGCGGGGACGATGCGCGCGACCAGGCCGGCGCGCTCGGCTTCCTCGGCATCGATCATGCGGCCGGTCAGCACCATCTCCATCGCCTTGGCCTTGCCGACTGCATGGGCGAGCCGCTGCGATCCGCCCATGCCGGGGGTGACGCCCAGCTTGATCTCCGGCTGGCCGAACTTGGCCGTGTCGGCCGCGAGGATGAAATCGCACATCATCGCCAGCTCGCACCCGCCACCCAGCGCATAGCCCGCCACCGCGGCGATGACGGGCTTGCGCGTCCGCCCGAACGCTTCCCAGCCGGCGAAATGGTTGGTGCCGTACATCTCGGCAAAGCCCATCGCCGACATCTCCTTGATGTCGGCGCCCGCGGCGAACGCCTTCTCGCTGCCGGTGATGACCGCGCAGCCTTGGGCCCCGTCGGCGTCGAAGGCGGCGAGCGCCGCAAGCAGGTCGGCGAGCACCTGTGCGTTGAGCGCATTCAGCGCCTTGGGCCGGTTGAGCGTGATGAGCGTCACCCGCTCGCGCTTTTCGACGATCAGAGTTTCGTAGGTCACTTTATCTTCCTTTCGTCACCCCGGCCTTGAGCCGGGGTCCCGCTGCCTTGGCAACAGCGGGAAGAAGCGGGACCCCGGATCCAGTCCGGGGTGACGCCGAGAAAACTAGGCCGGATTCCATTCGTCGTCGGGCGAGAGCGGGGCGAAGATGCGGTCGATCAGGTGGTCGCTGACCGCCTCCGGCGTGGCGGGGTCCCAGCGTGGCGCGTGATCCTTGTCGACGATCACCGCGCGCACGCCCTCGACGATGTCGGGACGCTGGACGACGTGGCAGGCGACGGCGAATTCCTGGCGCATCTCGTCCTCGAACGTCGGCATCGCGCGGCCGTCGAGCAGCAGCTTGAGGCTGACCTTCATCGCCTGCGGCGACTTGGTCGCGAGCAGCTTGCGCTGTTCGCGGGCGAAGTCGCTGTCGTCGTTTTCGAGCGCATCGAGGATCTCCTCCAGCTTGTCGCTCGCGAACAGGCGATCGATCGCCTCGCGGTGCGCCAGGATCGCCGCCTCGGGCGCAGGCACGGCAAGGTCGGCCAGCACCGCCTCGATCGCCTGCGGCGCCTCGCCGATGCGGCGCTTCGCCTCGGGCAGCGCCGCGGCAGGCAGATAATGGGTGGCCAAGCCGAGCGCGAGGCACTCGGCCCCGTCCAGCCGGTGCCCGGTCAGCGCCAGGAACTGCCCCATCCGCCCCGTCAGCCGCGACAGGTACCAGCCGCCGCCCACATCGGGGAACAGTCCGATCGAGGTCTCGGGCATGGCAAAGCGCGTGTTCTCGGTCGCGATCCGGAAATTGGCCGGCTGCGAGAGGCCTACCCCGCCGCCCATCGTGATCCCGTCCATGAACGCGGCGATCGGCTTGGCGAAAGTGAACAGCCGGTGGTTCATCCCATACTCGACGCGAAAGAAGTCGCGCGCCGCCGCGCCGTCCCCTGCGCTCGACTCGGCGATCAGGCGGATGTCCCCGCCCGCACAGAAGCCGCGGCCGTCGGCATGGTCGATCGTCACCGCCTCCAGCGTCGGATCGCCCGCCCACTCGCCCAGCGCATCCAGGATCGCGCGGCACATGTCGGCGGTCAGCGCATGGATCGCCTTCGGCCGGTTGAGCCGGATGCGGCCCATCGCGCCCTCGCGTTCGATCAGCACGTCTTCGGTCATCATGATCCTTCGATACGCCGCTTCGATTTCGCTCAGCGGCTACTCAGGACGAACGGATTGTTTTGCACCCCTACCGTTCGTCCTGAGTAGGGGTTGAGCGCAGGCGAAGACCCGTATCGAAGGATCAGCCCTGCCGCAGCAGGTCCCGCCCGACGATCATCCGCATCACCTGGTTCGTCCCCTCCAGGATCGAATGGACGCGCAGGTCGCGCCAGAAGCGCTCGACCGGATAATCCTGCAGGTACCCGTACCCGCCATGCAGTTGCAGCGCGCGGTCCACCACCGACGATCCGCTGTCGGTCGCCAGCCGCTTCGCCATCGCCGCGAACCGGGTCTTGTCGGGCGCGTTCGCGGTCACCTTGGCGGCGGCGACGTAGAGGAGCGCGCGCGCCGCCTCCAGCTCGGTCGCCATGTCGGCAAGCGTGAACTGCGTGTTCTGGAAGTCGGCGATGGGCTTGCCGAACTGCTTGCGATCCTTGGTATAGGCGACCGCCTCGTCCAGGCAGCGCTGCGCCCCGCCCAGCGAGCACGCGCCGATGTTGAGCCGCCCGCCGTCCAGGCCCATCATCGCGATGCGAAACCCCTCGCCCTCCGCCCCGACCAGGTTGGCGGCGGGGACGCGCACCTCCTCCAGGATGACGGCCCGCGTCGGCTGCGAATGCCAGCCGAGCTTCTTCTCGTTCGCGCCGAAGCTGACGCCCGGCATGTCGCGCTCGATCGCCAGGCAGGAGATGCCCTTCGGCCCCTCGTCGCCGGTTCGGCACATGACGAGGTAGAGCTCGTTCTCGCCCGCGCCGGAGATGAACTGCTTGGTGCCGGTCACGATGTAATCGTCGCCGTCGCGCACCGCGCGCGTCTTGAGCGCCGCGGCGTCGGAGCCCGACGACGGCTCGGTCAGGCAATAGCTCGCCAGCCAGTCGGCGGTGACGAGGCGGGGCAGGTAGCGCGCCTTGAGCTCGGCCGAACCGAACCGGTCGAGCATCCACGACGCCATGTTGTGAATGGAGATGAACGCGCTGGTCGACGGACAGCCATAGGCCATCGCCTCCATGATGAGCGCCGCTTCCAGCCGGCCAAGGCCGATCCCGCCCGATTCCTCGCCGACATAGATGGCGCCGAAGCCGAGCTCGGCCGCTGCCTTGACGACGTCGCGCGGGAAGATGTGCTTCTCGTCCCACTCGGCCGCAATCGGCGTGATGCGGTCGGCGGTGAAGCGGCGTGCCAGCTCCTGGATCTCGCGCTGGTCGTCGGTGAGGTCGAACTGATCGGTCATTCTTGAACTTGCTCCGTCGAGGCGGTGGCGACGGCGGCAAGCGACGTCCCGATCACCGCCGCCATCCATAGATAATAGCCTTCATCATAGCTCATGATCGCCACCCGCCCCGTCGTGTCGGGGATCGTGCGCCACAACAACGCCGCGATCGCGCAGGCCATCAGCGCGATGCCGAGGATGTTGAGCAGGCGCGGGTTGCTCTGCCGCTGCGGGATCAGCAGCAGCGCCGGGAGCAGGAACAGGTTGGCGAGCCAGGCGGGCTGCCCCAGCGGCACCTCGGTCCAGCCGAGGATCAGGATCGAGAAGCCGGCGAACGGCTTCCCGTTCGCCATCGTCGCCGCGTTGGCGCCCAGCGAGCAGAACCAGAGCAGCGCCAGACCCACCATCACCCAGCGCCGCGCGCGCACCGTCCAGAACGACAGCCTCATGCGACCGGTCCCGACCACATCGCCGTCGATCCGCGCTGCCGGGCCACCGCGGTCATGGCGATCGTGAATATCGCCGTCCCCAGGCTGGCCGCCAACCAGAGCCAGCCACCGGCCAGCAACACGGGATTGCCATGAAACGCGGGACGCAGCACCAGATCGATCATCGTCGCCACCGATACCAGGATGACGATCGCCGCCCATTGCGCCACGCGATCGCCGATCGACCATGAGGTCAGCGCGACCAGCGCGACCGGCAGCGCCAGGTTGGCAAGCCACGCCAACTGGCCATAGACGATCGCGATCCAGCCCGAGCTCAAGATCTGGAAACCGAACATCGTCACGGGGCCCTGCGAGCGATCGAAGGTCTGAGACCAGCTCGGCAGGACGAGCGTCGCGCACCAGATCGCCGCCAGGATCAGCGCGCCCCGCCGACGCAGGACGGCATCTCGCTGTCCGGCGCCGCTCATACGGCGCATCGCGTATAGGTGACCGGGTCCATCCCCGCCTCGGTCCGTGTCAGCCGCTCGCCATCCTCGGACAGCGCCAGCACCGCGCGGCGGGTCCAATCCTCGCCTTCGCCCGACATGGCGAGCTTGAGCGCGATCTCGCGCGGGGCGCGGCGCTCGATCTCGCTCGCGACGCCCTCGCTTTCGTAGAACATCAGCCGGTCGGCGGCGACTCGGACGCGCATCGTCGATGATCGCGCACAGCCGTCGCGCCCGGCCCAGGTGCCGCGCCACTCGACCGGGATCGCCTCGATAGGCCCGGCGGGCACCTCCGGCACCGTCGCCGCCTCGGCGGTCTCGTTCGCCTCGGGGGTAGGCGTCGCGCTCGGCTCGGGTTCGGGGGTGGGCGCCGGCGACGCGGCGGGCACCGCGACCGACACGTTGCTCTCGCTGTCCTCACCCGCGCTGCCGCAGCCGGCGAGGAAAAGGACGGGAACTAGCGCAAGGCGCTTCATGGCACGGGGCTCTCCTTCAGCACCCGCGCGTCGTACCAGCGGTCGAGCAACTTGGTATCGTTGCCCCGGTACCAGCGCGGCGCGGGCAGTCCCCTTGCCCAAGCCACAGCCTCGACAAGCGTTCCCTGCGCGCTCGGCACGTCGATGCGCGCCGCCTCCGCCGCCAGCGGATCGGCAAAGGCGGCATCGGCACTGACGAACCGCCAACCGCGGCGCTTCAGCTCGGCGATCAGGTCGGGCAGGAAGCGCGCGGCAAGGTCGGTCTCGTGCATCAGCATGACCTGGATCGGCGAGCGCCCCGTCGCCTTGACCGCCAGCGCGTCGTAGTAATCCGCGGCATCCGCCTGGGTCTCGACATAGAGCGCGCGAAGGCCGTCGAGGTCGATCGGCTTGCCCGCTCGCACGGCATCGGTCGTCCGCGCCTCCAGATGCCAGTCGACACCGTCCGCGGTCGCATAGCCGTTGGCCAGCCGCCGCTCGGCCAGCGCCGCCCGGATCGCATCGCGCTTCGCCTTGTCCTGCCGCCCCTCGTCCAGATACGGAAAACGGTACCAGGGCCGGAACCCCGCCCGTCCGCGCAGCCAGCGATCGGCGCGATCGATGTCGGCGATATAGGTCGCGGCCGGGGTGTCGCTCAGTTGCAGGTGCGAGAAGCCGTGATTGGCGATGACATGGCCGGCCCGCGCATAGGCGGCGATCCGCCGCTCGCCGCCCTTCCCCTCCGGCTTGGCGAGCGAGCCGGGATTGACGAAGAACGCCGCGCCGCGAACCTCGCCCTGGTCGAGCGCCGCGATGATCCGGCGGGTGCGCTCATCGGGCGAATACCAGGCGCCGGGGGCGCGTGGCACGTCGTCGAAGGTGAGCGCGATCAGCTTCTCGGCATGCGCCGGCACGGCGATGAACAGCGCCAGGAGGAACAACGCGCATGCGCGTGCCCGGGTCGGGCGGCCGGTCATGGCGCTGGTGATCCGCATCGCATCCTCTCCCGTCCTGCTCGTGCCGGTATCCGGTTACATCTGCAACTAGCCGCGCGGGATGGCGCCCGCAACGTCCTGTAGCGCGGCAAGGTCGCCCGCGGTGTTGATGTTGGCAAGCGGCGGCGCTTCGACGAACGCAGCGCCGCATGCCGCCGCCCAGCCGCGCATCGACCGCCGCGGATCGGTGGCGACGAACGCGTCGAGCTGCGCCGAGAGCCCGGCGGGCCAGATGCCGATGATCGGCAGCGTCTCGACCAGCGTGGGGCCCGGGCGGGCCGCAAGATCGGCGAGCAGCGCGGCCGGGATCGCGGGCGTGTCGCAGCCGACCGACAGCACCGCACGCGCGCCGATCGCCTGCGCATGATGAAGCGCACCGGCCAGCCCACCGAGCGGTCCGAGATCCGGCAATGGCCGATCCGGAACCGAGGCAACGCCCGGCCACTCGCGCCCGACGACGACCAACGCGCCGCAATGCGGCGTCAGCGCGGCGAGTGCATGGTCGATCAGTGCGCGCCCTTCGAACAGCGCCGCGCCCTTGTCGCCGCCGAACCGGCTCGACCGACCGCCAGCGAGCACCGCACCCAGGATCACGCCGTCACCTCCAGCATCGCATCGGCGCGCGCGAGCACGACGAGGCGCAGCCCCGCCGCCCGCGCCCGCTCGATCGCAAGCGCCGTCGGAGCGGAAACGGTGACGAGCAGCGGACAATCCGCCAGCGCCGCCTTCTCGACCAGCTCGTACGAGCAGCGCGAGGACAAGAGCGCGAAGCCGCCGTCCCAGCCCAGCCCTTCGCGCGCCATCGCGCCGATCAGCTTGTCGAACGCATTGTGCCGCCCGACATCCTCGCGGGCGAGGCGGATCGTGCCGTCGGCGGCAACCAGCGCCGCGGCATGGACCCCGCCAGTCGCAGCATTCAGCGGCTGATGGTCGCGAAGCGCGCCGAGCGCCGCAAAGATCGCGGCGTCGCTCGCCGCGCTTCTGGTCGTCACTCGCGGCAGCGGGCGAAGCGCCTGTTCGAGATTCTCGATCCCGCACAGTCCGCACGAACTCTCGGACACACGGTGGCGAACGCGATCGGCGACGCGAGCGGCGCGATCGGGTGCGAGCGCCGCACGAACGATGATCCCGCGCTCGGTCGGATGCACGTCGATGTCGAGCAATTCGCTCGCGGCCTCCACCAATCGCTCGGCAAGCGCGAAGCCGGTGACAAGGTCGGACAGGTCGGCGGGCGTCGCCATCAGGACGGCATAGCCGATGCCGTTGAACTCGATCGCGACCGGTGTCTCCTCGGCCACGACCCGCTCGATCGGTTCACGCATATCGGCGGCGGCGATTCGATCGAACGAGAAAATACCGGCTCCAGCCATCGCCCACCCTGTCCCGGTTCGAGGCCGAGAGACAAGTCATTTGGCACCCGCTCACGATGAGCCCCGGATCGTTACGCCCAAAGTCCACAATATTGGGTAGGCGCCATGCCAGCGCGCGACAAAATCGTCGACGATCGCTGCTTAACACCGCATTCGTCACGTTGCTTTATGTAAGAACCGTGCGTAAGATCCGAATCGGAGGAGATAAATCCTCCGATCGTCGCCAGCTTGTACGCTCGTCACGACGGCGATCCCTACAGCGTTTGCCGCACCGGCCTGTCGCGTTTTCGTTCAACCTGTACGTGAAGGCGTGGCCGGGATGCTGTCCGGTTCCACGACGCTCAAGTTGCGCCTTTGCCGAGTACATCGAGTTGAGGCAGAATGACGAGGAAGACTGCGCTCATTACTGGCATCACCGGCCAGGACGGATCCTATCTGGCGGAACTGTTGCTCGAAAAGGGCTACACGGTTCATGGCGTCATGCGGCGGGCATCGTCGTTCAACACCGAACGCATCGATCACATCTATCAGGACCCGCACGATCCCGATCCGCGTCTGCACCTCCATTATGGCGACCTGACCGACGCGACCAACCTGATCCGCATCGTCCAGGAAACGCAGCCCGACGAGATCTACAATCTCGCCGCGCAAAGCCATGTGCATGTCAGCTTCGACAAGCCCGAATACACCGCCAACGCCGACGGAATCGGGCCCGTCCGCCTGCTGGAGGCGATCCGCATCCTGGGGCTTGAGAAGACGACGCGCTTCTATCAGGCATCGACCTCCGAATTGTTCGGCCTCGTCCAGGAAGTGCCGCAGCGCGAGAAGACACCCTTCTATCCCCGCTCGCCCTATGCCTGTGCCAAGGCGTACGCCTTTCATGCGGTTCGCAACTACCGCGAATTCCGCGGCATGCATGCCTCGAACGGCATCCTGTTCAATCACGAGAGCCCCCGGCGCGGCCGGAACTTCCTGACGCGGAAGGTCAGCCACGCCGCCGCCTCGATCAAGGCGGGGCATCAGGACAAATTGTGGCTCGGCAATCTCGATGCCCAGCGCGATTGGGGCCATGCGCGCGAATATGTCGAGGGCATGTGGCGGATGCTGCAACAGGATCAGCCCGACGATTATGTGCTCGCCACCGGCACGACGACGCAGGTGCGCACCTTCGTCGAATGGGCGTTCCAGGACGCGGGCATCCGCTTGCGCTGGGAGGGCGAAGGCGTCGACGAGAAGGGCTATTGCATCCTCACCGGTCGCTGCCTGGTCGAGGTGCATCCCCGATATTTCCGCCCGACCGAAGTCGACCTGCTGATCGGCGACGCGAGCAAGGCCCGGCAAAAGCTCGGCTGGGAGCCGCGCATCACCACGCGTGAGCTGGCGCGGGAAATGGTCCTGGCCGATCTGGACGGCAAGGCATTCACGCCGCCAGCCGCGGTCGCCTGACCATCGCGTTTCGCCTGCCCTACGACCTTGCCGGCAAGCGCGTGTTCGTCGCGGGGCACCGCGGCATGGTCGGCTCGGCGATCATCCGCCGGCTGGCGGGCGAGCGCTGCGAGGTGCTCACCGCCGGCCGGGCCGAACTCGACCTCAGGGATCAGGCGGCGGTGCGCGCCTGGTTCGCCGACCGGCGTCCCAACGCGGTGTTCCTCGCCGCGGCAAGGGTCGGCGGCATCCTCGCCAACGACCGCTTTCCCGCCGACTTCCTCTACGACAATCTCCTGATCGAGGCGAACGTCATCGAGGGGTCGCATGCCAGCGGCGTCGAGAAGCTCCTTTTTCTCGGCTCGTCCTGCATCTACCCCAAGGCCGCCGCGCAGCCGATTGGCGAGGACGCGCTGCTCACCGGCGCGCTCGAGCCGACCAACGAGTGGTATGCGATCGCCAAGATCGCCGGGATCAAGCTTGCCCAGGCCTATCGCCGCCAGCATGGCCGCGACTTCATCTCGGTGATGCCGACCAACCTCTACGGCCCCGGCGATAATTTCGACCTCCAGAGCAGTCACGTGCTCCCCGCCCTGATCCGCAAGGCGCATGAGGCGAAGCTGGCGGGCGCCGACAGCATCGAGATCTGGGGCACGGGCACGCCGCGGCGCGAGTTCCTGCACGTCGACGACCTGGCCGACGCATGCGTGTTCCTGATGGAGACCTATTCGGACGAGAGCCATGTCAATGCGGGCGCCGGCGAGGACATCACGATCGCCGAACTGGCAGCGCTCGTCTGCGACGTAGTGGGCTTCAACGGGACGATCCGCCGCGACCTGTCCAAACCCGACGGCACGCCGCGCAAGCTGATGTCGGGCGACAGGCTCGCGGCGATGGGCTGGCGGCCGCGCATCGGCCTTCGCGATGGCGTCGCCGGCGTCTATCGCGACTTCGCTCAAGCCCGTGGGTGAGCGTTCCGATAGACGTCGAGCAGGTGCGCGGCATCCACCGCGGTATAGATTTGCGTCGAGCTGAGGCTCGCATGCCCGAGCAGTTCCTGGAGCGCGCGCAGGTCGGCGCCGCGCCCCAGCAGATGCGTCGCAAAGCTGTGGCGCAGCGCGTGCGGCGTCGTCCGGTCTGACAGTCCCAGCCGCCCGCGAGCCGCCCGCACCGACCGGCGGATCACCGCCGGCGACAGCGGCCCGCCCTTTGCGCCGCGGAACAACGGCCCCTCGGCGGTGAGGCGATAAGGACAGGCGTCGGCATAGGCGGCGACCGCCTGCGCAACCTGGGGGAGCAGCGGCACGATCCGCGTCTTGGCGCGCTTGCCGGTGACGCGCAGCGTCTCGCCCATTGGCAGCACCCCGCCGGTCAGCGCCAGCGCCTCGCCGATGCGCAGTCCCGCGCCATAGAGCAGCATCAGCACCGCCCAGTCACGCGCGGCGATCCATGGCTCGCTCGCATCCTCGGCCACTTCCTCGGCCAGTGCGATCGCCTCGGCCGGCGCGATCGGACGCGGCACGCCCTTCTTGACGCGCGGTCCGGCCAGCCGCGGCGCCGGCGCGCCCGTGAAGGCGAGTAGCGCGCGCACCGCCGACAATTCGCGCGCGGCCGAAGCGTTCGACAGCCCCTCTCCCCGCCGCGCCGCCAGGAAGGCACGCAGATCGGCCGGCGTCAGCCGCGACAGGTCCGCCGCCTCAACCGGCCCGCCCCAATGCACGCGCAGGAACGCGAGCAGCCGTTCCGCCGCCCCCTGATAGGCGCGCACCGTATGCGCCGACCGCCGTCGGTCGCGGGCCAGATGCCGGGCAAAGGCGAGGGGCAAGGGCTCTGCCATCCCGACCTGATAGAACAACCCGCCACGCCGCGCCATCAACCGCCCCTACCGGCAACGCATTGACGAAGCTGCCGCCCAACGCCGATGATAACGATAACGTGGGTAGATGAGGGGCGGATAGGATGCAGTGGCGGTTCTGGTTGGCGATCGCCTGTCTCTCGCCGCTCGCGGCGCCGCCGACGATCGCGCAGACCGCCCCCATGTCGAAGCAGCGGCTGTTCGTCCTGACCGACATCGAGAACGAACCCGATGACACGCAATCGCTGATCCGCCTGCTGCTCTATTCGAACGAGATCGAGATCGAGGGCCTGGTCGCGACCACCTCGGTCCACATGAAGCAACGGATCGCGCCAGAGACGATCCGGCGGATCATCGGCGACTATGCAAAGGTTCAGCCGAACCTGTCGAAGCACGCCCCCGGCTATCCGACGGCGGCGGCGTTGGAGCGGCTGGTCGCGACGGGCCAGACGGCCTACGGCATGGGCGGTGTCGGCACCGGCCAGGAGAGCGAGGGCGCCCGGCGCCTGATCGCCGCGCTCGACCGCCCCGATCCGCGGCCCTTGTGGGTCACCGCCTGGGGCGGACCCAACACGCTGGCACAGGCGCTCCACACCCTGCGCACGACGCGGCCCGCGGCGGAAGTGCGGCGGCTGGTCGCCAAGCTGCGCGTCTATACCATCTCCGACCAGGACGATTCCGGGCCGTGGATGCGGCGCGAATTCCCCGGGCTGTTCTACATCGTCAGTCCCGGCGGCTATGGCGCGGCGACCTGGACGGGGATCATGACCGCGATCGAGGGCGCCGACAACGCGACGATCTCGAACCCGTGGCTCGCCGCCAATATCCAACAGGGCCACGGACCGCTCGGCACCGCCTATCCCGACGTCGCTTATGGGATGGAGGGCGATACGCCGTCGTTCCTCGCGCTCATCCCCAACGGCCTCAGCGTGCCCGATCGCCCGGACTGGGGCGGGTGGGGCGGCCGCTATGCGCTGCGCATCCCGCCGCTGGACGAGCTTGATCCCAAGGGGTTCAACGGCGGCGTGCCGATCACCGCAGAGACGCGGCCGATCTGGACCAACGCGGTCGACAAGGTGACACCGCCCGCCCCCCGCCCTTACGGCGCGACGATCAAGCCGGGCGAGCGAAGCTTCGAGGGCTTTCGCGAGACGATCTGGCGCTGGCGCAACGATATCCAGAACGACTTCGCCGCGCGCATGGACTGGACGGTGCGCGCGCCGGGTGAGGCGAATCATCCGCCGCTCGTCCGCCTCGGCCATCCCGACCGGCTATCGGCAAAGGCGGGCGAGCGCGTGACGCTCAGCGCCGCCGGAACCAGCGATCCCGATGGAGACAGCCTCAGCTATCACTGGTTCGCCTATCCCGAGGCGGGCAGCTGCGCCGTGCCGATCAAGCTGTCGGGCGCCGAGAGCCTGTACGAGCGCCACTTCGAGGCGCCCAAGGTCGATCGCGCCTGCGACGCGCATTTCATCCTGCGCGTCACCGACAAGGGATCGCCGCCACTGACCCGCTACGCCCGCGTCATCGTGACGCTGCGCCCCTGATCCTTGGGTCTGTACTCAATCAGCACAGGGATCGTGATCGCCCTTGGAAGACCATCGACAAGGAGCGCAGCGCAGTCAGGTAGCTGCGCTACCTGCAAGCGAGCGACGATGTTCGATGGTCTTCCAAGGGCGACCGCTTCGCGGCGGGCGGCTTTTGGCGCAGGGCGGCGTCGCGCGTCGGTCACGATGCTTCGACATCGCTCCCTCCTTGCTCCTGGCCCTGCGCCAAAACCCGCTCCGTCACGACCCTGTGCTGATTGAGTACAGACCCTAATCCGCGAACAGCAGCACCGGCGTCTCGAGCAGCTTGCGCACCGCCTGGACATAGCTGGCCGCATCCCAGCCATCGACGACGCGGTGGTCGCAGCTGATCGACAGGTTCATCAGCTTGGCACGGCGGATGTCGTCGCCATCGAAGACAGGTCGCTCGACGATCTTGTTCGGGCCGATGATCGCGACTTCCGGCCGATTGATGACCGGCGTGGTCGCGATGCCACCCAGTGGCCCGAGCGAGGTGACCGTGATCGTCGATCCCGACAGCTCTTCCGACTTCGCCTTGCCCGTCCGCGCCGCCTCGGCCAGGCGCCCGATCTCGGTCGCGAGCTGCCAGACATTCTTGTCCTGCGCATCGCGGATCACAGGGACCATCAGGCCGGCGTCGGTCTGCGTCGCCATGCCCATGTGAACGCGGCCGCTCCGCGTCACCACGCCCGCCTCGTCGTCGTAGCGCGCGTTGAGCATGGGAAAGTCGGGCAGCGTCCGACAGATCGCGACGATCAGGAACGGCAGCATGGTGAGCTTGGGCCGCGTGCCCCGATTGGCGTTGAGGTCGCCGCGCATCGCCTCCAGCGCGGTGACGTCAATCTCGTCGACATAGGTGAAGTGCGGGATCGCGCGCTTCGACGCCGCCATGTTCTCGGCGATGCGGCGACGCATGCCGATGACGCGGACGGTCTCGTCCTCCCGCGCGCGGCTCGCGTGCGGCGCATGATAGCCCTGGCCGCCGCTATAGCGGAGATAGGCGTCCAGATCGGCATGGCGGACATGCGCACCGTCATGGCGAACATCGGCCAGATCGATGCCGAGATCCTTCGCGCGCGCGCGAACGGCGGGCGAGGCGAGGACTTTCTCGCCCTTGCCGGGAACGGGTGCGCTTTCCTCCGTTCGTGCTGAGCTTGTCGAAGCACGCGCCTCGGGCGCTGCGCTTTCGGCAGGCTCGCGACGAGCGGCAGGAGCGGTCTCGGCCGGCATCGGTGCAGGCGCGGCAACTTCCTCCACGCCCGGATTCTCCGCCTCGACCTGGTCCTCGTCGACCGGGACTGGCGCATCTGCCTCGCCAGCGCCCTCGGTCTCGATCACCACCAGGGTGGAGCCGATCGGCACCTGGTCGCCGACCTCGCCTGCCAGCTCGACGACGACCCCGGCGACGGGCGATTCCATCTCCACCGTCGCCTTGTCGGTCATCATGTCGGCAAGGCTCTGGTCCTCCTCGACGCGGTCGCCGACCTTGACGTGCCAGGCGACGATCTCGGCCTCGGAAATGCCTTCGCCGATGTCGGGCAGGCGGAACTTGAACAGCGCCATCTTGTCTTCCGTTCGTTTCGAGCAATGTGAACGCGGGTGGAGCGCAGCCGCGTCAGTCCTTCATGATCTTTCTGAGCGCCTGGCCGATCCGCACCGGCCCCGGGAAATACGCCCATTCCAGGCTGTGCGGATACGGCGTGTCGAAGCCCGTCACCCGCTCGACCGGCGCCTCCAGATGGTGGAAGCAGCGCTCGGTCACCAGCGCCGACAGCTCGGCGCCGAAACCGCCCGTCCGCGTCGCCTCATGGATGATCATGCAACGCCCGGTCTTGCGCACCGACGCCTCGATCGCCTCAATGTCGAGCGGCACCAGCGTGCGCAGGTCGAGGATCTCGGCATCGATGCCCATCTCCTCGACCACCGCCTGCGCGACATGCACCATCGTGCCATAGGCGATGATGGTGAGGTCCTGGCCCGCACGCACCGTCGCCGCCTTGCCCAGCTCGATCCGGTAATAGCCCGTCGGCACCTCGCCGCCCGGATGCCCCGACCAGTTCTTGGTCGGGCGATCCCAATGACCGTCAAACGGGCCGTTGTAGATGCGCTTGGGCTCGAAGAAGATGACGGGATCGTTGTCCTCGATCGAGGCGATCAGCAGCCCCTTGGCGTCATAGGGCGTCGCCGGGATCACGGTCTTGAGGCCCGACACGTGGGTGAAGATGCCCTCGGGGCTCTGGCTGTGCGTCTGCCCGCCGAAGATACCGCCGCCGAACGGCGATCGCACGGTAATGGGCGCGGTGAAGTCGCCGCCCGAGCGATAGCGTAGCCGCGCCGCCTCGCTGACCAGCTGGTCGAGCGCGGGATAGATATAGTCGGCAAACTGGATCTCGGGGACGGGGCGCAGACCATATGCGCCCATGCCGATCGCGACGCCGATGATGCCGATCTCGGTAATCGGCGTGTCGAACACGCGCGTCTTGCCGTATTTCTTCTGGAGCCCCGCGGTCGCGCGGAACACGCCGCCGAAATAGCCGACATCCTCGCCCATCACGAGCACGTCGGGATCGCGCGCCATCATCACGTCCATCGCCGAATTGATCGCCTGGATCATGTTCATGCGCTGGGTGTCGGTAGGTGCTTCGTTTTCGGTGTCGGTCATGATGGCACTCATCTGCCCTCGCCCCTGCTTGCAGGGGAGAGGGTTGCGCAGACTTGGCGGCTCTGCCGCCTAGTCGAAGCTGGGTGAGGGGTCGGCGCTTGCCCCGCAAGCGCGCGGCGCGGGGCGCCGCTCCACCCCTCACCAACCTTCGCTAGCCCCGGCTCGCGCCGGGCCAAGCTTCGGTATCCTCTCCCCTGTCCAGGGGAGAGGATGACGGGGATCACTTCCTTGCCCATGGCCGGCCGCTCGCCTCTTCCTCGGCGATCATCTGCGCCTGCTGCTCGCGAAGATGCCAAGGCATCTCCTCGAACACGCCGTCGAACAGCGTGTCGAGCGGCTGGTGGAGGCCATGGCCCAGGATGCCGTTCGCCTCGGCCTCCTTCTGCGCCTTCTTGACCGTTTCGGCGAGCTCCAGGTCCTGCGCCGCGTGCCGCTCCAGATCCCACTCGCCGATCGCGATCAGATGGTCGCGCAGCCGCCGCACGGGATCGCCCAGCGGCCACTCGCTCGCTTCCTCCGCCGACCGGTATTGCGTGGGATCGTCGGAGGTCGAGTGCCCCTCGGCGCGATAGGTGAAATGCTCGATCAGCGTCGGCCCGGCATTGGTGCGCGCGCGCTCCGCCGCCCATTCGGTCGCGGCATAGACGGCCAGCGCATCGTTGCCGTCGACGCGCAGGCCCGCGATGCCATAGCCGACCGCCCGCGCCGCGAACGTCGTCGCCTCAGCCCCCGCAAAGCCCGAAAAGCTCGAGATCGCCCACTGGTTGTTGACGACGTTCATGATGACCGGCGCGCGATAGACCGTCGCGAAGGTCAGCGCCGAATGGAAGTCGCCCTCCGCCGTCGACCCTTCCCCGCACCAGGTCGCGGCGATGCGGCTGTCGCCCTTGGCCGCGCTTGCCATCGCCCAGCCCACCGCCTGCGGATATTGCGTGGTGAGGTTGCCGGAGATCGAGAAGAAGCCGTGATCCTTGGCCGAATACATGATCGGCAACTGCTTGCCCTGAAGCTTGTCGCCGCGGTTCGAGTAGATCTGGTTCATCATCTCGACGAGGGGGTAACCGCGCGTGATGAGGATGCCCTGCTGGCGATAGCTGGGGAAGCACATGTCGTCGCGCTGCATCGCCATCGCGGCGGCGACCGACACCGCCTCCTCGCCCGTCGACTTCATGTAGAAGCTGGTCTTGCCCTGCCGCTGGGCGCGGAACATACGCTCGTCGAACGCGCGCACCAGCGCCATGTTGCGCAGCATCGTGCGCAGCACATCTGGTGAAAGCCGCGGCGCCCAGGGGCCGACCGCCTGCCCCTCGTCATCGAGAACGCGCACCAGCCCGAACGAAAGCTCGTGGAACGAGGCAGCCGGTTCGCCCGGCTCCGGACGGCGGGCGCTGCCCGCGGGGGGCACCTCGACATGGCTGTAGTCGACCGCATCGCCGGGCCGGAAGCGCGGCTCCGGCACGTGCAGCGTCAGCGGCGGGCGATTGGCGGGAACGTCGCCTGGCAAGTCACACTCTCCGATCTACGTGCACGAGAACCCATGTCGGCACCGCCCGATCCTTCGGGTCAGAACGCTATTATAAAATTACAACACGCCCGGCGGCGCTTGTAAATGGGTCAGCATCTCTGCCCTGTAAATTTTGCGACGATTGGCGGATTGACTCCCACACGGGTTGGAACAGAATAGGAACATTCTGGTTCAACCGAGTCGCCATGTCCGCCAGCCTAGCCGAATTGCGCCAAGCGCTGAACGCCATCGAGGGCGCCGGTTTCCGCCGGCGTCCCGCGCTGCCGTTCGGCATCGGTACGATCGACGAGCGGCTGGCGGGGGGTGGCCTGCGACTCGATGCGTTGCACGAGGTGGCGGGCGACACGCCCGATCTGGCCGACGATGCCGCCGCGACCCTGTTCCTGACGGGGATCGCCGCACGCGCCTGGGGCACTGTGCTGTGGATCGTGCGCCGCCGCGACCTGTTCGCCCCCGGCCTCGCGCAAGCGGGCCTCGCGCCCGAGCGCGTCCTCTATGCCGAGGCGGCCGACGATGCCGAGGTGCTGGCGCTGATGGAGGAGGGGCTGCGCCACCGCGGTCTAGGCGCGGTCATCGGCGAGGTGAAGCGCGTCGGCCTGCCCGCGACGCGGCGGCTGCAACTGGCGGCAGAGGGCGGGCGCACGATCGCGCTGATGCTCAAGCGGCATGGCCGCGCCGACGTCGATCCGCTGGGCGCCCCCTCCGCCGCGGTCACGCGCTGGCGGATCGGCTGCGCGCCCTCGGCGCCGCTCGGCGTGGCGGGGGTGGGCCGCGCGCGCTGGAACGCGGTGCTGGTGCGCCAGCGCGGTGGTGAGACGGGATCCTGGATGCTGGAGGCTTGCGATGCGACGGGTCGCTGCGCTCTGCCTGCCCGACTGGTCGATCGACCGGCTGCGGCGGGCGGGCGCGATTCCCGCGCCGCCGCCTGAGCGCGGCGCCGCGGACACCAGCGCGCTGGCGGCCAAGGTCGCCGACGAGCGTGCGAATGAATGCTCGGTGCCGAAGACACCGGGCTGGCGCCCCGGCGCGCGCTGGGCACGCCGCGATGTCGAGGTGGTGGATGCGGAGATCGCGGCGCTGCCGCTCCACCAGCGCCCGCCGATGCGCGAGCTCGGCCGTCGCAGCGAAGCCGCCGACCACCCCTTCCGCGCGCTCCGACCCGACGAAGCGCGCGGCGCGGTGCCGTTCTCGCTGAAGGACGCCCAGTCCACTCCATCCGTTCGTGCTGAGCTTGCCGAAGCACGTGCCAAACAAGCCCGGCCTGGCGAACCGAACGCCACCCCCGCCCCAGTTCGTGCTGAGCCTGTCGAAGCACGTGCCCAACCAACCAAAGCCGACGAACCGCACGCACCTCCCGTCGTCACCAGCCTGCGCGTGGGCAGCCGCGTGGTCGTCCAGGCCGCCTGCCCACTCGCCCGGTCGCGCGGACTGAAGCGCAGCATGGCGCTCACCGCCGCGCGCGCGATGGTGCCGGGGCTGATCGTCCACCCTGCCGACCCCGCTGCCGATGCCGAGGGCCTACGCCGCCTCGCCGTCGCGCTCGCGCGCAAGTGGAGCCCCGGCGTCGCGCTGGCGGGCGAGGATCTGATCTTCCTCGACCTGACCGGCGTCGCCCACCTGTTCGGCGGCGAAGCGGCGATGGCCGCACGCATCGTCGCGGTGCTCGCCCGCGCAGGGCACGCCGCGCGCATCGCCGTCGCCGGATCGCCCGGCGCCGCCGCCGCGCTCGTCCGCCATGCGACCGCCGGTAGCGCCCCCGGCTTCGCCGCCCCGCGTCCGCGCCATGCCGGCATCCGCCAAGCCGCCGACATGCGCATCCGCCACCCGCGCGACGACGGCAATCCCTATGCCCCCCGGCTTCACGCGCCGGATCGGCCCGGCTCCGCCACGCAAGCCACAGCGGTCCTCGTCTGCCCGCCCGGCGCCGAGTCCGACTGGCTCGCCCCCCTCCCCGTCGCCGCGCTCCGCCTGGACGAGGCCGATGTCGAACTGCTCCGCCGCTTCGGCATCGAGCGGATCGGCCAGCTCGCCGCGCTGCCCCGCGGCCCCCTCGCGCGCCGCTTCGCCCGCTCGCTGGAACGGCTCGACCAGGCATACGGCCGCCTGCCGGAGCCGCTCGACCCCGTCATCCCCCGCCCCGCCATCGCCTGTCGCCAGGGCTTCCTCGAACCGATCGCCACGGCCGAGGGGATCGCGCACTGGCTGGGCGTGCTCGTCCCCCGCCTCGTCGCCGAGCTGACCGCCGCCGGCCTCGGCGCGCGCGCGATTGAGCTCGTCGCCGAGCGCGTCGACCATGTGCCACAGCGCCTGCGTATCGGCCTCGCCCGCGCCAGTCGCGATCCCGTCCACATCCTCCGCCTGATCGCGCGCCGGATCGAGGAGATCGAGCCCGGCTATGGCATCGACGCGATGACGCTCCACGTCCGCCGCGCCGAACCGCTCGCCCCGGCCCCCTTCGACGAGCGGCTGGATGCGGAGGCGGCGCCCGACCTTGCCCCCCTGGTCGATGCGATCGCCAATCGCATCGGCACTGCCCGCCTGTGGCGCACGCGCGCGGTCGAAAGCGACGCGCCCGAACGCTCCTGGCCGCTCTTTGCCTCGCCGTTCGCCTCGATGCTGGTCCTGCCTACGCTTGGCTGCCGACGCGATGTCCGGCGCCCCGGCGAGATACCGGCATCCCCGCCTGCAAATCCCGCTTAAGCCGCGCCCCTGCCTGCCTCAGGCAATCCGAAAGCGGTTTCGACCCACGTTTCAGGTCGCTGAACTGCCCGATTGCGCCTATTCAAGGCTTCATACCTGGCGCGGCGTCAGCCACAGCGTCGTCCGCGCCGACGGGCCCGAGCGCATCCACGGCGAATGGTGGCGCCGCATGGGCGAAGCGCACGCCGTCCGCGACTATTTCCGCGTCGAGGACGAAGGCGGCCGCCGCTACTGGCTCTACCGCCGCGGCGACGGCACGCGCACGGTGACCGGCGACCTCAGCTGGTGGCTGCACGGGCTGTTCGGGTGATGGCGCGAGAGCTCAGCCACGACTTTCATATTCTCGGCGAAGGCCAGTCCAAAGGAGGCGCCGAGCGTAATGGCACGCAGCGCTTAACCGAGAAGCCTTCCCAGCTGGACCCCGGCCTCCGCCGGGGTACGAGGCTGAGGAAACTCGAAATTACGAATGTACTCCCGCGCAGGCGGGAGCCTGGTGTACAAGTGCACGCTGCACCCGCGTTCGCCACCCCACATGCCCCCGCCGACTCTATGCCGAGCTCCAGGTCACGACGCATTTCTCGTTCCTGCGCGGGGCTTCGTCAGCCGAGGAGCTGTTCGCGACCGCCAGCGAGATGGGGCATGGCGTGCTCGGCATCACCGACCGCAACTCGGTCGCCGGCATCGTCCGCGCGATGGACGCGGCCGAGAAGGTATCGGCACAAGCGCGGCCGGTCCGCATGGTCGCCGGCTGCCGCCTCGACCTTGTCGACGGCCGCTCGCTGCTCGTCTGGCCGCAGGATCGCGCCGGCTGGAGCTACCTCACCCGGCTCCTCACCCTCGGCAAGGGACGCGCCGATCGCCGCCGCGGCGAAAAGGGGCAGTGCTTCCTCCATTGGGAGGACATCGCCGCGCATGCCGGCGGCCTCGTCGCCGCGCTCGTCCCGCGCGCTGCCGAGTTCGCCGACGAGACGGGGATGCGCTGGGTCGCCGACCTGTTCGGGCGCGATGGCCATGTCGCGCTCACCTGGCACCGCCGCCCCGACGATGTCCGCCGGCTGGACGCGCTGGCGAGCGCCGCCGCCGCACACGGCCTCGCCCCGCTTGCGACCGGCGACGTGCGTTATCACCACCCCGACCGGCGGCTGCTCCACGACGTCGTCACCGCGATCCGCGAAAAGACGACGATCGACGCGCTCGGCGCTCGCCGCACCCGCATCGGCGACGGCCACCTCATGCCCCCTGAGGAGATGGCGCGCCGCTTCGCGCACCTGCCCCAGGCGCTCGCCGCCGGCCACACCATCGCCGAACGCTGCACCTTTTCCCCGCGCGAGCTCAGCTACCAATATCCCGACGAGGTCGTGATGTCGGGCAAGAGCCCGCAGGAGGCGCTGTCGCTGATGGCGCGCCGCGCGCTGGACGACCGCTTCGACGGCACCCCGCCCGAGGCCTATACCAGTCTGCTCGAGCACGAGCTCCGCCTGGTCGAGCGCATGGGCTATGCCCGCTATTTCCTCACCGTCCACTCGATTGTCCAGTTCGCGCGCAGCCAGGACATCCTCTGTCAGGGCCGCGGTTCCGCCGCCAATTCGGTAATCTGCTTCGTCCTCGGCATTACCTCGATCGATCCGGTCAAACACAAGCTCCTGTTCGAGCGCTTCATCTCGGAGAACCGCGGCGAGCCGCCCGACATCGACGTCGATTTCGAGCATGAGCGGCGCGAGGAAGTGATCCAGTGGATCTACGAAACCTATGGCCACGACCATGCCGCGCTCACCGCCGTCGTCAGCCGCTTCCGCGCGCGCGGTGCGGTGCGGGAGGTGGGCAAGGCGCTCGGCCTGCCCGAGGATCTGACCGGCGCGCTGGCGGGTCAGGTCTGGGGCTGGTCGGCCGAGGGCGTGGGGGAGCAGCATGCAGAGGCGCTCAACCTCGACGCCGCCGACCCGCGCATCGCCATGACGCTGTCGCTTGCGCGCGAGCTGATCGGCACGCCCCGGCATTTGTCGCAGCATCCCGGCGGCTTCGTCCTCACCCGCGACCGGCTCGACGACCTCGTGCCCATCGAACCCGCGGCGATGGTCGACCGCCGCGCCGTCGAATGGGAAAAGGAGGATATCGAGGCGCTCGGCTTCATGAAGGTCGACATTCTCGGCCTCGGCATGCTCGGCTGCATGCGCCGCGCCTTCGACCTCCTCGCCGACCACAAGGACACGCACCTCACGCTCGCCTCGCCCGATCTCCAGGACGAGGACGGGCCGACCTTCGAGATGATCCGCCGCGCCGACACATTGGGCGTGTTCCAGATCGAGAGCCGCGCGCAGATGGCGATGCTGCCGCGGATGAAGCCCACCAACTTCTACGACATCGCGATCCAGGTGGCGATCGTCCGCCCCGGCCCGATCCAGGGCGACATGGTCCACCCCTACCTCAAGCGCCGCGAGTTGAAGCGCCGCGACCCCCACGCCGACATCGAATACCCCAGCCCGGCGCTCCGCGAGGTCCTCGAAAAGACGCTCGGCGTCCCCCTCTTCCAGGAACAGGCGATGCAGGTCGCGATCAAGGGCGCGGGCTTTACCCCGGACGAGGCCGATCGCCTCCGCCGCGCAATGGCGACCTTCAAATTCACCGGCGGCGTCGGCGAGTTTCGTGACAAGCTCATCGCCGGCATGCAGGCCAACGGCATCGCGCTCGACTTCGCCGACCGGCTGGTCAAGCAGATCGAGGGGTTCGGCAGCTATGGCTTCCCCGAAAGCCACGCCGCCTCCTTTGCCAAGATCGCCTACGCCTCGTCTTGGATGAAGTGCCATCATCCCGACATCTTCTGCGCCGCGCTGATGAACGCGCAGCCGATGGGCTTCTACGCCCCCGCTCAGATCGTTCGCGACGCGCGCGAGCATGGGGTCGAAGTGCGCCCCGTCTGCATCAACGACAGCCGCTGGGACACGCGAATGGTGGGGCACGGTCAGGGCCAGCTGCCGCTCCGCCTGGGCCTGCGCGTCGTCGCCGGCCTCTCCAACGATCACGGCGCGCGGATCGTCGCGGCCCGCGGCGATCGCCCCTTCGTCTCGATCGAGGATGCCTGGCGCCGCTCCGGCGTTCCGCTCGCCGCGCTCGAGCGGATCGCACGCGCCGACGGCTTCCATGCGCTCGGCCTCGACCGGCGACAGGCGCTCTGGACGATCAAGGGCCTCGGCGCCGAGCCGCTCCCCCTCTTCGCCGCCGCCGACGCTCGCGCCGACCAGCCCCAGCCCGAGCTAGAGGAGGTCGCCGTCGCGCTCGACCCGCTGACCGCGGGGCGGGAGGTGGTGGAGGATTACCGCTCGACCCAGCTGTCGCTGCGCGCGCATCCGCTGTCGTTCCTCCGCGACGAGCTCACCCGCGCGCGCGTCACCCGCTGCGGCGACCTCAAGCAGCTGAAGGACGGCACGCATCTCGACCTCGCCGGCATCGTGCTCGTCCGGCAAAAGCCCGGCAGCGCCAAGGGCGTCCTCTTCATCACGATCGAGGACGAGACCGGCATCGGCAACATCATCCTCTGGCCCGACCGGTTCGAGGCCAATCGCCGCACCGTCATGTCGTCGGCGATGCTCGGCGTGCGCGGACGCATGCAGCGCGAGGGCGAAGTGATCCACGTCATCGCCGACACGCTCACCGACCTCACCCCGATGCTCCACACGATCGGAGAGATCGACATGCCGCGGCTTGCCCGGCCCGTCGGCGGCGGCTCGCCCGATCGCGGGGATCCCGAATGGCGTCCCAAGGGGCGCAGCCTCTACCACCCCGCCTTCCGTACCGGCTGCGATCCGGAAGACGCGATCCGCCAGAAGACCCGCGACTTTCACTAAAGCCTTCAGCCGGGCGACGCCGCCGATCCCGCCAGCAACCCGCCGTCGATATTGAACTCGGCCCCGGTGATGTACGCCGCCTCGTCCGACGCCAGCATCGCCGCGACCGCCGCCACTTCCTCGACCGTACCGAACCGCTTGAGCGGCGTGTCGGCGACCAGTGCCCCCATCCGCGCCTCACGATCCTCTCCGCTGCCGATCATCGCCTCCCACATCGGCGTCAGGATCGCGGCCGGATGGATCGAGTTGCAGCGGATCGCCCACCCCTGCTGCGCGCAGTAGAGCGCGACCGACTTGCTGTGGTTGCGCACCGCCGCCTTGGACGAGGCATAGGCGGCCGCCAGCGGGATCCCGACCAGGCCCGACCGCGACGAGATGTTGATGATCGATCCCGCCCCGCCCGCCTTCATCGCACCGATCGCATAGCGACAGCCAAGGAACGTGCCGTCCAGATTGACGCGGTGCACCGCCCGCCAGTCGGCCAGCGTCGCCCGCTCGGGATCATGCGCGACCGCCCCCGCCTCGAAGCCGGTGATGCCGGCATTGTTCACCACCACGTCGACCTGCGGCACGATCATGGCCAGCCGGTGCCAATCGCCTTCTTCCGCGACATCGAGCCGTTCGAAACGGCAACCCAGCGTCGCTGCCGCGACACGCCCGGCCGCCTCGTCGATGTCGGTCAGGACGACATCGGCGCCCTCGTCACGGAACCGCTCGGCGATGCCGCGACCGATCCCGCGGCCGCCCCGGTGACGACGCACGTCTTTCCCGCCAGCCGCTGCATGAACCTGCTCCAATCACGAAAAAGGGGAGGCCGGTTGCCCGGCCTCCCCCAATTTCCAGTCCCATCGGGACCGGCGCGATTACATGCCCGCGCCGGGACCGTAGGTGACTTCCACGCGGCGGTTCTGCAGCTCGCGCACACCGTCGGCGGTGTCGACGCGCGGGCGGCTCTCACCGAACGCTTCGGTCGAGATGTTGCCATCGGGGATGCCGCGACCCGACATGTACGAACGGACCGAGTCCGCACGACGCTGCGAGAGGCCGACGTTGTACGAAGCCGAACCCGACTTGTCGGCGTGGCCGGCCAGCATGACCTGCGCGTTGCCGCAATTCTGGTACGCCGAGATGGCGTTGTCGAGAATGCTCGCAGCCTCAGGCGTGATGTCCGAGCGATCCCACTCGAAGAACACGATGTACGGCCCCGGGGTGCAGACGACCCCTGCCATGGCGGCGGAGGCGGCGGCGGCTGGGAGGCGGCGGGGGCGGCGGCGGCGGCGGCGGCGGCGGGTCGGCTCGCCGAAGTTGAAGATCAGACCACCGAGGATGCCGTGCGAGCGTGGAAGCGCGAGTCCAGCGTCACGCCGTTGTTCGCCACCGTGGTGACGTCGTCGGCGTTGAAGAAGCGGTACTTGACCGAGACGTCGACGTTCTCGCTGAGCGGCGCGCGGACACCCGCAATCGCCTGCCACGCGAACACGGTGTCGCTGTCGTCCAGCAGCGCAGCCGCCGGCGCGATGCCGTAGTTCTCGTACTTGACGCGAGCCACACCGGCACCGCCGCCGACGAAGCCCTGCAGGCCGTCGTCAGCACCGAAGTCGATAAGGCCGTTCAGCATGAAGCTGAGCGCCGAGGCGCGGCCATAGGCGCGGTCGTCGCCATAGATGCCGGCCGGGATGCCGCCGAGCGCGACCGAGGTCTGGTGCTCTTCGGCGTTGGCGCGACGATAGCCGACTTCGGCCTCGAGGCGGAACGCACCGAAGTCATAGCCGACGATGCCGTCGACGTCCCAACCATAGTTGGAATCGGTGCTGAGAACCTGGGTATTGGTGTCAGCGAGCGTGAAGTCGATATCCTCGACAATCATCGCGCCGCCCTCGATGCCCACATACCACGCGCCGTCGCGGGCAAGGGCGGGCGTGCTGAGTGCCGTGGTCGCAAGCGCCACAGCTACGGCAAGCTTCCGCATCTGGATATTCCCCTTTCTAGGTTGTCACTACGGACAGCGCAAACTCACTACATTTGGCTTGGTTTCCACGCAAGCGAAACAAATCCGCGACTGTTGCAGGAACGCAACATCACGCCGGGGCGACCAGGCCGTGGGTCCGGAGCGCCGCCAGGATCGCCGCGAGCGTGGCCCTCGCCTCCGCATCGACGGTGCCCCCGCCCGCCGGGTCGGCGATCGCGGGCTGTTGCGCGCCAACCACTTGCGTCCCGTCGACCGACAGCGAGCGCGCGTGCGCCGCGCCGATCCGCCATGCCCCGCCCTGCCACGCGGCGGTGCATCCCGCTGCCGCCAGCCACACCGAAAGCCCCTCGCGCGGAACCACGAAGCGCCATCCGCTTTCGGTCCATCCGGCCAGCGCATCCGCCTGCCCGGTCCAGGCGCCGACCGGCGTCGCCCCCACGATCCAGCACTGACCGGGCTCGGGCGCCGATGGCGGCACCTCGGCCACCGCCTCGGCCGCGGCGCCCGCGATCAGGTCGAGCAGCACCAATGCCTCGTTGTGCGTCATCTCCTTTTGCGCCTGCCCCGCCTGCAATAGCGGCAGCGCGTGGCGATCAGTCCGTTCCTCGGCCATGGCCTACTCCTCAGATGATGATGGTGGCGGGCGCGGAGGCGCCATGGGTGCCGATCTGCACCAGTTCCGCGGCAATCGTGCCCGCGGGCAGCGACAGCGCCGCCACATCGGTCTCGGCGACCCCCGGAACTAGCGCGCCGCCGTCGATGCGGATGCGATAGCGCTCGCGCTCCTCGACGAGCGCCGCATCGACCGCGTCCTCCCATCGCCAGCCCGCCCGGCTCCGCCGCACCCAGGTCAGCCGGTGCCCGCCGCCCTCGACCGGTGCCGCGCGCAGGTGGACGGGTGACGGCGGCACCACCGACGCGCCGGTGATCGCCGCCTCGCTCACGACCAGCGGCCCAGTATCGCCGACGCTCGACGGCGCGAGCTTCAGCACCGCGCCGATCGCGCCCGCCGTACCGGCAGCACTGTCACGCTGTCGGCCGCAGCAGCGCGAACGGTTCCCGCCAGATGCGCCTTGATCGCCGCCTCCGTCCCCTGCCGCCTGCGCCATAGCCGCGTCAGCGCCGCCAGCGCCGCGATGCCGATTTGCTCGGCCCCACCGAACTGGATCAGTTCCCGCCCGACAGCGCCAGATTGTCGCCTGCATCGACCTGCGCCGTCGCAGCGCTCCCGCCAGCGTCATGTCGGCATGCGCCAGATCGACAACGATCGCCGACCGCCGATCCTCGATCGACGCCAGTCCCACGCTCGGCGGCACCGCCACCTCGCCCACCACGCCCGGCGCCCGCAACTGCGCCGCCGCCTGCCAGCTCACCCCGCCATCCTCGCTCAGCATCAGCGTCGCGCCGCGCCAGCCCGGTTCCGTCCCGCCCGCGACGATTGTCAGCTGCGGCCGCGTCGGCAGCTCGCCCGACAGGGGCGGCAGTTCCGCCGCGACCAGCACCGTCCGCCCGCGCGGCAGATCGGGGGGCCGCGCCACCGTTCCCGGATCGGCCGCCGCACTCGCCGTCGCCAGCGCGATCGGCGCGAGTTCCAGCTCGACCGCCATCGCCTCCAGGCTCCAGCCGGTCACCCGCCACAAGGTCGCGTCGCCCTCGACCCGCACCCGCGCACCCGGCGCGATGGCAAGGCCTTCCCACCCGCACGCCACGCGCCGCCGCAGCCGATCGGCGTCCGCCCGCGCCAGGATCGCCGCCGCCACCTGCTTGGCGGTGTGCGCGGGCAGCACCGCGGGCAGCTCCTCGTGCCGCTCGCGCCATCCCGCCCCCGGTCGGCCCGCGCGCTGGAGCCCCGCCTGATAATCGCGCGCCGCATCGTAATGCCCGACCGTCACGGACTTGGGCGCCTGGTCCGCCGGCGCCACCGCGCGCACGCCCCGCGCGCCGCCCAGCCCCTGATCCTCGACCACAATCGCCGACCCGCTCCCGCCGCGCATCCCACGCCGCCGCCCTCGGCCGCGAACCAGCCGCCGCTCGCCGCCGCCAGCGTCTCCAGCACCGCCGCCCGCGACCCGCCATAGGCGGAGAACCCGCCCAGCGGCGGCCCCAGCGGCCCCTCGCCCGAAACCCGGCCTTCGCCCATCGCCGCGGCGATGTCGGCCGGATCGACCCAGCCTTCGTCCGCCACCACCTCGAACGTCAGTGACGGAATGCGGTTGGCGAAGTCGGCCAGCTGCAACCCCTCGAACACGGCATAGGCCTGTCCGCGCATCGCCGTTGCCCGCCCCGGCCCCACCGCGCTCGCGATCAGCGGATCGGGCGCTTGGGTCTCGCTGCCCAGGTACAGCCGGAACCCCGTTGCCGCCTTGAAGTCGCCGCCCGCGCCGCGCAGCAGCTTGCCGTCCGCCCAGATCCGCCGCACCTCGCGGATCGGCCGCGCCGACAACAGCACCGCCAGCGACGCCGAATAGGTATAGCGCACCGTGTCGGGCGCGCCCTTCCCGCCATCGTCGGTGCTGCGCGTCTCAATGAGGTCGGTCGCCCAGATCACCGTCCCCGCAACGCGCATCGTCCCGAACAGATGCGGGATCTCGCTGCCATAGGAGGAGGTCTGGACGGCGAGCTCGGTCAGCCCCGGATGCGCCGCCAGCGCCTCGGCGATCGCGGCGTGCAATCGCGCCGCGCTCATGCCCGCACCCCCGCCAGCCGCAGCCGCCGCCACGGCCGCCACAACGCCGCTACCGCCGCCGGCGGCGCCGCATCGCCGCCCCGCGCCTCGAAGCGATGCGCCGCCAGCCGCACGATCCCGCCCGCGATCGCCCCCGGCAGCCCCGCCCAGTCGCTCGCCAGCCCGGCATTCAGCCGCACCACCACGACCCGCGACGCCCCGCTCACCCGCACCCAGCCATCGCCGTCGCCGTCGATATCAACGCCGTAAGTCCCCGCCGCCAGCGCCCCGCCTGCCTCGTCGACCCTCGCGACCACGGCCCGATCCCCGACGCATCGATCGCGCCGACGACCGACAGGATCAGCGCCTCCACGTCCGGTCAGGCCGCCCTGCGCATCAGCGCAGCTCGACCGTCGTCTTGCCCACCGTGATCCGCTCGATCCGCATCTCCGGCGTCCCGTCGCGCCGCCCATAGCCGGTCAGCGTCACCCGCTGCCCCTTGTTGATCGACTCGGCGTTCAGCCCGCGCGCGGTCATCCGGCTGGTCGGCGCGAGCACCACGTCCCAGTCCTTCTTCTGATAGGTCATGCGGGCGGTGCCGTGCGGATTGCCCCACACCACCGACTTGAGCGGCCCGGTCACGGTGATCGGCCTGGTCTCGTCATACGAGCTCCAGCCATGGTGCGCGACGGCGGCGACGGGGATCGCGGCCAGCGCCGCGGCGACGACGAACGGACGGAACATGGGTTCTCTCCTCGGTCTGGTCTGCGGCGCACTCTATACGCTTTCGCCGCGATGTGCGCCCCTCAAACCCCGCTCACCGCCACGCGCCCGCGCCGCGCCAGCATCAGCTCGGTCAAGGCCCAGACGCACGCGTCCGCCCGGTCGGGCGAGCGGCCCGGCCCCTCATATCCGCCGCCCGCCACCAGCCCGCACAGCTCGTCCTCCAGCGCCGGGAACGCGCCGACGTGGCGAACCCGCCCCTGCTCGTACAAAGCCGCCACCGGTTCCGCCCGCGCCGCCTTGCCCCGCGTCGCGTGGACCCCGCGCACCGGCAACGTCGCCTCGACCGCGCGCAGCACGCTCGCCACCATCGCGCCGCCCTGGTTCACTTCCGCCACCACCCGCTCCGCCGAGTGCCTCGAAGCGCACGCCACCACCGCGCGCGCCCAGCCCTCGGGCGAGGCACCCGCGACGCTCGCATCCTCGATCACATAGCCGCGCCCGTCCGCGCCCAGCCCCGCCGCGACGATCCCGCACGCATCGCCTTCCGTACCCGCCGGCGGATCCACCCCCACGACCACGCGCACCAACTCAGGCGTCGCCCGCGCCCGGCACCCCTCGATCAGGGCCCGCGTCCACAGCGCCCCCGCGACATCCTCGACCAGTTCGCCGTCCAGCTCCTGCCGCCCCAGCCGCGTGCCGCCATAATCGGCGACCATCGCCGCGACGAAGCTGCCCGGCAGATGCGGGTTGTCCCGCGTCCGCCCCAAGGTCTGCACCAGCCCGTCCAGCCGCATCACCCGGCGCATCAGCGCGGTCGGCCGCGGCGTCGTCGTCACCAGCATCCGCGGCGCCTCGCCCAGCCGGAGCCCCAGCCGCAGATTGTCCCACGCCGCCGCGCCCGCCCGCGCCCGCCATTTGCCCAGCTCGTCCGCCCAGGCGAAATGGTGTTCCGGCCCGCGCAGCCCCTCGGGCGAGGCCGCCGAATAGACATGAGCCGTCGCCTTGTTGGCGAACCGCAGCACCCCGTTCTTGAACGTCGTCCCCGCCCGCTCGCCCGCATGCGCGACGGCGAGCAGCCCGCTCGGCCCCTCGATCATCACGCGCCGCACTTCCTCGATCGAGCCGCCGACCAGCGCGATCCGGCACCCCTGGTTGGCCCGCGCCACCGCGCTCACCCATTCGGCCCCCGCCCGCGTCTTGCCGAACCCGCGCCCGGCGCGGATCAGCCAGATCGCCCAGTCGCCCGGCGGCGCCAGCTGCCCGTCATGCGCCCAGGCCTCCCACGCCTCGTCGAGCACGTCGAGCTCGCGCTCCTTGAGGATGTCGAATACCAGCCGCCGGTCGTCGGCATCCAGCGCGCTCAGTTCGGCATAGAGATCGCGGCCCTCTGCCCGCCGCGTCACCGCTTGCGCCGCTTGGCAAGCATGTCCAGCTTGTGGGCGATCTTCGCCTCGACCGTTGCGCGAGTCGGGGCGGGACCCTGCACGCCGCCAGCGACCCGCCCGCCGCGCCTGTCCTGCCGATCGAGCAGCCACATCGCCAGCTTCACGTCCATTTCGACCTGCCCGTCGTTGATCGTCGCCGGCGGCGGCGCATGGACGTCTCCATCCAGCTCGCCGGTCAGGGTCAGTCCGACCGCTAGTCCGTCGATCGCGATTGCGTTGGCGCCCCCGCGCGCCCGCTCGATCAACGCCTGTTCGATCGTCTCATATCCCAGTGCCATCGCCTCGGCCCAGAGCGCGGCGAATGTCTTGTCCCGTGCGCGAAGCCGGTAGGCACCTCCCGGGTCGATGCCCAGGCTGCGCGCCGCCAGCCGCACATTGGCCGACGCGGCGAGCACGCCAAGAAAGGCCTCGCGCCGCTTTGCCGTCCAGCCTCGCTCGGCACGCCGAACTTGCGGCGGCCTGCACGGGCCGCCGGTGATGAATTCATCCGCCATGTCAAAAGGCCCCCGCCCCAACGAAAACGGGCCGGAAAGCGTCCCCGCCCCGGCCCGATTCGCAATTCTCCAGCGTGGCTGCATGTGCCACAACAGCGTCACGCTGTCAAGCAAAATGTGCCATATGGGTTATACCCGCCGCGGTATTGTTTCCGAGAACGAGAAGTTGCTTGCCGTGCAAAGGCATATAAGGAAAAAGAATTTTGCTGAATACTGCAAGGGGGCGATCGAATGGCGGCAGATGAGATTATCGATCAAGAGCGGGAATCCGGGAATCTGGTTATTCCACTTGCAAAGATGCCGATAGCGGCTTTCCAAGCGATTTATCATCAGATCACGCGTCGCACAGATACGCTGCAGAAAGTCTACAAGACACAAGTCTCATTGAGTGCAAACTCTATTCAAGATCTTCATCATCTTATATTTCAGACTGTTTCCCAATATTCTATAAAGGGACAGAGTTCGAAAGCTAATCTGAGCCTTGACAATGGAGAAACCATAGAGTTTTCGGACGTTGAGAAATTTCTAGTATCAAACAACAGGGTTCTTTCTGCTCGGTCTACCAATCTGGTGTTGAGCTACGACTTCCTGATCGTTCGCCCAGTTGAGATTAATGATGCAGACAATATTGCCCAAAGACTGAAAATTAGCGTTACTGTCGAATCAAGGTCTTACAAGAAGACCCTCGAAATATATGACGAGGATTTTATCTATATTGGAAGTACTTTTGGACCGTCTGTGAAAGTTGTTCGACCAAATTGCCGAAGTTCAATAGAGTACTCTGACATATCGATTGCAAGAAGCGTGCAATCCGTTCTAGACGAATGGGTTAGACGAATGACGATTGTAGATGACGAAGCGTTAGATGAAAAAGCTGTGACAATCTGCACAAAAGCAGTTAACTATTCTATACCGATCACCGCTGTTGCTATGCTTGTAGCAAGCATATTCCTCGAGGTAAAACAATATAACAATTTAATTACTCCTATCCGCTATATACTAATCGTAGCTTCTTTGACAATTGGGATTGCAATAATAGCCGCAATCGCCGCAGATCGGATCAACACTCTATTTCGCGTGTTGCAGCCGGCGGGCCGATTAGACCTGACTGATGGTGACGCAAAATCGATAAAGGAGCTATCAAAGTCGCGGCGAAAAGCAAAAACCTCAATTAGCTTAGTAGTTGTAGGTGTCGTTTTAAGCTTTATAATAGGACTACTCGTAAATTATGTTTCAACGATAGTATTGCCCAACAATCCTTGACGATACTAAGATTGCTCCGATATCTGTTCAAGTTGTGATCGTCGCGCCTAAAAGCCCCCTCACCGCACCAGATACAACCCCGTCTGCCGCCCATTCAGCCACCGAACGTGGCGCCCGTCAAAGAACGCGTCCTCCTCCTGCCGGAACTCGACTACCTGCCCGCCCCATTCGGGCACCGGCACCTTGGCCATCAGCTCGATCGACCAGCACGTGTTCGCCCGCACCGGCCCCGCCCCCCGCGGGTCCGCCGCCTGATTGTCCCAGAAACCGATCGCACTCCCCGCCGCGTGCCCGTGAAAGCCGACCGGGTGCGAATAGATGCTGGGGGTAATGCCCGCCGCGATCGCCGCGGCGCGGGCGCGCGCCAGGATCGCGTTGCCGCTGTCGCCCGCGCGGAACGATGCCATCGTGATGTCCTGCAACCGGTTGGCCGCGGCAAGGCCGGCGCGCAGCCCCGCCGGCGCCGCCCGCTCGCCCGGCTTCAGGACATAGGCAAGGTGCTGCGTATCGGTCGCCAGCCGCTCCGACACGATCCCGAAATCGACCCAGAGCAGATCGCCCGGCCGGATCACGGTATCGCCCTCCAGCATCCCCCTGGCCCCCTGTCGCTGGATCCCGACGGAGGGCTGGAACCACGTTTCCAGCTTCAGCCCCGCGATCCGCTCGCGATACCACCAGACCAGGTCCGCGCTGGTCGTGCGGCCGGGCACGATCGCCTTGTTGGAGAACCCCTCGGCGATGATCGCCTGCGCCATGCCGACGATCCGCGGATAGGCGGCAAGCTCGGCCGCCGACCGGCTCTCCAGCCAGCGGATCGCCAGGGTATCGTCGCGCACCACCCGCGCGCGATCGGCAGGCGCCAGCGCTTCGTTGAGCTCGTCCCACGCGGACAAGGTCATCCCGTCGGCATAGGCGGAGGCTCGCGAGCTGTTGACCGCGATCCGCTTCGGCGCCCGCGCGCGCACGATCGCGGCCAGCGCCTTCCACTGGTCGGGCTGCTTGGCCGGGTCCCAGGCAGGCTCGAACAACCCGCCCATCCCATACCGGCTGACCGTCAGCCGCTCGACCGGCCTGCCCCGACCCGGGTCGTAAAAGACGAGAATAGTCCTGCGCCGCGCCGAAAACGCCTCCGAGTCCAGCATCGTCGCGACGACCGGCTCCTCAAAATTCTCCCGCGCGACCAGCACCCACATATCCATGCCACGCTCGCGCATGATCGCTGGGATCACCGTCTCCAGCCGCTCCTTCAGCGAGGCATCGATCGTCCGCGCCTGTTCGCGGAGAGTCGGCATCGCGGGGACTTGAGGCCGCGCATCCTCCCCCAGTTGCCCCGCGTTGGGCGCCGCCACCATCATCGCCAAAGCCGCCGCCAATGCCATCAATCGTTCCCCTTTGCCGCCAGCTTCGCAAGCCGCGCGGCGATTGCCAAGCCGCTCGGCGGGCCCCATGCTTCGCGCCGGAACAGGGGAAAAAGCGTTTGGCCGACATCGTCTTCTATCTCGCGCGCGCCGACAACGGCGTGATCGGCGCCGACGGGCGCCTGCCCTGGCACCTCCCCGCCGACCTGAAGCGTTTCAAGGCGATGACGATGGGCAAGCCCCTCGTGATGGGCCGCAAGACCTTTGAGAGCTTTCCCGGCCCCCTCCCCGGCCGCCGCCACATCGTCCTCACGCGTGACACTAGCTGGCAGGCAGCCGGCGCAGAGGTCGCCGCCGCCCCCGATGCCGCCCTGACCCTCGCCGGTGACGCACCCGAGATCGCGGTGATCGGCGGCGCCGAAATCTTCGCCCTCTACCGCTCCCAAGCCACCCGCATCGAACTCACCGAGGTCCACGCCGAGCCGGAGGGCGACGCGACCGTGCCCCCCTTCACCGACTGGCGAGAGATCGCACGCGAAGACCACCCCACCCACAGCTTCGTGACGCTTGTCCGATGAAGCGCGCCGCCCTCGTCATCGCCGCCCTCGTCGCCCTGGCCGCCACCAGCTCTCTTCTTGCAATTTCTGGGCCCCGGCATCGCTCAGAGAGCGATCGATGAACCGGATCGCCTCAATTCTGCCCCGCCGTCACCCCCGCCAACAAAACCCTCTTACGACAAGCTTCGACGATCGCAGACCTCCACGCAGATTCGCTGTTGTGGAAACGCGACATCTCAAAGCCTTCCGACCAGGGCCAGGTCGACGTCCCCCGCCTCCTCGCCGGCAACGTCGCGATCCAGGTCTTCTCGTCCGTCACCAAGACGCCCGCGGGCCAGAACTACGACGCCAACGGCGCCGACACCGACCAGATCCGCTGGCTCGCCATCGGCCAGCTCCAGCCGGTCAAGACCTGGACCTCGCTCCTCGAACGCTCGCTCTGGCACGCGACCAAGCTCGAACGGGCCGAGGCACGCTCCAAAGGCGCGCTGCGCATCATCAACGACCCGGGCGAGCTCGACGCCCTCCTCGCCGACCGCGCCCGCGGCCAAAAGGTCGTCGGCGCGATCCTCTCGGTCGAGGGCCTCCAGAACCTGGAGGGCAAGCTCGCCAACCTCGATCGCCTGTACGCTGCCGGCTTCCGCATGGCCGGCCTCGCCCATTTCTTTGACAACGAAGTCGCCGGATCGATGCACGGCCTCAAGAAGGGTGGCCTCACCCCACTCGGTCGCCAGGTCGTGCGCCGGATGGAGGCGCTCGGCATGATCGTCGACGTCGCGCATGCCAGCCACCAATCGGTCGCCGAAACGCTCGCCATGGCCCGCCGCCCCGTCGTCTCCAGCCATGGCGGCGTCCAGGCGACGTGCCGCGTCAACCGCAACCTCACCGACGACGAGATCCGCGGCATCGCGCGGACCGGCGGGGTGATCGGCATCGGCTATTGGGACGCTGCCGTCTGCTCGACCGCGCCAAACGCGATTGTCGACGCCATCGACCATGTCCGCCGCGTCGCTGGCATCGACCATGTCGGCCTCGGCTCAGACTTCGACGGCAGCGTGACGACGGGGTTCGACACCTCGCGCCTCGCCGTCATCACTCAGACGCTGCGCGAGCGCGGCTATTCGGACGCCGACATCGCCAAGGTGATGGGCGGCAACACGGTCCGCCTGCTCCGCGCGGGGATGCGGCCCTTTGGTCCCCCTTCCCCGCCGCCGGCCCGATCCCTATAGGCGCGCCGATGGAGCGGCTGGACGGCGGCTCGCCGGTCCCTTCGCCCTTGCGCGGCGGGATCGTCGCGCTCGGCAATTTCGACGGCTTTCACCTCGGCCACCAGGCGGTGATCGGCCGGGCGATCGAGCGCGCGCATGGCGAGGGACGCCCGGCGATCGTCGCCACCTTCGACCCGCACCCGATGCGCTACTTCAGGCCCGACACGCCCGCCTTTCGCCTGACGACCCTCGACCAGCGCGCGGAGCTGTTCGCCGCCGCCAGCGCTGATGCGATGCTGATCTTCCCGTTCGACGCAGTGCTCGCCGGCATGACCGCCGACGCGTTCGCCCGCCACCTCGCCGGCTCGATCGGTGCAGGCGGCGTGGTCACCGGCACCGACTTCACCTTCGGCAAGGGGCGCGAGGGTGACGTGGCGATGCTCGCCGCGCTCGGCCGCGACCACGGCTTCGGCGTCGATACCGTCGCCCCCGTGACGCTGGACGGCGAACCCGTCTCCTCCAGCCGCATCCGCCGGCACCTGATCGCCGGCGAACCGCGCGAGGCAGCGCGCCTCCTCACCCGCCCCTTCGCGATCCGCGGCACGGTGGAGCACGGCGCCAAGCTCGGCCGCCAGCTCGGCTACCCCACCGCAAACCTCGATCTGGCGAGCTATCTGCGCCCCCGCTACGGCATCTACGCCGTCCGCGGCACGCTCCCCGACGGCACCGTCCTGATGGGCGCCGCCAATCTCGGCGTCCGCCCGACGATCGAGGGCGCGCCGGTCGAGCTCCTCGAGCCCTTTTTCTTCGACTTCTCCGGCGACCTCTATGGCCAGGTGATCGAGGTCGCGCTGATCGACTTCCTCCGCCCCGAAGCGAAGTTCGACGACCTCGACGCGCTCAAGGCTGAGATGGCCAAGGACGTCGCACGAGCCCGCGAGATCCTGACAAGCTGACCCCTTGTGCCCCGGCGAAGGCCGGGGCCCAGTTGGGAAGGCCGAAGTGGAAGCCGCCCAGGATACCGCAACTGGACCCCGGCCTCCGCCAGGGTACAAGCCCCCCTCGACCGTGCTCCCGCGCAGGCGGGAGCCCAGAGCCAAGCAGCGTAACGATCGTGGCCCTAGGCTCCCGCCTTTGCGGGAGCACGGCGCCACCCCCAACATCCCATTTGTCGCCCCGCTCGCCATTCGCTAAGGCCGCGCGCACCCATGACCGACACGCCCCCACCCGCCCGCGACTGGCGCGACACCGTCTTCCTTCCCAAGACCGACTTCCCGATGAAGGCGGGCCTTGCGCAAAAGGAGCCCGCGATCCTCGACCGCTGGGCGCGGATCGGCATCTACGACCGCCTGCGCGAGCAGCGCGAAGGGCGCGAGCGCTTCATCCTCCACGACGGCCCGCCCTACGCCAATGGCGACATCCATATGGGCCATGCGATGAACAAGGTGCTGAAGGACATCATCGTCCGCAGCCAGTCGCTGTTGGGCAAGGACGCGCCCTACGTCCCCGGCTGGGACTGCCACGGCCTGCCGATCGAGTGGAAGATCGAGGAAGCCTATCGCGCCAAGAAGAAGTCGAAGGACGAGGTCCCCGCGGCCGAGTTCCGCGCGGAATGCCGTGAATACGCCGCCAAATGGGTCGGCGTGCAGCGCGGGCAATTCGAGCGGCTCGGCATCATGGGCGATTGGGCGGACCCGTACCTCACGATGAACTATGCGAGCGAAGCGGCGATCGCCGGCGAGCTCCTCAAGTTCGCGATGTCCGGCCAGCTCTATCGCGGTGCCAAGCCCGTGATGTGGTCCCCCGTCGAAAAAACCGCTCTCGCCGAGGCCGAGGTCGAGTATGAAGACGTCACCTCGACCCAGATCGACGTCGCCTTCGAGATCGTCGAGGCCCCGAACGCCCCCGAACTGGTCGGCGCACACGCGGTCATCTGGACGACCACGCCGTGGACGATCCCGGTCAACCAGGCTTTGGCGTATGGGGAGGAGATCGAGTACACCGCTATTCGCGTTGCTGGTCGGGTGTTGCTGTTCGCAAGTGACCTGATTGTTGACTCGCTAGCTCGCCAAGGCTCATCCAGTTCACCTTGGCTCTCTGAAGGTAGTGGTTGGACAGTCGTTTGGTCTGGCAAAGGCACCGCCCTCGCCGGCGCCGTCGCCCGCCACCCGATGCACCATCTCGGCGGCTTCTTTGCGAAGCCCCGCCCGTTCCTCGCCGGCGACTTCGTCACCACCGACGCGGGTACCGGCCTTGTCCACATGGCGCCCGATCACGGCGAGGACGACTTCGCTTTGTGCAAGGCGAACGGCATCGACCCCGTCTTCGCCGTCACCGACGACGGCAAGTACCGCGACGACTGGGCTTGGCTCGGCGGCCAGGGCAGCGTCATCAACCAGAAGTTCACCGGCCCGGACGGCCCGATCTGCACCGACCTGCGCGAAGCCGGCGCGCTCCTCTCGGCCGCGCCGTTCCAGCACAGCTACCCGCACAGCTGGCGGTCCAAGGCACGCGTGATCTTCCGCTGCACGCCGCAATGGTTCATCCCGATGGATCGTAGCGCGAATAGCGACCTGCCGGGGGCAGGTCGCAGCGCGGAGATCGGCGAGCAGAGCGAGCCGTGGGAGCCCAAAGAGCCCTCTCCCCTTCAGGGGAGAGGGTTGGGTGAGGGGGATGTCTCACAGAGCTCAGCGCTCGCGACTGCCCCTCTCCCCAACCCTCTCCCCGCAAGCGGGGAGAGGGAGCAGGCCTCCAACAACCCCACTCTCCGCGGCCTCGCGCTCGACGCGATCGAGCGCACGCGCTGGATCCCCGCCCGGTCGCAGAACCGCATCCGCTCGATGGTCGAGGGGCGCCCCGACTGGGTCATCAGCCGCCAGCGCGCCTGGGGCGTGCCGATCCCGCTCTACGTGAAGAGCAAGACCGGCGACTATCTCCGCGACCCGGCGGTCAACGCCCGCATCCTCGACGCCTTCACGGCCGGCGGCGCCGACGCCTGGTTCGCCGCCGACCATCAGGCGCTGCTCGGCACGAGCCATGACCTCGCCGATTACGAGGTCGTCTCCGACATCCTCGACGTCTGGTTCGACTCGGGCTCGACCCACGTCTTCACGGTTGAGGCGCGCTATGGCGAGGGCGTCCGCGCCGACCTCTATCTCGAAGGGTCGGACCAGCATCGCGGCTGGTTCCAGTCGTCGCTATTGGAAAGCTGCGGCACCCGCGGCCGCGCGCCCTATGACGCGGTCCTGACCCACGGCTTCGCGCTCGACGGCAATGGGCGAAAGATGTCGAAGAGCCTCGGCAACGTCGTCGATCCCCTGAAGATCATCGGCGAGAGCGGGGCCGACATTCTCCGCCTCTGGGTCGCGCAGACCGACTATTTCGAGGATGTGCGCATCGGCAAGGAAGTGCTGGCGGGCACCGGCGATACCTATCGCAAGCTGCGCAACACGTTCCGCTACCTGCTCGGCGCACTCGACGGCTTCACCGATGCCGAGCGGGTCGAGGTCGCTGACATGCCCGCGCTCGAGCGCTACGTGCTGTCGGAACTCGGCCGCCTCGACCGCGAGCTGCGCGCCGCCGCCGAGGCGTTCGAGTTTAATCGCTACACCCGCGCGCTTGCGGACTTCGCCAACGACGACCTGTCCGCCTTCTTCTTCGATATCCGCAAGGATTCGCTCTACTGCGACGCCGCGGACAGCGTGAAGCGCCGGTCGTACCGCACCGTCCTCGACGTGCTGTTCCACGCGCTCGTCCGCTACGCCGCGCCCGTCCTCGCCTTCACGGCCGAAGAAGTCTGGCAGGCGCGCTATCCGTCGGAGGACGGCTCGGTCCATTTCCTCGAATGGCCCGAACTGCCCGCGCTGCCCGGCGACATGCCGATGGGCACCGAATGGGCGGACCTGCGCCGCCTTCGCGAGGCGGTGACAGAGGCAATCGAGCCCTATCGCCGCGAAAAGACCGTGCGCTCCAGCCTCGAGGCCGAGGTGACGCTTCCCGAGCTGCCTTTGCCCGCCGACGACCTTGCCGAGCTGTTCATCACCTCGACCGTCCACCAGGGCGGCGACGGCATCGCGATTGCCCGCAGCGAGCATCACAAGTGCGGTCGCTGCTGGCGCCTGCTGCCCGAGGTTGCCGAGGACGGCGCGCTGTGCCACCGCTGCGAAGAGGTGACGGCGTGAACGGCAGGAACATGGCTTGGGGCTGGCGGATCGCGGGACTGGTGTTCCTCGTCGACCAGCTCACCAAATGGCTGGTGACCGGCCCGCTCGGCGTCGACAGGATCGGCGCGGTCAAGCCGCTGATCCCGATCTTTGACCTGCGCTTCGTCCCCAATGTCGGCGTGTCGCTGGGGCTCCTGCCTGCCGATTCGACGTGGATGCGCTGGGCGCTCGTTCTGCTGACGGGCGTGATCGCGCTCGGCGTCGCGATCTGGATGCGGCGAGAGGCCAACCCGCGGGACAAGGCGGCGCTGGCGCTCGTCCTGGGCGGTGCGCTGGGCAACATCCTCGATCGCATCCGCTTCGGTTACGTCGTCGACTTCGCCGATCTGCATTTCGGCGAGTGGCGGCCATTTCTCGTCTTCAACGTGGCCGATGCCGCGATTACCATTGGCGTCGTCATCCTCTTGCTCCGCGCGCTGTTCGTGCGTGAGGGCAAGCCGGGCGGCGCCGCCCCCGTGGAGAAACCCAATGCGTAAGATGTTCGCGCTCGGCCTCGTGGCCCTTTCCCTCGCCGGCTGCGGCAAGAGCGGCCTCGACCGCAACCGCCCCGACGAATTCGCCACCGCCCGTCAGGCCCCGCTGGTGATCCCGCCCGACTTCGCGCTGGTCCCGCCCCAGCCCGGCGCGCCGCGCCCGCAGGATGTCGGCCCCGCCAGCCAGGCCGCCGACGCGCTGTTCGGCGGCACCGCGCCGCGCAGCGCCGGTGAGACCGCGGCGATCCGTGCCGCGGGTGGCACCGCCGCCGATCCGGGCGTCCGCTCGGCCGTGGGCGATCCTTCGACCAACGTCGTCGACAAGGGCAGCACGACTCGTGACATCGTCGCCGCGCCGCAGGGTGATGGTCAGGACGCGCGCGCCGTTGCCGGTGCCGCCGCGCCTGCCCCTGCTCAGACGCCGCCGCCGCAGAACTGATCGACGCTCATGAAAAAAGGGCCGCGCCTCGATGGAGGCGCGGCCCTTTTTCTGTGCCTTCAGCCGATCAGAATGCCGCGGTCAGCGACACCACCACCGCACCATCGGCAATCGGATCGGTCCCGCCCTTCGAGAAGTTGGGCAGCAGATACGCGCCGTCCGACCTGCTGATGTCGGTATCGACATAGGACACGCCGAGCGTCAGGTTCTTGTAGGTGAAGTCCGCGCCCAGCGTCCAATCCCAATAGGTTCCGGTCGGCGCCACGCTGGTGCCGTTCGGCCCCAGGCCCGGATTGCCGTCCGAATAACCGATATGCGCACGCAGGCTCACCGGCGTGTTCGGGATCGCCGCGACCGCATCGCCCGACAGGTAGAGGTTGTCCTCCTTGTCGCCCGGATCGTTGGGAATGCCCGCCGCCGCATCCGCGCCGGTGAAGTACCAGCGACCCAGCGCCTCCTGTTGCGGCGCATAGAACACGCCCGCGGTCAGCGTGACCGGACCAGTGGTGCCCGACAGCTTGATATAGGGCTCGGCAAAGTCGGTGATGTCCGCACCGCCCGGATACATGTACCAGGTGACGCCGACGTCCAGCGTGCCGCCGCCGCCGATCGGCGTCTTGAACCCGCCGATCAGGTCGAGCTCCATGTTGGCACCGCCGAACGTGCCCCAGCCGGCCAGGTTCGAGCCCCAGGTGCCGACATAGAAGCCGCTTTCATGCGCGATGGTGATGCCGCCCTGGATCGCCATTTCCTTGTCGGTCTGGGAGACCCCGCGGAAGCGATAGTCGGAGGCGAGCGAAACGCTGCCGCTGACGGTTATCGGCTCGGGCGGAGCCGTTTCCTCCTGCGCGAGGGCAGGGGTAGCACAAACGAGAAACAGGGCCGAAAGCCCGAGATTAGAGAACCGCATCGTTGGCCCTTTCGATAAGAGGCGATGGTTCTCTCCTGCTGTCGGGATGCCGCGTCTTTTGTGCTGGAAGCACGCGCAGTCGTTCACCGACCCGGCTTGTGTGCCGGATCATGTCGCAGCGCACAAGAAGCTAGACTTTCGAGTCTATCCGATGAGCGGAGCCCTGTGGCTACCGTGCCACAAAGGTTGCAGAGGTTACCGCTCAGGCGAGCGCGATGATCGCATCGATCTCCACCACCGCACCCAGCGGCAGCACCGCGACGCCGACGGCGCTGCGCGCGTGGCGGCCGGCGTCGCCCATCACTTCGCCCAGCAGCTCGGACGCGCCATTGGCGACCTTGGCCTGGTCGGTGAAGGCGGGGGCGGAGTTCACGAACACGCCCAGCTTCACGATCCGCTCGATCTTCGACAGGTCGCCGCCCAGCGCCGCCTTGGCCTGTGCCAGCACCATCAGCGCACAGCGCTTGGCCGCTTCCTGCGCATAGTCGAGCTCGCGATCCTCCCCGACACGGCCCTTCATCAGCCCGCCCGCCTCGTCGAAGGGCAGCTGACCCGACAGGTGCAGCAGCCCACCATGGATCACCGCGGGGACATAGGCGGCGACGGGCGCCGCCGCGTCGGGAAGCGAGAGGCCCATGTCGGCCAGGCGGGTTTCGATGCGCGTGCTCATGCCATCGCTCTGCCCGTGGCCGCTCCGGCGGGCAAGCCCGAAGCGAAGCGCGCCTCGATCCAGTCCGCCGCCTCTCGCCAGTCGTCGATCCGGACGTGCGCATCGGGTGCCGGCGGCACCATCGGGGCGAGCTCGGGCTCGGACACCATGTGCAGCCGGTGGACGCCCGGCGCTGCCTCGGCTACGCTGGCATGATGCACCGCCAGGTCGTCGACGAACACCGTCACCGGCGATCCATGCTCCTCGACCAGCCGCGCCACCGCCGCACCCTTGCCGCCCTGGTTGCACTCGACGCGGTGCGCGATGCCATGCGTCGCAAGCTGATCGACACGATGCGTCTGGCAGTGATCCTCCAGATTGGTCAGGATCACGATTTCGGCGGTCTTCGC
The DNA here is from genome assembly GCF_032391395.1 of Sphingomonas sp. Y38-1Y. Classification (NCBI taxonomy): domain Bacteria; kingdom Pseudomonadati; phylum Pseudomonadota; class Alphaproteobacteria; order Sphingomonadales; family Sphingomonadaceae; genus Sphingomonas; species Sphingomonas sp. Y38-1Y. The sequence goes on from NZ_CP135916.1 coordinate 3,439,630, forward strand.
CAGCCGCGCCAACGCCTCGGCGGCATGGGGCACGATCGTCTGCCGCGCCATCTCGCCCGGGAAGAAGCCGCCGAGCAGCGCCCACATCTCCTCGCGCGAGGGCGCGCTGCCATCGGCGCGGCGCATCGCGTTGGCGAAGTCCTGCGTGAAGGTGAACTCGATCTCGTGCCGCTCGCCCAGCCAGGTCCGGAAGTGCCGCACCATGTGCAGCAGCACCTCGTCGCAGTCGCAGATCAGCAGCGGCTTCATTCGGCTTCCAATGTCATTCGAGCCCGCACCAGCAGCGCGGGGTCGACGCCCAGCGCATCGGCGCAGGCGATCAGGTCGGGCTCGTGCGCCTCGATAAACTGCAGCACCGCCGCCAGCACCACGGGCTCGGCAGCGCGAGCGCGCAACTCGCCGCCCTCCAGCCCCGTCGTCGCCAGCAGCCGGTCGGCACGCGCGCCGTCGCTCACCGCCCAGCCGAGCGCCGCCAGCGCAAGCGCCTGAGCGTCCGGTTCGGGGTTTGTCTCGCGGATCGGCATGGCATAGGGCTTTGCGCGGATGGACGACGAAGCCGCCTTGCCCCGCCCGGTGCTGGTTGTCGAGGACAACGAGCTAAACCTCAAGCTGTTCTGCGACTTGCTTCGCGCACACGGCTTCGCGCCGACCCCGGTGCGCGACGGGCGCGAAGCGGTCGCGCGCGCCCGCGAAACCTCGCCGGTGCTGATCGTCACCGACATCCAGCTGCCGCACGTCACCGGGCTGGAGCTCATCCAGCGCTTCCGCGCCGATCCGCGGCTGCGCGACGTCCCGATCATGGCCGTCACCGCCTATGCGGGGCACGACGACGAGGCGCGCATCCGCGCCGCCGGCGCCACTGCCTATGTCTCCAAGCCTATCTCGGTGATGCGCTTCATCGAGGAGGTGCGCGGGCTGCTCGCCTGATCGCGCTCGATCGCCGTCAGGCGGTGCGCAAGCTCCTCGATCCGCTCGCCCAGCCGGGCGATCGCCCGCGCCCGGTCCTCCCGCGCCAGCGCCTCGCCGAACGCCTCCGCCATCGGCGTCGACAGCTCGCTCAGCAGCGCGCGCACGCCGCCCGGCAGCGGCGACCCGTCCGGCCGCGCTCCGAGTGCAAGGACCGCCTCGCCGCCGACCACCTCGACGTCCGGTCCGCCCTGCATCTCGCCGCGCTCGGCGGCCAAGGACGAGCGCCCGTCCCGCAAGATCATCAGCGTACCGCCCGTCGCCGCAGCGCCATCGGTCGCCGCTGCCACCACCGCTTCGGCAAGCTGCGCGACGCTGGATCGCCCCGCCATCGCGGAAAGCAGATCGGGCAAAGTCCGCAGCCGCTCCAGCCGCGGCTCCAGCCGTTTCTCCGTCCAGCGCTCGACCCGCGACTGCACCGGCGGGAACAGGATCGCGATGAGCGCGGTCGAGATCGCGGCGATGACGCCCGGATCGAAATCGGGATCGAGCTGCGACACGCCGATCTTGGCCAGTTCCTGCGCGCCGGCCCAAACGCCGCCCAGCGTCAGCGTGACGATGCCGACCATGCTCGACCGCCCGATCGCGCGATCCGCGTCCCACAACCGGAACCGCAGCAGCGACACCAGCACCCCCGCCGGCAGGATCAGGAAGGCGAGGCTGAAGATCGCCAGCGCCGCCCACCCGACCCACGCACCCGCCGGGCCGCCCGGGCGCAGGACCGCCAACAGCATCGCGATGCTCTGGACGACGAAGGCACCCGCAAAGCCGAGCCCCGCCCATTTGAGCTGCTGCCGCTCGATCCCCGGCGGCGTCCGGCGAAAGCGCAGCACCGGGATCGACGCCGCCACCAACGCCGCGACCATCGTGATTCCGGCCACTAGCTCCAGTGGCAGCAGGTTGATCGCGATCATCACGAACAGCAGCGGCGCCGCGAGCGCCAGCCAGAACCCCGCACGTGGCACGAAGCGCCCGTCGGGAAATGCCGGCAACACGACGAGCAACAACGCAAAGAAACCCGCCGTCGTCAGGTCGGTGACGCTCCCCCACCCCAGCCAGTCGCCCACCACCGCCGTCAGCGGCAGCGCCATCGATCCCAGCACGAACGCAAAGGCGAGCAGCACCGACACCGGGTCCTCCGGCCGCCGCTCGATCAGCATCAGCCCGCCCGCGATCAGCCCCAACGCGGCGATGAACTCGAACGCATAGAAGCCGACGAACTGCCAGACGAGATGGTTCGGCCCCTGCTCCAGCCGCGAGGCGAGCGCCTGGCTGCGCATGACCGCGACGCTGCGGCGCGCACCGTCCTCGGTTTCGATCGTCAGGACAACGCGGCCATCCGGCCCGCGCATCGCCGCCGCCGCGCCCTCGATGCCCATCGCCGGCGTGATCGCCCGTCCGTCGATCGCGACCAGCCGGGCTTCATCGGGCAGCCCGGCCGCGCTCGCCTCGTCGGCGATCGGCTCGACGAGGATGCCGCCATCGCCCTCGACACCCAGCCGTACGCCGACTGCATCGGTGGCGGGAACGATCCGCGTCTGCTCGATCCAGCCACGCCACAGCCCGGTCACCGAGACGATCAGCGCCAGCACCGCCAGCGCGCGCCAGGCAAAGCCGATCGCCCGAGCCGCCCGCGACCCGATCGCCGGCAGCGCCCGCACAAAACCCGTTGATTGCCCGCCTTCAGCCATCACCCCCGTCTCCCCGGGGGCACGCTATCAGGCGGCGGCGCGCATCTCCAGCCGGCCCCAGATCTCGACCAGCGCCTCGGTCAGCTCGCGCATCATCGCCTCGTCATGCGACGGGCCGGGGGTGAAGCGCAGCCGCTCGGTCCCGCGCGGCACCGTCGGATAATTGATCGGCTGCACATAGACGCCATATTCGGCGAGCAGGATGTCGCTGATCCGCTTGGCGCGGACCGGATCGCCGACCATCAGCGGCACGATGTGCGTCGTCGACGGCATTACCGGCAGACCCGCCTCGGCGAACATCGCCTTCAGCCGCGCCGCCGCCGCCTGCTGCCCCTCGCGCTCGGCGCTGGAGCCCTTCAGGTGCCGCACGCTCGCCAGCACGCCCGCGACCAGCACGGGCGACAGACTGGTGGTGAAGATGAAGCCCGGCGCATAGCTCCGGATCACGTCGACGATCGTCTGGTCGGCGGCGATATAGCCGCCCATGACGCCGAACGCCTTGCCCAGCGTCCCCTCGATGATCGTCAGCCGGTGCGCCGCCTCGTCCCGCTCGGAAATGCCGCCGCCGCGCGCGCCGTACATGCCGACCGCATGGACCTCGTCCAGATAGGTGAGCGCGTTGTACTTGTCGGCCAGGTCACAGATCGCATGGATCGGCGCGACATCGCCATCCATCGAATAGACACTCTCGAACGCGATCAGCTTGGGCACCGACGCATCCTCGGCGGCCAGCAGTTCCTCAAGATGCGCCAGATCGTTGTGCCGGAACACGCGCTTCTCGCAGCCCGAATTGCGGATGCCCGCGATCATCGAGGCGTGGTTGAGCTCGTCGGAAAAGACGATGCACCCGGGCAACACCTTTCCCAGCGTCGACAACGTCGCCTCGTTCGAGACATAGCCGGAGGTGAAGAGGAGCGCCGCTTCTTTGCCGTGCAGATCGGCGAGCTCGCTCTCCAGATCGACATGGTAATGCGTGTTGCCGCCGATGTTGCGCGTGCCGCCCGATCCTGCGCCGACGTCGTGCAGCGCTGCTTCCATCGCCGCGATCACCTTGGGATGCTGGCCCATCGCGAGGTAATCGTTCGAGCACCAGACGGTGATCGGCTTCGGCCCGTTATGCCCGGCAAAGCAGCGCGCGTTGGGAAAGGCACCCTTGTTGCGCAGAATGTCGATGAACACCCGATATCGACCTTCGGCGTGGAGCCTGTCGATGGCTTGGGAGAACACACGGCCATAGTCGACCGCAGGGGGCTGCTTACACGCCTCGATCATGGGCCGCGCCATAATGACATTTCGGCGTCGATGCCAGCGCGAACGGCTCGCATATTCGGCCGCAAACCTGCGATTTTGATCGTTCCGGCGGACCAGCACGGCATTTGGCCGAGAACTTGCTCTGGATCATGTCGGCGGATCGATCAATCTGATAGAGAAATCCCATCGTCGACGCCGAGTCACGTGCCGAGCATGTCGACGACTGAGAGACCCACCGCGCTCCCGCTTGGACGAGGAGCCATGTCATGGAACCGCAAGACCGCAACTATTTCCTGAGTCGCGCTTCTCAGGAGCAGGCGTTTGCCGAACGCTGCGAGGATGTAACCGCACGCCGCGTGCATCAGGAACTCGCCGACCGTTATCGCACGCTGGCCGATCAGGCGCCGATGATGGCCGCCCCGCCTCGCGCCGCCTGACCGGAACGAAAAAGGCCGCGCTTCCACCCGGAAGCGCGGCCTTTCATGCTTAAGTCGGGACGGCCTCAGCCGTCGTAGTCGCCGCCCGCATTCTGGTTACGCGGCGGCGCGGCGGCGGTCAGGCGCAGCGCCTCGGCCGACGCCGACAGCGAACCGATCTCGTCCGGCGCTTCCTCGTCGTCGATCTGGACGCGCTGCAGGCTTGACACCAGCGCCTCGTGCATCGCGTCGGGACGGACCGTCTCCTCGGCGATCTCGCGCAGCGCGACGACCGGGTTCTTGTCGCGATCGCGGTCCAGCGTCAGTTCGGCACCGCCCGAAATCTGGCGCGCACGCTGCGCGGCGAGCAGCACCAGGTCGAACCGGTTGGGGATCTTGTCGACGCAATCCTCGACGGTGACGCGCGCCATGAACGCTTCCTTCGCTTGAATACCGATGGGTTCGGGAAAGCGTGCCAGCTAGAGCGGCTGGCCGCCAAAGTCAAGATTTTGCGTGCCCACGTTGCGCCCTGCCCCGCCGCGCGCCATGGGAAGTGCCATGGCCGAACCGCCCGAACAGCCGCTTTTTCAGGTCGCGGACAACGCGATCCGGCTGCTCGACACGGGACCGCGGCGCATGTCGGCGCTGCTCGACCTGATCGCCTCCGCGCAAGCGCGGCTGCGCGTTCTCTACTACATCTACGAGGATGACGAGGCGGGCCGCGCGGTCGGTGCCGCGCTGATCGCCGCTGCCGCCCGCGGCGTTCGCGTCACGCTGATCGTCGATGGCCTCGGCAGCGAGCCCGCCGCTCGCGCGCGCTTCTTCGACCCGCTGGAGTCTGCGGGGGTCGAGGTCTGCCGCTTCATCCCCCGCTTCGGTCGCAAATATCTGCTTCGCAATCACCAGAAGCTTGCGCTTGCCGACGAAGCGCGGATCATCATCGGCGGCTTCAACATCAAGGCCGATTATTTCGGCGTGCCGGGCGAGGACGGCGAAGCCTGGCGCGACCTGGGCCTCTGGATGGAAGGTCCCGCCGCCGCCCGCCTCGCCCCCTATTTCGACGCGCTCGCGCGGTGGAGCCGCGACGAGAACGCCTCGGTCCGCGCGCTCGCCCGCGTGCTCCGCCGCTACAGCGAGCATGAGGGGGAGGTACGCTGGCTGCTCGGCGGTCCCACCCGCCATCTGTCTCCCTGGGCGCGAGCGATCCGCCGCGAGATGAAGGTGGCGGCGCAGGGCGGCGAGCGCATCGACCTGATCGCCGCCTATTTCGCACCCGGCCCCTCGATGCTCCGCCGGCTGAAGCGTGCCGCGCGCCGCGGCACCGTCAACGTCGTGCTGCCTGCCATCACCGACAACTATATGGCGATCTGGGCGTCGCGCTTCACCTATGCGGGGCTGCTGCGCCGCGGCGTGCGGGTGTGGGAATATCAGGCGACCAAACTCCATACCAAGCTGGTCGCGGTGGACGGCGCGGTTCATGTCGGATCGGCCAATTTCGACATCCGCAGCCTGTTTCTCAACCTGGAGCTCATGCTCCGGATCGAGGACCCTGCCTTCTCCGCCCATGTCCGCGGCTATGTCGATGGCGAGATCGCCAACTCACGCCGCATCACGCGCGAGGATCATCGCGCCGCGATGACCCCCTGGACGCGCCTCAAGCAAGCCGTCGCCTATGCAGTGATGGCGGTGCTCGACCCGCAGATCAGCCGCCGGCTGATCGCCTGGGGCGAGCGCGACCGCCCGCCTCAGCGCTCGGACAAGTAGTAGCGGTCGGTCGCCGTCAGCGCGTCGTCCAGTTCATAGACGATCGGCTGCCCCGTCGGAATCTCCAGGCTCGCGATATCGTCGTCCGAGATGCCCGACAGATGCTTGACCAGCGCGCGCAGCGAATTGCCGTGCGCCGACACCAGCACGCGCTTGCCCGCCTTCAGTTCGGGCGCGATCCGCGCCTCCCAATAGGGAAGCACGCGCGCGATCGTGTCCTTCAGGCTCTCCGTCTGCGGAATGGCGATCCCGGCATAGCGGCGGTCGGCCGACAGGTCCCATGCCGATCCCGCCTCGGGCAGCGGCGGCGGGATGTCGAAGCTGCGGCGCCAGATCTTGACCTGATCGTCGCCATGCTTGGCCGCGGTCTCCGCCTTGTCGAGCCCGGTCAGCCCGCCATAATGCCGCTCGTTCAGCCGCCAGTCCTTCTCGACCGGCAGCCACAGCCGTCCCATCGCCTCCAGCGCCAGGTTGAGCGTCTTGATCGCCCGCGTCTGAAAGCTCGTGAAGCACTGGTCGAAGTCTAGGCCCTTGGCCGCCAGCGCTTCGCCCGCGGCCCAGGCTTCGCGCGTTCCCTGCTCGGTCAGGTCGACGTCCCACCAGCCGGTGAAGCGGTTCTCGAGATTCCAGGCCGACTGGCCATGGCGAATGAGGACGAGTGTCGGCATAGCTGCTCTCCCGGAAGGTCGCCGCCGTCCATAACGGCTGCGGCGCGGCTGGCAACGGAAGGACGAGCGATGGCGATCGAGCGGCGTACCCTGGTCTATGATGGTCCCGGCGGTCCCTTCGAGGGGGTGGTCGCCTTCGACTCGGATGCGGAGGGCCCACGCCCCGGCGTGCTGATCGTCCCGAACGTCCTGGGACAGAAGGAAGCCGACAACCGCGTCGCCGAACGGCTCGCCGGACTCGGCTATGTCGCGCTCGCCGGCGACGTGTTCGGCCAGGGCAAGCGGACGACGCGCGACTCGGCCGATCCCGCGCTCTACATGAACCAGCTCAATGCCGACCGCGCGCTGCTCCGCGATCGCCTCCACGCCAGCGTCGCCGCGCTGAAGGCCCTGCCCGAGGTCGACGACGCGCGCACCGCCGCGATCGGTTACTGCTTCGGCGGCAAGTGCGTGCTCGACCTCGCCCGCTCGGACGCCGACCTTTTGGCAGTTGTGTCGTTCCACGGCATCTTCGACCGCCCGGACTATGCCACCGTCACGCCGATCACCCCGCGCGTCCTCGTCTGCCACGGCTGGGCCGATCCGCTCGCCCCGCCCGATACCGTCACCGCGCTGGCCGCCGAGCTGACCGAAGCGGACGCACGCTGGCAGCTCCACGCCTACGGCCATGCCGGCCACGGCTTCACCGACGAGTCGATGAAGGCATCGTCCCGTCCCGGGTTCGGCTACGACGCCGACGCCGCGACCTCGAGCTGGGCGGCCATGGAGCGCCTGTTCGCCGAGGTGTTCGCATGAGCGAACGCGCGGTTCGCAGCGCCTTCCTCGCGCAACAGGGCTTTTGCGACGCGATGGATGCGCCGCTGACCGGCCGCGTCAGCGGCGCGTTGGCCGAGGCGCTCGACGACACGACCGAGACCGGCCGCCGCGTGCTCGCCTGGCCGGGCGAGGCGATCGAGGATGCGCTGCCGCTCCGCCTCGTCGGCGGCCTTCGCGCGCTGGCGCTCCGCGGCGACGCACCCGAGCTGGCGGCGCTGTTCGCGGGCGAGGGCGATGCCGTCCCCGTCCTCGCCGCGGCGCTTCGCGACCACGATGCGGCGCTGCTCCCCTGGCTCGACGGCCCGCCCCAGACCAACGAACCCGGCCGCTCGGCCGCGCTGATGCTCGGCCTCATCCACGCCGCGCGCACCTTCGGCCAGCCGCTCGACCTTCTCGAGATCGGGTCGAGCGCGGGCCTCAACCTCCTCATCGATCGCTACGCTTTCGACCTTGGCGGCTTGCGGATCGGCCCCGACGGCTCGCCCGTCACGCTGACGCCCGAGTGGCGCGGCCCGCCGCCCGAGCCCGTCGCCATCGACATCGCATCGGTCCGCGGTGTCGACATCGCCCCGCTCGACCTCACCGTCCCGGCCGATGCCGATCGGCTGCGCGCCTATGTCTGGGCCGACCATCCCGACCGCTTCGCCCGCCTCGACGCCGCAATCGCGATGTTCGCCGCCGATCCCCCGCGCCTCGACCAGGGCGACGCCGCCGACTGGGTCGAGGCACGGCTCGCCGAGCCCCAGCCCGCCGGCCACACCCGCGTGCTGATGCACTCGGTCGTCTGGCAATATCTCGGCGCCGATCGCCAGGCCCGCATCCGGGCCGCCCTCGACCGCGCAGGCGCTGCCGCCACCCCCGACCGCCCGCTCGCCTGGGTCCGGCTGGAGCCCAATCGCGATCTCGCCCGGCACGAGGTTCGCGCGACGCTCTGGCCCGGCGACGCGGAAACGCTGCTCGCGCGCAGCCACCCGCACGGCCGCTGGATCGAGCCGATCACGATCGGTAGCGCTTGACGTCGGCAACACACCCCGGCACGTCCGACGCATGGCCCGCCGCACCCGCGCATCGACCCGCCCCAAGCGCCCCGAGTGGCAGGAAACGCTGATCTTCCTCGTCAAGCTGGTGGCGATCGTCTTCGTCGTGCGCAGCTTCCTGATCTCGCCCTTCGTCATCCCCTCGGGCTCGATGCTGCCGCGCACGCTGATCGGCGACTATCTGTTCGTCACCAAGTGGAACTACGGCTATTCGCGCCACTCGCTGCCGTTCAGCCTGCCGCTGATCCCCGGGCGCCTGTTCCCCTCCACCCCCGCGCGCGGCGACGTCGTCGTGTTCAAGGCGCCGCCGGGGAACAACGAGGACTGGATCAAGCGCGTCATCGGCCTGCCCGGCGACACCGTCCAGATGCGCGGCGGCACGCTCTTCCTCAATGGCAAGGCGGTGCCCAAGCAGCGCGTCGCCGACTTCGTCCTGCCGCTCAGCCCCAACAGCCCCTGCGACCCCTATTTCCGCGACGATGGCCCCGATGGCACCCCCGTCTGCCGCTATCCGCAGTTCGAGGAAACGCTGCCCGGCGGCGTCCGCTATCGCATCCTCGATCAGGGGTTCAGCGTCGGCGACGACACCGGCATCTACCGCGTGCCCGCTGGCCACGTGTTCATGATGGGCGACAATCGCGACGATTCGAAGGACAGCCGCTTCCCCGACTCGATCGGCTACGTCCCGCTCGAAAATCTGGAGGGCAAGGCGGTGGTCAATTTCTGGTCGACCGACGGCAGCGCCTCCTGGCTGCTCCCCTGGACCTGGCCCGGCGCGACCCGCTGGAACCGCATCGGCGAGCTCTACTAAGGCGATGGCTGCGCTCGACGACTGGCTGGACGCAACCTTCGGCGGCGTCGCCGCGCCCGAACGCTTCGCCCGCGCGCTGACGCATGGCAGCCAGGCGGCGGACAATTACGAGCGGCTCGAATTCCTCGGCGACCGCGTCCTCGGCCTCACCATCGCCGAATGGCTCTACTCGCGCTACCCGGCCGAGCCCGAGGGCAAGCTGTCGCGCCGGCTCAACGCGCTCGTCACCGGACCCGTCTGCGCCGACGTCGCGCGCTCGCTCGGCATCCGCGATCAGCTCCGCCTCGGCAAGCAGGCGCGCGACGACGGCGCCGCCGACAGCGACAATGTCCTTGGCGACGTGATGGAGGCGCTGATCGGCGCGCTGTTCCTCGAGCGCGGCTTCGACCGCACCGCCGCTTTCGTTCGGGAGGCATGGGGCGACCGCATCGACGCCCAGGGCGCCGCCCCGCGTCACCCCAAGTCCGCGCTTCAGGAATGGGCCGCCGCCAACCAGCGCCGCGCCCCCGAATACGCCATCGTCGACCGCTCCGGCCCCCATCACGCGCCGCGCTTCAAGGTGTCGGTCAGCCTCGGAAACTATGCGAGCGCCGAGGGCGAAGGCGCGTCGAAGCAGGAGGCGGAGACGGCCGCCGCGACGGCGCTGCTGAAGGTGGTGGAGAAGCGATAAGCTCTACCTGCCGCGTCCCGGGCACGTCCTTCGACAAGCTCATGACGAACGGATTAAGCTGATCCACTCAACCCGTTCGTGCTGAGCCTGTCGAAGCACGTGCCCCAGACGCCGCGCCTCAGGCCGAAAGCGCCGCCACCCCGGGCAGATCCTTTCCCTCCATCCACTCCAGGAACGCGCCGCCCGCGGTCGAGACGAAGGTCATCTCGTCCGCCACGCCCGCCTGGTTGAGCGCCGCGACGGTATCCCCGCCGCCCGCCACCGACACCAGCGATCCCTCGCGGGTCAACGCCGCGGCGGTGCGCGCCAGCGACATCGTCGCGGTGTCGAACGGCGGCGTCTCGAACGCGCCCAGCGGCCCGTTCCACACGAGCGTGCGGCACGTCTTGAGCACATCGCCCAGCGCCTCGGTCGCGGCCGGACCGACATCCAGAATCATCTCGTCGCTCGCCACCTCATGCACGTTGCACGTGCGCAGCGACGGCGGATTGGCCGCGAACTCCTTCGACACGACGACGTCGTACGGCAGGTGGATGGTGCAGCCCGCCTTCTCCGCCGCGTCGAAGATCGCGTCGGCGGTGGGGACCAGGTCGTGCTCGGCCAGGCTCTTGCCGACATCGACGCCGCGCGCCGCCAGGAACGTATTGGCCATGCCGCCGCCGATGATGAGGTGATCGACGCGGCCGACCAGATGCTTGAGCACGTCGAGCTTGGTCGACACCTTGGCGCCGCCGACGACCGCCGCGACCGGATGCTCCGGCGCCCCCAGCGCCTTGTCCAGCGCGTCGAGCTCGGCCTCCATCTGCCGGCCCGCAAACGCCGGCAGCTTGTGCGCCAGTCCCTCGGTCGAGGCATGCGCACGGTGCGCCGCGGAGAAGGCATCGTTGACGTAGAGCTCGCCCAGCGCCGCGATCATGTCGACCACACCGCCGTCGTTCGTCTCCTCGCCAGCATGGAAGCGCGTGTTTTCCAGGAGCGCGACGTCGCCAGGCTGGAGCATCGTCACCGCTTCCGGCGCCGAATCCCAGTCGATGAACCGCACTTCGCGGCCCAGCACGTGCGACAGCGGCTGCGTCACCAGCGACAGCGACATCGTCGGATCGGACTTGCCCTTGGGCCGACCGAAATGCGCCAGGATCAGCACGACCGCGCCCTTGTCCGACAGCTCGCTGACCGTCGGCACCGCCGCGCGCAGCCGCGTGTCGTCGCCGACCTTGCCGTCCGCCATCGGCACGTTGAGGTCCTCGCGCACCAGCACGCGCTTGCCCGTGAGGTCGCCCATGTCGTCGAGCGTCTTGAAGCTGCGTGGCATACCCGTCTCTCCCAAAACCGTTCGTCCTGAGTAGCCGCTGAGCGAAGTCGAAGCGGCGTATCGAAGGATGCTTCGATACGGGTCTTCGTCAGGCTCAGCCCCTACTCAGCACGAACGGGAAGTTCCAAAACCTCGATCGCATCGCCGACCGCGATGTCGCCGCCCTCGATCACCTTGGCCAGCGCGCCGCCGCGCCAGTCGGGCGTCAGCGCCGCCTTCAGCCCCTCGGCGATCTCTTCCATGCGGCTGCACGGGTCGCATTCCTGCGTGATCTCGAGCAGCACGGTACCGATGCGCAGCCGCGCACCCGGCACCTGCGGCAGGTCGATCCCGTCGACCAGCAGATTGGCGCGCCGGTGCCACCATTCGAGGCTGTGGCCCGTCGCCGCCATCGCGACCGCCCAGTCCTTCGCCTCGATCAGCGACACCTGTCGCCGTCCCCGGCCGCCCGGCTTCACCGCGCCGCGAAAGTCGCCGGTCAGGCCGCCGGCGACGCTCACCTCGACATGGTCGATCACCTCGATCGGCCCGCGCGGAAACGCATGCCGGGCGATCCCGGCAAGGCGGCCGGTCATGCGCCCTCCCGTTCGTGTCGAGCGAAGTCGAGACACGTTATCGAGCGAAGCGAGATCACCTCGACTTCGCCCGGCAGGCGTTCTCGACTGCGCTCGAACCGAACGGCATCCCTCAGATCAGCCGAGCTTGGCCATCGCCGCGGCCGTGTCGACCATGCGGTTCGAGAAACCCCACTCATTGTCGTACCAGCTGACCACGCGGACCAGCTTGCCGTCGATCACCGCGGTCTCCAGGCTGTCGACCGTCGAGCTGAACGGCGTGTGGACGATGTCGATCGACACCAAAGGCTCGTCGGTAAAGGCGAGCACGCCCTTCAGCGGACCTTCTTCCGACGCCGCCTTCAGGATCGCGTTGACCTCTTCCTTGGTCGTGTCGCGCTTCGGCGTGAAGGTCAGGTCGATCAGCGAGCCGTCCGGCACCGGCACGCGCACCGACGAACCATCCAGCTTGCCCTTCAGTTCGGGCAGCACCTCGCCCACCGCGCGCGCCGCGCCCGTCGTCGTCGGGATCATCGACATCGCCGCCGCCCGCGCCCGGCGCAGGTCGGGATGGATCTGGTCCAGGATCTTCTGGTCGTTGGTATAGGCGTGGATCGTCGTCATCAGCCCGCGCTCGATGCCGATCGCGTCGTTCAGCACCTTGGCGACGGGCGCCAGGCAGTTGGTCGTGCACGACGCGTTGGACACGATCGTGTGCCCCGCCTCCAGCTTGTCGTGGTTGACGCCGAACACGACGGTCAGGTCGACATTCTTGCCGGGGGCGGAGATCAGCACCTTCTTGGCGCCGGCCGCGATGTGCTTCTCGCACGCCGCGCGGTCGGTGAAGAAGCCGGTGCACTCCAGCACCAGCTCGACGCCGTTCTCGGCATGCGGCAGGTTGGCGGGATCGCGCTCGGCGGTCACCTTGATGCGCTTGCCGTCGACGATCAGGTCGTTGCCCTCGGCCGACACTTCGCCCGGATAGCGGCCATGCACCGAATCGCGGCTGAACAGCCAGGCGTTCGACTTGGCGTCGGCCAGGTCGTTGATCGTGACGAGCTCCAGCCCGCTGTCCGGCCGCTCGAGGATGGCGCGCGCGACGAGGCGGCCGATGCGCCCGAAGCCATTGATCGCAACCTTGGTCATGCGCTTACTTCTCCTGAGCCTGCAGCCGATCTCGGACGGCTTGCGTGATCTTGGGCACGGTCAGCCCGAACTTGTCATAGACGGCGTCGATCGGGCCCGATGCGCCCCAGCCGTCGATGCCGAAGCGAAGGCCGTGCACCATCGTGTAGCGTTCCCAGCCGAGCGTCGTGCCCGCCTCGATCGACACGCGCAGGATCTGCGACGGGTCGACGTCCGGCAGCACGTCGGCGCGGTAGTCGGCGGGCTGCGCGTCGAAACGCTCCCACGATGGCATCGACACGACGTCGGCGCCAATCCCCTCGGCCTCCAGCGCCTCGCGCACGCCCGCGGCGATCTCGACCTCCGATCCCGTCGCGATCAGGATGACACGGCGTTCCGCCTCGGCGGCGAACAGGCGATAGGCGCCGCGCGCCGACTTCATCTCGTTGTCGGTGCGAAGCTGCGGCAGGTTCTGCCGGCTCAGCGCCAGCACCGCAGGCCCGTCCTGCTTGGCGAGCGCCAGCGCCCAGCACTCGGCCGTCTCGACCGTATCGCACGGACGGAAGACGTCGAGGTTGGGGATCAGGCGAAGGCTGGTCAGATGCTCGATCGGCTGGTGCGTCGGCCCGTCCTCGCCCAGCCCGATCGAATCGTGCGTGAGGACATAGATGACGCGCGTGTTCTGGAGCGCCGACAGCCGGATCGCGCCGCGCGCATAGTCGGAAAAGACCAGGAACGTGCCGCCATAGGGGATGACGCCGCCATGCAGCGCCAGCCCGTTCATCGCCGCGGCCATGCCAAACTCGCGAATGCCGTAGGAGACATAGCGGCCGGCATAGTCGTCGGCCGTCAGCGGCCCTGTCGCCTTGGTGCGCGTGTTGTTCGATCCCGTCAGGTCGGCCGATCCGCCGACCATTTCGGGGATCGCCGCGGTCAGCGCCTCGAGCGCCATCTCCGACGCCTTGCGGGTCGCGACCTTCTTGGGGTCGGCCAGCAGCGTGTCGATATAGTCGCCAATCGGGTTGCCGGCGGGCAGCTCGCCCTGCATCCGGCGCGTGAACTCGGCCGCATCGGCATGGCCGGCAAGGCGGGCGTTCCACGCCTCATGCTCGCCATTGCCGCGCTTGCCCGCGGCGAGCCAGGTCTCGCGGATATCGTCGGGGATGACGAAGGCCGGGTGGTTCCAGCCCAGCGCCTCGCGCGCGCCCTCGATCTCCTTGGCACCCAGCGGCGATCCGTGGCTGCCCGACGTGCCCGCCTTGGTCGGCGCACCCTTGCCGATGACGGTGCGGCAGCGGATCAGCGTCGGCAGGTCGCTCGCCAGCGCCTCGTCCATCGCGCGGGCGATGTCGGCATGGTCATGCCCGTCGCACTCGACGACATGCCAGCCGGTCGCGCGATAGCGGGCCGGGATGTCCTCGATCGACGACTTCGACACTGCGCCGTCGATGGTGATGCGGTTGTCGTCCCACAGCACCTTGAGCCGGCCGAGCTTCAGATGACCGGCCAGGCCGATCGCCTCGTGGTTGATGCCTTCCATCAGGCAGCCGTCGCCCGCGATCACCCAGGTATTGTGATCGACCAGCCCGTCGCCGAACTGCGCGTTCAGGTGCCGCTCGGCCAGCGCGAAGCCGACTGCCATCGCCAGGCCCTGGCCCAGCGGCCCGGTGGTCGCCTCGATCCCGGCGAGCTCGAAATTCTCGGGGTGCCCCGCGCACGGGCTGCCGAGCTGGCGGAACGCCTTCAGATCCTCGAGCGTCGGCCGCGCAAACCCGGTCAGGTGGAGCAGCGCATAGATCAGCATCGAGCCGTGACCGGCCGACAGGATGAAGCGGTCGCGATCGGGCCAGTGCGGATCGGCCGCATCGAACTTCAGGTAACGCTGCCACAGCACCGTCGCGACGTCGGCCATGCCCATCGGCATGCCGGGATGGCCCGAATTGGCTGCCTCGACGGCGTCCATCGCCAGCGCGCGGATCGCGTTGGCGCAATCCTGATCCGAAACGGTCATCGACACTCCCCTCGCGCGCGTCTGGATCGGTCGGGTAGGCGCGCGGCTCGGGCGTGCCTTTGCGGCGCTCGCCCGCCCACGTCAACCGGCCCGGCGCATGGCGGCCCGATGACGCTTGCCCGCCCCACCCCCGATGCTATTGATTCGCCATGGAGGCTTCCGAACATCATCCCGCCATCGATCGGATCGAGGCTGCGATCGCCCGGATCGAGCGTGCGTCGGCCAGCCGCGCCTATGCCGGCGATTCGCTGGCGCGCCGCCACGCCGCGCTGCGTGCCCGGATGGAGGAGGCCGTGGCGGCGCTGGACGCGCTGATCGCGCGCGAGGGACAGGACTGATGGCGCAGGTCAGCTTCGAGATCGCCGGGCGCCCCTATGCCGTCGGCTGCCGCGAGGGGGAGGAGCCGCACCTGCGCGCGCTGGCCAAGCGGCTCGACACGCTCGCCCCCGCCGCGACCCGCGCCTCGGGCGGGCTCAACCACGAACGCACGCTGCTCTACATCGCGCTGATGCTGGCCGATCAGGTCGCCGACCTGGAGCGGTCGCCGGCGCAGGGCGTACCGACCCACCTGCTCGACCGACTTGCCGAGCGGCTGGAAGCGGTCGCCGCGGCCCTTGAGGAAGCGCCGGAGAGCGACTAAATAGGTTCCCGGCGGGCACTGCCCGGTACGAGCTTTAGCGAACATCCCTGAGGCGATAATTTCATCCAAGGGGACTGTCCCTGCCCGGACCCTGGTCCGACGTACATGGTTCCCACCTGACGTTTGGGCGTCAGAGGATATTCCAGCAAACGGCCACGGCGGTCCCGCCACCTTGAACCCCGCCCCAGCCCCTTCCATCGACAAACCCGCGCTCAGGGCACGGCTGCGCGGCCTGCGCGACGCGTTCGTCATCGACGGCGCGCCGCCGATCGCGCCGCCCGCCGCCTACCTGGCACGACTCCGGCGGAGCCTCTGCGTTGCCGCCTATGTCCCGCTCGGTTCGGAGGCGGATCCCGCGCCGCTGGTCGAGGCCGCGCTCGCCGCCGGCTGCACGCTCGCACTCCCGCGCACGCTCAGCCGCGCTCGGCCGATCGCCTTCCACGCCTTCGCGCCCGGCGATCCGCTGGAGGTCGCCGCCTTCGGCCTACGCCAGCCGCTGGCCGACGCACCGGTCGCGACGCCCGACATCGTCCTCGTGCCGCTCGTCGGCTTCGACGGCGCGTGCAACCGGCTGGGTCAGGGCGCTGGCCACTATGATCGCGCGCTCGTGGGCTTGCCCGGGGTGTACGCACTCGGCATCGCCTATTCAGTGCAGCAGGTGCCGGCGCTGCCCGTCGACCCGTGGGATCGCGTGCTCGACGCCATCGTCACCGAAACCCGCCTCATCGAAAGGAATACCGCGTCGTGACTCCCTCCTGGCGAAAGCCCGCCGGCGCGCTCCTGATCGTCGTGCTGATCGTCCTCTGGGCGGTGCTGATCGCCAGCTTCTCGGGCGCGATCGGGCAGTTGCATCCGCTCGCCCAGGCGCTGGTCTATGTCATCACCGGCATCGTCTGGATCGCGCCGCTGAAGCCGCTTCTCCGCTGGATGGAAACCGGCCGCTGGCGCGCATAGCGCCTGAACGCAGCGAAGCCCGGCCGCTTGACGCGACCGGGCTTCGTTGTTTCTCCACAAGGGGTGGCGCGAGTGACGGGGCTCGAACCCGCGACCTCCGGCGTGACAGGCCGGCGCTCTAACCAACTGAGCTACACCCGCATTGCCCTTGCGAGGACGCGGCCTCTAGACGGCGCCCCTACCCCTGTCAACTCGGCTCGTCGCGCTTTTCTTTGAACGCCGGATGGCGCGGCGCGGGCCGGCTGGCGAGCGTGCCGTGCTCGAACAGGAAGCCGGCGATATCGGGCTTGCCCGCGGCGTTCAGCACCGTCTGGATGATGATGAGCAGCGGCACCGCCAAAAGCGCGCCCGGCGTCCCCCAGACCCATCCCCAAAAGCTCAGCGACACGAGGATCAGGATCGGGCTGATCGTCAGCCGGTGCCCGACCACCAGCGGCGTGATCGCATTGGCTTCGATCAGGTGCGCGCCGACCATGATGACCGCAGGCAGCATCGCCCACCACAAATCGCTGAACGTCATCAACCCGCCCAGCGCCAGGAGTGCTGCGGCGATCACCGGCCCGAAATAGGGGATGTAGTTGAGGAGCGCGACGATCCCGCCCCACATCAAGGGGGTGGGCATGTCGACCAGGTACAGCGCCCCCGCGACGATCAGCCCCAGCGAGATGTTGATGACCGTGATCGTGCCCAGATAGGCCGAGGTGTCGTCGACGACGTCCTGGATCACGCGCGCCGTCGCCAGCGCCCCGCCGAAGCTCGTGCGGCTGGTGATCGCCGCGCGCCTCAGCCGCGTCCAGCCCGACAGGAAGAAGTAGATGACGAGGATCGCGAAGAACATCTCGATCAGCGCCGACGGCGCCGACGTACCGACCAGGTCGAGCAGGCCCGTCGGCGGCGGCGCGGCGACCGCGGCCGGCGCCTCCCGTGCGGGGACGCTCGCGAAATTCTCGATCGTCCGGTTCACGAACCGCTCGGCGTTTGAATAGAAGTCGATCAGCGGCTTCACGTTCGACTGAATCTGCTGGATCCGCTCGGGCAGCAGCCGCACCCATTGCCATGCCGGCACGACGATCGAGGCGAGCGCAGCATTGGCCACCGCTAGGAACACGATCACGCAGGTCAGCGAGGCCAGCGGCGCGGGCAGCCGCCGCCGCTCCAGCCATTCGAGCGCGGGAACCAGCGCGATGGCGATGACGATCGCCGCGGTCAGCGGCAGGAAGAATTCCGACCCCGCCTTCAGCGCGAACGGCAGCGCCAGGAACAGCCCCGCCCCGGCCATCAGCGTCAGCGCCGCAAGCAGCCGGTCGCGGCGCAACTCCTCCACCGCTTCTTCGGGCTCGGGCATCGGCGGCAACGGCGGATGCCGTTCTTCTAGGGTGGGATTGTCGCTCACGCCGATCTTCTATCCCGATCCGCGGCAATAAGCGACGCCCTGATCCGCCCTCTGGCGATCGAGCCACGGTCGCTTTACGCTCCCCCGCATGGCCGATTTCATCCTCGTGCTCGACGAAGGCACCACCTCGACGCGGGCGATGCTGTTTGACCGCGACGGTACCTGCCACGACAGCGAGAGCCGGCCGCTCGACCAGCATTACCCCCGCGCCGGCTGGGTCGAGCATGACGCGGCGCAGATCTGGAAACGCACGCTCGAATGCGGCCGCACCGTCGTCGACCGCGCCGGCGGGGCGGATCGGATCGCCGCGATCGGCATCGCCAACCAGCGCGAAACCGTCGTCTTCTGGTCGCGCCGCACCGGCGAACCGCTGGCCCCCGCGATCGTCTGGCAGGATCGCCGCTCCGCCGATCTCTGCCGGCGGCTGCGCGACCGCGGCGAGGAAGCGGGCGTCCAGGCGCGTACCGGCCTCCTCCTCGATCCTTATTTCTCGGGCACCAAGATCGCCTGGGCGCTCGAACACTGGCCCGAGCTCAAGGCGGCCGGCGACGACCTCGCGATCGGCACTGTCGAGAGCTGGCTCGTCTGGAAGCTGACCGGCGGCGAGCATCTGACCGACGCCAGCAACGCCGCTCGCACGCTGCTGATGGGGCTCGGCACCGGCCAGTGGGACGACGGCCTGGTCGACCTGTTCGGCGTGCCCCGCGCCGCGCTCCCGCGCATCACCGACAATGCCGGCGACTTCGGCACGACCGATGCGTTCGGCGGCTCGATCCCGATTACGGGTCTTGCCGGCGATCAACAGGCAGCGACGATCGGTCAGGCCTGTCTCGACCGCGGCACCGTCAAGGCGACCTATGGCACCGGCGCCTTCGTCCTCGCCAATTGCGGCGCGGTGCCGCCCACCTCGCGCCATCGGCTCCTTTCGACAGTGCTGTGGCAGCTGGGCGGCAGACGCACCTATGCACTGGAGGGGTCGGTGTTCGTCGCCGGCAGCCTGATGCAATGGCTGCGCGATTCGCTGAAGCTGATCGAGCGCGCGGACGAGAGCGAAGGCCTGGCGCGATCGGTCGAGGACAATGGCGGCGTCTATTGCGTCCCCGCGCTCGCCGGTATCGGCGCACCCTGGTGGGAGGCGGAGGCGCGCGCCGCGCTTACCGGCATGAGCTTCTCGACCACGCGCGCGCATGTCGTTCGCGCCTGCCTCGAATCGATGGCGCACCAGACCCACGATCTCCAGACCGCCTTCGCCGCCGATGGCGCGCGCTGGTCGTGCCTGCGCATCGACGGCGGCATGGTCGCCAACGACTGGATGGCGCAGGACCTCGCCGATATGCTCGACCTGGAAGTCGAGCGGCCGGGCTTTGCCGAGACGACCGCGCTTGGCGCGGCGATGCTCGCGGGGCTCGGCTGCGGCTGGTTCAAGGACCTCAGCGAGGCGGCGGCGATGCGCGGGGCCGCGGATCGCTTCAAGCCGGCGATCGATGCCGACGATCGCGACCGGCGACTGGCGGGCTGGTCGGCGGCGGTCGCCGCAGTCGTCTCGGCGGCGGCGAGGTAAGGTTTCGCTTACCCCTTTGGGACTAGGATGCGCCGAAAGGGATCGAAAGCCGCCTATGTCCGCCCAGCCGCTCGATGAAGAACAGCGTGCCAGCCTGCGCCTGACGCTCCATGCCGAGGGTCGGCTGTCCGAGCCCTATGCCGGTGGCCACGGAATCGAGCTGCTCGACATTTCGGCGACGGGCGCGCGCATCGCCACCTATCGCCGCTTCCAGCCCGGCCAGGTCGTCTACCTGACCGTCGACCAGCTCCGCTCGATCAAGTGCCATGTCCGCTGGGCGCGCCCCGGCGAGGTCGGCGTCGCGTTCGATCGCCCGCTCCACGTCGCGATCCTCGAACATCTGGCGGCGACCCACCGCGGCTGACGCGCCTCAGATCAACGCCTCGATCAGCCCGATCAGCGGCTTGTCCGCTGGCGGCATCTCCAACCGGTGAAGTTCGACCGGCCGCACCCACTTCAAGGCCTCGGCATGCCGCGCTTCGGGCAGGCCCCGCCATTTGCGGCAGGCATAGAGCAGAAGCAGCAGGTGCTTTTCCCCCAGCGGTTCGCTCGCGAACACCGCCGGCGCCAGGCACGCCGCCTCGACATCGATGCCCAGTTCCTCGTCCAGCTCGCGGATCAGCGCCGCCTCCGGCGTCTCGCCCGGCTCGACCTTCCCGCCCGGAAACTCCCACAGCCCCGCCATTGGCCCGCCCGCGGGGCGCCGCTGGACCAGCACGCGTCCGTCGCCGTCGACCAGCGCCGCCGCTGCGACCAGCAGCATCGGCAACGGACCATCCGCTCGCATTTCGTTAACCCCTTCT
Source organism: Sphingomonas sp. Y38-1Y (assembly GCF_032391395.1). Taxonomy (NCBI): domain Bacteria; kingdom Pseudomonadati; phylum Pseudomonadota; class Alphaproteobacteria; order Sphingomonadales; family Sphingomonadaceae; genus Sphingomonas; species Sphingomonas sp. Y38-1Y. The sequence goes on from NZ_CP135916.1 coordinate 3,460,073, forward strand.
AACTAGGACCGGACCGACGACCGACGGGGGATATCATGGCGCGACTGGCACGATTGGCGCAACGCCTGCTTCGCGAACGGCGGGCCGCCACGGCGGTCGAGTACGGCCTGATCCTCGCGCTCGTCGTCATCGCCATCATTGCCGCGATCATGGCCGTCGCCAACGTCACGACCGGCATGTGGAACAACGTCAACACGCGCGTCGACGAGGTCATGTGAGGCCAGCTTCAATTTTGTTCCCGTGACCTGCAAATATTTTCCGCAGCCGCCTCGACTTAAACCTTTTCCTAACCCCCCTGCCCCTATTCGGAGGTTGCTGGTTCCGGGGGCTCTCGGACAGCCGGGTGTTTGAAGCTTTGGACCGATGGAGACCGGAATGCAGACGATTCGCAAGATTTTCACCGACAAGAAGGGCGCCACCGCGATCGAGTACGGCCTGATCGCCGCGCTGATCGCCGTTGCGGCGATCGCCGCGATGCAGGGCCTCGGCAACAACCTGACGAAGACGTTCAACAACGTCGCGTCGAACATGAAGTCGACCTGATCGCTTCTGACAGGACTGATTTCCCAGCGGGGGCGGCAGGACCAGGTTCTGCCGCCCTTTCTGTTGATTCGGTTCGTCGCCGCCGCAATGCCGCTGATCGCAAGCGGCCGCCCGGCGCACCCAAGTTAATTTGACTTTAGCACCTCCCCGGCACAGTCGCCGGGCACATGGCCGGTGCGGACGGTCAGCGGCGGGGGCCGGACGAGTTTGTTCCTCAACGACGATCAGCACTGGCTCGACGGCTCGGCGACGGGCACGCGCGGCTTCGGGCGCGCCAACGCGCTCGCGCTGCCGACGCAGACCGGGATCGAGCGCGCGGCCGAGCGGTTGCGCCGCCTCGACCTCGTCGTCGACCTGGGCGCCGATATCGGTTCGGCCGCTTGGCTCCGCGGCGCCGCCACATGCCTCGGCCTTTGCGCGCTCACCATCGCGCTCGCCCCCAGGCTCGATCGTCCGATCCACGTCGTCGGCACCGCGCCCGCCAGCACTACCGATCGCGACGAGCTCGCCTCGCAATCGATCGCCCCGCTCGCGTTCGGCGCCACCAGCGGCCGGCGGATCGGCGCGACCAACGCGGTCCGCCCGCTCGCCGACACGCCCGAGCGCCCGACCCTCGATCTCTCCGCGACATTGCCCGGCGGCGACGCCATCGCTCGCACGCTCCGCCGCAGCGGCGTGGGCGCGGGCGAGGCCGACCGCGCGGCCGCGCTCATCGCCGAGCAGGTGTCGCTCGCCGACATCCGTCCGGGCACGCGCATCGACCTGACGCTCGGCCGTCGCCCGACGCGCGACGTGCCGCGCCCGCTCGAGCACCTCGCCTTCCGCGCGCGTTTCGACCTGGCGCTAGAGGTCGTGCGCGACGGCGGCACCTTTACCGTTCGGCCGATGCCGATCGCGATCGACGCGACGCCGCTCCGCATCCGCGGACGCGTCGGCTCCAGCCTCTATCGCTCGGCACGCGCTGCCGGTGCGCCGGCCAAGGCGGTCGAGGCCTTCATCCGCCAGATCGCGACCCGAATGCCGATGTCGCGCATCGGCGCCGACAGCCAGTATGAACTGATCGTCGAGCAGGAACGCGCCGCGACCGGAGAGACCCGCCAGGGCAAGCTCCTTTATGCCGCTGTCGGCGAAGGGGATCGCCGGACGCAACTGGTGCGCTGGGAAGATGGCGGCCGCACCGACTGGTTCGACCCCAAGGGCGTGGGCGAGAAGAAGGGCATGATGGCGATGCCGGTCGCGGCCCGCATCTCCTCCAGCTTTGGCTGGCGCACGCATCCCGTGCTCGGCTTCCGCCGCCTGCACAAGGGCATGGACTTCGCCGCCCCCTATGGCAGCCCGATCCGCGCCGCGACCGACGGCGTCGTCGCCTTTGCCGGGCGGCACGGCGGCTATGGCAATTTCGTCAAGCTCGTCCATGGCGGCGGGCTGGCGACCGGATACGGCCATATGAGCCGCATCGCGGTCCGCGGCGGCGAGCGCGTCAACCGGGGCGAGGTGATCGGCTATGTCGGCTCAACCGGCCTCTCGACCGGCCCACACCTCCATTACGAGCTGTGGCGCAACGGCAGCCCGATCAACCCGGCCTCGGTCAGCTTCACCACCACCTCGCAGCTCTCGGGCCGCGACCTCGCCAACTTCCGCGCGCTCGTCTCGCGGCTGATGGCGGTGCCGGTGCGCGGCGGTTCGGCTCAGTAATCGCGCTCCCGCGAAGGCGGGAGCCCGGGGCGACTAGCGCCAGCGCTCTTGGGTCGGAGCTTCTTCGGCGGAAGCACGGCTCGCTTCCAATACCGGCTTGCCCATCGCCCCCTGCCCCGCGCGGTACCCCAGCGTCGCGCGCCCCTGCACCGGCCCGGCAACATCCGCGACGAGGTAGAGCGGCCGCCGCTTCGCCTCGACATACAGGCGGCCCAGATACTCGCCGATCATGCCGAGCACGAGCATCTGCACCGCGCCAAGGAACACGGTGATGAGCATCGTCGACGTCCATCCCTGCACCGCCGACCCGGTCAGGAACCCGACCGCGATGTAGATGAACAGGAGGAACGACAGGAAGAACAACGCGATGCCGATATGGCTCGCCCAGCGAAGCGGCGCTGTGGAGAAGCCGGTCACCGCATCGAAGGCGAAGCGCAGCATCTTCGACAACGGATACTTGGTCTCGCCCGCATGCCGCTCGTGCCGGTCATAAAGGAACGGCACCTGGCGAAAGCCCACCCACGCCACCATGCCGCGGATGAACCGCGCCTGCTCCGGCAGGCTCAGGAGCGCGTCGAGCGCGCGGCGGCTCATTAGGCGGAAGTCGCCGGTATCGAGCGGGATCGGCGTGTCGGTGACCCGGTCGAGAAAGCGGTAGAAGGCCGCGGCGGTCAGCTTTTTGAAGAACGTCTCGCCCTCGCGCTTGCGACGCACGGCATAGACGACGTCGGCGCCCTCCGCCGCCATCTGCGCGCGCATGTCGGTCAGGAGCTCGGGCGGGTCCTGCAGGTCGGCGTCGATGATGAGGATCTGCTCGCCCGCACACAGGTCCAGCCCCGCGGTGAGCGCAAGCTGATGCCCATGGTTGCGCGACAGGTTGACCGCCACCAGCCGCGGGTCGGCAGCGGCCAGCCGCTGCATCACCGCCCAGGACTCATCACGCGATCCGTCGTTGACCAACACGATCTCGTGCGACTCGCCCACCGCCGCGCGCGCCGCCGCCGACACGCGCGCGTGCAGCGCCTCCAGACAGGCGGCTTCGTTATAGCAGGGGATGACGACGGAGAGAGCGGGCCGATGCATGACCGCGGCGTGTAGCGCGGCGCGGGGAGTTGGGCAAAGGGGGCGCCCCCCACACCAGCGTTCGTTTCGAGCGAAGTCGAGAAACGCGGGACGGCGCACAACTCGTTTCTCGACTACGCTCGAAACGAACGCTGCATTTTACAGAACCGTCGCGTCCAGCCCGTCCAGGATGAACTGCGTCGCCAGCGCCGCCAGTAGCACGCCGAGCAATCGCGTAATCACCGCCTCGATCCGCGTGCCGAGCAGCCGCATCATCGGCCCCGCCGCGATCAGCGCGACCAATGTGACGAGCAGGATCGTCAGCAGCGCCGCCAACACCACCAGCGACGCCGCCAGCCCCTGGGTCCGGCTCATCATCAGCATTACCGACGCGATCGACCCCGGCCCCGCGATCATCGGCATCGCCATCGGGAACGCGGCGACGTCCTCGACCTCAGGCGTCTCGATGATCTTCTGCGCGCGATCCTCGCGCCGCTGCGTCCGCTTCTCGAACACCATCTCCAGCGCGATCAGGAACAGCATGATCCCGCCGGCGATCTTAAACGCGTCCAGGCTGACATGAAGCGCGCGCAGCAGATCCTCGCCGAACAGCGCGAAGCCGATCAGGATGCCGCCCGCGATCAGCACCGCCCGCACCGCCATCGACCGCCGCTGGATCGGCGACGCGCCCGTCGTCAGCCCGGCATAGATCGGCGCGCAGCCCGGCGGGTCGATGATGACGAAGAAGGTGGCGAGCGCCGAGACATAAAGCTCGATCATGGCGCGATCCTAGATCGCCTGAGGATCGAGCGCGATGCCCGCGCGGCGGTGCGCGGCGACGAGCGTGTTGCGCAGCAGGCACGCGATCGTCATCGGCCCCACCCCGCCCGGCACCGGCGTGATCGCCGAGGCGACCGACGCGGCGCTTTCGAAATCGACGTCGCCGACCAGGCCCGTGGCCGTCCGATTGATGCCGACGTCGATCACCACCGCGCCCGGCTTGATCCACTCGCCGCGCACGAAGTTCGGCCGGCCTACCGCGGCGACGACGATGTCGGTCTGGGCCAGATGGTGCGCGAGGTTGCGGGTGCGCGAATGCGCGATCGTGACGGTGCAGTCGGCCGCGGTCAGCAGCGCCGCCATCGGCTTGCCGACGATGTTCGACCGGCCGACCACGACGGCGTTGAGCCCGCTCAGATCCTCGAGCTGCGCCTTCAGGAGCATCAGGCAGCCATAGGGCGTGCACGGCACGAAGCCGTTGAGCCCCGTCGCCAGCCGCCCGGCATTGACCGGATGGAAGCCGTCGACATCCTTGTCGGGGTCGATCCGCGTCAGCACCGCCTGCGCGTCGAGCCCGTCGGGCAGCGGAAGCTGCACCAGGATGCCGTCGACCGCATCGTCGGCATTCAGCCGATCGACCAGCGCGATCAGCTCGGCCTGCCCGGTGTCGGCGGGCAAGCGGTGCTCGAAGCTCTCCATGCCCGCCGCGACCGTCGCCTTGCCCTTCGACCGGACATAGACCGACGAGGCTGCATCTTCGCCGACCAGCACGACGGCGAGCCCCGGCTTGCGCCCGGCATCCTCGGCGAATGCCGCCGCCAGCTCCGCCACGCGCGCGCGCAGCGTCGCTGCGGCTGCTTTCCCGTCGATCAGTTCGGCTGTCATGGCGCGCTTCCTAGCGCGCGGCCGCCTGAGCCGCCACCCGGCTTAAAGCGGGACCGCGCCGTTCGATGCGATGTTGAGCGCCATGCGGGCGAGGATCGTGTCGAGGATCGCGATCAGCACCAGGACGACGATCGGCGACACGTCCAGCGCGCCGAAATCGGGGAGTACCCGGCGGATCGGGCGGTAGATCGGCTCGGTCAGCACCTGGAGTCCGTTCCACACCGAACGGACGAAATCATTCTGCGTGTTGATGACGTTGAACGCGATCAGCCATGACAGGATCGCCTGCACGATCAGGATCCACCACAGCACGCTGAGCAGGATCCGGGCGATATCGATCAGGGTGAGCAAACGGGCCTCCGCGTAACTGGGTCGGTGCGGCATATCGGAACTGTGCTCGCCCCGACAAGGGCGCGCGACGCATCAGATGCCGGCGTACCATTCATAGTCGGCGATATCCTCCCACAGCCCGCCCTTGCCGCCATGGATGGACTTGAGGTCGGCGACCGCCTCGATCCGGTCGACATATTTGGCGTGCTTGTAGCCAAGCTGCCGCTCGACGCGCAGCCGCACGGGCGCGCCGTGTCCGACGTCCAGCCGCCGGTCGTTAAGCCCCAGCGCCAGGATCGTCTGCGGGTGAAAGGCATCGACCAGATCGATCGATTCGTAATAGGGGCGCCCGCCCGCATATCGGTCGGCACAGTGGAAGACGAGGAAGCGCGCCCGGTCGCTGAGGCCGACGGCATCGAGCAGCGTCGCCAGCCGCGGCCCCTGCCACTTGCCGATCGCGCTCCACCCCTCGACACAGTCGTGACGCGTGATCTGCGCGCGCTGCGGCATCGACATGAGCTGCGCGACGCTGAACGCCTGCGGCCGCGCGACCAGCCCGTCGACGCGTACGCGCCAGTCGGCGAAGCGGCTCGCGACATGCGCGGCATAATCGGGCGTGTTCGGGTCGCGCGTGCCGTTGGTGCGGAACACCGGCGACATCTGGTCGACCCGGAACTCACGCGCGAGGGCGCCGCGGTTGAGGAGGGCGCGCTGCGTCCACTGGTTCCAGTCGGCGCCCTTGAAGATCAGCGACCGCACCGCCTCGTTCTGGCCCGCCGCATCGCAGCCCGCGAGTAGCCCGCCGGCCCCCGCGGCCAAGCCGCCGATCAGCGCGCGGCGCGTCAGGACGCTCATCGGTAATCCCTCCCAGGCACCCGCCACCGCCCCGTTACCATCGACCGCACTTCGTTGAGCGGTCCCGCCAGGATGACGAGCGCCAGGTGAACGACGATGAACGCGGCGATCGCCATCGATGCGATGAAGTGGATCGACCGCGCCGACTGGCGCCCGCCGAACAGGTCGAGCAGCCACGGCGCGACCGCGTTGAACCCCGGCGACATCGTCAGCCCCGTCGCGATGACGAGCGGCAGCGCCAGAAAGATGACGCCGACATAGCTCAACTTCTGGAGCGTGTTGAACGCCCCCGGCCGCTCCGGATCGTGGAAGCGGAGCGCCAGATGCTCGCGCACGTCATGCGCCAGATGCCCGGGCGACAGCTCCGCCGCGCGCAGCCGAAGGTCGCGCTGGAAATGCCGGTTGAGGAGGCTGGCGATCATGAACGCCAGCAGCGCGAACCCTAGGATCAGCGCGAACGTCAGATGCCACCGCCGCGCAAGCGCCAGGTTATAGGTCGACGGGATCGTCAGCCAACCCGGCACCCGCCCCCCCTCGAACACCCAGGCGATACGGAACCAGGGCTGGTCGAAATTGGCGCCGAACTGTCCCCAATAAAGCTGCGGATGTGCGTTGAGGATCATCAATCCCGACCCGAGCAGCACGAAGATCGCCAGCGCGCTGATCCAGTGCCACAGCCGCGTGGCGAGCTTGTGCTTGGCAATCCACATTCCGGCCACCTTACCCGTAAGCGCGCACGAAGAACACGACCGTCGTCACGGTCGTCACGGTCAGCGTCCATCCGCGCACCAGCCCGGGCGACAATCGCCGTCCGAGCAGCGCGCCGACCCAGCCGCCGATCGCCGCACCGACCAGCATCGGCACGCAAGCCGCCCATCCGACCATCGCGAATGTGACGAAGATCACCGTCGCCGACGCGTTCGCCATTCCCAGCATCAGCGTGCGCGGCGCCATCAGCCGGTGCGGCGGCTCGCCCGCCAGCAGCCCCCACATCGCGGTCAGCATCAGCCCCATGCCGCCGCCGAAATAGCCGCCATAGACGCCGAGCAGCACCTGCGCCGCGACCAGGGCGCGCGGCCCCGGCGTCGCATGCCGCTGCAACGCCGCCGCCGCCCGCTTGCCGAACGCGACGGCGATCGTGGCCAGCAGGAGCAGCCACGGCACGACGACGTCGAACACCTGTGTCGGCGTCACCACCAGCAACAGGCTGCCGACCAGCCCCGCCAGGAAGGTGATCGCCGACAGCGTCCGGATCGACACGCCGCCGATCGGCTGGAGCCCCTTGCGATACGTCCAGGCGCTGGCGAGCGCGCCCGGCTGCAGCGCGACGTTCGAGGTCGCGTTGGCGATCGGGCTGGGCAGGCCGATCGCGATCAGCGCCGGCATCGTCGCGAACGTCCCGCCGCCCGCCAGCGCGTTCATCGCTCCGCCGAGCAGACCGGCGCCGGCCGCAAGCGCAAGGGGAGCAGGATCAAGCATCGCCCGCCGCCCTGCGCCGCACACCGCGCGCCTGTCCAGCGCCCCACGCCAGCGTCAGAACGATCAGTCCGCCAATGCCCAGTTCGCTTCCAGCAAGCCGGTCGTCCGCTCACCGCGTCGCGCCATCACGCCCGCCTGCGCCAGCGCCGCGATCACCGCGTCGCCCGGCCCCGTCGCCCCGTCGATCGCCGGCGGCAGGCCGGTCCGCTTCGCCATCCATGCGATCAGTTCGACCGCCTGCGGGTCGGGCACATCCTCGTTCAACTGGATCGCAATCGGCTCGGGCAAGGGCGGCACGATCTCGATCCGCCACCCCGGCGCGCCCGCCGCAACGCGCTGTTCGAGCAGGCGATAGGCCGCGGCGCTCGCGCCGGGCAACGGCACCGCGCGCGCCAGCGCATGCCGCTGGTCGACGTCGATCATGATCGCTTCGCGCGGCGTGCCGGTGACGAGCGCCAGCCGCTCTGCCACCTGCTGCCCCATCCGGTCGCCCAGCCGCCCGGCGGCATTGGCGATCTGTGCCGCTTCCGCCTCCGCGCCGGTACCCACCCGGTATTGGTCGATCGAGACGCTGACCGGCCGCCCCGCGCGCTGGCGAAGCTCGGCGGCGGCGTGCCGCTCGGCCTCGCGGTTGCTGCGCGGGGTCAGCACCGTCGCCTCCACCCGGATGCGATCCGCGCCATAGGTGACATCGACCTGGCTCAACCGCGCCGCGCCGCCGAACTCGGCCGCGATCACCTCCCGCACCTGGCGCGAGAAGATCGACTCCCACGCGATCTGGCGCAGCGAAACGCCCAGCGGCACCGCCAAGGCGGCGAGCAGCGCGACGATCAGGAAGGTCTGGAACAATGTATGCTGCGGCGAGAGATGCGCGCCAAACCCGTGCAACCGCGCGATCACGGCCGCCGACAGCGCGATCGTCACGAAGTTGGTGACGAACAGCAGGATCGCTCCGCCCAGCACCGTCGCGTTCTGCGTCGCGAGGCCGAACCCGACCACGCACAAGGGCGGCATCAGCGCGGTCGCGATCGCGACACCCACCACCGTCCCGTGCCGCCCGTGGATCATCGCATAGGCACCTGCCAGCGCCGAGAACAACGCCACGAACAGGTCGAACAGATTGGGCCGCGTGCGCGACGCGATCTCGTCGGTCGCATTTTGGAGCGGCGAGAACAGGACGATCAGCGCACTGAACGCCACCGCCAGCACGATGCCGAGCGCCAACGCCGCCAGCGCCGCGCGGATCTCGCGCCAATCGAACGTCGCGATCCCGAAGCCCAGTCCGATGATCGGCCCCATCAGCGGCGAGATCAGCATCGCCCCCAGCACGATCACCGGCGAGGGCAGCAGCATGCCCAGCATCGCGATGCCCGCCGCCATCAGCGTCATGAACGCATAGCGCCCATTCCAGCGCGCATCGTCGCGCACCTGGGTCAGCACCGCTTCATGGTCCAGCCCGCGGCGAAGATGCGCGGCCCACCAGCGGCGGACGGCGACGAAGGAAGCGCGATTGCGCGCGAATACCGTCATGGATCAGCCACTAGGGCCTTTGCCCCGCCCCGACCAGTGCATCCGAGCTCGGGAGCAACTGCAGGATATTTCAGCTTGGTGTCGCATGCGAGACGACGTCGACGATGCGTAGCGACGCGCGCATGAATGATCCCGCCATTCAGGCGGACTCGTGCATCCTCCACGCGCAGCTGCACGGACCGGGAAGACTGATTGCCTTCCCGGCCTTGTGCGTCACAGCTTCTCGGTCAGTTCCGGCACCAGCTTGAACAGGTCGCCGACGAGGCCGAGGTCCGCGACCTGGAAGATCGGGGCGTCCTCGTCCTTGTTGATCGCGACGATGACCTTGGAGTCCTTCATGCCGGCAAGGTGCTGGATCGCGCCGGAGATGCCGACCGCGACATAGACTTCGGGAGCGACGATCTTGCCCGTCTGGCCGACCTGATAGTCGTTGGGGGCATAGCCCGCATCAACCGCGGCGCGGCTGGCACCGACCCCGGCGCCGAGCTTGTCGGCGAGCGGATCGATCAGCTTGTGGAACTCGTCGGCCGAGCCCAGCGCGCGGCCACCCGAGACGATGATCTTGGCGCTGGTGAGCTCGGGCCGCGCCGACTGCGCGATCTCGGCACCGACGAAGCTGGAAAGGCCCGCGTCAGAACCGCCGCCGACCGCCTCGACCGTGCCCGATCCGCCCTCGGCCGCCGCTTTCTCGAACGCCGTGCCGCGCACGGTGATGACGAGCTTGGCATCCGCGGTCTTGACCGTCGCGATCGCATTGCCGGCATAGATGGGGCGGGTGAACGTGTCCCGCCCCTCGACCGACAGGATGTCGGACAGCTGCATCACGTCGAGCAACGCGGCGACGCGTGGCGCGATGTTCTTGCCCGTCGTCGTGGCGGGCGCGACGAACGCGTCGTGGCTGTCCATCAGGCCGGCGACCAGCGGCGCGACATTCTCCGCCAGCGCGTGCGCAAACGGCGCGCCGTCGGCGACGTGCACCTTGTCCACGCCGGCGATCTTCGCGGCCGCCTCGGCGACGCCGCCGACATTCTCACCCGCGACGAGCAGGTGGACCTCGCCCAGCTTTGCCGCGGCGGTCACCGCCGACAGCGTGGCATCCTTGACGGCCTGACCGTCATGCTCGACCCAAACCAAGGTCTTCATCTGATCTCTCCAACCGGAGTCAAAACCACCGTTCGTGCTTAGTAGGGTCTGAGCGGAGCCGAAGACCCGTATCGAAGTACGCTTGGCGCTCCTTCGATACGCCGCTTCGACTTCGCTCAGCGGCTACTCAGGACGAACGGACCCATCGATCACTTCGCGATGCCCATCGCCTTGAGCTTCATCACCAGCTCGTCGACATCGGCGACCTTGGCACCCGCCTGGCGCTTCGACGGCTCGGCGACGGAGACGACGGTCAGCCGCGGCGTCGTGTCGACGCCGTAATCGGCCGGCGTCTTGTTCGCGAGCGGCTTGGACTTGGCCTTCATGATGTTGGGCAGCGTCGCATAGCGCGGCTCGTTGAGGCGAAGGTCGGTGGTCACGATCGCCGGCAGCTTGAGGTTCACCGTCTCCAGCCCGCCATCGACCTCGCGCGTGACCTTCACGGCCTCGCCATCGACCTCGACCTTGCTGGCGAAGGTGCCCTGACCCCAGCCGGTCAGCGCGGCGAGCATCTGGCCGGTCTGGTTGGCGTCGTCGTCGATCGCCTGCTTGCCCAGGATCACCATCTGCGGCGCTTCCTCGTCGACGATCGCCTTCAGGATCTTGGCGACCGCGAGCGGCTCGACCGGACCCTCGGCGGTGACGAGGATCGCGCGGTCGGCGCCCATCGCCAGCGCGGTGCGCAGCGTGTCCTGCGACTTGGGCTCGCCGATCGAAACCGCGACGATCTCGGTCACGGCGCCCTTTTCCTTCAGGCGGATCGCCTCCTCGACGGCGATCTCGTCGAAGGGGTTCATGCTCATCTTGACGTTGGCGAGGTCGACGCCGGTGCCGTCGGCCTTCACCCGCGGCTTTACGTTGTAATCAAGCACGCGCTTGACGGGCACGAGGACTTTCACCAGCGGCTCCTTTCCCAGCGGGATCGTGTTTTAGAACATCGGTACGCGGCGTTTCTGGTCATTCGAGCGCCCTTTCGCAAGTCCGGTACGGAAAGCCGCGCTTGTCGTAGCGTCCAAACGAACGGGGCCCGGACGTTGCCGCCCGAGCCCCTCAACGCGAATCGGATGCGAAGGGTTCAGGCGGCCTTCTGAACCTCGGCGACGATCTTCTGCGCGGCGTCGCCCAGATCGTTGGCGGGCACGATCGCCAGCCCCGAATTGGCCAGGATGTCCTTGCCCTGCTGGACGTTGGTGCCTTCCAGACGGACGACCAGCGGCACCGACAGGTTCACTTCCTTCGCCGCAGCGACGATGCCCTCGGCGATGATGTCGCACTTCATGATCCCGCCGAAGATGTTGACGAGAATGCCCTTCACCGCCGGGTCCGACAGGATGATCTTGAACGCCGCCGTCACCTTCTCCTTCGAAGCGCCGCCGCCGACGTCGAGGAAGTTGGCCGGGAACATGCCGTTGAGCTTGATGATGTCCATCGTCGCCATGGCCAGGCCCGCGCCGTTGACCATGCAGCCGATGTCGCCGTCGAGCTTGATGTAGGCCAGGTCGTACTTCGACGCCTCCAGCTCCATCGCGTCCTCTTCGGTGGTGTCGCGCAGCTCCATCAGGTCCTTGTGACGGAACATCGCATTGCCGTCGAAGCCGACCTTGGCGTCGAGCACCATCAGCTTGCCGTCCTCCGTAACGGCGAGCGGATTGATCTCGATCTGCTCGGCATCGGTGCCGAGGAACGCGTCATAGAGCTTGGAGGCAGTCGAAGCCGCCTGCTTGGCGAGATCGCCCGACAGCCCGAGCGCGCTCGCGACCGCGCGGCCGTGATGCGCCTGGAACCCGGTCGCAGGATCGACCGAGAAGCTGTGGATCTTCTCGGGCGTGTCATGCGCGACGGTCTCGATGTCCATGCCGCCTTCGGTCGACACGACGAAGCCGATCCGGCCGGTGGCGCGGTCGACGACCAGCGCGAGGTAGAATTCCTTGGCGATGTCGACGCCGTCGGTCACGTACAGGCGGTTGACCTGCTTGCCCGCGTCGCCGGTCTGGATCGTCACCAGCGTGTTGCCCAGCATGTCGGTCGCCGCCGCGCGAACCTCGTCCTCGGTCTTGGCGAGGCGGACGCCGCCCTTGGCGTCTGGGCCGAGTTCCTTGAACTTGCCCTTGCCGCGGCCGCCGGCATGGATCTGCGCCTTCACGACGAAAAGCGGTCCGGGCAGCTTCTTCGAGGCCTCGACGGCTTCCTCGACGCTCAGCGCGGCAAAGCCTGCGGGGACGGGCACGCCGAACTTCGCCAGCAGCTCCTTGGCCTGATATTCGTGAATGTTCATCGCGCGGGTACCTTTCCTCGCAGGGCGCCGCTCGCGGGCGCGAAACGGGATGCCCTAAGCACAGGCGGGCAGCGGAATCCACCCCTTGCGGATAGCCCGACGAGAAACTGCAATGCATTTGCGTCGCGTTCGCAATAAGCTCGTGTCGCATGTCCGTGTTTCCTCTCGCATCCCGCGCGCCTATATGGACTGGCATGAACGTGGTGACCGGCATCCTGGTGCTTCTTGCGACCGTCGCGGTGATGGAGGGCGTGGCTTACGGCGCGCACCGCTGGATCATGCACGGGCCGGGCTGGTTCCTTCACAAGAGCCATCACCGCCCGCGCACGGGCTTCTGGGAAGCCAACGACCTCTATTTCGTGATCTTCGCCGCGCCGTCGATCACACTGCTCGTCGGGGGCACCTATTGGGGCTGGCATCCGGCGACGATCTGGATCGGCGCGGGCATCGCCGCATACGGCGCGATCTATCTCGGCTTCCACGACATCATCGTCCATCGCCGCGTGCCGTCGCGCTACCTGCCCAAGTCGCGCTACATGAAGCGGATCGTCTCGGCGCACCGGCTCCATCACGCGGTCGAGACCAAGGAGGGCACCGTCAGCTTCGGCTTCCTCGTCGCGCCCAAGCCCGAAGATCTGAAGGCCGAGCTCAAGCGCCGCGGCAATGCGGGCGTCCGCGCGCCGCGCGAGATGGCGTGAGCGCCGGCCAGACGATCGGCCGCATTACGCTCATGGTGCTGAGCGGCACCGCGACGCTCAGCCTGATCGGTGCGATCGCCGAAACCGCCAACACCGGCCCGCCCCCGCCACAAACGGCAACGTTCCAGCCGGGCCCGGTTGCCGAGACACCACCCGGAGAACTCGTTCGCGTGCCCACCGATCGGGCGGGCACGCCAGTCTCGGCCACCCCCGATCGCGATCTGGAGCGCTGGCTGCGCTCGATCAGCTATGCGCTGACCGCGCTCGCCGGCTTTGCCGCCGCGGGCGTCGTCGTCCTTCTGCGCATCGCCTCGGCGCTGTCACGGATCGCCGACCGCCCGGTCGATTGATCGACATCGGTATTTTCCGCCGCACCCGATCGCGACGCCGATCCGTTGATACGCCTCCAAGAGGAGAGCGTCATGGCTACCACCCCGCAGAACGAAGAACCCGGCTTCGAGCACGACGTGAACGAACTGTCGGAGGACGAAACCAACACGTCCGAAGAGAGCACCGAAGAGGATGCCGACGAAGGCGAGCTCGAAGAGGCGCAGGAAGAAGCCGCGCACGAGCGCGAGGACGAAGGCGGGTACCAGTAACCAGAGCGACGCGTGCCGGTACTCGCCGGCACGCGTCAGTCGAACAAGCTCGATACCGACGCCTCGTCGGCGATCCGCTTGATCGCCTCGGCCACCAGCGGCGCGATCGTCAGGTGGCGGATGCGCTTGGCCTCGGCGATCACCTCGTGATTGCCAATCGAGTCGGTGATGACGAGTTCCTCGAGCGCCGACGCCTCGACCCGCGCCACCGCGCCGCCCGACAGCACGCCGTGCGTGCAATAGGCGACCACGCCCTCGGCCCCGGCCGCCTTCAGCGCCGCGGCGGCGTTGCACAGCGTGCCTGCCGAATCGACAATGTCGTCGATCAGGATGCAGAAGCGCCCCTCGACGTCGCCGATGATGTTCATCACTTCCGATTCGCCCGGCCGCTCACGCCGCTTGTCGACGATGGCGAGCGGCGCGTTGTCCAGTCGCTTGGCCAGCGCCCGCGCGCGCACCACGCCGCCGACGTCGGGCGACACGACCATCAGGTTGCGGTCGCCGAACCGCGTCTGGATGTCGGTCGACATCACCGGCGCGGCATAGAGATTGTCGGTCGGGATATCGAAGAAGCCCTGGATCTGCCCTGCGTGCAGGTCGACCGACAGCACGCGATCGGCACCCGCCGTGGTGATGAGATTGGCGACCAGCTTGGCCGAGATCGGCGTGCGCGGCCCCGGCTTCCGGTCCTGGCGCGCATAACCGAAATAGGGGAGCACCGCGGTGATGCGCTTGGCCGACGCGCGCTTCAGCGCGTCGATCATGATGAGCGCCTCCATCAGATTGTCGTTGGCCGGGAACGCGGTCGACTGGATGACGAACACGTCCTCGCCGCGAACATTCTCCAGCACCTCGACGAAGATCTCCTCGTCGGCGAATCGGCGGACGTTCGCCTCGGTCAGCGGCAGCTCGAGATAGTCGCCGATCGCCTTCGACAGCGGATGGTTGGAATTGCCCGCGAGAAGTTTCATCGTCGCCTGCCCGTCATGATGCCCGCGCGCCCCTTAGAGCGGGCGCGCCGATTGTGAAACCCATGTGACGAATGGACGGCGCCGGACCATCGGCCTAGATCGCCCGCCATGACGATCGTCACCCGTTTCGCCCCCAGCCCGACCGGCCGGCTTCATGTCGGCAACCTGCGCACCGCGATCCTCAACTGGCTGTTCGCCAAGGCGCAGGGCGGCCGCTTCCTCCTCCGCCTGGACGACACCGACGCGGCGCGCAGCGAAGAGGCGTTCGTGGCCGCGATCCGCGATGATCTCGCCTGGCTCGGCCTCTCGCCAGATGGCGAGGAACGCCAGTCGGCGCGGCTTGCCGACTACGAACGGCGATTCGAGGCACTGGTCGCCGCCGGCCGGCTCTATCCGGCGTATGAGACGCCCGAGGAACTCGATCTCCGCCGCAAGATCCTGCTCGGACGCGGGCTGCCGCCGATCTACGACCGTGCGGCGCTGAAGCTGAGCGACAACGATCGCGCGGCGCTCGAGGCGGAGGGCCGGCGCCCGCACTGGCGCTTCCGGCTCGACCATGACGCGCCGATCGCGTGGGACGATGCGATCCGCGGCCCGCAGCGCTTCGATCCCGCGGCGATCGGCGATCCCGTTGTGCGACGCGCCGACGGAAGCTGGCTCTACCTGCTCCCCAGCGTCATCGACGATATCGACATGGCCATTACCCATGTCGTCCGCGGCGAGGACCATGTGTCGAACACCGCCGTCCAGACGCAGATGTTCGCCGCCTTCGACGCCGCGCCGCCGGTCTTTGCGCACGCCGCATTGCTGACCGGCTCGGAGGGCAAGCTTTCCAAACGGCTCGGGTCGCTTGGCACCGACCATTTCCGCGACGTCGGCATCGAGCCGCAAGCGTTGATCGCGCTGCTCGCCCGCATCGGCACCAGCGATCCCGTCGAGCCGATCGCCGACCCGGCGCTGCTGGCGCAAGCCTTCGACTTCGCCCGATTTGGCCGCGCGCCCGCGCGCTTCGACGAGGCCGAACTCGCGGCGCTCAACGCCCGGATCGTCCACCAGCTCGACCATGTCGCCGTCGCCGATCGCCTGCCCCCGGCGATGGGTGCCGATGCCTGGGAAGCGGTGCGCCCCAACCTGTCGACCGTGGCGGAGGCCGCCGACTGGTGGCACGTCATCGAGGGGCCGGTCGAGACACCCGAAATCGAGGACGCCGACTATCTCGCGCAGGCGGCGAAGGTCGCGGCCGAGATCGACTGGTCCGCCGACCCATGGCACGCCCTCACCGGCGCGCTCAAGGAGGCGACGGGGCGCAAGGGCAAGGCGCTTTTCCTGCCGCTCCGCCTCGCGCTCACCGGGCACGCGCACGGTCCCGATATGGCCGCGCTGCTCCCGCTAATCGGCCGCGATCGCGCGATCGCGCGGCTTCAGGCGGCGGGCGGGTAGCGCAGCCGACCGACGAAGCGCGACAGGCTCAGTCGGTGCGGCTGGCCCGTCCACTTCGCCTTGGCCTGTTCGAAGCGCATCACATCGTCGATCCGCCGCGCCAGGAACGCGCGCGTATCCGCTTGCCCCTCGCTCTCGTCATCGAGGAACACCGTCACCGTCGCGGCATAGATGCCCGCCAGCAGCGTCCGCTTGCTGTAATGGTTGTAGTCGGTTGCGATGTCGCCCGCCGCCCGCCACATCACGTCGGCCGCGCGCCAGCCTAGCCGCAGCCCGCGCGCGACATTCTGCGGCATCGCCAGGATCGCGAGCGCGCGGCGCAGCGCCTCTCGGTCGGGCGCGACGATGTCCAGCCGCGCCTCGACCAGCGCGGCGATCTTCTGGCGGATCTTCATCGCCCCGAGCGTCTCGGGTGGCAGGCGGCGGAGCATCTCGGCATCGACATGCGCGAACCAGGCATCGATCATGTCGACCGCCCCGCCCGGGAAGGCGAGCCGCGCGACGTCGCGGTCGATGCCCAGCGCGTCGGCGGCCATGTCGACCGCCACCGGCTTCCACCCGTCGAACGCGGCATTGCTCGCGACCAGCGGCGCCAGCGCGGCGCGCATCTCGTCCAGCGTCGGATCGGGCGGCAAGTCGGTCATCGCATGGGCTCCCACGTCACGCGTCCGATCTAGAGCCGTCGGCATCGGACGCAAGCGCCGCGCGCTCCGGCTTTCGCACCAGCACCAGCGCCGCCGCGATCAGCACCGCGCCGATCATGTCGGCGGGTGCCAGCGCTTCCCCGAACCAGACCCACCCGATCGCCGCGGCGACGATCGGCTGGACCAGCAGCGCAAGCCCCACGACCAGCGGCGTCAGATGCCCGAGCGCGTAGATCAGCAACCCCTGCCCCAGCAGCTGGCTGCACAGCGTCAGCAGGATCAGCGGGGTCCAGTTGCCCGGCAGGATCGTCTCGCCCAGCATCAGCGACAGCGCGAGCAGCGGCGCGATGCTGGCCGCCGTCGACAGGCTCAGCGCCGACAGCGGCGCCATCCGCGCCCGAACCCGCGACATGACGATGAAATAGACCGCATAGAGCACGCCCGCGAGCAGGCAGAACAGGTCGCCGACCAGATGCTGCGGCGACAATTGCGCCGACCGCCCGAGCAGCAGCCCGCCGCCCAGCGCCGCCATCGCCAGCGCAAAGCCCTGCGTCCGCGTCGGCCAAGCCCGCGCGACGACGAAGCCATAGATGGGAAAGATCAGCGTCGCCGAATTGCCGAACAGCGTCGAGTTGGCGAGCGTCGTCCCCAGAATGCCGACATGCCAGCTGCCGAGATCCAGCGCGAAGGCGAGCCCCGCCAGCAGGAGTGCGCCCCAAAGCCCCTTCGCCGCCCGGACCGGCCGCTCCCCCATCGCCGTCGCCGCGATCAGCAGCACCGGTGCGGCAAGGAGGATGCGCCAGAACGCCGCCGCCACCGGCCCCGTGTCGGCCAGCCGCACGAACAGCGGCCCCGTCGCCAGGAACACGTTGGCGGCGATCACTGCGATGACGGGAACGGGACTTGGGTTCCGTGAAGCAAAACTTGGGGGGCGGGGGCGATGCATGCCGCCCCTTAGCGCCCTACCTCCTGCGCTGTCTTGTACATCCACGGAGTTTCCGCATGGCCTCTCTCTACGACCCCATCCGCCTTGGAGCGGTCGAGGCGCCCAATCGCATCCTGATGTCGCCGCTGACCCGCGGCCGCGCGACGGAGGGGCACGTGCCCGTCGCGCTGATGGGCGACTATTACGCGCAGCGCGCCGGCGCCGGCCTCATCATCAGCGAGGCGACGGGCATCAGCCGGGAGGGGCTGGGCTGGGCCTATGCGCCGGGTCTGTGGACCGACGAGCAGGTCGAGGGGTGGAAACCGGTGGTCGAGCGCGTCCATCAGGCGGGCGGCCGCATCTTCGCGCAGCTCTGGCACATGGGCCGCCTCGTCCATCCCGACTTCCTCGGGGGCGAAGCGCCGCTCTCCTCGTCCGCGACGACGGCGCCGGGTAGCGTCCGCACCTATCTGTCGAATGGCGAGAAGAAGCCATACGGCGAAGCGCGCGCCGCGACGCTGGATGATATCGCCCGCGTGCTCGACGATTACGAGCATGCGACTCGCAATGCGATCGCCGCCGGGTTCGACGGCGTCCAGCTCCACGCCGCCAATGGCTATCTGATCGACGAATTCCTGCGCGACGGCGCCAACCACCGCGATGACGATTATGGCGGCAGCCCCGAGAATCGCGGCCGGTTGCTCCGCGAAGCGATCGACCGGATCATCGGCGTCGCCGGCGCCGACCGCACCGCCGTCCGCTTCTCGCCCAACGGCGACACGCAGGGCGTGATCGACAGCAACCCCGAAGCGGTGTTCCTGCCGATCGCCGATTTCCTGGAGCAGCGGAAGATCGCGTTCGTCGAGCTGCGCGAGGTCGGCCCGGACGGCACGTTCGGCTCGACGACGCAGCCCGCGATCTCGCCCGCCTTCCGCCAGCGCTGGACCGGCCCGCTGATCCTCAACCAGGATTACGACAAGGCATCGGCCGAGGCGGTGGTTGCCGACGGCCGCGCCGACGGCGTCGCGTTCGGGCGCAAGTTCCTCGCCAATCCCGACCTGCCCGAGCGTCTGCGCCTTGGCGCGCCGCTCAACGCCGACGAGATGGCGACCTGGTACAGCCGCGGACCCGAAGGCTATACCGACTATCCGACCCTGGCGCGCGAAGCCGCCTGACAGACGCCACGACGGTGATCGAGGTGCCGCGCCGGCCCGCCGAGGGACACCCTTCGGCGGCGCCGCGCGCGGCCCCCTCGCCGCTCAACCCCGCGTCGCCGTCAGCGATGCCGCGACCAGCGCCTCCAGCACCGCGCCATCCACCTTGTCGAGCCGCTTGAGGTACACGCACCCGACGCCCGTCCGGTGCGGCCCCAGTTGCCCGAGCAGCCCTTCCCGCTCGGGAAAGTCCAACGCCAGATACAGCACCGTCTCCGCCTTGCGCGGCGAGAAGCCGATCGCGCACATGCGCTGTTCCTTGCCGCCGGTGCGATAGGCGTACTCGCCGCAACCGACGATGCTGGCGCCCCACATGCGCGCGGGCTCACCCGACACGCGCTCGTAAAGCGCGCGGATCGCGTGCGCGTCGGCGCGGCGACCCGGATCGGTCACGCCGCCCAGGAATGCATCGACGTCCGCGTCGCTGACCTGTGTCTTCATCGCCGCCCTTCCGCCTCGAGTCGCAGGCATTTTGCGCTTGCCGCGTCATGGGCGCCATCCCATGAAGACCGGCATGGAATTCGGCTTCGTCCTTTCGACCGTCGCGGAGACGATCCAGATCGCGATCGCGCCCGTCTTCCTGCTTGCCGGGATCGCGGGGCTGCTCAACGTCCTGACCGGGCGGCTGGCGCGCGTCATCGACCGCGCCCGCGCGCTCGAACAGCTCCACCCGCGCACCACCGGGCCGGAGCATGACCGCCATGTGTGGGAGCTTCGCCGCATCGACCGGCGGATCACCGTCATCAACCTGGCGATCTCGCTCGTCACCGCCTCGGCGATCGCGATCTGCGCGGTGGTCGCGCTCCTGTTCGTCGCCGAGCTGTCGCACCTCAAGATCGGCACCGTCGTGGCGATCGCCTTCATCGGCTCGATGCTGATGCTGATCTTCGGTCTCGTCAGCTTCCTCGTCGAGGTGCGCATGTCGCTCAAGGCCTCGCACATCCGCGAGGAGCTGCTCGAGCTCGACCGCGAGCGGCGGCGGCGCGAGGGATGAGCGGCAGCCGCCGCGCGCTCCAGGCGGTGGTCGCGATCGCCGCGCTCGTCCCGCTGTCGGTCGCGACGCTCAGCCTCGTGCGCGGGCCGCGCTGGCTGGGGCAATTGCCGCCGATCGCCACCGACCTCGACAGCCATTTCCGCTACCTCTCGGGCATCTTCCTCGCACTCGGCCTCGCCTTCGTCAGCTGCATCCCCGCGATCGAGCGCAAGGGGCCGCGGCTCCGCCTGCTCGGCGCGCTCGTGATCGCCGGCGGATTGGGGCGCTTGTGGAGCCTGATGCAGGTCGGCGCGCCCTCGGCGGGGCATCTGGTCGGGCTCGGCATCGAGCTTGGCGTGGTTCCGCTGGTGCTGATCTGGCAGGCGATCGACGCCCGCGTCGGCACCGAGGCCGCGCCCGGAGCTTGAGCCCGGGGATGCGTCAAGAAGGAAGAATGGTTCACGCAAAGGCGCAAAGGCGCAAAGGCGCAAAGGGTTGCGCTTGCTGCCGCGGAGCGGCTTTCAGTCGATCAGCGGATGATGAAGGCAGCCGCTTCGCGGCGCAACGCACAGCCTCTTCGCGCCTTCGCGCCTTTGCGTGAACCAACCTCTTCTTCTATCCGGCCCACTGCCTCCCTCAAGCCGACAACGCTCTACTCCGCCCCCTCCAGCCGCGCTCCAGCCGCAACGCTCGGCAGATAGCGCGGCGCCGGCAGCGCGCCCCGCGCCGCCTCGAACCCCGCGCCGGCGTCGAACAATCGCTGCTCGCTCCACTTGCGTCCGATGAACGACAGGCCCACCGGCAGCCCCAGCACCTGCCCCATCGGCACCGTCAGGTGCGGATAGCCCGCCACCGCCGGCAGCCCGCTCGCCGACGGCCCGCCGGCCTGGTCGCCGTGGACCGGATCGGACAGCCACGCCGCGCCATAGCTCGGGCTGACGATCAGCGCGTTGCCCGCCAGCATCGTGTCGAGCGCCCGGGTCGCCAGTGCCAGCGACTTGGCGCGTGCGGTCTTGTAGGCGGGGTCGGCGGTGCCGCCTGTCTTCTCGGCCGCCTCGAAGATGTCCTGGCCGAAGAACGGCATCTCCGCCGCGGCATTCGCGCGATTGAAGGCGATGACGTCGGCCAGGCGGCGCACCTTCACCGCGGGCGGCGTGGTCTTCAGATAGGCGGCGAGATCGGACTTGAGCTCCATCTTGAGCACGTCGAACTCGGCATCGCCCAGCCCCTTGGTGTCGGGTCGCTCGACCGGTACCAGCACCGCGCCCGCCGCGCGCAGCCGGTCGAGCGCGGCGTCGAACACCGCCGCCAGCGCGTCCGACATCCCCTCTGGCCGCAGCACCCCGATCCTCATGCCGCGAAGCGCCGCCGGATTCAGCCGCGCGGCATAGTCGCCCTTCTTCGCATCCGCCTCGCGCGTCGCCGGATCGGCGGGGTCGCTCCCCGCCATCACGCCCAGCAGCGCCGCCGCATCGCGCACATTCGTCGCCATCGGCCCGGCCGTGTCCTGGCTGTGACTGATCGGCACGACATGCGTCCGGCTGACCAGGCCGAGCGTCGGCTTCATGCCCACCAGCCCGTTGATCGCCGAGGGGCAGATCACGGATCCGTCGGTCTCCGTCCCGACGCCCGCCCGCGCGAAGCCCGCGGCGATCGCCGCGCCCGTCCCGCTCGACGACCCACAGGCGGTACGATCGAGCGAGTAAGGATTGCGCACCAGCCCGCCGACCGCGCTCCACCCGCTCATCGAACTGGACGAACGGATGTTCGCCCATTCGGACAGGTTGGTCTTGCCCAGCATGACGATGCCCGCCGCCCGCAGCCGCGCGACCAGCGGCGCGTCACGCCCGGTGCGATTGTCCTTGAGCGCCAGGCTCCCCGCCGTCGTCGGCAGCTCGCGCGTCTCGACATTGTCCTTGACGAGCACCGGCCAGCCATGGACGGCGCTGCGCACCCGCCCCTTCTCCCGCTCCTCGTCGAGCCGCCGCGCTTGACGCTCCGCATCCGGCGCCACCGCGATCACCGAATTGAGCCGCGGCCCCGCCCGATCCATCGCCTCGATCCGCTGGAGGTAGGTGCGGGTGGCGGCTTGCGAAGAACTCCGCTCGTTACGCTCCTGCTGCTGGGCCTCAGCTGGACTGATCGTCAGCAACAGAACAGCCAATGCCGTCAGCGGCGCACTATGCATATTGCTCTCGAATGTAGCTGTTGAAGTACTGACCTTTGGACGTTGCCGCGAGCAGACCTTCGTAAATCGAGAGCTGCACGCCAAAATAGCTGTAGCGGCCGGATTGCGAAAACCAGATGTCGAGCCTCCGCGACGCTGCGTCATATTCGACGCGGTACATCGCGGAGGAAGCGACCAGCGGCATTCTACTCCGCCGCGACGCCGGCGCGGCTGAACATGTCGCCTTCGTCGATCGGGTCTTCGTTGGCCGGCGCGGTCGTCGCCTTCTTGCGCTTGTCGAAGCTCGACCAGACGTCGTTCCAGTTGCCGCGGGTCGCGCCCTTCGAATATTCGGTCGCGCGCGTCTCGAAGAAATTGGCGTGCTCGACGCCGTTCAGCAGCGGCGTCAGCCACGGGATCGGGTGCTCGTCGATCAGGTAGATCGGCTTCAGCCCCAACTGCCCCAGCCGCCAGTCGGCGATGTAGCGGATATACTTCTTGATGTCCTTGGCGGTCATGCCGTTGACCGGCCCCATCTCGAACGCGAGGTCGATGAACGCGTCCTCCAGCCGGATCGTCGTCTGGCACATGTCGGCGATGTCGTCCTTGACTGCGCGCGTCAGGCACTGCCGCTCCGCGACGAAGGCGTGGAACAGGCGGATGATCCCCTCGCAATGCAGGCTCTCGTCGCGGACCGACCAGCTGACGATCTGGCCCATGCCCTTCATCTTGTTGAAGCGCGGGAAGTTCATCAGCATCGCGAACGACGCGAACAGCTGCACGCCCTCGGTAAAGCCGCCGAACATGGCGAGCGTGCGAGCGATGTCCTCGTCGGTGTCGACGCCGAAATTCTGCAGATAGTCGTGCTTGTCCTTGAGCTCACCATACTCGAGGAATGCGCCATATTCGCTCTCGGGCATGCCGATCGTGTCGAGCAGGTGGCTGTACGCGGCGATATGGACCGTCTCCATGTTGCTGAACGCGGTCAGCATCATCTTGACCTCGGTCGGCTTGAACACGCGGCCGTATTTCTCGTGATAGCAGTCCTGCACCTCGACATCGGCCTGGGTGAAGAAGCGGAAGATCTGCGTCAGGAGGTTGCGCTCGTGATCGGACAGCTTCTGCGCCCAGTCGCGGCAATCCTCGCCCAGCGGCACTTCCTCGGGCAGCCAGTGGAGCTGCTGCTGCCGCTTCCAGAACTCGAACGCCCACGGGTATTCGAACGGCTTGTACTGCTTGGAGGCTTGGAGGAGGGGCATGGGACGGGTCCTTACACGTACGAACGAGGATGATGGATCGAAACGAATGGGGCGGGGCCGAGGATCATCCCTCGCTGCCCTGCCAGAGTGCGGCGGCGCTCATCGCCAGCACCGCGCCGCCCGACAGCGCCATGATGCCGATCATGCGAAACGCGTAGACGCGCCCCGGGGACGCGACCCGCGCAAGTGCGGCGAGCAGGCCGATGCCGGTGAGCACTAGGACGCACGCGACGGCGAACATGATGAGGATCGAGAGGCTCATCGCCGCTCGCGCCACTTCACGACGGTGACGGTCCGCGTCTTGCGCGCGCCGACGCCGAACACGACGATGCCGAGGAAATAGCCGAAGTCGTACCAGCCGCCATTGTTGGGCACGGCATAGACTGCGATGTCGGGCACGAAGAGGCTCATCACCCACGACACCGGGAAGATGAACCCGTGCCACAGGCCATGGAGGAACCCCGGCGCGCCGGGCGCGACCGCGCTGCCCACCTGACGCGCGCACGCGGCAAGGGTGAGCAGCAGGGCTGCGAGCGCGAGCTTCTTCATGCGCAATCCTTGCGCTCTTTCGTCACCCCGGACTTGTTCCGGGGTCTACCGCGCCGCGAGCCTAGCGGCAGGCGGCTTAAGCGGCAGCGCCCGCTGCACGGTGGACCCCGGAACAAGTCCGGGGTGACGGATCGGGTTACAACCCTCGCATCCAATCCCCCGCCCGCTCGTTCGAGCGCCGGACCCCAAAGAGGAGACCCCCAATGGCCGATCTCAGCAACATCCGCGAGCATATGGAAGTCATCGGCGCCGACGGCGTGCATGTCGGCACCGTCGACCGCGTCGAGGGCGATCGCATCAAGCTCACCAAGAAGGACTCGGGCGCCGATGTCGAGGGCGCCGGCGAGGGACAGCATAGCAGTCATCACCACTTCATTCCCGCCGGCCTGGTCGCTGACGTCGAGGGCGATCAGGTCCGTCTCTCCGCCAATGCCGACGTCGCCGTGACGTTCGAGGAGGAAGAGGGCGGCGACCCGGTCTGATGCACCCCCCTCTCCCGGCGGGAGAGGAAAGGAGCCGCGAAGCGGCGGAAGGGTGAGGGCAGGTCGCATCAGCACGCCGCTGGCGAGCGCGCGATGCCGATCTGCCCCGCCCTCGCATTCGCGATCGCAGCGATTACGCCGTCGACATTGTCGATCACATCGTGGTTCCAGAACCGCAACACTTCATAGCCCTGCGCCTCGATGAACCTCGTTCGCGCCAAATCCCGATCTTCCGCCTCAGCATGCTGGCCGCCATCGACCTCGATCACCAACTTCGAACCAAAGCTCAGGAAATCCGCGAAATAAGGACCGATCGGGACCTGGCGCCGAAATCTCGCGTCAGGCATCGCGCTACGCAGCGCACGCCACAGCAGCTTTTCCGCCTCGGTTCCGTTCCGGCGAAGTTCGCGTGCGCGCGGGACCGTTCCGATCGGCTGGTTGGCGTAGCTACGCACCTGCCCTCACCCTTCCGCCGCTTCGCGGCTCCCTCCCTCTCCCGCGGGGAGAGGGATTATCGGCAGCTTACTGACAAGCCAGGCACTCGTCATAATCGGTGCTCTCGCCCAGATCGAACTTCGGCTTCTCGATCGTGTTGTCGGCCTCGACCCCGCCGGCGAAGCCCGCGCGCTGCACCGACTTGGAACGCAGATAGTAGAGCGACTTGATGCCGAGCTCCCAGGCGCGGAAGTGGAGCATGAGCAGGTCCCACTTCTCGACGTCGGCCGGGATGAACAGGTTCAGCGACTGCGCCTGGTCGATATAGGGCGCGCGGTCGCCGGCGAGTTCGAGGACCCAGCGCTGGTCGATCTCGAAGCTCGTCTTGTAGCAGTCCTTTTCCTCCTGGCTGAGGAAGTCGAGATGCTGGACCGAACCGCCGCGCTCCAGGATCGTGTTCCAGACCGCGTCCGAGTTCTTCGACTTGGCGATCAGGAGCTTTTCCAGATACGGGTTCTTGACCGCGAAGCTGCCCGACAGCGTCTTGTGCGTATAGATGTTGGCCGGGATCGGCTCGATACAGGCCGAGGTGCCGCCGCAGATGATGCTGATCGACGCGGTCGGCGCGATCGCCATCTTGCAGCTGAAGCGCTCCATCACGCCCATGTCGGCCGCGTCCGGGCACGGACCGCGCTCGACGGCGAGCTGCATCGAGGCTTCGTTCACCTGCGCGGCGATGTGCTTGAAGATGCGCAGGTTCCACGACTTGGCCATCGCGCCCTCGAACGGCAGCCCGCGCGCCTGGAGGAAGCTGTGGAAGCCCATGACGCCCAGGCCCACTGACCGCTCGCGCTCCGCCGAATAGCGCGCACGCGCCATCTCGTCCGGCGCCCGCTCGATATAGTCGGTCAGGACGTTGTCGAGGAAACGCATCACGTCCTCAATGAAGACCTTGTCGTCCTTCCACTCGTCCCAGGTTTCCAGGTTGAGCGACGACAGGCAGCAGACCGCGGTGCGATCGTTGCCCAGGTGATCCTTGCCCGTCGGCAGCGTGATCTCGCTGCACAGGTTCGACGTCGACACCTTGAGGCCCAGGTCGCGGTGATGCTTGGGCATCGTCGAGTTCACGTGATCGCTGAACACGATATAGGGCTCGCCCGTCGCCAGCCGCGTCTCGACCAGCTTCTGGAACAGCGCGCGAGCGTCCACCTTGCCGCGGACGCTGCCGTCCTTGGGGCTCTTGAGCGCCCATTCCGCGCCGTCGCGCACCGCTTCCATGAACGCGTCGGGGATGAGCACGCCGTGGTGGAGGTTCAGCGCCTTGCGGTTGAAGTCGCCCGACGGCTTGCGGATCTCGAGGAACTCCTCGATCTCCGGATGGCTGATGTCGAGATAGCAGGCGGCCGACCCGCGGCGCAGCGAGCCTTGCGAGATCGCCAGCGTCAGCGAATCCATCACGCGCACGAACGGGATGATGCCGCTGGTCTTGCCGTTGAGGCCGACCGGCTCACCGATGCCGCGGACATTGCCCCAATAAGTGCCGATGCCGCCGCCGCGCGAGGCAAGCCAGACATTCTCGTTCCACGTCTCGACAATGCCTTCCAGGCTGTCGGGGACCGAGTTGAGATAGCAGGAGATCGGCAGGCCGCGCCCGGTGCCGCCGTTCGACAGGACGGGCGTCGCGGGCATGAACCACAGCTTCGAGATATAGTCGTAGAGCCGCTGGGCGTGGCCGGCATCGTCGGCATAGGCGGACGCCACCCGCACGAACAGGTCCTGATAGCTTTCGCCGGGCAGCAGGTAGCGGTCCTTGAGCGTGTCCTTGCCGAATTCGGTCAGCAGCGCATCGCGGCCGTGATCGACCTCGACGGCATAGAGCTGCGCGTCGATCGACTTGGAATCACGCTCCACCTTGCGGGCGGCGGGCGCCGCGACGGCGGGGGCTTCGGCGATGTCAGTGCTGTCGTTCACGTGTGCGTCGTCCCTGAAATCCATGACGGCCCCGTTCCTCGTTCGTTCGACTCGGCACCGTCCGGCAATGGTATCATCGCCGCTCGCGTGCGCGAGAACAAAAAGTGACCGCGCGGGAGTGGCGCGGCGGTGACGGCGAGAGCCCGCGATATGGTGTCGCAGGCGCCTTCATACCAGCCCTTGTGTCAGCCCCCTGACGTGGCCCCCACAGATTGTGGCCAATCGCGCTCGGGCACAAGCGGGTAAATGACGATTAAGAGACTCGGTTCGTCGCTAATCTGAATCGGTTCGCCGGTGGGGCAGAACGCATGATCGGACGCGACGCGTGGATGTTCCTCGCCTTCTCGAAAGGCAAGTGGGCGAAAGCCCATCGCCAAAAAGAAAGCCGTGGACGAATCATCGTCGCCATCGACGCTTGTCGAACCGCGTGGCGGGCGCGACACTGATCGCGAAATCCAGGGTGGAGGGACGGATGACGATCGACCGGCGGACGATGCTGAAGACGGGCGCGGCGGGCATGGGGATCGCCGCCGCCGGCCCTGCGCTTGCCGCCGATCCGCACGCCGACATCCGCCGCGCGGTCGAGGCCGGCCACCCCGCCGCGGTCGAGCGGCTGCGCGAATGGATCGCCCTCCCCTCGATCGCCGCGGAGGATCGCGGCTATCCGCAAGGCCCCGACTACATGCGCCGCCTCGCGCTCGATGCGGGCTTCCAGTCCGCGGAGATCGTGCCTTCGAAGGGCAAGCCCGGCGTGTTCGCGACGCTGGATGCGGGCGCCAGGAAGACGCTCGGCATCTACTTCATGTACGACGTCAAACAGTATGATCCCAAGGAATGGTCGAGCCCGCCGCTCGAGGGGCGGATCGTCGACAAGCCGGGCCTGGGCAAGGTCATGGTCGGCCGCGGCGCGGTCAATCAGAAGGGGCCGGAGACGGTGTTCCTCGCCGCGCTCCACGCGTTCAAGGCGGCGGGCCGCAAGCTCCCCGTCAACCTCGTGCTCGTGGCCGAGGGCGAGGAGGAGATCGCCTCCCCCAATTTCCACGAGATCGTCCAGAGCCCGCGCGTCGCCGCGGCGCTTCGCAAGACGATCGGCGTCATCATCCCGACCGGCTGGCAGAACCCGGCGACCGGCGCGGTGACGCTGGCGCTGGGAGCCAAGGGCGCGATGGAGTTCGAGCTCACCGTCTCGGGCGAGAAATGGGGCCGCGGGCCCAAGGGCGACATCCATTCAAGCGAAAAGGCGCGCGTCGACAGTCCGCCCTGGCGGCTGGTCGCCGCCCTGTCGACGCTGGTCAGCCCCGACGGCAACACTGTCATGATCGACGGCATCCAGGAAAAGGTCGCCCCGCTCACCCCGCGCCAACGCGAGCTGATCGCGATGACCGCGCGCGCCACCGACGAGGCGGTGGTGAAGCAGCAGCTCGGCGTCACCCGCTGGATCGACGACATGGATTGGGACGCGTCGCTGATCCGACTGGCACAGGTGCCGACCGTCAACATCCAGGGGCTGGTCTCGGGCTATACCGGCCCCGGCGGCAAGACGGTGCTGCCCGGCCGCGCGACCGCGAAGATCGAGATGCGGCTGGTCCCCGACATGACGATCGAGGACACGCTGAAGAAACTGCGCGCGCACCTCGACAAGCGCGGGTTCCAGGATGTGGAGATCAACGTGTCGGGCGGCTACGGCCCCACCCAGACCGACGAGCAGAGCGCGCTGATCCGCGCCGAGCTTGCCACCTGCGAGCGGCTGGGCGTCCCCGCAACGCTCGCGCCGCGGCTGGCGGGAAGCTGGCCGGGCGTGATCTTCACCGGCCCGCCGCTCAATCTACCCGCCGGCCAGTTCGGCTTCGGCCACGGCAGCGGCGCGCACGCACCCGACGAATACTTCCTCATCGAGAGCAGCAACCCCAAGGTGATGGGAATGAAGGATGCCACGATGGGCTTCGTCGACTTCCTATACCAGGTCGCGGCGACGGCTTGAAAGATCCGCTCGTCCTGAGCCTGTCGAAGGACGTGCCGCGTACACGTGCTTCGACAAGCTCAGCATGATCGGAGTATCTAACGCCGTCATCCCGGCCTTGAGCCGGGATCCCGCTTCTTCTTTCTTCCGCCGCTGAAGAAGGTAGCGGGACCCCGGATCAAGTCCGGGGTGACGAAATGAGTCAGCGGGCTCCGGGAGCGACCAGCGCCGCGGGCGCAGCCGTCGGCAACGCCGCCGGCTTCGCCCCCGCCAGCACCTTGGCCGACGGCACCACGCTCATCGTCCAGTCGCGCTCGGGCCGCAGATACTTCGCCGCCAGTGCCTGGAGCTCGGCGGGTGCCATCCGGCCGATGTCCTGCGGCAGCGTCGCGATCGACGCCAGCCGCGCGGGATCGCGCGTGCCGCCGCCGGTCTGCATCAGCCAGAAGGTGTTGCCGCTCGACATCCGGATCCAGCTTTGCGCGACGGGAAGCTGCGCGCGCCGCAGTTCGTCCTCGCTGACGGGCGTGGTGATGAGGTCGGCGGCGATCTCCCGCGCCAGCTTGAAGAAGAAGTCGACCCGGTCGGGCGGCACCTGCCCGATCGCGACCAGCCGCCCGCCGCCCGGCATGCCCACCGGCCAGTCATTGACGATGTTGGGGGTATAGCTCACCCCCGCCTGGCTGCGCAGGCGATCGAACAGCCGGTCGCGGAACACCGCCGCCAGCACCTCCAGCCGCCTTCCCTCGCTGATCGCGTCGCTGCCGCCGCCGGTCGGCCAGGCGATCACCGCCGCGGCCTGGTTCGGCTGCCCTTCGTGCGTGCGCGTCACCGGCGTCGCATTGTGCGCGGGGAAGCCGGGTGTCGGGCCGCTGAACGGCGCCGGCTGGCGAGCCTTCAGCGCGCCGAGCGTCGCGCCCACCGCCTCGACCACGGCCTCGCCCTTGACGTCGCCGTAAACCTGCACCTCGATCGGCCCGGTCTTTAGGATCGGTTCCCAGAACGCGCGGAACGCCTTGGCGTCCAGCTTCTCGACCGCCTCGCGCGGGGGCACGCCCCAGCGCGCGTCGCCGGCATGGAGCAGCTTTTCGAGGTCGCGGCCGAGCACGCCGTCGGGCGAGCTTTCGAACCCGGCATAGCCCGCCAGCATCACGGCCCGCGCCCGCGCGACGGGATTGGGGTCCCAACCCGGCGTGTTGAGCTTGGCCGCGATCAGCTTGAGCTGGTCGGCAAGGTCGGCGGGCGTCGTCAGCGCGCCGAACACGAAGGCGTCGTCGTCGACCGCGAAGTCGAGCCCGATCTGCCGTCCGCTGGTCAGCCGGTCTATTTCCTCCTGCCCGAACTTTCCGATCCCCGACGGGATCAGCGCCAGGTCGCCAGCCCAGACCGGCGTGATCCGATCCGCCGGCAGCCCGCGCAGCCCGCTGCCGAAGCGCACGCGGACATAGACCTTGTTGGTCTCGGACTCAT
Source organism: Sphingomonas sp. Y38-1Y (assembly GCF_032391395.1). Taxonomy (NCBI): domain Bacteria; kingdom Pseudomonadati; phylum Pseudomonadota; class Alphaproteobacteria; order Sphingomonadales; family Sphingomonadaceae; genus Sphingomonas; species Sphingomonas sp. Y38-1Y. The sequence continues at coordinate 3,490,407 of NZ_CP135916.1, forward strand.
TCGGGAAGACCAGCAGGTTCACGTTGTTGGCGTACCGGACATGCTCGATCGCGGGCTCGGCGACGCCGACCTTGCGCTCGGCGACCTTACCCGCGCTGCCGATCCTGGGCAGCTGGTCGAAGCCGATGGATCCGCCACGCGCGCGGGCATAAGCGAGCTTGGACACGTCCTCGTCCAGCACCGCGGCAAGCTTCGCCTGGATCGTCGCGTCGGGCGCGCGCGTGTTGACGATCGCGCGGCGGTCGCCCTCGAACACCTTCTTGGTGGCGGCGAGCACGCGGTCGGGCGTGAAGAACTTCTTCGCCACCGCCCCGCGGAAGATGCCGAGCGATCCTTCGGACGAGGCCGCGGTCTCGCGGATGTCGACCGCCTGGACGATCTCGTCGGCCTGGATCGCGCCCGCCTCGACGCGGCTGGTATCGACGGCGTTCTTCATCGCCGCGTCGATCTCGGCGACTTCGCGGTCGATCTCGCCTTGCGTGGGCGCGTTGACCATCGCGTCGGCGATCACGCGGCGCACGTCGCGGACGGCGGTTTCCCAATCCTCGCCCACGGGCACGATGCTGACCGCGGTCAGGTTGGCGGAGCGTGCGACGTCCTGAAGATCGGCATTGGCGGTGATGAAGCTCCCGCCACCCCGCGCTCGCGATTCGAGCCGGCGGTTGAGGATGCGCACCGCGATCTGGTCGATCATCCGCTCCTGGTTGAACAGCACCGTGTCGGCGGTGATGTTCCAGGGGCGCAGGATCGCCATGGTGACGACCGGCGGGATCGAGGGTTCGGTCGACACCGCGCTCGCCGGCGCGCCGTCCTTGGGCTTGCCGAAATCGGGTGCCGGCGTCGCAGGACCCTTCGCGGTCCAGCCGGTGAAGTGCTTCTGGACGAGCTGCGTCAGCTGCGCCGGATCGACGTCGCCCGCGATGACGATCGTCGTGCGGTCGGGCCGGTACCAGCGATCGTGGAACGCCTGCACGCTCGCCGCGGTCGCGCCGTTCAGCGTCTCGACCGTGCCGATCGGCGACCGGCCGGCCAGCGGCTGGCCGGCAAAGAACAGGCTGCGCGTGGCGTCGGAGAAGCGCATCGACGGATTGAGCCGCTCGCGCTGCTCGGCAAGCACCACCGGCCGCTCGGCATCGAGCGCCGCCTGCGTCAGCGCCGGCGCCGCCATCATCCCCGACAGCACCTTCATGCTCTCATCCAGCCCCTGCGGCGTCGCCGAGGGCAGATCGAGCTTGTACACCGTCTGCGTAAAGGTCGTGCTGGCGTTGCTGTCGGATCCGAAGGTGACGCCCAGCCGCTGCCACAGCCGCTTGGATTCGCCATCAGGGACGTATTGTGACCCGCGAAAGCTCAGATGCTCGATCAGGTGCGCAAAGCCGCGCTCGCTGTCCTGCTCCATCAGCGAGCCTGCGTCGATGCGCACGCGAATCGCCACCTGGCCCGGCGGCACGCCGTTGCGGCGCACGGCATAGCGCAGGCCGTTGGGCAGCGTGCCGAACGTCCACGCCGGATCGGGCGTGATGTCGCTGCCCTTGTACAGCCAGGGCTCGTCCGCGGTCTGTACCGGCCCCGGCTGCATCAGCGGGATGACGGTCGGCGCGACCGATCGCGGCGCGGGCGCGGCTTGGGATGGCGCGGCCTGCTGCGGCACCGGTTGCGGCGCGGCGGTCTGCTGGGCGGCGATGGGGAAAGCGGCGGCGAGCAGCAGCACGCCGAGGGCGGTACGCGAACGGATCGGGGAGATCATCGCCCAAGGCTAGCGGCGTTTGCCGCGAGGTGCCAGCCCAAGCGAAACGCGAGCCACCTTCCGGCCAGACGGCACATGCCGGTGCCGCAATCGCCTTCGCGCTGCCATGTTTCCGACGCGATGCGCGCCTAGCCCAGCGTCGTCCGCCGCGTTTCGCGGACCAGAGCAGTCCGGTCTTCTTGCGTATCCAGGCCCTTCCCCTTCCCGCCCGCCCGATCGCGCGTCTTCCCGCGCCGAGCGCCTCGGCCGCACCGCGCCGCCCGCTCATCATCCGCGTCGGCAAGGCATTGCGCGGGCTGTTTGACCGGCTGATCGCCGCTTCGTCGCTCGTGCCCAACGATCCCGTGCTCGACATGCGCGACTTCGCCTGGACCGAGGGCCTGCGCGCCGAGTGGCAGGCGATCCGCGATGAAGCGCGCGCGGTGGCAATGGATCAGGGTGCCGCGCCCAGCCTGTCCGACATCTCGCCCGACCATCGCACGATCGCCGCGCCAGAGATGTGGCAATCCTTCTTCCTTCACGGCTATGGCTACCCCATTCCGGAGAACCTGGCGCGCTGCCCGCGGACCGCGGCGCTCGTCGCGCGCGTTCCCGGGCTCAACAGCGCCTTTTTCTCGATCCTCGCGCCTGGCACGCACATCCCGGCGCATCGCGGCGTCACCAAGGGACTCGTCACCTGTCACCTCGGCCTGATCGTGCCGCAGGACGGCGACGTCCGCATGCGCGTCGGCGACCGCTTCGTGCGCTGGGCAGAGGGCGAGACGCTCGTCTTCGACGACACCTATGACCATGAGGTCTGGAACGACAGCGCCGGCACCCGGGTCGTCCTCCTGATCCAGTTCGAGCGGCCGCTCGCCCAGCCGGGCAGGTGGATCGCCGACCTGTTCCTCGGCTTCGTGCGCCGCTCGCCCTTCGTCCAGGAAGCGCGCGCCAACATCCATGCCTGGAACCGGGCGATGTCCTCGCTCGACCGGTGACCTTGGCTGATCCCTTGATCGCGGGGCCCGGCGCGGCCACATGGCGGCCATGCTGATCGAGACCGAAGCGACACCCAACCCCGCGACCCTCAAGTTCCTGCCCGGCCGGAACGTGATGGCGAGCGGCACCCGCGACTTCGTCAGCCCTGAAGAGGCGGAGGCCTCGCCGCTCGCGCAGGCGCTGTTCGACCTGGGTGACGTGACCGGCGTGTTCTTCGGCCGCGACTTCGTCAGCGTGACCGCCGCGCCCGGCGTCGACTGGGCGATGCTGAAGCCCGACGTGCTCGGCATCCTGCTCGACCACTTCGCCGGCGACATGCCGCTGTTCCGCCCGGGCAGCGCCGGCGAGATCTCCGTCCCGCCGGAAAGCGCCGCCTTCGCCGAGGATCCGGAGGACGCCGACATCGTCGCGCAGATCCGCGAGCTCATCGACACGCGCGTCCGCCCCGCGGTCGCCAACGACGGCGGCGACATCGTCTATCGCGGGTTCGAGAAGGGCAAGGTCTATCTCCAGATGCAGGGCGCCTGTTCGGGCTGCCCGTCTTCGACCGCGACGCTCAAGCAGGGCATTGAGCAGCTCCTCCGCTACTATGTGCCCGAAGTGACCGAGGTCCGCGCGGTCTGACGCGCCTTACATCAATTTAAGGGGAATGACGGATGGGCCAGCCGCTCGGCGCCGACGCGCTCGACACGATCTTTCGCGAGGCGCGCACCTATAACGGGTATGACGACACGCCCGTGACCGAGGCGGACGTTCGGGCGATCTACGATCTTATCAAGATGGGACCGACCTCCGCCAATCAGCAGCCCGCACGGTTCGTCTGGCTGCTCGATCAGGCCGGCCGCGACAAGCTTGCCGACTGCGCGCCCGGCAATGCCGACAAGATCCGCAAGGCGCCCGCCGCCGTCGTGATCGGCATGGATCTCGAATTCCACGAGCAGCTTCCCTGGCTGTTCCCGCACGCCGACGCGCGGAGCTGGTTTAACGGCAACGCGGCGCTGCGCGAGGAAAGCGCGATGCGCAACTCGACGCTTCAGGGCGCCTATTTCATCATCGCCGCCCGCGCGCTCGGCTGGGACACGGGGCCAATGTCGGGCTTCGACGCCGACAAGGTGAACGCCGCCTTCTTCGCCGACGAACCGCGCGTTCGCGTCAACTTCATCTCGACGCTCGGCAAGGGGGACCGCTCGACGATCTTCGACCGCAGCCCGCGGCCCGAGTTCGAGAAATTCAACCGGATCGCCTGACGGTTTGACCACGCTCGTCATCGAAACCGCCACCGCCGCCTGCTCGGTCGCGCTGATCGGCGACGACGGCGCGGTGCTGGCGGCGTGTCACGAGATCGTCGGGCGCGGCCATGCCGAGCGGTTGCTGCCGATGATCGCCGAGTTGCCCGGCGGCGGCCGCGCCGACGCGATCCTGGTCGATTGCGGACCGGGCAGCTTTACCGGCATCCGCGTCGGCATCGCCGCCGCGCGCGGCCTTGGCCTGGGCTGGGGCGTGCCGACGTCGGGGTTCAGTGCGCTGCCGCTCGTCGCTGCCCGCGCCTTTGCCGACCGACCCGACCGGTCCGCGCTTGCGGTCGTGATGGAAGGGGGGCACGGTGAAGTCTTCGTGCAGGCATTCGATCGCTCGTCCGGCCCGCGTGCCCCTTTCGCGTCGCTGACGCCCGCCGCGGCGCTCGCGCTACTCCCTGCCGACCTCGCGATCGTCGGCGACGGCATCCGCCACCTGACCGCCGAAAATCGTGACCTTGAGGCACGCCACCCCGCCGCCGCCGATGCATGGCTGCTCGCGCCCGCCGATCGCGCGCTCGCCGCGACGCCGATCTATGGCCGCGCGCCCGACGCCAAGCTGCCGGGAACGCCTTGAGCACCGACGTCGCCGGCACCGTCCTGCGCCCCGGCGGGCCACCGGAATTGCGCCTCGTCAGCGCGATGATGGCCGAGGGGTTCGACCCTCGTTATGGCGAGGCGTGGACGCCCAATCAGTGCCTGGGCATCCTCTCGCTCCCCGGCGTCTGGCTGACGCTCGCCGAGCTGGACGGGGAGCCGGCGGGTTTTGCCCTCGCGCGCGTGGCGGCGGACGAGGCCGAACTGCTGCTGCTCACCGTCCGCCCGTCGGCACAGCGGCGCGGCGTCGGCGGCGCGCTGCTGCGCAGCGTGATCCGCGACTGCCGCGATCGCGGCGCCGCTTCACTGCATCTGGAAGTCCGCGCGGGCAATGGCGCCATAAATCTTTATCGTCGCGAGGGATTTCGTAAGGTCGGCGTAAGGCGCGATTATTACCGCGGGTCCACGGGCAATGTATTCGACGCGCATAGCTTCAGTCTCGAACTGCACAACGGCTGAAAAGATTACCATTTCGCCTTGAAGTCGCCACCCTGTCGAACGATAGGGGCGGCCGGGCAATGCGCAGCAGACGCAACCCTAATCTGGGTCAAAGGATTCAAAATGGAAAATCAGAACGAGTTGCACGAAACGATGGTCACGCTGACCGCCGACATCGTTGCGGCGCATGTCAGCAACAACAGCGTGGCGGTTTCCGACCTGCCGCTGCTGATCCAGAACGTGCACGGCGCTCTGGCGGGTCTGGGCGGCGCGGTCGCCGAACCCGAAGTGAAGCAGGAGCCTGCGGTTTCGGTGCGCTCGTCGGTGAAGCCGGATTACATCGTCTGCCTCGAGGACGGCAAGAAGCTCAAGATGCTCAAGCGTCACCTGATGACGCACTATCAGATGACGCCCGAGCAGTACCGCGCCAAGTGGAACCTGCCGGCGGACTATCCGATGGTCGCCCCCAATTACGCCGAGCAGCGTCGCAGCCTGGCCAAGAAGATCGGCCTCGGCACCAAGCGCCGCAAGCGCTGATCGAATGCACGGCTCGGCGCACCGCGCCGGGCCGGCACTTGCGAGTCGTTCGCTCGCCCCGAACCCTTCCCACGGCGCTCCGCTAAGTCTACATCGGCGCCATGCCCCGTAAGATCGACCTCGAAGCCCTTTGCCATGAAAAGGGCCTGCGCATCACCGAACAGCGGCGTGTCATCGCCCGCGTCCTTTCCGAGGCAGAGGACCATCCCGATGTCGAGCGCGTCTATGCGCGCGCGTCCGCCATCGATCCGGGCATCTCGATCGCCACCGTCTATCGGACCGTGCGCCTGTTCGAAGAAGCCGGCATTCTCGACCGCCACGACTTCGGCGACGGTCGCGCCCGCTACGAGCCCGCGCCCGAGGCTCACCACGATCACCTGATCGATGTCGAGACCGGCAAGGTGATCGAGTTCGTCGATCCCGAACTCGAGCTTCTGCAAAAGCAGATCGCCGAACGGCTTGGCTTCCGTCTCGTCGACCATCGCATGGAGCTTTATGGAGTCGCACTCGACCGCAAGTCGTGAGGCGACGCGGCGGGCAGAGGCCGCTGCGGGGCTTAGCACCCGGCTGACCACGCCCGAGCAGATCCGGCTCTGGGCGCGCATTGCGCTGATGCTGCTACTCGTCGTCAGCCATGTGCCGATGCACTATCTTTGGCGCCTCTTCCGCCTGCCCTCGCCCTGGCCGCGCTGGTTCTTGGGCCGCGTCGCCTGGGTCGTGGGCGCCCGTGTCGAGAAGATCGGCACGCCGCTTCGCCGCGATGTCTTCTACGTCTCCAATCATTTGAGCTGGATCGACATCCTCGCGCTTGGCGGCGCGAGCGGTACCGCCTTCGTGGCGAAGGCTGAGCTCGCCAGCTCGCCGCTCGTCGGCTGGCTCGCGGGGCTCAACCGCACCGTCTATGTGAAGCGCGAGAACCGGCTGGGCGTCGCCGAACAGATCAACCAGCTTCGCGACGCGCTCGCCGACAATTGGGCGATCACCATCTTTCCGGAAGGGACGACCACCGACGGCAAGTCGCTGCTCCCGTTCAAGACGCCGATGCTGCGCGTCCTGGAACCGCCACCTCCGGGCGTGATGGTTCAGCCGGTGCTGCTCGACTATGGCGCCGTCGCCGAAGAGATCGGCTGGATCGGCGAGGAGGGCGGCGTCAACAACGCCAAGCGCGTCCTCGCGCGGCAGGGGAGCTTTCCCCTGCGCGTCCACTTCCTCGAGCCCTTCTTCCCCGCCGACCATCCGGGCCGCAAGGCGATCGCCGCCGAAAGCCGCCGCCGGATCGAGGCGGCGCTGGTCGCGGCGCTCGGCCATCCACTCCGGCCGTTCGGCCACGACGTCGCGCCGGTCGGCTATGCGAGGGATCGCGCCCCGCCGCTGGCGGAAACGGGCGATCTTCGCTAAGGGCGCGCGGATCATGAACGCGCCTTCCAAGCCCAAGACCTTCCACGTCAAATCGTTCGGCTGCCAGATGAACGTCTATGACGGCGAGCGGATGGGCGAGCTGATGGCGGCCGAGGGCATGACCGCGACGGCCGACGCCGACGCCGCCGATCTCGTCGTCCTCAACACCTGCCACATCCGCGAAAAGGCGACCGAGAAGGTCTATTCGGACATCGGCCGCATCCGCAAGCACGCCAGGGCCGATGGCCGCCGCCCGATGATCGCCGTCGCCGGCTGCGTCGCGCAGGCGGAGGGGGCGGAGATCGTCGCCCGCGCCAAGGTCGACGTGGTGGTGGGGCCGCAAGCCTATCACAACCTGCCCGCGCTGGTCGCGCGCGCCGCCGCGGGCGCGCCAGCGCTCGACACCGACATGCCGCTCGAGTCCAAGTTCGGCGCCCTTCCCCGCCGCCGCCGCATCGGCCCTTCCGCTTTCCTCACGGTGCAGGAAGGCTGCGACAAATTCTGCACCTATTGCGTCGTCCCCTATACCCGCGGCGCCGAAGTCAGCCGGCCGATGGCCGCGATCGTCGACGAGGCCAAGGCGCTGGTCGACGCGGGCGCGCGCGAGATCACGTTGCTCGGCCAGAACGTCAACGGCTGGCGCGACACGGACGAGAACGGGCTCGAGGCGCTGATCCATGCGCTCGACCGGATCGAGGGATTGGCGCGCATCCGCTATACCACCAGCCATCCCAACGACATGACCGACGGTCTGATCCGCGCGCATGCCAAGGTCGAGAAGCTGATGCCGTTCCTCCATCTGCCGGTGCAGGCGGGCAACGACCGCGTGCTCAAGGCGATGAACCGCAGCCACACGCGCGACACCTATCTGCGCCTTCTCGACCGCATCCGCGCGGTTCGCCCCGACATCGCGCTGTCGGGCGACTTCATCGTCGGCTTCCCCGGCGAAACCGATGCCGAGTTCGAGGATACGCTCAGCCTGGTGGGCGAGGTCGGCTATGCCCAGGCGTTCAGCTTCAAGTACAGCCCCCGCCCCGGCACCCCCGCCGCCGACATGGCCGGCGCGGTGCCGGCGTCGGTGATGGACGAGCGGCTCCAGCGCCTTCAGGCCGCGCTCAACCGCGACCAGGCCGGGTTCAACGCCGCGACGCTCGGCCGGACGTGCGAGGTGCTGATCGAGCGCCGCGGCAAGCTTCCCGGCCAGATGCTCGGCAAGTCGCCCTGGCTCCAATCGGTCCACCTGATGACCGATGCCCCCATTGGCACGATCGTCGAGGTCGAGATCGTTCGCGCCGACCCGAATTCGCTGGCAGGCGTCGAGCGGGTGCGCGCCGCCGCGTGACTTTATGGCCACGCCGCGCGCCCGCGCGCGCACGTGCGTCATTTTCGCGTTGTACGGCGTTCCTGCCGTCTGACAGACTGCGCTTTGCAAGCGTGAAAGGATCGCATGAGCCGCAAGCCCGTCCCCGCCCGCGCGGGGGAGAAGTCGCGTATCGAACTGAGCTTCGACCGGCCCGAAATGCTGCCCCAGCTCTTCGGCGAATATGACACCAACCTGGTCGCGCTCGAAAACCGCCTCGGCGTCTATATCACCGCGCGCGGCGACAAGGTGGGGATCGAGGGGACGGCGGAGGCGGTGGCGCTCGCGCGCGACGTGCTCCACGGCCTCCATTCGCGGCTGATCCAGGGGCAGGAGATCGATCCGGGCCTCGTCGATGCGACGATCGCGATGGCATCCGAGCCGACCCTCGACGGCATCATCCGCCGCGATCCCGCCGCGCCGCCACCGATCATGATCCGGACGCGCAAGAAGACGATCGTCCCGCGGTCTGCCGCGCAGGCGCATTACATGCAGGAGCTGGTCGGCAACGACATCATCTTCGCGCTCGGGCCGGCGGGCACGGGCAAGACCTATATCGCCGTCGCCCAGGCGGTCGCCCAGCTCATCACCGGCAGCGTTCAGCGCCTGATCCTCTCGCGCCCCGCGGTCGAGGCGGGCGAGAAGCTCGGCTTCCTGCCCGGCGACATGAAGGAGAAGGTCGACCCCTATCTCCGCCCCCTCTACGACGCGCTCTACGACTGCCTCCCCGCCGAACAGGTCGAGCGTCGCATCGCAAGCGGCGAGATCGAGATCGCGCCGATCGCCTTCATGCGCGGCCGCACGCTCGCCGATGCCTTCGTCATCCTCGACGAGGCGCAGAATACGACGCCGATGCAGATGAAGATGTTCCTCACCCGCTTCGGCCAGAACAGCCGGATGGTGGTGTGCGGCGACCCCAACCAGGTCGATCTGCCCGGCGGCGTCGTCGCCTCCGGCCTCAACGACGCGGTCGCCCGGCTTGGCGACATCCAGGGCCTGTCCATCGTCCGCTTCACCGCCGCCGACGTCGTTCGCCACCCAATCGTCGGGCGCATCGTCCAGGCCTACGAAGGCGGCGATTGAACGAAGGGATATCCTTCACTAATTAGGGGATATCCCGGAGACAGGATCATGGCATCGCTCTACATCAAGGACCCAGAAACTGCGGCGCTGGCAACACGTCTCGCCAAGCGGCTCGGGACGACGAAAACCGAGGCGGTGCGGGATGCCCTGCGGAAGGCGGAGCAGGCTTTGCCGAAAGAGGAAGGCGCTCGTTCGACGCTGGATTGGCTCAACGAGTATCGTCAGCGCAATCCATTGCCCCCGCCGACCGGCCGAAAAGCCGACAAGGCGTTTTTCGATTGGCTTTCGGGCGAGGGGCCGGACCCGGACGCATGACATGGTTCGTCGACGCCTCTGCGATCGTGGGCATCTTGGCGCTGGAGAGCGACCATAAGGTGCTTGCGGAACGGCTCGACACCGACCGCGAGAGGATCGTGTCCGCCGTCGCTTTGTGGGAAGCGTCGGTAGCGCTGCGTCGCATCTTCGCGATCAATCTGGATCGTGCGCGCGAGCAGATCGATGCGTTCGTGATTTCTTGCAATCTTCGCATGGTTCCCATTGCCGAGCGCGAACTGAGCCTCGCACTCGACGCCTATGCGCAGTATGGCCGGGGCACGCCGGCAGGACTCAACATGGGCGATTGCTTCGCCTATGGCTGTGCAAAGGCTCATGGCGCCCGGCTTCTCTACAAGGGCGACGATTTCGCGAGGACCGATCTTTCATGATCGACATGGCCGTCCAGGCCGAAGCCGACTGGCCCGCTGACGTCGATTGGGAGGCGCTCGCCAACCGCGCCGCGCGCGCCGCGATCGAGCGGACGCCGCAGGCCTTCTGGCTCGATGCCCCGGTGACGATCGAGGTTGCCGTCCGGCTGACCGACGACGCCGAGGTTCACACGCTCAATCGCCAGTATCGCGGCAAGGACAAGCCGACCAACGTCCTGTCCTTTCCGATGGTCCAGCCCGACCTGCTCGACACCGTGACGCAGAACAGCGACGATGGCGAGGTGCTGCTCGGTGACATCGTCCTCGCCCACGGCGTCTGCGCGCGAGAGGCGGCGGAGCGCGGCATCGGCGTCGCGGAACATGCCACGCACCTGATTGTTCACGGCTGCCTGCATTTGCTAGGCTATGACCATCAGGGGGATGCCGAAGCCGAGGCGATGGAATCGATCGAGCGCGCCGCGATGGCGCAACTCGGCCTGCACGACCCCTATCTGATCGACGAGGACTGACGAACCCCAATGCCCGAGGGCCAAAGTACGAGCGCCGCGCCCGGCGACAGTAGCAACGCCGGCGACGGCGGCATCTGGCGCGGTCTCCGCGCCTTTTTCCTGGGTGACGACGGTCACGAGACGCTGAGGACGCGGATCGAGGACGTCATCGCCGAGCATGAGGAAGAGGCGGAACAGCCGATCGCGGGCGACCTTGCCCCCGTCGAGCGACAGATGATCCGCAACCTCCTTCACTTCGGCGAGCGCGACGCGGGCGACGTCGGCGTGCCGCGCGCGGACATCACCGCGGTCGAGGCACGCACCGCCTTCGCCGACCTCGTCCAGTGCTTCGCCACCGAAGGGCACAGCCGCCTCCTGGTCTATCGCGAAAATCTCGACGACGTGATCGGCATGGTCCACATCAAGGACGTGTTCGCCATCCTCGCCTCTGGCGAGACACCGCCCGCGACGCTGGAGGGGCTGATCCGTCAGCCGCTCTACGTCCCCCAATCGATGGGTGCGATCGATCTCCTGCTCCAGATGCAGACCAGCCGCACGCACCTGGCGGTCGTGCTGGACGAATATTCGGGGACCGAGGGCCTCATCACGATCGAGGACCTCGTCGAGGAAATCGTCGGCGCGATTGAGGACGAGCATGACGATGCGCCCCACGAGTTGATCGTTCCGATCGACGGCGGCGCATGGGAAGCGGATGCGCGCGCGGAGCTGGAGCAGGTCGCGCGCCTCGTCGATCCGCGACTGGCGGAGGTTGAGGAGGACATCGAGACGCTCGGCGGCCTTGCCTTCGTGCTGGCGGGCCATGTGCCGCAGGCCGGCGCGTGCCTGACGCATCCGAGCGGATGGCAGCTCGAGATACTCGAAGCGGACTCGCGCCGCGTCGCGAAGCTCCGCCTCCATCCGCCGCGGGAGGCGGTGCCGGAGGAGTAAGGTCCTCCGGTTACCCCGCCTTCAGCTTCGCCGAATCGATGTGCCAGCGCTTCTGCTCGGCGCTCGCGCCATCGACGTTGTTGACGCGCCGGATCACATAGCTGCCGGTGAAGCGCTGGCGTTTGCCGTCGGCCAGCACCGCGTCGACGGTCACCGGCACCGTTGCATAGAGCGATCCCGCACCGCCCTCGACGTCCTGCGGCTCGGTCGCGCGCACGGTGACACTGCGCGTGCCGGCAAAGCCCGCGGCGAAGTCGGCATAGGACTTCCCGCTCGCCTCGCCCCGCCCGCCCCATTGCGCATAGGCGACCGGATAGTCGCGCGAGTTGATCGCGTCGTAATAGAGCCGCACGACGTCGGCGGCGAGTTCGCCCTGGCTGGGATTGCCGCATTCGGCGGGCGGATCGTCGGCGAACAGCGCGCACGACCGGGCGACCTCGTCGCGCATCATCGCGCAGCTGTTGGCGACGTTGCAGGGCGGGCGCGTGGCCGGCGACACCATCCGGCACTGGTCGGCGAGCGCCTTGGCTCGAGCCTCGCCGATCTCGGCGGTACAGCTCCTCGCGCCGTCGGGGATCGGCGACGCAGCGGCTGCGGTCGGCGCGGCATCAGGCGCCGCAGCGACGTCGCCGCCGACGCTGGTCGCGACGTTCGAAGGCGCGGTCACGCCGGCGGTGGTCGAGGCGTCGCCGGCGGGCTGCTCGGGCGCACCGCTGCAGGCCGACAGCATCAGCGCGATCAGCGCAGTCGCGGGATAAAGCATCTTCATTCCCGCTCAAGCCGCGGCAGGCAAAGCGGTTCCCATCCGACCACGCACGCACGCCCGGCCTTTGCGCGCGTGCGACGAGCCGCTATCTGGACCGAATGCGCAAACACATCCTGATCGTGCTCGGCCTCTTCATCGCCCTGGGCGCCGGCGTCTTCTGGTGGCTGACCCGTCCGGACGAGGCACGACTGCCGATCGAGCAGGTGATGGGCAAGACCCCGCGCATCACCGCGCCGCGCAAGCAGTTCCTCCCGACCGTCGGCATCGCCGAGCCGGTGGGCTGGGCGGAGGGCGCGAAGCCGGTACCCGGCGCGGGTCTTGCCGTGGATGCGTTCGCGACGGGCCTCGACCATCCGCGCTGGATGTACCTGCTCCCCAATGGTGACGTGCTGGTGGCCGAGACCGCCGGCCCGAAGCGTGAGGGCGGCGGTATCGTCAAGACGGTGCAGGGCTGGCTGATGGGCCGTGCCGGCGCCACGGTTCCCTCCGCCAACCGCATCACGCTGCTGCGCGATGCCGATGGCGACGGGCGCGCGGAAACGCGGACGGTGCTGGTCGGCGGGCTCAACTCGCCGTTCGGCATGGCGCTGGTCGGCGAGTGGCTCTACGTCGCCAACACCGATTCGCTGGTGCGCTTTCCCTTCCGCCCCGGCCAGACGCGGATCGACGCCAAGCCCGAGAAGATCGTCGACCTGCCGCCCGGCAGTCACTGGACGCGCAACATCATTCCCAATCCGAACGGGTCGAGCCTGTTCGTGGCGGTCGGATCGGACTCGAACATCGCCGACAACGGGATCGAGCGCGAGAAGAACCGCGCCAACATCCTCGAGGTCTTCCCCGAGCAGAAGCGCTTCCGCATCTATGCAGCGGGCCTGCGCAATCCCGTCGGCATGGCGATCAACCCCGTCGACAAGACGCTGTGGACCGTCGTCAACGAGCGCGACATGATCGGCTCCGACGTGCCGCCCGATTACCTGACGCGCGTCGAGTTCGGCGGCTTCTATGGCTGGCCGTGGAATTACTGGGGCGGCTACACCGACGAGCGCGTGCAGCCGCAGCGGCTGGACCTGCGCGAATATACTCGCCGCCCCGACTATGCGCTGGGGCCGCACACCGCCTCGCTCGGCCTTGCGTTCAGCGACGGCGTGCGGCTCGGCGGGCGCTATGCCTCGGGCGCGTTCATCGGCCAGCACGGGTCGTGGAACCGCGAGCCGCCCGCCGGCTACAAGGTGCTGTTCGTGCCGTTCGCCGGCAACGGGTTCCCCACCGGCGCGCTCCCCATCGAGGTGCTCGGCGGCTTCCTCGACGGCGAAGGCCGCGCACAGGGCCGGCCGGTCGGCGTGATCGGCGACCGCACGGGCGCGCTGCTGGTGGCGGACGATGTCGGCAACGTGATCTGGCGCGTGCGCCCGGCGAGCTAAGCACGTCATCCCGGACTTGATCCGGGATCCCGCTTCTTCCTTCTGGTGGCCGGAAAGCAGCGGGACCCCGGATCAAGTCCGAGGTGACGTCGCGTTTTCGCTCGTCGACACGTGCTTCGACAAGCTCAGCACGAACGGTTTCCCCAACCCATTCCGTTCGTCCTGAGCCTGTCGAAGGACGTGCCCCGCACGCCCCACGCCCGTTGCCATTCCGTTCTCCATCGCCGATATCGCACCGGTGCGTCCCTACCCCGCCCTCCACGCCAGCCATGCCGGCATCTGGATTGCCGACATGGCCGGCGCGCGGGCGGTTGGGCGCGGCGAGGCGATCAGGTTCGCCGCCGAAACCCCCGCGCTCGTCCTCAACGCCCCGCTGATCGGCCAGCGGCTGGGGCATCCGGAGCTATCCGGCCTCGACCTGCTCGAGCTCTACGCCTTCCTTTTCCCCGCGCGCTTCATCGTACCGACGCCCGCGGGGCTCGCGCGCGCCGTCGACCTCGACCCACCGGCGGACGATGCCGAGGTCGCGCCGCTGCTGATCGCCGCAACCCAGCGCCTTCTCGACATCGCCGGCGGCGATTGGCCGGAACGCGAAGGCGCATGGCACGCGCTCCAGTCGCTCGCCCGCGCGCGCTGGCCCTGGGCGCCGCTCCTCGCCGACCGTATCGCGCGGCCGGCGGTGCCCGAACGCTGGCTGTTCTCGAAACTGCCCGAGTGGGAGGAGGCCGCCCCCCGCCCTGCCCCGCGGACGATCACGCTGGACGAGGATGTCGTGCTCGGCCGGCTCCATTCGCTGACCGGCACCGGCGCCGAGCAGCGCACCGGCCAGCGCCGCTTCGCCGTCGCCGCCGCCCACGCCTTCGGCCCGCGCACGGTGCGGGAAGCGCCCAACCTCGTGCTGGCGGAGGCGGGCACCGGCATCGGCAAGACGCTCGGTTATCTCGCCCCCGCTTCGCTCTGGGCCGAGCGGGCGGGCGGTCCCGTGTGGATCTCGACCTTTACCAAGGCGCTGCAACGGCAATTGTCGGCGGAGGGCGCGCGCCTCATCCCCGATGCGGCCGAGCGCCGCCGCCGTATCGTCACCCGCAAGGGGCGCGAGAACTACGTCTGCCTGCTCAACCTGGAGGATGCGCTGCAGGGCGGGTTCGCCGGCCGCGCGGCGATCCTGGCGCAGCTGGTCGCGCGCTGGGCGGCCTATACCGCCGATGGCGACATGGTCGGCGGCGACCTGCCCGGCTGGTTGCCGACTCTGTTCCGCCGCAACGGATCGACCGCGCTGACCGACCGGCGCGGCGAGTGCGTCTATGCCGGCTGCCCGCATTATCGGAAATGCTTCATCGAACGCGCGGCGCGGGCGAGTGCGGAGGCCGACCTCGTCATCGCCAACCATGCGCTCGTCATGGTCAACGCCGCACGCGGGCGAGAGGCAGCGGCACGGCCGACGCGGCTGGTGTTCGACGAGGGGCATCATCTGTTCGAGGCGGCCGATTCGATGTTCGGCGCGGCGCTGACCGGCGCCGAGACGATCGAGCTCAGGCGCTGGATCACCGGACCCGAAGCGGGCGGCCGCGGACGCCGCCGGGGCCTGGCCGCGCGCCTATCCGACGTCGCCAGCTATGACGAAGCCGGTGGCCGCGCGATCGCCGAGATGATCGAGGGCGCGCGGATGCTGCCGAGCGAAGGCTGGATCGCCCGCGTCGCGCAGGGCGAGCCGTTCGGCGCGATCGAGGCGCTGCTCGGTGCCGTCCGCGGCCTCGTCTACGCCCGCGACGAGGGCGCGGCCGAGGGCGGCTATGGGCTTGAGACCGAACTCGCCGAACCGTCGCCCGCTTTGGTGGAGGCGGCGGGCGCGGCGGCGGCGGCGCTGGATGCGCTGGTGCGGCCGATGGTGGCGCTGGGGCATCGGCTGGAGGCGGTGCTGGACGACGGCCCCGACTGGCTCGACGGTCCCGCCCGCGCGCGGATCGAGGGGGCGATCGCCTCGCTCGGCTGGCGGCGCGACATGGTCGGGGCGTGGAGCGCGCTGGTTCAGCGCGTCGGCGGGCCGGCCGACCCCGACTATGTCGACTGGCTCGCGGTCGACCGCGTCGAGGGGCGCGAATGGGACATGGGCCTCCACCGCCGCTGGCTCGACCCGACCCGTCCGTTCGCCGAAACGGTGCTCAAGCCCGCGCATGGCGTGCTCGTCACCTCCGCGACGCTGCGCGCCGGGGGCGACTGGGACGTCGCGGAGGCGCGGTCGGGGGCGCAGCATCTGGCGCTCGGCCCGCAGCGGTTCGAGGCGGCGAGCCCGTTCGACTATGCGGCGAACGCGCGCGTGCTGCTCGTCACCGACGTCAAGCGCGGCGACGTGCCGGCGCTCGCCAACGCTTATGCGCGGCTGATCGTCGCGTCCGGCGGCGGCGTGCTCGGCCTCTTTACCGCGATCCGGCGGCTGCGCGGCGTCCACGCGCGCATCGCCGACCGCCTCGCGCGAGAAGGCCTTCCACTATTGGCCCAGCATGTCGATCCGATCGATACGGGAACGCTGGTCGACATCTTTCGCGACGATGCGCGCGCGTCGCTGATCGGCACCGATGCGCTGCGCGACGGCGTGGACGTGCCCGGCCGCTCGCTGCGGCTGGTGGTGATGGAGGGTGTGCCCTGGCCCAAGCCTTCGGTCCTTCACGCCGCACGCAAACTCGCGATGGGTGGCAAGGCGTATGACGACCGTATCGTCCGCGCCCGCCTCGCCCAGGCGTTCGGGCGGCTGATCCGACGTGCCGACGATCGCGGCGCGTTCATCCTCCTTTCCTCCGCCTGCCCGACGCGGCTGCTCGATGCGTTTCCGCCGGGAACGCAAGTCGATCGCGTGACGCTCGACGAAGCGTGCGGGATCGCACGGGCGCTGGCCAATCCGCTCTCACTCGGGCAAGAGGGCGCGATCGAGGCCTGAACCGGGGAGCCCCATGCCCAGCCTGACGCTGCTGCGCCACGCCAAGTCGAGCTGGGACGATGCCGTCGCACGCGATTTCGACCGACCGCTCAACACGCGCGGACGCCGTGCCGCGGTGGTGGTCGGCACCTGGATGCGGCGCGAGGGGCTCGCCTTCGACCACATCGCCGCCTCGCCCGCGGTCCGCGTCATCGAGACGCTGGACGGGGTCAGCGAAGGCTATGGCACGCCGATCGAGCCCGAATGGGACAAGCGCATCTATCTCGCCTCCGCGGCGACGCTCCTCGACCTGGTGCGGGAGTTTCCGGCGGACGCCGACGCCGCGCTGATGGTCGGGCACAATCCGGGGCTGGAAGAACTCGTCCTCACGCTCGTCCCCGATGCAGAGGGGCTGCGAAGCGAAGTCGAGGTCAAATACCCGACCGCCGCAGTCGCGGTGTTGAGCTGGCCCGGCGGCTGGGCCGATGCCGGCGCAGGCAGGGCGACGCTCGACCGCTTCGTCCGCCCCCGCGACTTGGCCGAGGGGCTCGGTCCCGACGACTGATGGCCGGCGACTTCCCCGAGGGCACCGTGCACGTGGCGCCCGCCGATCTCCGGTCGGCGATCGAGGGAGATGCGGCGCTCTGGTCGCGCTGGTCGGCCCTGACGCCGCTCGGCCGCAACGAGTTCATCTGCTGGGTCGAGGACGCGAAGCAAGCCACCACCCGCGAACGCCGCATCCGGCGCACGGGCGAGGAACTACTGGAGGGCAAGAAGCGCCCCTGCTGCTGGGCGGGCTGCATCCACCGGACCGACAAGGCGCCAGGACGCTGGCAACAGGCCGTGCTGGTCGAGGGTAAGCGGCGCTAGATCGATTTCTACGTCACCCCGGACTTGATCCGGGGTCCCGCTTACTTGCGCTGCTGAAAAAAGAAGCGAAATTCCGGCTCGAGGCCGGAATGACGACAAGGTGGGCGAAACCACCTGTAACAACCGTTCGTCCTAAGCTTGTCGAAGGACGTGTCACACGCGCTATGTTCGCGGCGGGTGCTTCGACAAGCTCAACACGAACGGTTCGATGGAAGGCGCCCGCCTTACTTCTTAAGCTCCGCGCCCTTCTCGGCCGCGGCCGGATCGACCGACGGCGCGCCCGATGCGGGCGTCGCGCGATCTTCCATGTCGGCGGTCGGCGACCCCTCGGTCACGTTCGCCTCGGCCTGAGTCTCGTTGCCCGCGGCGGCGGCGTCCGCACCGGCCTCGGCACCCGGCGCCGGGGCGGCCGGCAGCGGCAGGTTCGAGCCCTGCGAGTTCAGATACGCGATGACGTTGGCGCGCTCCTGCGGGTTCGACAGGCCGGCGAAGCTCATCTTGGTGCCCGGCGCGTACTTGCGCGGGCTGGTGAGCCACTTGTTCATCGCCTCGAAGTCCCAGTTGCCCGGGACGCCCTTCAGCGCGTCGGAATAGGCGAATCCCGCCTGGTGCCCATGGACCTTGCCCAGCACGCCCCACAGGTTCGGGCCGATACCGGCCGCGCCGCCCTGGTTGATCGTGTGGCAGGAGGCGCACTTCTTGAACACCTCGGCGCCCGCCGCGGCGTCGGCGCTGGCGAGCAGGGTCGCGATCGGCACCTCGGCCTCGCCGCCGCCTGCGCCCTCTTCCACGACGCCCTCGATCGGGTAGCCCATCTTCTCGGGCCGCTCGTCGTGGAACACCATGCCGCTGGCGATGGTAAGCCCCAGCGCTGAGACGCATCCCGCCAGAACCCAGCCCGCGATCGTGTTGGTCCGATTGTCCATTGCGCTGTCGATTGCCCGAAAAGATGGAAATTCGGCCTTCCCTTAGAGACGGTTTCCGGGCGCGGCAAGCCGCGGTTGCGCCGCGGCGAACCGACGGCTAGGCGCGGCGCCGATGCAACAGTTCGCCGCGCCCGCCCGCCCGCTGGTGGAGGCCATGACCGCCGCCGCCGCCGCCGCTCCAGAGCGCGCCGTCGCGTTTCAGGGCGCGCCGGGCGCCAACAGCCATGTCGCGCTGGCTCAGGCGTTCCCGGATGCACTCCCCCTTCCCTGCTTCGATTTTGCCGATGCGATCGACGCGGTGCGAGAGGGGCGGGCCGATTGCGCGATCATCCCGATCGAGAATTCGCTCCACGGCCGCGTCGCCGACATCCACTTTCTGCTCCCCGAATCGGGGCTGGTCATCACCGGCGAGCATTTCCTCCCCATCCGCCACGCGCTGCTCGGCACCGGCACGCGCGACGATGTGGTCGAGGCGGTGAGCCATCCGCAGGCGCTGGGCCAGTGCCGCCACTGGCTGCGCGCGCACGGCATCCAGCCGGTCAACTATCCCGACACCGCCGGCGCCGCGGCGCTGGTGGCGGAGCGCGGCGATCCGAAGGTGGCGGCGCTCGCCCCTGCGGGCGCCGCGCCGCTCTATGGCCTGTCGGTGCTTGCCGACGACATCGCCGACGGTGAGCACAACGTCACCCGCTTCGTCGTCCTCGCACGCGGATCGCGCCCGCTGCTCGGCGACGGGCCGTTCATGACGACGCTGATCTTTGCGGTGAAGAACGTGCCCGCCGCGCTCTACAAGGCGCTGGGCGGGTTCGCGACCAACGGCGTCAACATGACCAAGCTGGAAAGCTATCAGCGCGGCGCTAGCTTCGCGGCGACCGAATTCTACGCCGACATCACCGGCCGCCCCGGTGACGCGAACGTCGACCGCGCGCTGGCCGAGCTCGGCTTCCACACCGCCTGGGTCCGCGTGCTCGGAAGCTACGCCCAGGGGCGGGACAGAGGTTAGCCTTGTGCCCCGGCGAAGGCCGGGGCCCAGTTGGGAAGGCTTGAGTGACGAAGCGCTGCCGATCGCCAGCGTCCCCCAACTGGGCCCCGGCCTCCGCCGGGGCACAAGCTCCTAAACCTGGCTCATCCACCAGTTGAGCAACGTGTACGCGATCGCATGCGGTGGCGGCGCCAGGAAGCGGGCGTTCGGATCACCGGACATCGCCGCGACCACATCGTCGCGGGTCGCCCAGAAACAGTCCTCCAGCTCGCTCGTGTCCACCGTCAGCACGTCGTCCGCCGCGGTGCCGATGCATGCGATCATCAGCTGCGATGGGAACGGCCAGGGCTGGCTCGCGACATAGCGGACGTCGCCGACGCGTATCCCCGCTTCCTCCCAGATCTCGCGCGCGACCGCTTCCTCGATCGATTCGCCGGGCTCGACGAAGCCCGCCAGCGCCGAATAGCGCCCAGGCGGCCAGCCGAGCCCGCGGCCGAGCAGCACCCGGCCCCCATGCTCGGCCAGCATGATAACGACGGGGTCGGTGCGCGGGAAATGTTGCGCGGCGCAACTCACGCAGTGGCGCGCCCAGCCCCCCTTCTCGACGACCGTCTCGCCCCCGCACCGCGGACAGAAACGATGCCGCGAATGCCAGTCGACCAGGCTGCGCGCCGCGGCATAGAGCGCCATCTCCTCGCGCGGGAGCGTGGCGAGCAGCGCGTAGAGCGCCGGCCCCCGCGCCGCGCCTTCGGTCGGCGTCTCGAGCAACGCGGCGAACCGCGGCGCGCCCGCCTCGACCCCCAGCAGCACGAGCTCGCCCGCGTCCGGACCAATCGCGCGCCAGACCAGCCGCCCATCCTCGACAACGGGATCGAGCCCCGCCATCGCCAGCACCCGCGCCGCCGGATCGGCGCGCGCGGCGGCCAGCCGCTCGGGATCGGCGCGAAGATGGTCGGCGCGATCGATCGTCGCGCCGGTAAAGCCGGGGCTCACCGCTTCAGGTCAGAGTAAAGCGCCTTGATGATGTCGCTGCGAAGCGGCCATTTCTCCGCGGGGAAGTAATTGACCATCCCCGCCGCGCGCACGCGCTTCTTGGGGTCGACGAACGCGATCGTCCCGGCAGCGCCGCCCCAGCCATAGGTGCCCGCGCCCGGCCCGCCCGGCACGTCCTGAAGCAGCACCGACCCGCCCGCGCCAAAGCCCGTGTTCGGCCCCGCGCTGCCGCCTGTCGCCGCATCGATCCGGGTATAGCTGACCCCCGTCGGCAACAGGTTCGACATGGCCAGCCGCGCCGTCTCCGGCTTCAGGATGCGGACGCCGCCCGCGGTGCCGTAATGCTGGAGCATGTCGAGGAAGCGGTCATAGTCGCGCACCGACATGACAAGCCCCGCGCCGCCATAGGGAAAGCTCGGCGCGTCGAGGAACACCGACGTCGCACCGGGATCGAGCGGGACCAGATTGTCGCCGACCCACGCATTGTTGTCGGCCAGCCGCGCCGCCGCGCTCGCCGGCACCTGCCAATAGCTCGACTTCATGCCGAGCGGATCGAAGATGCGCGTCTGGACGAAGCGCTCGAACGGCATCTTCGCCGCCGCCTCGACCACCGCGGCCATCACGTCCAGGCCGATCGAATAACTCCACTTGGTCCCCGGATCGGCGATCAGCGGCAGCGTCGCGGTGCGCTCCGCGAATTCCTTGAGCGACTTGGGCCGCACCGCCTTGCCCTGCGCCTCGGTCTGGCGATTGAGCGCGGCGGGGACGATGCCCAGCCGCTCATATTCCTTGAGCAGCGGCCCCTTGGTGATGATGTTGTAGCCGAGCCCCGCGGTATGCGTGAGGAGATGCCGCACCGTGATCTCGCGCGCGGCGGGGCGGCTGGCGAGGCTGTTGTCGGGATCGGTCAGCACCTTCATCGACTTGTAGGCCGGGAAGAAGTCGCTGATCGGCTGGTCGAGCTTGAGCTTGCCTTCCTCGACCAGGATCATCGCGGCGATACCGGTGATCGGCTTGGTCATCGAATAGACGCGCCACAGCGTGTCGGGCGTCGCAGCCGCGGCATTGGCGCCGGTGCCGATGCGTCCCTTGGCGAGCAGCAGCGGGGCTGCGTCGTCATGACCGACGGCGACGGCGATGCCCGGCGTGCGCTTCTCAGCCACATAGGTGTCGACCAGCGCCCGAACCGACGGAAGCTGCGTGGCGGCGGGCTGCGGCGCAGACTGGCGCACCGCCTGCGCCAGCGCGGGGGCGGGCAGCAGCGCCGCCGTCATCATCGCCGTGCCGATCATCCACCGCATGCGTCGCTCTCCCGAAAAGCCCGTGCTGCCTTGGCGAAGACGGTCGGCAGCCCCGCCGACTCGATGTCGTCGATCGGCCACCACTCGCCTTCGCCGGGCGCGGTTTGCCCGTCCCACCGGGCGGCGGCAAGCGCGCAGACGAGGGTGAAATGAGTGAAGCCGTGCTCGGCCTGAGCCGGCAGCATCCGCCAGTCTGCGGCGACGGGCGCATCGGCCAAGCCGGGCGCTTCCGCCAACCACGGCCCGCTCGGCAATCCCCGCATTCCGCCCAGCAACCCCTTGTCCGGACGGCGAACGAGCCAGACGTCGGCGCCAGAGGTCAGCCAGAACATCGTCCCGTATCGCACCGGCCGCGCCTTCTTCGGCAGCTTGACCGGATAGCGCTCCTGCTCGCCCGCCGCGCGCGCGGTGCACGACGCGGCGATCGGGCAGAGCAGGCACTTCGGATTGCGCGGCGTGCAGATGCCCGAGCCCAGGTCCATCATCGCCTGCGCAAAGTCGCCCGCCCGCGCATCCGGCGTGATCGCATCGGTCGCCGCCCGGATCGCGGGCTTGGCGGCGGGCATCGGCGTCGGGATGGCGAACAATCGCGAGACGACGCGCTCGATATTGCCGTCGACCACCACTGCGCGCCGCCCGAAGGCGATCGCGGCGATCGCCGCGGCGGTATAGGCGCCGATGCCGGGGATGGTGAGCAACGCCGCCTCGTCCCCCGGCAACCGCCCGCCATGGTCCGCGACCACCGCCCTCGCACCCTTCAACAGGTTGCGGGCGCGAGCGTAATAGCCGAGCCCCGCCCACATCGACATCACTTCGGCATCGTCGGCGGCGGCCAGGCTCGCGAAATCGGGCCAGCGCGCGGTCCAGCGATCGAAATAGGGCATGACGGTCGCGACCTGTGTCTGCTGGAGCATCACCTCGGACAGCCACACGCGATAGGGATCGGCCGCCGGCGCTCCCGGCGGCGCGCGCCACGGCAGCACCCGCGCATGCGCATCGTACCAGGCCAATAGCGCGGCGGCGATTTGGGACTGCACCTTGTTGGACACGCCCCGCCTATGGCATGGGAGCGGGCGATGACGAAGCCGCGCCAGCCCCGGCCGACCCCTGCCCCGCCGCCGCGATCGAATCGCGCGCGCGCGGTCAGCGAGCTGTTGCCCGACATCGGCGGCGCCGCGTTCAAGAAGTTCGGCTTCGTCCAGTCCTCGATCGTCAGCCGCTGGCCGGAGATCGTCGGCGATCGCTACGCCCGCGTCTCCAGCCCCGAATCGATCCGCTTTCCCCAGGGCCAGCGCGCGGAGGGCGTGCTGACGCTGACCGTCGTCGGCGCGCATGGCCCGATGATGCAGCATATCGCGCCGGAGATCGTCGAGCGCGTCAATCGCTTCTTCGGCTATGCCGCGGTCGCCCGCGTCGTCTTTCGCCAGGGCGAGGTGCGCCGTCCCACGCGCCCGGCCCCTCGACCCGCGCCGCGCCCGGTTCCCGCCGACCTCTCCGACAGCCTGCGCGCGATCGCCGATCCGGAGCTCAAGGCGGTGCTGGAGGCGCTCGCCTCCGGCCTTGGCGACCCGGTCTCCATTCCCGTCCTCGGCAAGGTTCGTTGATGCGTCTCGTCAAATTGCTGCTCGCGCTGCTGCTCGGCCTGACCGCCGGCACGGCGATGGCCCAGGCCAAGCGCGACTGGCGCAACACCGTCACCCCGACCGCCAGCGGCAGCTGGGTGATCGGCAATCCCACGGCCAAGGTGAAGCTCATCGAGTATCTGAGCTATACCTGCCCCCATTGCGGCGATTTCGTCGCCGCGTCGAAGCCGGTGCTGTTCGACCAGTGGGTGCGCTCGGGCAGCGTAAGCGTCGAGGTGCGCCACGCCGTCCGCGACGGGCTGGACCTCTCGGCCGCGCTCTATGCGCGCTGCGCCGGCCCGCGCAGTTTCGCCGCCGTCCACACCACGATCTTCGCCAACCAGAAGGCGCTTCTGGAAAAGGGCGTCAGCGTGACGCCGCCGCCCGGCGCCGACCGCGATGCCGCGCTCAAGGCGATCGCAGACGGATCGGGTCTCACCGCCCTCGTCCGCGCCCGCCTGCCCAAGGCGCCCGAGGCATGCCTGACCGACGCCGCCACGCGCGAACAGCTGATCGCCGGCACTCGCGCCGCGTTCGACAAGATCGCCGGCACGCCGTCGTTCGAACTCAATGGCGAGCTGATCCAGGGTACCGACTGGGCGCGCCTCGAACCCCGCCTGCGCGCCGCCGGCGCCCGCTGAATTCATATTCCGACCGGAGATTGTCCCTGATGCGTTCGATGCTCATCCTCGCCCCCCTGACGCTTCTCGCCGCTTGCGGCGGCGAAGGCAGCGGCGGCAACGCCTCGGCTCCCGCCGCCCCGGTTCAGGGCGCCGCGGCACCCGCCGGCCAGCAGTGGAGTCAGGTGGTCAGCGAGACGCCCGAGGGCGGCTATCGCATGGGCAACCCCGATGCGCCGGTGAAGCTGGTCGAATATGGCTCGCGCACCTGCCCCGCCTGCGGCGCGTTCGCGCGCCAGGGGTTCGAGCCGCTCACCAAGCTGGTCGAGACCGGCAAGGTCAGCTTCGAGTTCCGCGACTTCCTGATCCACGGCGCCCCTGACCTCGCCAGCGCGGTGCTCGGCCGCTGCGGCGGACCGACCACCTTCTTCCCGCTGCTCGAGCAGATGTACGCCAACCAGGCCGCGACGCTCGACAAGCTCCAGTCGACGCCCGAGAGCTTCCAGGCACAGATCCAGTCGATGGCCCCGCCGCAGCAGGTCGCCGCCTGGGCGCAGCAGGCGGGCTATCTCGACTTCGTCAAGCAGCGCGGCATCCCGGAGGCGCAGGCGCGCCAATGCCTGGCCGACATGAACACCGTGCAGAAGCTGGTGAACATGACGGACAAGGCGACCGAGGTCACGGGCACCCCCACCTTCATCATCAACGGCAAGAAGGCCGAGGGCGCGGTGAGCTGGCCGCAGCTCGAAACCGCGCTCAAGCAGGCCGGCGCCTGACCGCCGGGGCGTAGCCGGCAATCTGCGCTCCAGCGATGCAGATCACGCGGCTGCGCCTCACCGGCTTCAAGAGCTTCGTCGATCCGGCCGACCTCCGGATCGAGCCGGGCCTGACCGGCGTCGTCGGCCCGAACGGCTGCGGCAAGTCCAACCTTCTCGAGGCGCTGCGCTGGGCGATGGGCGAAAGCTCCGCCCGGTCGCTGCGCGGCGCGGGGATGGAGGACGTCATCTTCGCGGGCACCGCCACCCGCCCGCAGCGCGACTTCGCCGAAGTGGCGATCCACGCGATCGCGGCGGACGCAGAAGAGGTCGAGGTGGTCCGCCGGATCGAGCGCGGCGCGGGCTCCGCCTATCGACTCAACGGCCGTGACGTGCGCGCGCGCGACGTGTCGCTCCTCTTCGCCGATGCCGCGACCGGCGCGCACTCGCCCGCGCTGGTCAGTCAAAATCGCATCAGCGCGGTCATTTCCGCCAAGCCGACCGAACGGCGCGCGATGCTGGAGGAGGCGGCGGGCATCGCCGGACTTCACGTCCGCCGCAAAGAGGCCGAGACCCGGCTGCGCGCGACCGAGACCAATCTCCAGCGGCTGGGTGAGCTGATCGGCGACCAGGATGCACGCGCCGCCGCGCTCCGGCGACAGGCGCGCCAGGCCGAGCGCTATCGCGCGCTCAGCGACCAGATCCGCACCGCGGAAGGCCGGCTGATCTTCGCGCGCTGGCGCGACGCCGCCGCCGCTGCCGACACCGCGCGCAGGCAAGCGACCGAAGCCGAGGCGCACGTCGCCGCCGCCGCGACCGCGCACGAGGCGGCGACCCAAGCGCAGGCGTCGGCGCAGACCGCGCTTGCCGACGCACGCGCCGCCGCCCAGGCTGCGCGCGATGCCGCGACCCAGGCGCAGCACCGGCTCGAAACCTTGTCGCGCGAGCGGCGCGGGATCGAGCGACGCCTGGACGAACTCGCCGCCGCCGCCGCCCGGCTGAACGACGATCGCGCACGCGAAGGCGACCTCGCGCAGGATGCCGCCGCGGCGATCGCCCAGCTTGGCGAGGAAGCGGCAACGCTCGAAAAGCGCATCGCGGAGGCGGGCGCGCGCGTCCCCGCATTGGATGCCGCGCTGGCCGATGCCGAGCGCGCGGCCCGCGATGCCGAGGTGACCTTGGCCCAGGCACTCGCCGCGCAGGCGCAGGAAGCGGCTGAGGTCCGCGTGGCACAGGCCGCGCTCGCCGCCGCTCGTCAGCGGCTCGACCGCGCAGCGCGCGACGTCGCCCGCGTCGAGAGCGAAGCCAGCGCACTGCCCTCGCCAGAACCGCTGCGCGCGGAGGGCGCCGCCGCAGCCACCACGCGCACGCAGGCACAGGGCCGCATCGCCGCCGCCCGCGCGACGCTGGCCAGCGCTGACGCGGACGAGCGCGCCGCGATCGAGTCGCGCCAGCGCGCCGATGCCGTACGCGCGGCCGCGCAGGCCGAACTCGCCGCGCTGGATGGCGAGGCGGCAGTGCTCGCACGCGCGACGCGACCGGGCGGACGCGCGCGGATGCTCGATTCGGTGCGCGCGGCGCCGGGCTATGAACGCGCGCTCGCCGCGGCGCTTGGCGACGATCTGGAAGCGGGCGTCGACCCCGCCGACGATCGTCACTGGGCGGGTGCCGACCGACAGGCGGGCGACCCGCCGCCGCCCGCCGGCACCGCCGCGCTCGCCAGCCATGTCGAGGCGCCCCCTGCGCTCGCCCGCCGGCTGGCGCAGATCTTCGTGGCCGAGGTCGATGACGGCCGTCCGCTCGCGGTCGGCCAGCGGCTGGTGACGCTCGCGGGGGTGCTGCGCCGCTGGGACGGCCTGATCGCGCGCGGCAGCGGCGCCGCGGCGGCCGAACGGCTCGAACGCCTCAACCGCCTGCGCGCAATCGAAGCCGCCCGCCCCGCGGCGGTCCGCGCCGTCGAGGCAGCGGAGCAGGAGACGACGCGGATCGCCACCGCGATCGCCGATGCTCGCGCCGCCGCCACCGAAGCACGGCGCGTGATCGAGGCGAGCGAGCGCGCCGAACGCGACGCCGCCCGTGCCGAGGATCGCGCCGCCGCCGGACTCGAGCGGCTGGACGCGCAAGCCGCCGACCTCGCTCGCCGCCGCGAACGCAGCGCCGCCGACCTCGCCGAGGCGCAGGCGGAGGTCGCGCGTGCCGACGCCGCCGTCGCTGCGCTTCCTGACGGCAGCGCCACCCGCGCCGAAGTCGCCGCGCTTTCCGCCGCCGCGGAAGGGGCCCGCGCCACCGTCGCGGGCGCGCGCGCCGAACGCGCCGCGCTCGACCGCAGCCTCGCCTTCGATCGCGAGCGCCGCGCCGCCGCACAGGCCGAAGCCAAGAACTGGCGCACGCGCGCCGGCGAGGCGGCCAAGCGAATTGCCGAGCTCGACAAGCGCGCCGCCGAAGCCGCCGCCGAGCACGCCCGCCTCGCCGACCGCCCCGCCGCCTTGCTCGCGCAGCAGGCCGACGCCGACACGCGCGCCCGCGCCGCCACCGCCGAAGCCGCCACTCGCGCCGCCGCCGAGCGCACCGCGGAAACGGCGCTGCGCGACACCGAAGCCGCCGCTCGCCAGGCCGCCGAAACGCTCGCCGCCGCGCGGGAGGCGCGCGCCGGTGCCGCCGCCCGCGCAGAGAACCAGGATCTGCGCCGCGTCGAGATGGGCCGCGTCTCCGGCGAGCGCTTCGAATGCCCGCCCCCGCTCCTGCCCCAGCGCGCCGGCTTCGACGCCGACGACGTCGGCGACCCACAGGACGAAAGCACGCGCCACGACCGCCTCGTCGCCGAGCGCGAGCGGATTGGCCCCGTCAACCTGATCGCCGAACGCGAACTCGCCGAACTCGATACCGAGCGCACCCGCAACGCCGCCGAACTCGCCGAGCTGGAGGCCGCGGTGCATCGCCTGCGCGGGTCGATCGGCACGCTCAATCGCGAGGGGCGTCAGCGCCTGCTCGCCGCGTTCGAGGCGGTCGACGGCCATTTCCGGCGCCTGTTCACGACCCTCTTCGACGGCGGGCAGGCGCACCTCACCCTCATCGACTCGGAGGATCCGCTCGACGCCGGGCTCGAGATCATGGCCCAGCCGCCGGGCAAGAAGCTCCAGTCGCTGACGCTCTTGTCCGGCGGCGAGCAGGCGCTGACCGCGGTCGCGCTGATCTTCGGGCTGTTTCTCACCAATCCGGCGCCGATCTGCGTGCTGGACGAGGTCGACGCGCCGCTCGACGACGCCAATATCGACCGCTTCTGCGACCTGCTCGACCGAATGACCCGCGAGACGCAGACCCGCTATCTGATCGTCACCCACAATGCCGCGACGATGAGCCGGATGCACCGGTTGTTCGGCGTGACGATGGTCGAGCGCGGCGTCAGCCGGCTGGTCAGCGTCGATCTGGGCGCGGCCGAGGAACTGCTCGCCGCCGAATAGGGGATTGCCAAGCCCGCGAGAGCCGGGCAGCAATCGCGCACGGGCTTGCCGCGGACGCCCGTTCAGACGGTTCCCGTCCAAGTCCGCTCCCCATGTCGCGCCCGCGCGACCCGGAGCGAATTGAATGATGGCCGACGCACGCCCCCCCGTCCTGACCCTACCCCAATTGTTCTGGCGCTTCCTGCGCTTCGGCTTCAACGCCTTCGGTGGCCCCGTCGCGCAGATCGCCATGATCCGGGAGGCGCTGGTCGAGCGTGAGCGCTGGATCGAGCCCGCGCGCTTCAATCGCCTGCTCGGCGTGATGCAGGTGCTGCCGGGGCCGGAGGCGCATGAATTGTGCGTCCATATGGGGATGCTCGCACGCGGTCGGATCGGCGGGCTGCTCGCGGGGCTCGGCTTCATGCTGCCGGGTCTCGTGCTGATGATGGTGGCCGCGGCGGCTTATACCGCGTTGGTGGAGGGGCGCGCGGGGTTTGAGGGCGTGCTGCTCGGCGTGCAGGCCGCGGTGCTGGCGGTGATCGTGCGCGCGGTGTGGCGGATCGGGCGCCATGTGCTGGCGGAGCGGGTGGCGGTGGGGCTTGCGCTGATCGCCTTCGCCGCGACGCTGGCGGGCGTGCCCTTCTGGCTGCTGCTAATCGCCGCCGGTCTCGCGAGCGCCCTGGCGACGCGCGTAGCGGCGGTGCTGATGCCCGTGGCGCTGGCCGCGATCGCCGGCCTGTGGTTGCCCGGCGTCGGGCCGGGACCTGCTCCATCGGCGGCGAGCGCGGCAAGCCTCGCCGCGCTGTTCGTCGCCGGGCTGAAGGGCGGGCTGCTCACCTTCGGCGGCGCTTACACCGCCATCCCCTATGTCCGCGCCGACACGGTGGGACGCGGGTGGCTGAGCGACGGCGCCTTTCTCGACGGCGTGGCGGTGGCGGGGTTGCTGCCCGCGCCGCTCGTCATCTTCGCCACCTTCGCGGGCTATGTCGCCGGCGGGCCGGCGGGTGCGCTGGCGATCACCGCGGGCATGTTCCTTCCCGCCTTCGCCTTCTCGATGATCTTCTTCGAGCGGCTGGAGGCGGTGGTCGCCGATCCGCGCCTCCACCGCACGCTCGACGGCGTCGCCGCGGCGGTCGTCGGGATCATCGCCGCCACCGTCGTCGACCTTGCGATCGGTACCGCGACACGCACCCCCGCGCCGGTCGCCACGGCCGCGATCTTCGCCGTGGCAGCGGTGGCGGCGTGGCGGCTCAAGGGCAGCTGGGTAACGCCGGCGCTGGTCGCGGGAGGCGCGGCGATCGGCTCGCTGGCGATCCGCTGAAAACCCCGCTCGTGCCGAGCTTGTCGAAGCACGTGCCCCGGGGCACGCCCTTCGACAAGCTCAGGGCGAACGGGTGCGTTTGATCACCCGGCCGCCGCTTCCTTCTCGCGCCAGAACCGGCGGACGATGTCCCAGCCTTCCTCCGCGCTCTCGACCCAGGTGATGAGGTCGAGGTCCTTGGGGCCGATCACCCCTTCCTCGCACAACGCCTCGAAGCTGACGACGCGCTCCCAGAACTCGCGGCCATAGAAGAGGACGGGGATACGCTCGATCTTGCCCGTCTGCATCAGCGTCAAAAGCTCGAACGCCTCGTCGAACGTGCCGAAGCCGCCGGGGAACACCGCCACCGCCCGCGCGCGCAGCAGGAAGTGCATCTTGCGAAGCGCGAAATAGTGGAACTGCATCGACAGTGACGGCGTCACATAGGCGTTGGGCGCCTGTTCGTGCGGCAGCACGATGTTGAGCCCGACCGATTCGGCGCCGACGTCGGTCGCGCCGCGGTTCGCCGCCTCCATGATCGAAGGGCCGCCGCCCGAACAGACGACGAAGTGCCGCTTGCCCGCCTCGTCGCGCGGAAAGTCGCTCGCCAGCCGCGCCAGCTCGCGCGCGACCTCGTAATATTTGGCCTTCTCGGCCAGCCGCTCGGCGACCTTGCGGCCGGGGCCGTCGCCCGCGAGTTCCAGCAGCGCCGGCGCCTTGTCGGGCTCGGGGATGCGCGCCGATCCGTACATGACGAACAGCGAGGCGATATTCGCCTCGTCGAGCAGCAACTGCGGCTTCAACAGCTCGAGCTGAAAGCGCACCGGCCGCAGATCCTCGCGCAGCAGGAAGTCGAGATCCTGGAACGCGAGGCGATAGGCGGGATGCTCGGTCTGCGGCGTCGTCGTGCCGGTGCGAGCGGTTTCGGCATCCTGCTCGGCACGGCGAAAGACCCGATCGGGAACTCGTGTATCACTCATGCCCGCGCCCTAGCCTACACCGGGCGCCGCGGAAAGCGTCAGCGGCAGAGCGGGCGCCCGCCCATGTCGAGGTGGAAGTGGTTGGCATGCGCGCTGTTGTATTCGGGGCCAAGCGCGGTGGTGAAGCGGCGGCAGGCCGACTTGAACACGGTGCGCAGGAAGCGGCGCTGGTCGTCCGCCCCCTGCCAGCCGTTGAGGACGCTCACCCGCCGCCCGTCGGCCAGGACGAAAACGGCGATGTCGACCGCGTTGGCGCGGCCATGCTCGGACAGGCGGCCGCTTCCTGCGATCGGCCGGCAGTTGAACGTGCCATAGCTTTCGATTCGGACCAGATCGCTCCCCAGCATCTGCTTGGCCGCCGGCGCGACGCCGTAGCGCACCCAGTTCGAGAAGTTGCGGGCGAGCGGACAGCGCATCGACTTGAGCCCGCTGACCGGCACGCCGATGTCGAGCAGCTGCACCGCGCCGACGACGACGCAGCCGCCGCCGAAATCCTGGGTCGGCAGCGTGCGGTAATCGACGCGGTCGGCGTCGAGATCGGCAAGGCACTGGCGCGTTTCCGCCGTTGGCGGCTCCGGCGCGCGGGGCGCCGGCCGCGGCTTGCGCGCTGTCTTCGCCGCCGGGCGCCGCGGCTCGGGCCGATCGTCGCCCGACACGCAGCCGAGAAGCAGGAGCGGCGCGAGGCCCGCGAGACCGATCCAACCGAAACGCATGCGCCTTTCTAGCGCGATGGGCTGAACGGGTGGCTAACGATCTCGATCGGTCCGCCGCGAGCGAGAGGCAGATGAGCGGACACGCCATTCATAAAGAGGCTTCCACCCCGGCGCAAGCCGGGGTCCAGGGTTACTGACGCTGCGCTGCTTGGTTCTGGACCCCGGTCGCCGCCGGAGTATTGCTGAGCCGTCAGGAGAAGCCGAATGACCGACGCGGACGCCCTGATCGCCGCATTGAACCTCGCGCCGCATCCAGAAGGCGGCTGGTACCGCGAGACCTGGCGCGCATCAGCGGCATCGGGCGAACGCGCGTCCGCAACCGCGATCCTGTTCCTGCTGAAGGCCGGCGAGCGGTCGCACTGGCACCGCGTCGATGCGACCGAGCTGTGGCTGTGGCACGCCGGCCATCCGCTCGCGCTCTCGCGGGCCGACAGCGATGCCCGCCCTGCCGAGACGCTGCGGCTCGGCTCCGACATCCTCGCCGGCGAACACCCACAGCTTCGGATCGAGCCCGGGCAGTGGCAGGCGGCGTATGCCGACCGCGGCTGGACGCTGGTCAGCTGCGTCGTCTCGCCCGGCTTCGACTTCGCCGGCTTCGAGCTCGCGCGGCCCGGCTGGGCGCCCGGCCGGTAACGCTCAGCCCGCGCGCGCGAGCAGCGCCTGCGCCTGCTTGAGGTGCGGCGCGTCGACCATGCGGCCGTCGAGCTGAAGTGCGCCCGCCCCCGGCGCCGCGGCGAACGCATCGACGATCCGCTGAGCGTCGGCGATCGCTTCGGCGGACGGCGTGAAGGCGGCGTTGATCGCCGCGACCTGGGCCGGATGGATCGCCATCATGCCGGTGAAGCCGTCGCGCGCGCCCGCCGCGGCATAGCGCGCCAGCCCCGCTTCGTCCCTGATCGCCGGAAACACCGTCTCGATCGCCGCCACCCCGGCGGCGTGCGCGCCGAACAACGTCAGCGCGCGGACCATGCGATAGGGATCGGTGTAGCTGCCATCCTCGTGTCGGCTGTTCGTCGCGCCGATCGCCGCGGGCAGATCCTCCGCGCCCCAGGTCAGCCCCGCGAGCCGGTCCGCGACCGAGCCGTAATCGCCGAGCGCGAACACCGCCCGCGGCGTTTCCGTCGCGATCGGCAGGATCGGCGGCGGCTCGGCCCCGAGCAGTGCCGCCAGCGCCTCGACACTCGCGGCGCCCTCGGCTTTCGGCAGCACCACGCCATCGGCATGGCGCGCGATCTCGGCATCGGCCGCCACCCATTCGCCGCCGAGCGGATTGACGCGGACGAAGATGCGGGCGGGATGCCGCCCTTGCAGGAACGCCGCCACGGCTTCTCGCGCCCGTGCTTTGGCATCGGGCACAACCGAATCCTCCAGATCGAGGATCAACGCGTCGGCGCCCGAGGCGATCGCCTTTTCGAACCGCTCGGGCCGGTCGCCCGGGACGAACAGCATCGACCTCATGCGCGCGACTTCAGGAGTGCCGACCGCAGGCAGCGGCAGACGACCTCGTCCCGCTGGTTGAGCATCTCATGCCGCCAGGTGACGATCCCCTGCCCCGGCCGCGACTTCGACGGGCGAAGCTCGGTCACCTCGCTCGTCGCGCGCAGCGTGTCGCCGATGAACACCGGCGCGGGCATGACGAGCTGGTCGTAGCCGAGATTGGCGACCAGGCTGCCGAGCGTCGTCTCGCCGACGCTCAGCCCCACCATCAGCGCGAAGGTGAAGGTGCCGTTGACGAGGATGCGCCCGAACTCCGACGCCCTCGCCGCCTCCGCGTCCAGATGCAGCGGCTGCGGATTGTGGGTCATGGTGGAGAACAGGAGATTGTCGGTCTCGGTCACGGTGCGACGGATCTCATGCTCGATCCGATCGCCCACCTGCCATTCGTCGAAGAAACGTCCTGCCATCCTACTTACCTTGGACCTTCCGAACCGTTCGCCCTGAGCTTGGCGAAGGGCGTGTTCCGGGACACGTGCTTCGACAAGCTCAGCACGAACGGATTTAGGGTTCCGCCCGCTCGATCCGCGCGAGCAGCGCCTCGACCTGCACCTGCCCGCCCGCGACCGCATTGAGCTCGGCCACGGTTCCGGCGAACGGCGCGGTCAGCGTGTGCTCCATCTTCATCGCCTCGAGCGTCAGCAGCTTCTGGCCCTTGGTCACGGCATCGCCCGCCGCCACCTCGACCGACAGCACGCGGCCGGGCATCGGCGCGAGGATCGCACCATCGGCAGCCGCGCCGGCGCCGGTCCCGCCCGCCCGCCAGCGGGTGAAGGCGAACGCGCTCCCCGCCTCGACGATGACGAGTGTGTCGTCGACCAGCCGGCCCGCCGTCTCCGGCTCGCCCGCAAGCAGGTCGACGTCGCGATGCGTGGTCCCGGTCGCCACGGTCAGTCGGCTGCGCGGAGCGGCGTTCAGGCGGATCGGCCCGATCTCGGCCCAGGCGCCGCCCGACGCCGTGATATCGCTCTCGGCCCAAGCCAGCGTGTGCGCCGCCGCCGTCCACACCGCCTCGCTGGGCTCGCTGGCGGGGAGCAGATCGTCGAGATGCGCGGCGATGAACCCGGTGTCGATGGCACCCGATCCGAAGCCCGGATGGCGCAGCGCGCGGACGATGAAGCCGGCATTGGTTGCGACCGGCCAGACGCCGACGCCCTCGACCTCGTCGGCAAGCAGCTCGATCGCCGCCTCGCGATCGGCCGCATGGACGACCAGCTTGGCGATCATCGGATCGTAGAACGGCGTCACCGCATCGCCCTCGACCACCCCCGTTTCGACGCGCAACGCGCCGTGCGGCAGGTCGAGGACCGAGAGCGCGCCCGTCGAGGGAAGGAAGCCGCTGGCCGGGTTCTCCGCATAGAGCCGCGCCTCGATCGCATGCCCGTCGATCGACAGCTCGTCCTGCCGCTTGGGCAGCGGTTCGCCCGATGCCACGCGCAGCTGCCACTCGACCAGGTCGACGCCGGTGATCTCCTCGGTCACCGGATGCTCGACCTGGAGGCGGGTGTTCATTTCCATGAACCAGATGCGGTCGGCGGACAGGCCTTCGCTCGCATCGGCGATGAACTCGATCGTGCCCGCGCCGACATAGTCGACCGCCTTTGCCGCGCGCACGGCGGCGGCGCAGATCGCCTGCCGCGTCGCCTCGTCCATGCCGGGCGCGGGCGCTTCCTCGATCACCTTCTGGTGGCGGCGCTGGAGCGAGCAGTCGCGCTCGAACAGGTGAACGACGTTGCCGTGCGTGTCGCCGAACACCTGCACCTCGATATGCCGGGGCGACAGAACGTATTTCTCGATCAGCACGCGATCGTCGCCAAAGCTCGCCGCCGCCTCGCGCTGGCAGGAGGCGAGCGCGTCGAGGAAGTCCGCCGATGCATCGACGCGGCGCATTCCCTTACCGCCGCCGCCCGCCACCGCCTTGATGAGCACGGGATAGCCGATCGCATCGGCCTCCGCCTTCAGCCGTTCGGGCGACTGGTCCGCGCCCAGATAGCCGGGCGTCACCGGCACGCCCGCCTCTGCCATCAGCGTCTTGGCCGCATCCTTGAGGCCCATCGCCCGGATCGAATGCGGCGTGGCGCCAACCCAGATCAGCCCCGCGGCGGCCACCGCCTCGGCGAACTCGGCATTTTCGGACAGGAAGCCGTAGCCTGGATGGATCGCCTCAGCGCCGGTCGCCTTGGCCGCGGCGATGATCTTCTCACCGACAAGATAGCTTTCGCGCGCCGGCGAGGGGCCGATATGCACCGCCTCGTCGGCTTGGGCGGCGTGCAGCGCGCCGGCGTCGGCGTCGGAATAAACCGCGACGGTGCGGATGCCCATCGCGCGTGCGGTGCGGATGATGCGGCACGCGATCTCGCCGCGATTGGCGATGAGGAGGGAGCGGATCATGCGATGTCCTTCAGCACCTCCCCGGAACGGGGAGGGGGACCGCTCGCCAAGGGCGAGGGGTGGAGGGGTGCGCGCCGCGGCGCGCTCGACGATAGCGGCGATGACGCCGTCGAGGTTGCCCATTACATCCGGGGCGGCGATCCGGATCGTTTCGAAGCCCTGAACGGCGAGCCATTCGTCACGTCGCTGATCGTGGATTGGACGATCGCCGCGATTGTGAGCCTCGCCATCGACTTCGATCGCGAGACGAGCGGAAAGACAGGCAAAGTCGAGGCAGTAGAAGCCGAGTGGATGCTGGCGCCTGAACTTCAATCCTCCCGGGCGCTTGCGCAGTTCGCGCCAGAGCAACACCTCGGGCAGGTTGCCGCTACGTCGTTCGCGGCGTGCCAGCATTTTTGCCGATGCGGAGGCGCGCAGGGCAGGCGGCACGACCCCTCCACCATTCGGCTGCGCCGAACGGTCCCCCTCCCCGTTCCGGGGAGGTGCTTTGGCCGCCCCCACCCTCACATCCGGAACACGCCAAACGACGGCCGCTCCGGCACCGGCGCGTTGAGGCTTGCCGCCAGCGCCAGCCCGAGCACGTCGCGCGTCTGCACGGGATCGACGATGCCGTCGTCCCACAGTCGCGACGTCGCGTGCCAGGGATTACCCTCGTCCTCGTATCGCTGGCGGATCGGCGCCTTGAACGCCTCCGCCTCCTCCGGCGACCAGCCGGCCGCATCGCGGTGGACGGTGGCGAGGACCGAGGCTGCCTGCTCGCCGCCCATCACGCTGATCCGGCTATTGGGCCAGCTGAACAGGAAGCGGGGGGAATAGGCGCGCCCGCACATCCCGTAATTGCCCGCGCCAAAGCTGCCGCCGATCAGCACGGTCAGCTTGGGCACGCTCGCCGTCGCGACCGCGGTGACGAGCTTGGCGCCGTGCTTGGCGATCCCCTCCGCCTCGTACTTGCCGCCGACCATGAAGCCGGAGATGTTCTGGAGGAACAGGAGCGGCACGCGCCGCTGGCAGGCGAGCTCGATGAAGTGCGCGCCCTTGACCGCACTTTCGCTGAACAGCACGCCGTTGTTGGCGAGGATCGCGACGGGCATGCCCCAGATATGCGCGAAGCCGCAGACCAGGCTCGACCCGTACAGCGCCTTGAACTCGTGGAACTCGCTGCCATCGACCAGCCGCGCGATCACCTCGTGCACATCGTACGGCGCACGCACGTCCTGCGGCACGATACCGTAGAGCTCATCGGCGGCATATTTCGGCGCGCGCGGCTCGCGGAGCGTCAACCCGTGGGCAAGATCGGCGGGCAAAGTCGAGACGATGTCGCGGACGATCGTCAGCGCATGCTCGTCATTCTCGGCGACATGGTCGACCACGCCCGATCGCCGGCCGTGCAGGTCGCCGCCGCCCAGATCCTCGGCGCTGATCTCCTCCCCCGTCGCCGCCTTCACCAGCGGCGGGCCGGCGAGGAAGATCGTGCCCTGATTACGGACGATGACACTCTCGTCGCTCATTGCGGGGACATAGGCGCCGCCCGCGGTGCAACTGCCCATCACGCAGGCGATCTGGGCGATGCCCTTGGCACTCATGTTCGCCTGGTTGAAGAAGATCCGGCCGAAATGCTCGCGATCGGGGAACACCTCGGCCTGGTGCGGCAGGTTGGCTCCGCCCGAATCGACCAGATAGATGCACGGCAGCCGGTTCGCCTCGGCGATCTCCTGCGCGCGCAGATGCTTCTTCACCGTCATTGGGAAGTAGGTGCCGCCCTTCACCGTCGCGTCGTTGGCGACGATCATGACCGACCGGCCAGACACGCGGCCGATGCCGGCGATCACGCCGGCGCCGGGCACCTCGCCGTCATAGAGGTCGAACGCGGCAAGCTGGCCGATCTCGAGGAACGGCGATCCGGGGTCGAGCAGGCGCTCCACCCGTTCGCGGGGAAGGAGCTTGCCGCGCGCCGTATGCTTCGCTCGCGCCGTCTCGCTGCCGCCAAGCCCGGCCTTGGCGACGTCGGCGCGGAGCCGCTCGGCCAGCGCGCGGTTGTGCGCGGCGTTGGCACGAAAGGTGTCGCTGTCCGGCTGGACGGCGGTGGAGAGGACGGGGGCGGTCAAACGATCCTCCCCGGCACGGGGAGGAAGACCATGCGAAGCATGGTGGAGGGGGATGGCCAAGAGCGGAACGCCTGCGGCAGCCCCCCTCCACCACGCCCTGCGGGCGCGGTCCCCCTCCCCGTTTCGGGGAGGATCAACACACCCCTCACTGCGCCACCCGCTCGGGCGCGCCGATCAGCTCGCGCCCGATCAGCATCCGCCGAATCTCGTTGGTCCCCGCACCGATGTCGAGCAGCTTGGCGTCGCGCAGGAACCGCTCGACGGGCCAGTCCTTGGTATAGCCAGCCCCACCCAGCGCCTGCACCGCTTCGCCAGCGACCTTGAAGGCATTCTCGCTCGCCAGCAGGATCGCGCCCGCCGCATCGAAGCGCGTCGTCCGCCCCGCATCGCACGACCTTGCCACCGCATAGACATAGGCGCGCGCCGAATTGAGCGCGACATACATGTCGGCGACCTTGGCCTGCATCAGCTGGAAGCTGCCGATCGGCTGACCGAACTGCTTGCGTTCGCGAAGATAGGGCAGCACGACATCCAGGCACGCCTGCATGAGCCCAAGCTGGATGCCCGCCAGCACCGTCCGCTCATAATCGAGGCCCGACATCAGCACCGCGACGCCGCCATTCTCCGGCCCCATCACATTGTCGGCAGGCACGAAGCAGTCGTCGAACACCAGCTCGGCGGTCGGCGAGCCGCGCATCCCCATCTTGTCGATCTTCTGCCCGATCGAGAAGCCGGGCATGTCCTTCCCGATCAGGAACGTCGTGATCCCGCGCGACCCCTCGCCCGTCTTGGCATAGACGACGAGCGTGTCGGCATAGGCCGCGTTGGTGATCCAGAATTTGGTGCCGTTGAGCCGCCACCCGCCCTCGACCGGGGCGGCCTTGAGCTTCATCGAGACGACGTCGGACCCGGCCCCCGCCTCCGACATCGCCAGCGACCCGACATGCTCGCCGGAGATGAGCTTGGGCAGATACTTGGCCTTCTGCTCCGGGTTGGCCCAGCGCGCGATCTGGTTGACGCACAGGTTCGAATGCGCGCCATAGCTGAGCCCGATTGAGGCGGAGGCGCGCGCCACTTCCTCGCACGCGACGACATGCTCCAGATAGCCGAGCCCAAGCCCGCCATCTGCCTCCGCCACGGTCAGCCCGTGCAGGCCGAGCTCGCCCATCGGCGCCCACAGCTCGTCGCGCGGGAACCAGTCCTCGGCATCGATGCGGGCAGCGAGCGGCGCGATGCGGTCGGACGCGAAGCGCTGCGTCACGTCGCGGATCATGTCGGCGCTTTCGCCGAGCGCGAAGTCGAAATCGGGGGTCATGTCCTCTCCCGGAATGCCGGTTTCCGAACACTCTAGCGGGTCGGCAGTTGCGTGGGAAATTGATGCCGGCGGATCGAGGCGATAGATGGCATCTATGATCGACCGCTATCTGCTGCGCTATTTTCTGGGCGTCGTCGATCATGGCAACTTCTCGCGCGCCGCCCGTGCGGCCGGCGTTTCGCAGCCGACGCTGTCGGCGGGCATCGCCAAGCTGGAACGGCTGGTCGGCGCGCCGGTGCTCGAACGCGACAGCCGCCGTGTCGAGCTGACGCCCGCGGGCACGCGCCTCCTCACCCACGCCCGCCGGATCGAGGCCGAGTTCGCCGAGGCCGAGCGCGCCGCCGCCGACGCCGCGCCCGCCCGTCTGGTGCGGATCGGCATCGCGCCGTCGCTGCCGGTGGCGCTGGTCGAGCGCGCGGTCGCCGCCGCCCGCACGGCCGCCCCGGACGAGCGGTTGGAACTGGTCGAGGGCACCCGCCGCGACCTCATCGCCCGGCTCGACCGCCGCCGCCTCGATGCCGTCGTCGCGCCCGCCGAAGGGACGTTCACCGGCGAACTGCTGTTCGAGGAGGGCTATGCCGTCGCGATGCCCGCCGGCCACCGCCTTGCAGCGCGCGAGCGCGTCACCGCCGACGACCTCGCCGACGAGACGATGCTGGTCCGCCGCCATTGCGAGGCGCTGGCCGCGGTCAGCCGCTACTTCACCGACCGCGGCGTCCGCCCCTTCATGGCCGCGCGCACGACCAACGACGAATGGGCGCTCGCGCATGTCCGCGCGGGGCTCGGCATCACGGTGATGCCCGCGTGCTTCGCAGGTCCCGGCATCGCGATGGCGGAGTTGGCCGGCTTCGACCGGCGGCGGCGCGTGGCGATGCTGGTGGACCCGGAAGGCGCAGCCAGGGCGGGCGCGTCGCGGAGTTATCGGGCGATGCGGGATGCGTTGCGAACCTGACCACCTCCCCTCCGTCCGTGCTGAGTAGCGGCCGATTAGCCCGCAGGGCGTATCGAGGTCGCGTATCGAAGCACCGCCCCGAACACCAACATCCTTCGGTACGCCATCTCGATACGCGCCAATGCGCTACTCGACGGCTACTCAGGACGAACGGTGGGGGACAGGATACAAATGAATCCTGTCCTGCAAGGACGGGAAGCGCGGTGAGGCCGCAAGCGCCGCATTCGCAAATCGCCCGCCCTCAATCCACCAGCGCGTCGATCGCCTGCGCCAGGTCGATGTCGCGAGCCGATAGTCCGCCGGCGTCGTGCGTCGTCAACAGGATTTCCACACGGTTATACACATTCGACCATTCGGGATGATGGTCCGCCTTCTCGGCCAGGAGCGCCACCCGCGTCATGAACCCGAACGCCTCCGAGAAGTCGACGAAGGCGAAGCTGCGCGTGATCGCGTCGCGGCCCTCGTCATGGTCCCAGTCGGGCAGGTCCTCCAGCGCCTCGACGCGCTCGGCTTCGCTCAACGGCTCGATCATGCCCGCTCCCCTTGGGTCCTTGCGCTTGCTATGCCGCCCTCATGGCCGAACCCGCCCCCGCTTGCCAAGTCGCCCCCGACGCCGCCGCGATCGAGACGCTCGCCCGCGCCGCGCTCGCGCGCATTCCCGCGCCATTTGCCGAGCATCTTGCCGGCGTCGTGCTGATCGTCGAGGACTATGCCGACGAAGCGGTGCTGGACGATCTCGGTATCGAGGATCCGATCGAGCTGACCGGCATCTATCACGGCCGTCCGATCGGCGAAAAATCGAGCTTCGATTCGGGCGCGTTGCCCGACCGCATCCACCTCTATCGCCTGCCGATCCTGTGGGAGTGGATCGAAGCCGGCGTCGCGCTCGACGCGCTGGTGCATCATGTCGTGGTGCACGAGGTCGGGCATCATTTCGGCCTGTCCGATGACGACATGCACGCGCTCGAAGCCGCTGCCGGGTGAGCCTGCTCGCCTTTCACGACGTCGCCTGCGACCGCGGCGGTCGCCGGCTGTTCGAGGGGCTGAGCTTTGCGCTCGCCCCCGGCGAGGCGGCGCTGCTGACCGGTCCCAATGGCATCGGCAAGTCGAGCCTGGTTCGCCTCGCCGCCGGCCTCGCTGCGCCTGCCGCCGGCCGGATCGAGCGGGGCGGCCCGGCGGCATTGGCGGCGGAAGCGGCGGCGCTCGATGCCGAGTTGCCGCTCGGCGAAGCGCTCGGCTTCTGGGCAGCGCTCGACGGCCACCGCGATCGCGTGCCGCGGGCGCTGGCCGCGATGGGGATCGACCATCTCGCCGAAGTCCCCGTCCGCTTCCTCTCGACCGGCCAGCGCAAACGCGCCGCGCTCGCCCGCGTCATCGCGAGCGGCGCGCCCCTGTGGCTGCTCGACGAGCCTGCAAACGGCCTCGACGCCGCCTCGGTCAAATCGCTGGAGGCGGCGATCGAGGCGCATCGGGCGAGCGGCGGCGCAGTGCTGGTGGCGAGCCATGTGCCCGTCGCCCTTCCCGCCGCGCAGGACCTCCGCCTGTGACCGCATTCGCCGCGATCGCCTGGCGCGAGCTTCGGCGCGCCTGGGTCGGCGGCGGCGTGATGCTGCCGATCGCCTTCTTCCTCCTCGTCTCGATCCTCTTTCCCTTCGCGGTCGGCCCCGATGCCAGGCTGCTCGGCCGGATTGCGGGCGGCGTCGTCTGGTCGGCAGCTTTGCTCGCAGCGCTGATGCCTGTCGAGCGGCTGGTCGGCCCCGATATGGAGGCCGGCGTCATCGACCAGTTCGCCACGCGTGGCCTGTCAGACACCGGCGTCGCGCTGGCCAAGACCGCGGGCCACTGGCTCGGCTTCGGCCCGCCACTGATGCTCGCCTGCGTCGTCGCGGCGGGGCTGCTCGGCATGGATGCGACGACGTTGGTGCGCGTGCTGACGGGCCTGGCGATCGGCACACCGGGCCTCGCGGCGCTCGCGGTCGCGACGGGCGCGCTCACCGCCGGGCTCCGCGGAGCGGGCGCGGTCGCGGGGCTGGTCATGCTGCCGCTCGCCCTCCCGCTCCTGATCTTCGGCGCTGGCGAGGGACCGGGCGCGCTAAAGCTGCTCGGCGCGGTCTCGCTGCTGCTACTCGCCGGTGCACCGTTCGTGGCGGGCGCGGCGATGAAGATCGGGCGGGGTTAGGCAACCTTCTCCCCTCCCTGGAAGGGGGGGCTGGAGGTGGGTCGGTGGCGAGGGCAACCTCCGCTACGAACCCATCCACCCCCGACCCCTCCCTTCCAGGGAGGGGAGAAGCGTCAGTCGAAGAGGCCGACCGCGCCTTCTGCCCAGATCAGCGCGACGCATAGCACCGCCGATCCGCCGAGCACGACACGAGCGCGCGTCGATGGTGCGAATCGCACCGCCAGCTCGATCGCCACGCCAAGTCCGACCAGCAACACCGCCGCCGCGGCAAAGTCGAATGCGGTCCAGTGCGCGTCGGCGTTGAGCAACATCGCGGTGACGGGTAGCAGGTAGAGCGCGGCAATCGCGCCCCAAAGCATCAGACGCCAGTGTCGCGGTCCGGCAAGCGTGCGGCTGGTCATGCGGCAACCTCCTGGATTCGCCCAAAGCTACACCCGAACGCCCCCGGCGCCAACCGGCTTAGTCCCGCGACCACCGTGCGAAAAGCGCCGTCGGCAGTTCCAGCCGCCGCGCTTCCTCGCGCACCGTCAGCTCGCCCGCTTCGACGCGGCCGGGCAGGTCGGCGAAGTGCTGGCGGACGAGCTCGCCGATCGCGATTGCCGACAGCCGCACGGCATAAACGGTGAGGAACAGGAACCGGCTGTCCGCATCGAGTAGCTGCCGGCAATCGGCGATGAGGCCGGGCAGACCCTCTTCCAGCTTCCAGACCTCACCATTCGGCCCCCTGCCCCATTTGGGCGGGTCGAGGATGATCCCGTCATAGCGCCGCCCCCGCCGCACCTCGCGCGCGACGAACTTGCCCGCATCCTCGACCAGCCAGCGGACCGGCTTGTCGGCCATGTCGGACAGCGAAGCATTGCCGCGCGCCGCCTCGACCGATTTCTTGCTGGCGTCGACATGCACCATCCGCGCACCCGCCGCCGCCAGCGCCAGCGTGCCGACGCCGGTATAGCCGAACAGGTTGAGGCATTCAGGCTCGGCCGCGCCGTCGATCCGCTCGCGCATCCAGTCCCAGACGGGCGCCATGTCGGGAAAGAAACCCAGGTGCCGGAACGGCGTGTTGCTCGCGGTGAAGCTGACCTCCCGCCAGGACAGCGGCCAGCCGCCCTGCGGCACGTCCGGCGACAATTGCCAGCGCCCGCCGCCGTCGTCGTCGGCACCGGGGATGAACTCGCCGTCCGCCTTCCACTGGTCGCTCGCGGGCGCCCACATCGCCTGCGGCTCGGGCCGGATGAAGCGGAAGCGGCCATAGCGCTCCAGCTTTCGACCATGCCCCGTATCGATCAGGCCGTAATCGGCCCAGGGCTCCCCCGTGAGCGTGACCAGCGCCATCAGCCGCGCGGCTTCGCCCGCTCGGCGATGTACGCCGTCACCGCCTCGAACGTCGCGGGCAGCACGTCATAGCGCTCCTCGCGATCGAACAGGTCGCCGACACGGCGCGGCAGCGCCGGCCGCACGCCGACCGCGCGTTCGACCGCATCGACGAACTTGGCCGGATGCGCGGTGGCGAGCGTCACCATCGGCGCCTCGCCCTTGTGCTGGATCGCGGCGGCGTAACCGATCGCGGTATGCGGATCGAGCACCTGCCCCGCCCCGTCGCACGCGCGCGCCATCGCCGCGGCCATGCCGCTTTCGTCCACCGCCATGCTGCGGAACAGCGCCGCCGATCCTTGCGACTGTGCATTGGTCAGCCGCATCGCGCGGCTTGATTCGAACCCGGCCATCTGCGCCGCGAGCGCACCGCCGTCGCGGCCACCCAGGTCGAACAGCAGCCGCTCGAAATTCGAGCTCACCTGGATGTCCATCGACGGCGTCGCGGTCGGCGTCACCGTTCCGCTCGAATAATCGCCCGACGACAGCGCGCGGTGGAGGATGTCGTTGACGTTGGTCGCGACGACCAGCCGCTCGATCGGCAGCCCCATCCTTGCCGCGACATAGCCCGCGAACACGTCGCCGAAGTTGCCGGTCGGCACGCTGAACGCCACCGGCCGCCCGGGCGCGCCCAGCCGCACCGCGGCGTAGAAATAATAGACCACCTGCGCCATCAGCCGCGCCCAGTTGATCGAGTTGACCGCCGACAGCTTGAACCTGCCGCTGAAAGCGGAATCGCGGAACATCGCCTTGACCAGCGCCTGCGCGGTGTCGAAGTCGCCCTCGATCGCGATGTTGTGGACGTTCGGCGCGAGCACCGTCGTCATCTGCCGCCGCTGCACGTCGCTGACGCGGCCATGCGGGTGAAGCATGAAGATGTCGACGCCGACGCGGCCAGCGAGCGCATCGATCGCCGCCGAGCCGGTATCGCCGCTGGTTGCACCGATCACCGTCAGCGGCTCAGTCGCGCCCGTCAGGAAGCGCTCGAACAACAGGCCGACGAGCTGCAGCGCGACGTCCTTGAACGCCAGCGTGGGCCCGTGGAACAGCTCGAGCAGCCACTGGTCGCTCTCCAGCTGGACGAGCGGCGTCAACGCCTTGTGCGCGAAGCGGCCATAGGCGGCGGTGCACAGCGCGCGAAGCTCGGCCTCGTCCAGGCTGCCCGCGACGAACGGCGCCATCACCCGCACCGCCGTCTCGACATAGTCGAGCCCGGCCATCGCGGCGATCTCGTCCGCCGAGAAGCTCGGCCATGTCTCGGGCACATACAGCCCGCCGTCCGACGCCAACCCCGCCAGCGTCGCGCCCTCGAAATCGAGGACGGGCGCGCTCCCCCTGGTGCTCACATACCGCATGGCCGGTTCGCTTAGGCGCGTGGGGGACGCGGAGCAA
Organism: Sphingomonas sp. Y38-1Y; assembly: GCF_032391395.1. Classification (NCBI taxonomy): domain Bacteria; kingdom Pseudomonadati; phylum Pseudomonadota; class Alphaproteobacteria; order Sphingomonadales; family Sphingomonadaceae; genus Sphingomonas; species Sphingomonas sp. Y38-1Y. The sequence continues at coordinate 3,534,782 of NZ_CP135916.1, forward strand.
TGCAAGGGTTGGTTGACGGGCGGATGCTTTGGGTATCGCGCGCTGCTAGACAATGCCGATGCGCTGGCTGCTTCCCATCCTTGCCGCATGTGTCGCGATGCCCGTGCAGGCGGCGGAGGACTGCTACGACCGGATCGTAACCGGGACGATCGCGGCGCAAGTCCCGGCACCCGTTCCCGAGCTGGAGGACGGCTCGATCGTCATGAGTTGGCCGTGGTTCGTCGATCTCACCGTGGATCGGCCCGGCGGCGGCGCCGAGCGCCTGTCGGTCCAGACGGTACAGCACACCTATTTCGCGCGAGCACTACGCGGGCGCTGGCTGCTGCGTCGGAACCGCATGGGCGGCTATAATGCGCGGTGGAGGGCCCACGCGCCTCGGGCTCGGCGATGTTCGCGCGATGCGCCGCCTGCCCGGCCCTACCTGGGTGCCGAAAGCCCGGCGGCACTCGAGAAGCTCCGCCGCGAAAGCGAGGCGCGCGACGGCGTCCGCCGCTAGCGCCGCCGCCTGAGCGCAACGGCGTAGATGATGAGCGCCAGCGCGGCGAAGGCGAACCACTGAACGGCATAGGCGAGATGATTGTCGGGCACGTTTGCCGGATCGGGCGCGCGGCTGGACAACAGGCCGGGGGCGAGCGCGGTAGCCGGCACCACCATCGGCGCCGGGCTAGGCCGCGCGCCGAACAGCCGCGCGATGAACGACGTCGAATCGGGCGCGCGTGTCAGCACGCCGCGCACCGCGCCGCCCGCCCAGGTCGGCGTCAGCCGCGGATCGCTCGCGACGCCCAGGTCGACCACGAAGCCTTCGCGGCAGGTGACGAGGAAGCGATAGCCGCTCACGCCGCCCGCGCTACGACCCGCCGATCGCGTCGGCGGCGACGGCGCGGTGCAGGTCGCCGCCACGCGCGAGAACAGCATGTCGTCGCGCACCGGCAGCGCCAGCGCACGCTCGGGCAGGGCGGCATTGTGCGCGAAGCTGGCGAGCAGCGCATGCTTCGCCTCGCGCCGCTGGAGCTGCCAGATGCCCAGCCCTACCATCGTCGCCGCTGCGAGCAGGACGATCGCGGTGGCGAGGATCGGCACGCGGCGCGTCACTTGATCCGCCCCTCGCCCGCGCCGTTGCGCCACTCGAGCGCGGCCAGCGCCGCCTTGGTCCAGCGCGTCGTCAGCATGACCGATGCGATCGTCAGCGGCAGCCACAGCGCGACATGCACCCACCAGGGCGGTGACCAGGCGAGCTCGACGACGATGCCGAGAATGGTGACGATCGTGCCGATGCCGAGCGTCAGGAACGCCGCCGCGCCGTCACCGACGTTGAAGGCGGAGAAGTCCAGGCAGCAGGCCGGGCAGCGATCGGCGAAGCGCAGCACGCCCGCGAACAGCGTCGGCGCGCCGCAGCGTGGGCAGAGGCCGCGCGTCGCCTGAACGAACAAGGGGGCCGGCGCACCGTCCGGCACGCCGACCCCCTGATTGTCCTTTGGCATCAGCCGTGCGCCGGTGCGCCCCAGCCGCCCCAGACATAGACGACGACGAACAGGAACAGCCACACCACGTCGACGAAGTGCCAGTACCAGGCCGCCGCCTCGAACCCGAAATGCTGGCGCGGGGTAAAGTGGCCGCGATAGGCGCGGACGAGGTTGACGATCAGGAAGATCGTGCCGACCGCGACGTGGAAGCCGTGGAAGCCGGTCGCCATGTAGAAGGCAGAGCTGTAGTTCGACTTGCCGAAGTCGAACGGCGCGTGGGCGTATTCATAGGCCTGGATCGAGCTGAACAGCAGACCCAGCAGGATGGTGAGCCACAGCCCCTTCAGCACGCCATCACGATTGCCGACGCCGATCAGGCCCCAGATCCCCGTCTTCTCGCCGCCGCGCTCTCCATGGATCAGCGCGTGATGCGCCCAGGTGACGGTCGTGCCGGAGAGGAGCAGGATGAAGGTGTTGAGGAGCGGGAATTCGAAGGCGTTGATGACCTCCAGCCCCTTGGGCGGCCAGGAGGCGACCGCGTCGGCCGCGACCGACACCGCGCCCTCGGCATATTCCACGGGCACGGGGAACAGCGAATAGTCGAAGAACGCCCAGAACCAGCCGAGGAAGAACATCACCTCCGAGGCGATGAACAGGATCATGCCATAGCGCAGATGGAGCTGCACGACCGGCGTGTGGTCGCCGGCATGCGCCTCACGCACCACATCGGCCCACCAGCAATACATGGTGAACAGCACGCCCGCGAGGCCGGCGAGGAACAGCCAGCCGCCGCCCACCGTCTCGTGCATCCACATGATGCCGCCCGACGCCATGCCCAGCGCCGACATCGATCCGATCAGCGGCCACGCGCTGGGGGGCAGAATATGGTAATCGTGGTTCTTGGCGCCGGCCATCTACTCGTCCCTGTCGTGTCGCCTGTCCCAGGCGGTCTTGCCCTGTGCTCTAGCTTGGCTTTTTGCCTGAATCCACCGGGTAAAAGGTGTAGCTGAGCGTGATCTCCTGGACGCTGGACGCATCGGGGTCATCGGCGATCCGCGGATCGACGAAATAGACCACCGGCATGCGCACCTCCTCGCCCGGCTTCAGCGTCTGCTCGGAAAAGCAGAAGCACTGGATCTTGCTGAAATACTTGCCCGCCTGATCGGGGGTGACGTTGAACGTCGCGGTGCCGGTGACCGGCTTGTCAGACAGGTTCTTGGCGGTGAAGAACGCCATCTTGCGCGCGCCCAGCGCCGCGCGCTCGGTCCGCTGCTCGGGCGCGAACTGCCAGGGCATGTCCTTGGACACGTTGCTGTCGAACGCGACGGTGACGATCTTGCCCTGGACGGCGCCGGGCGCCGCATCCGCCGTCTGCGTCGTGCCGTTGAGGCCTGTCACCTGACAGAAGACGCGGTAGAGCGGCACGCTGGCAAAGCCGAGGCCACCCATGCTGACCACGCCGATCACGGCAAGCATCGCGGTGCGGGCGTTGCGGTCCATCAGTGGCTCATCTTGACGATGCTGATCGCGAACACGAGCACGACGAAGCCGCCGAGCAGCAGCGCCATCACGGTCGCACGGCTCTTCTGGCGGCCGCGGATCATCCGCTCGTCCTCCGGGCTCATGCGAGCAGCCAGCGATCGGCGACCAGCGCGCCGAACAGGATGAAGAGATAGAGGATCGAGAATTTGAAGAGCTGCTTCTCGGCCTTCATCTCGGCATCGCTGGTCCGAAGCGTCACCACCGTGGCAAGCGCGGCGAAGATCGCGGTCGTGACCACCGCGGTCCCGCCATAGATCCAGCCGACCAGGCCCAGCGGCCAAGGCGCGATCGCGGCGGCGGCCATCGGCAGCGTGTAGAGGCCGATCTGCTGGCGCGTCACCCGCTCGCCCGCGACGACGGGCAGCATCGGCACGCCGGCATTGCCGTAATCGGTCTTCACGAACAGCGCGAGCGCCCAGAAATGCGGCGGCGTCCACAGGAAGATCAGGCTGAAGAGCAGCACCGGCAGCAGCGTCACGTCGCCCGTCGCCGCGGCCCAGCCGATCATCGGCGGGAAGGCACCCGCCGCACCGCCGATGACGATGTTCTGTGGCGTCCGGCGCTTCAGCCACACGGTATAGACGAGGACGTAGAACAGGATCGAGACGAGCAGGATGGCGGCCGCCACCCAGTTGGTCGCCAACCCCATCAGCACGACCGAAAAGCCGCCCAGCCCGACGCCGAAATGCAGCGCCGATTCGCGCGTCATCCGGCCGGCCGGCAAGGGCCGCGCCCGGGTGCGCTTCATCAGGGCATCGATGTCCGACTCGTACCACTGGTTGAGCGCGCCCGCCGCGCCCGCCGCCATCGCGAGGCACAGGATCGCGGTAAAGCCGATCACCGGATGCACGCTCACAGGCGCAGCGAGCAGCCCGCAAAGGCCGGTGAACACGACGAGCGTCAGCACGCGCGGCTTGGTCAGCGCCAGGAAGTCACGCCAGTCGGCGACCGGCGGCACGGCCGTCAGGGTCGATGCGGTGGGGGTCATGGGCCCTGCCCATAACGTCAACCGGCGCGAGGGGGAAGAGACGTGGGTTAACGTGGGCGGGCGGGTCTGTTCGCGCAGAGGCGCAGAGAGCGCAGAGAGCAGGCAAGGCGCCAACGGCGCTCTTCGCAACGCTCGGCATCGGAGCGGCCGCTTCGCGGTCAGAGCGGCCCCTCTGCGCTCTCTGCGCCTCTGCGCGAACCAAAAAGGGCGGCCCATTAGGACCGCCCTCTTCGTTAGCGCCGGATCGAACCGATCAGTGATGCTTGCCGTCGTCGATGACGGGCAGCGTCTCGAACTGGTGGAACGGCGGCGGGCTGGTCAGCGTCCACTCGAGCGTCGTCGCGCCCTCGCCCCACGGATTGCCCTCCGCCTTCTTGCCCGCGAACAGCGAGAGGAAGACGTTGACGAGGAAGATCACCACGCCCAGCGCCATGATGCCGTAGCCGACGCTGGCGATGTGGTTCCAGTACGCAAAGGCGTCCGGATAGTCGGGGTAGCGACGCGGCATGCCCTGCAGGCCCAGGAAGTGCATCGGGAAGAACAGCACGTTCACGCCGATGAAGAACACCCAGAAGTGCAGCTGGCCGAGGAACTCGTTGTACATCTTCCCCGACATCTTGGGGAACCAGTAGTAGAAGCCCGCGAACAGCGCGAACACCGCGCCCAGCGACAGCACGTAGTGGAAGTGCGCCACCACGTAATAGGTGTCGTGCATATAGTCGTCGACGCCGCCATTGGCGAGCACTACGCCGGTCACGCCACCGACGGTGAACATGAAGATGAAGCCGATCGCCCAGACCATCGGGGTCTTGAAGCTCATCGAGCCGCCCCACATCGTCGCGATCCAGCTGAAGATCTTGATGCCCGTGGGCACCGCGATCACCATCGTCGCGGCGGTGAAGTACATCTTGGTGTTCACGCTCAGACCGGTCGTGAACATGTGGTGCGCCCACACGACGAAGCCGACGACGCCGATGGCGACCATGGCGTACGCCATGCCGAGATAGCCGAACACGGGCTTGCGGCTGAACGTCGCGACGATCTGGCTGACGATGCCGAAGCCCGGCAGGATCATGATGTACACTTCGGGGTGGCCGAAGAACCAGAACAGGTGCTGGTAGAGCACCGGGTCGCCGCCGCCGGCCGGATCGTAGAAGGTCGTGCCGAAGTTACGATCGGTCAGCAGCATCGTGATCGCCGCGGCAAGCACGGGGAGCGCGAGCAGCAGCAGGAACGCGGTAACCAGCACCGACCACACGAACAGCGGCATCTTGTGCAGGGTCATGCCCGGCGCGCGCATGTTAAAGATGGTGGTGATGAAGTTGATCGCGCCCAGGATCGAGCTGGCGCCCGACAAGTGGAGCGACAGGATCGCCATGTCGACCGCAGGCCCAGGCGAGCCGTAGGTCGAAAGCGGCGCATAGACCGTCCAGCCCGTGCCGGCGCCCGACCCAAAGAAGGGCGAGGCGAGCAGCAGCAGGAACGACGGCGGCAGCAGCCAGAACGAGATGTTGTTCATGCGCGGGAACGCCATGTCCGGCGCACCGATCATGATCGGCACGAACCAGTTGCCGAACCCGCCGATGATCGCCGGCATCACCATGAAGAACACCATGATGAGGCCGTGCGCGGTGATGAGCACGTTCCACAGGTTGAGCGCCTGATCGAACGTCACGTCGCCGCCCGACAGCATCGCCGCCCAGGTCGGCAGATACTGGATGCCGGGCGCGGCGAGCTCGGCGCGCATCAGGCCCGAGATCCCGCCGCCGATGATCCCCGCCAGGATGGCGAAGATCAGGTACAGCGTGCCGATGTCCTTGTGGTTGGTCGACATGAACCAGCGGGCGAAGAAGCCCGGATGGTCGTGGCCGGCGTCATGGTGGTGGCCATGATCGTCATGCGCCTGGAAGGCGGAAGGATTGAGTGCGGTGTCGGTCATGGCTCAGTTTTCCGTCCGACCGCTGCCGCCAGCGACGCCTTCGGCAGACTGGTTGGAAGTGACCGCCTCGGCGGCGGCGGGAATGGTGGGGCCGGTACCCGTGGCGGGCGTGGCCGTGTCGTCGGCATTGTCGGCGCCGGGCTGCGGCACCGGCGCGGTCGCGGGCGCCGCGGCAGCCGCCGCACCCGGCATCGTGCCGCCCTTCGACGCGACCCAGCGCGCGAACACCTCAGGCGCCACCGCCTCGACGGCGATCGGCATGTACGCATGCCGCGCGCCGCACAGCTCGGAGCACTGGCCAAAATAGAGGCCCGGCTCCTTGATGGTGAAGCTCGTCTCGTTGAGGCGTCCGGGCACCGCGTCGAGCTTGACCCAGAATGCCGGCATCGCCCAGCTGTGGATCACGTCGTTGGCGGTGGTGATCAGGCGGATCGGCACGCCGACCGGCAGGACGATGCGATTGTCGACCGCCAGCAGGCGCGGACCGTCGGCGGCGGTGCGGTAACGCTGGCCGGCCGGGACCTCGCTCTGCTCCTTGAGCATGTTGGCGGTGACCGAGAAGCCGCCATGGTCGGGGAACTCGTAGCTCCAGAACCACTGGTTGCCGATCGCCTTCAGCGTCACGGCATTGTCGGGCGCGGGCGTGTACTGCGCGGCGAGCAGGCGGATCGACGGGATCGCGATCAGCGCCAGGATGATGACCGGCGCGGCGGTCCAGATCACCTCGATCACCGTGTTGTGGCTGGTCTTCGACGGCGTCGGGTTGGCACCGCGGCGATAGCGTACAACGACCCAGCCGATCAGGCCTAGCACGAGCAGCGAGATGAAGGTGATCGCCGGCAGCAGGATCGCGTTATGGAACCACTTGGCACTTTCGCCCAGGTCCGTCGCCTGGTGCTGGATGCCGATCGCGCGGTCGCTCGGCTGGCCGATGCCGTCGCGCGGCGTCAAGAGCGGCTGACCCGCGGCATTGAGCGTCGGGTCGGCAGGCTTGGCCACGGCGGCGGGCGCCGGTGCCGTGGCGGGCGACGCCGCCGGCGCCCCGGCCGCGGGCGCACCCGGGGCGGGCGCGGTCGCCGTCGTCGCGGCAGGTGCGTCGGCAGCGGCGGTCGGCGCCGCCGGCGTCTGCGCCCCCGCGCCGCCGGCGATCGCCAGCGAGGCCGCAAGCGCCAAAATCGTCAGTCCCTGTTTGCGCATCGTCTCAGGTCATCCCACATTCTCATTGCACGGCCGATGGCCGCGCCAAGCGCCGGCGAAGGACGCTTCTTCCCGGGCCTATACGCACGCTTTCCGCTGGCCTCAAGCGCCCGCGCACCCCTTCTTTCGGCGCGCCATGTTGCGGGCGGGCGCGCGCGCCACTAATCAGCGGCGCATGACCGAAGACGAGATCCTTGGCGAGTTCCGGGCCGCCGATGCGCTGCTCGAGGGGCATTTCATCCTCTCCTCCGGCCTGCGCAGCCCGCGCTATCTTCAGTGCGCGCGCGTGCTGATGGACCCGCGGCGCGGCGCGCGGCTGGCCGAGGCGCTGGTCGCCCGCCTGCCCGCCGACCTTCGCGAGTCGATCCAGGCCGTCGTCTCGCCCGCGATGGGCGGCGTCATCGCCGGGCACGAGATGGGCCGCGCGCTCGGCGTGCCGGCGATGTTCCTGGAACGGCCGGAGGGCGTGTTCGAGCTTCGCCGCGGCTTCCGCCTCGATCCCGGCACGCGCGTGCTGATGATGGAGGACGTCGTCACCACCGGCCTTTCGAGCCGCGAGGCGATCGCCGCGATCGGCCGCGCGGGTGGCGAGGTGGTCGCGGCCGCGTCGCTCGTCGACCGGTCGGGCGGCAGCGCCGAACTCGGCGTCCCTTTCATTCCGCTGATCCGCATCGACGTGCCGACCTATACCGCCAACGCCCTCCCCCCCGAACTCGCGGCCATTCCCGCGATCAAGCCGGGGAGCCGGGCGGCGGCGTGAGCGAGCATCTGCGCCTGGGCGTCAATATCGACCATGTCGCGACCGTCCGGAACGCGCGCGGGTCGGGCTATCCCGACCCCGTCCGCGCGGCGCTGCTGGCGGCGGAGGCGGGCGCCGACGGCATTACCGCGCACCTGCGCGAGGATCGGCGGCACATCACCGACGACGACATCGCCCGGCTGGCCGATGGCCTGACCATCCCGCTCAACTTCGAAATGGCGGCGACCGAGGAGATGCTGGGCATCGCGCTCCGCCACCGTCCGCACGCCGCCTGCATCGTGCCCGAACGACGCGAGGAGCGCACGACCGAGGGCGGTCTCGACGCGGCCGGGCAGCACAATCACCTCGCCCCGATGGTCGCCGAGCTCGGCGCCGCGAACATCCGCGTCTCGCTCTTCATCGAGCCCGACGCGCGTCAGATCGAGGCGGCGCTGCGCCTCGCCGCGCCGGTGGTCGAACTCCACACCGGCCGCTATTGCGAGCTGGAGGGCGAGGCGCAGACAGCCGAGCTTCGCCGCATCGCCGACGCCGCCGCGCTCGCCGCCAAGAACGGGATCGAGGTCCATGCGGGCCACGGCCTCACCTTCGACAATGTCGCGCCGATCGCCGCGATCCCGCAGGTGCGCGAGCTCAACATCGGGCATTTCCTGATCGGCGAGGCGATCTTCGACGGGCTGGGGCCAGTGGTGCGGCGGATGCGCGAGCTGATGGACGCGGCGCGGTGAGGATGCTTTTCAGCACCTCCCCGGGACGGGGAGGGGGACCATTGCGCAGCAATGGTGGAGGGGGCCGCCGGCACGGCGGCTTCGCCGCCACCCCTCCACTCCCCGCTTCGCGGGCGGTCCCCCTCCCCGTACCGGGGAGGTGCTTACAATGATCGTCGGCCTCGGCTCCGACCTCTGCAACATCGAGCGAATCCAGAACTCGCTCGACCGCTTCGGCCAGCGCTTCCTCGACCGCGTCTTTACCGATCGAGAACAGGCCAAGGCTGCGCGCCGCCCCCATACCCGCGCGGGCACGCTCGCCAAGCGCTTCGCCGCCAAGGAGGCGTTTTCCAAGGCGGTAGGCACCGGGTTCAAGGCGGGTGTGTTCATGCGCGACATCGGCGTCGTCAACGCAGCCTCCGGCGCGCCGACGCTCGAACTCACCGGGGGTGCGAAGGCGAGGCTTGACGCCCTGACGCCCGATGGCCACTTCGCCCGCGTGCATCTGACGCTGACCGACGATCATCCCTGGGCGCAGGCGTTCGTCATTATCGAGGCGGTGCCGCTGGAGACAAAGGCCTGATGGCAACCGACGAGCTGACGCTGAACAACGAAACGCCTGCCCATGATCGGCCCGAGAAGAAGAAGGGCAGCACCGACTGGCTGGGCGAAGTGCGCAGCATCGCGGTGCTGATCCTGGTGGTGCTCGGCTTCCACAGCTTCGTGGCCAAGCCCTTCTACATCCCATCCGAATCGATGATGCCGGGGCTGCTCGTCGGCGACCGGCTGGTGGTGACGAAGTACCCGTACGGCTATTCGTTCATCTCGCCGACCTTCCACCTATTGCCGCCGATCGCCGGGCGGCTGTTCGGCCGGCTGCCGGCGCGCGGCGACGTCGTCATCGTGACGCCGCCGGGATCGCGCACCGACTATATCAAGCGGGTGATCGGCCTGCCCGGCGACACGATCGAGATGCGCGCGGGCCAGCTGTTCCTCAACGACCAGGCGGTGCCGCGGAAGTCGATGGGCGACCGGTTGATCCCCGTCGACGCCAACACGCGCTGCGACCCCGACCATTACCCGGGCGCGCTGGTCCGCGGCGCCGACGGCAAGCCCGCCTGCCGCATCGCCATCTATCGCGAGACGCTGCCGGGCGGCGCGACCTATGACACCGCCGACATCGAATACAGCTATGGCGACGTGTTCGGACCGGTGACGGTGCCCGATGGCCATGTGTTCCTGATGGGCGACAATCGCGACAATTCGGCCGACAGCCGCTTCCCGCTCGACCAGGGCGGCCTGGGCGGACCGGTGCCGTGGGAGAATATCGGCGGCCGCGCCGAATTCATCACCTTTTCGCTCGACGGGACGGCCAACTGGAACCCGCTGACCTGGTGGGGCGCGTTGCGGCCGGGTCGTGCCGGCACCTCGCTCCACCCGGATCGCGAGCCCGCGGCATCGTGAGCGGCTACGTCCTTCACGATTACTACCGCTCCTCGGCCAGCTATCGCGTCCGTATCGCGCTCAACCTCAAGGGGTTGGACTATGCGCGGCACGACGTTTCGCTGCTGAACGGCGACCAGCGCAGCCCGGAGCATCTGGCGCGCAGCACCCAAGGGTTCGTGCCCGTGCTCGAGCTACCGGGCGGGCGGATGCTGGTCCAGAGCCTCGCCATCGTCGAGTGGCTGGACGCCGCGCATCCCGAGCCGCGGCTGATCCCCGCCGATCCGCTGGAGTGCGCCGACGCGATGGCGCGCGCGCTGGTGATCGCGTGCGACATCCACCCGCTCAACAATCTGCGCGTGCTCAAGCGATTGAAGCATCAGTTCGGCGTCGACGATGCCGGTCGCGACGACTGGTACCGGCACTGGGTGGCGGAAGGACTGTCAGCGCTGGAGGCGATGGCGGGCGACGGCGCGTTCCTGGGCGGCGACTCGCCCGACGTGTCGGACGTGTGCCTCGTGCCGCAGCTCTACAATGCGCGGCGCTTCGATCTCGACCTGTCGCCCTATCCCCGACTGACCGCGATCGACGCGGCGATGCAGGCGCTGCCGCCGGTCAGCGCCGCGCACCCCGACGCGGTGGCGCCGCGCTGACCAGGGCATCGAACAGCGCGAGGTAGTCCCCCGCTGGATCGCCGCGGTCGATCGTCGGCAATGGCCGCGGAGCTCCCGGCGCCAGCCATTTGGCCAGCGCTGCGACGAGCGCGTCCTCTTCGCCCCGCGCAACGATGCTGCCCTTCGCCGGCGAATCGATCAGTTCGGGGATCGCCACGCTCGAATCGGTCGAGACGACGGGGGTCCCCTGCCCCAGCGCCTCACGGATCGCGCCGGGCACCCCCTCATGCTCCGAGGTCAACGCGACGACGGTGGCGCGCGCCATCGCGGGCAGCGAGTCCGCGACATGGCCGGGCAGATGGACGCGGGCGGACAGGTTCAGCGCCGCCACCTGCGCCTCCAGCGCCGGCCGCAATGCGCCCTCCCCCAGGATGACGAGCGCGACGTCGGGGTCGAGCAGGGGCATCACGGCAATCAGCCGGTCCCACCGCTTCTGTGGCGCGAGTCGCCCCACGCCCAGGATGAAGCGTCCGGCCGGAAGCGGGATCGCCGCCGCGCCGCCTCGCGTCACTGCCGGCGGGTTGGCGATCACGCTGAGTCGCGCCCGCGGCATGTGCATCAGCCGCTCGGCCTCCGCGGCCGACGCGGGCGTCATAGCCACCAGATGGTCGACGAAGCGCGGGTGCAGCGACAGCCAGCGGCGATAGGCGAAGTCCGCCACACCCCGGTGCGTGCCCGCCAGCGAATTCGACAGCTTGGCGACGATCGGCGCGCGCACGAACGGCCGCACTGACGCCGCCACGCCGGTATAATGGTTGCCGGGACAGAAGATCACGTCCGGCGCCAGCGCCCTGGCTTGCCGCCTTGCCGCTACGGCAAGCGCGGCATAGCCGCCGCCCCCGCCCGCCGCGACCTCGACGCCGCCGGGCAGCTCCGCCGCCAATGGCCCCGTCGCGTCGCCGATCACCAGCGTCACCCGCCGCCCACGCTGCGCCCACGATCCGGCCAGCCGCAGCAGCACGCGCTCGACCCCGCCGCCGGCCAGCGTCTGTGCAAACGAGAGGATGTGCCCCGCGCGTGCGGGCGCCTGAATCGTCATGGGCTTGCCTTGTGCCCTGCAAAAGCCCAAATCTTCGGCCAATGGAACCGCAATCCGCCAGTCGTGGCGGACAGACTGCGGCCGATCAGGGGGCCAGTGCGGGCATTTGCCGGTAGCCGCGGCAAGAGCCCATCTTCATGACGACATGGCCCGAGACGGAACGACCGACCCCGTGAAGCAACCCGATTACGGCGTATCCCCCGCGGCGCCTGCCGCTGCCGCTGCGCCCATCGTGCCCCCTGTGGCCGAGATCGAAGCCCTCGAACCGATCCGCCAGATCCGTCGCCGCTGGCCGGCGATCCTCGGCGCGCTGCTCAGCATCGCGATGGTCGCCGGCCTCGCGCACGAGCTGTTCGACGAAGGGCTGCTCGCGCTCGAACAGTCGGTGCCGACGCATCCTGCCTTCTATATCTGCTTCCTCCTCCTCTACATGTCGCCGCCGACGTTCGACTACGTCATCTTCCGGCGGCTTTGGCGGCTGCCGCTGTCGGGGATGATCGCGCTCCACAAGAAGCGGATCGCGAACGAGGTGGTGTTCGGCTATTCGGGCGAGGCGTTCTTCTACGCCTGGGCACGCCAGCGGATGAAGATGGTCACGGCCCCGTTCGGTGCGGTCAAGGACGTGTCGATCCTGTCGGCGATCGCGGGCAACGCGATCACGCTCGGCATGATCGTCGTCGCGCTCCCCTTCGCCTCCGGGCTGCTGACCCCCGATCAGTTCCGCACGCTCGCCTGGTCGACGACGATCATCGTCGGCATGTCGCTCCCCTTCCTCATCTTCTCGCGCCGCGTTTTCTCGCTCGACCGGCCGACGCTCTGGTGGGTGTTCGGCGTCCACTGCCTGCGCCTCATCTGCGGGTCGACGCTGATCGCGCTCGCGTGGCATTTCGCGATGCCGGAGGTGTCGATCGGCATGTGGCTGTTCCTCGCCGCCGGTCGCCTGCTGGTGTCGCGCCTGCCGCTGGTGCCCAACAAGGACCTTCTTTTCGCCAACTTCGCCATCATACTGATCGGACAGGGCGAAGCGCTTTCCGAACTGGTGGCACTGACCGCGGCGTTCACGCTGCTGATGCACGTCGTTCTGATCGTCGGCTTCGGCCTTCACGCCGTGTTGGAAAAGCAGAAATGACGTCGAACCGATTGGCCCTCGCAGCAACTGCCGCCGCCGCCTTGCTGGCCGCGCCCGCGGGCGCGCAGGGCGAGGTACTGGGCAGCGACCGCGCGGCGTGCGTGGGCGGCGGCGGGCCGGCGATCCGCGTCAACGTGATGGGCCTGAAGGACCGCATCGGCCGCCTCAAGCTCGAGCTCTATCCCGCGAACGAGGAGGATTTCCTCAAGGACGACCGCGACCTTGCCAAGGAGGGCAAGTTCTTTCGCCGGATCTGGGCCGACACGCCTGCCGAAGGCCAGGTATCCTTGTGCATCAAGGCGCCGCGCCCCGGCCGCTATGCGCTGCTCTTCACCCACGACCGCGACGGCCGCAACAAGTTCGACTTCTGGAAGGACGGCGCGGGCTTCGCCAGCAACAAGCGGCTGGGCCGCAGCCGGCCCAAGGTGGAGCAGGCGGTGATCGAGGTCGGATCGGGCGTCACCACCACCAACATCCGCGCGCAGTATCTGCGCGGCTTGGGCGGCTTCGCGCCGATCGGAACCTGATCCCATGCGCATCGTCGACGTCAACGAATTCTACTCGCCGACCGGCGGCGGCGTGCGCACCTATATCGACCGCAAGATGGGCATCCTGGCCGATCTCGGGCACGAACTGATCGTCATCGCCGCCACGACCGATCCCGACTGGGTCGAGGAGCGCCCCGGCGGCGGCCGCATCTTCTGGGTGAAGGCGCTGCCGATGGTGGTCGACAAGAATTACTGCCTGTTCTGGGATGCCGAGCCGATCACCCGCCTGCTCGACGAGCTCGCGCCCGACGTGGTCGAGACGAGCTCGCCCTGGCGTCCGGCGACGATCGTCGGCGACTGGCAGGGCGATGCGGTGAAAATATTCTTCGCGCACAACGACAACATGGCCGCCTATCCGCTGCGCTGGTTCGAGGGGCTGGCGAGCCCCCGCAATATCGAGCGCGCGTTCGGCTGGTACACGCGCCGCTACGACCGCTTCCTTGCCCAGTTCGACGCCTTCGTCACCAACGGTCCTGCGCTCGCCAAGCGGTTCGCGGCGCGCGGGCACCGCGTTCATGCCTCGATGCCGCTCGGCATCCCGCGCCGCGCCTTCTCGCCCGAACGGCGCGACGAGGGGCTGCGGCGGGCGCTGCTGGCGCAGGTGGGCTTGCCGCCCGAGGGGCATCTGTTGCTCGGCCTTGGCCGCCATCACCGCGAAAAGCGCTGGCCGCTGGTCATCGACGCGGTCGAGCGTGCGGGCGCCGACCTGCCTGTCGGCCTGATCCTGCTCGGCGACGGGCCGGAACGCCGGGCGCTCGCCAAGCGCGTTGCAGAAAGCCCGCACATCCGCCTGTTCCGGCCGGTCTACGACAGCGAGCGCTTCACCCGTATCCTCGCCAGCGCCGACGCGTTGATACACGGGTCCGATGTCGAGCCGTTCGGCCTCGTCGCCTCCGAAGCGCTGGCGAGCGGCCTGCCGTTGATCGTTCCGGACGAGGGCGGCTGCGCCGAACTCGCCGAGCCCGCCTTTGCCGAGACCTATCGCGCGCGGGACGCGCGATCGGCGGCCCAGGCGATCCGCCGCCTGTTCGCACGCGAGCCGCGCATCCTGCGCGCCGCCAGCGTCGCCGCGGCCGGCAAGGTGCGAACCGACGTCGATCATGCCCGCGACCTGGTGGCCTATTACGAGACGCTGCTCGCCGCGCGACGGACGCGGGCGGCCTGACTCAAAGCCCGCGCACGGGGCACGTGCTTCGACAGGCTCAGCACGAACGGTTGGGGGTGCGCCGTCTATCCCCGTTCGTCCTGAGCTCGTCGAAGGACGTGCCTCAAGCGCCCTGACGGGTCAGGTCAGGAGCCGGACGGTAGCCAAAGCCGGAACCGCTCCGACACCGGCACCCGACGCCACCCCTGCCCTTTCGCCCAAGCCTCCATCTGCCGTTCAAGCGCATCGTCGCCGCTGGTCCACTTGCCCTCACCCCCGACGAGGATCGCCGCTGGCGGGCGCGTCCCAAACTGTGCCGCGAGGGTCCGCGGCGTAACCACCCGGCGCGGCACTTCGTCGTCCGCCAGCAGAAACCGCCGGATGCGCCAGGCGAAGGGCCCGGTCGCGAACCGCGGATCGGGATTGGCCACGAACTGCGGCGACAGCGTCGCGATCTCGCCGTTCTCGCCGTCCAGCGCCGCCGCGATCGCCGTCCGCTCCTGCATCGCGGCGACGATGCCCGTGCCGCCGAACAAAGCGATGAGACTTGGCGCCAGCCCCGCTACGACGAACACCGCCGCTGCGATCCGCAAACCCCGCCCCGCCGGTCGCCGCTCGATCGCCAGCGCCGCGAGCACGAACAGCGGCGGCAACGTGGGCAGCAAATATTGCCGCCACGTCGGCTCCGGCAGCAGCGCCGCGACCAGCCCTGCCCCAGCAAGCCACACCCACGGCCCCCGCCCAACCCGCTCACGCACGACCAAGAACGTCGCGATGAGCGCAGGCCCGAGCGCCAGGAACTTGAGCGTGTCGATCGCTTTCGCCGCCAGCGACAGCTTCCACGGTCGATCGGCATAATAATCGGCCGGCGCCTGCGCGGGAAAGGTCAGCACGCCGAACACGAAATCGGCGGGCGCCAGCCACCACAGCCACAGCACCACCGCCGCGGGCAGCACCGCCCCGGCGGCGACCCAGCCCGGTCGCTCGCGCCGATCCAGCAGCGTCCAGACCCCGTACGCCGCGGCAGGCAGTGCATAGCTCACCTTCGCCGCCGCCGCGCCCGCCAGCAGCAGCCCCGCCACGAACCGACGCGCGCGGGTCGGCGGTCCCGCAATCAGCACCATCGCACCCGCCAGCATCGCCGCGGGCAGCGCGTCGTTGCGCGCCATCGCCGCGCTGAACAAGAGGATGTCGCACGCCGTAAAGCCCAGCGCCGCGATCAGCGCCGCGCGCTCGCCCGCCGCGGCCCGCCGCGCCACCACGAACGTCGCCGCCACCGCCGCCCAGCCGAGCAGCGCGTTGAGGAGGCGGAGCGCCGGCCAGGTCCACGCCCCCGCCAGCGCCGCCACCGGCGCGAACAACAGCGGCTGGAGCGGCGTCTGGAGATAGGCATAGTCGCGATACGGCAGCAGCCCCTTGGCGCTCAGCACCGCGGCGGCGACATACTGGCTCTCGTCATGATCGATCGGCCGCGCCAGCGCGAGCGCGAGCAGCAGGACCAGCAGCAGCGACAGGATCGGCCAGGGACGCACCGCCGCGTCTTAGCCACCGTGTAATGCAGACGCCACATGCGCGCGCCAAGGCGGCGTCCAGAACCAAAAAGGGGGCACGCACATGACCATCCGCATCGATCGCCGCTCGCTGATCGTCACCGGCACGCTGGGGCTCGGCGCCTTCGCGCTGCCCGGCTTCGCGCGTCAGGCGAACATCACCCAGGCGAAAGGCTTCAGCCACGGCGTCGCCAGCGGCGAACCTGGTGCTGACTCGATGCTCCTCTGGACCCGATACGTCCCCGCGGGCGGCGACGCGGCCAAGGTGAAGGTCGAGATCGCCGAGACGCCCGACTTCGCGCGCGTCGTCGCGGGCGGCGAGATGACGACGGGCCCTTGGCGCGACCACACCGTCAAGATCGCGGTCGAAGGGCTGAAGCGCGGCACCCGCTACCATTACCGCTTCATCGCGCCCGACGGCAGCCGCTCGCCCGTGGGACGGACCAAGACGCTGCCCGATGGCCCGGCGCGCAGCTTCAAGGCGGCGATCTTCTCCTGCTCGAATTACGGCTTCGGCTTCTTCAACGCCTATGCCCATGCCGCGGCGCGCGAGGACTACGACCTCGCCATCCATCTCGGCGACTACATCTACGAATACGCGCCGGCCAACTATCCGGCGAAGGAAGACGTCGTCGCCAACCGCGTGCCGCTTCCGTTCAAGGAGATCGTCGCGCTCGCCGACTATCGCCTGCGCTATGCCAGCTATCGCGCCGATCCCGACCTGATGGCGCTGCATGCGGCGATGCCGATGGTGGTGCAGTGGGACGATCACGAATCGGCCAATGATTCGTGGGAAGGCGGTGCCCAGAACCATTCGCCCGACGAAGGCGAATGGAGCACCCGCCGCAACGCCGCGGTCCAGGCTTACCGCGAATGGATGCCGGTCAGCGAGGAGCCGTGGAAGGCCTATGCGATCGGCGACCTCGCCACGCTCTATCGCACGGAGACGCGGCTGTTCGCCCGCTCGCAGCCGCCCGAACTCGCGCCCCTGTTCCTGAAGGGCGGCGATCCGGTGCCCGCGCTCAAGGCGTTCCGCGATGGTCCCTGGCAGGACCCGGCGGTGACGATGATGGGCACCGAGCAGGAGGGCTGGCTGGACGCCGCGATGGCCGCGTCGGTGCGCGGCGGCACGCGCTGGCAGGTGGTCGGCTTCGGCACGATCATGGGCAACACCCGCGCGCCGGAGGAAGCGCTGGGCTGGATCAAGGCGGATGCGCCCGCCCGGACGCAGGCCTATGTGAAGGCGGGCGTCACCGCCAGCCGGCTCGGCCTGCCGTCGAACCTCGACAATTGGGGTGGCTACCCGGCGGCGCGCGCGCGTTTCCTCAAGTCCGCGCAGGCGCATGGCGGCAGCACGATCGTCATCGCCGGCGACAGCCACAATGCCTGGGCCTACGACCTGGCGCAGGACGACCGCCCTGCCGCGGTCGAATTCGCGGGTCAGGGCGTGACCTCTCCCGGCTATGAAAGCGCGATCGGCATCGATCCCAAGCGTGTCGCCACGGCGATGGTCGCGGCGAACCCGGAACTCAAATGGTGCGACACCTCGCGCCGCGGCTACATGGCGCTGACGCTCACGCCGGATGCGGCGACCAACGAGTGGCTGTTCGTCGACACCATCCGAAAGCGGCGTGCGACGGCCAGCGTGGGACACAAGGCGACGGTGACGCGCGGCCGGAACGTCATGGCGTAAGCACGAGAATGTGCCCCGGCGAAGGCCGGGGCCCATCCACGGAACGCTGCTGGCAGCGCGAAACAATCAAGGCCTTCCCGACTGGGCCCCGGCCTACGCCGGGGCACAAGCATCAGAAGCGGTAGCCCACCGACGCGCCCCATTCCCTCGGCCGCCCATAGCTCACCTCGGCCAGCCCGAACGCCGGGCTGGCATTGCCCGAGACCAGGTACAGCGTGTCGGTCAGGTTGGTGCCGAACACCGACAGCGTGATCGCCTCGCCGGGCAAGGTGTAGGACAGCCGCGCGTTGACCAGCGCATAGCCGTCGTCGGTAATGATCGGCGTGTTCGCGACATCGTGGAAGGTGCGGCTGAAATAGCTGACATCGCCGCGCAGCGACGCCTTGCCGCCGGCGATCTCGCGGCTCGCCTCGAACCCGGCGGTGGCGGTCACCTCGGGCGCCTTCACGAACTTGCTGTTGGTGGTGATCGGCAGGATCTGGGTCGGCCCCAGCCCCTGCCCGACCTCGGTATAGCGCGCACGCAGCAGGCCGAGCGACGCGTTGGCGCTGAACCAGTCGGCCGGGCGCGCGACGAACTCCGCCTCGACGCCCTCGACACGGCCCCGCGCGGCATTGGCGACGAAGTTGAACGGCGTCTGGTTCACGGTGAGCTGGATGTCGTTGTAATCGCCGCGGAACACCGCGACGTTGGCGGTAAGCTCGCGGTTTGCCGTCTCCGCCTTGATGCCGAGTTCATAGCTGTCGAGCGTCTCGGGATCGTAGCGCGTCACCTCGTCGTTGGTGACGAGCGGACGGCCGTTGAACCCGCCCTGCTTGAACCCCTGCGAATAGCTCGCATAGACCAGCACCGTCGGCGACAGCTTCCAGTTGACGCCGATCCGCGGGGTGAAGTCGTCGAACGTGTCCGATCGCGTCACGTCGATGAAGGTGACGTTGTCGCGCTGGCGCACGACGAACGTGCGGAACGTCTTCTTGTCCGAGCTGTATCGGCCGCCGAGCTCGATCGAGAAATCGGGAAAGATCTCGAAGCTCGCCTGCGCGAAGACGGCATAGCTTTCGTTGTTGGTGAAGTTGTTGGGGAACGCCGCCGGGCTGAACGGCGGCGGCAGCGGCGGGTTGAGCCCGACCGCCAGGTCCGCACGGGCCAGATCCTGCGCCTTTTCCTTGAAGTAGAAGCCACCGAGCACGAAGGTCAGGCGATCGTCCAGCAGGTTGCCGGAGAGCTGCACTTCCTGGCTGAACTGCCACTGGCGATCGTCGTTGCCCGTCTCGCGGAAGGTGAAGGGCGTGTTGTCGCCGTCGCGATTGAAGATCGCGTGCATGTCCCGATAGGCGCTGATCGACTTGAAGGTCAGCCCTTCGGCAAAGTCCCAGGCGATCGTGCCCTGCACGCCCCACAGGTCGAGGTCGTTGCGGTTCGGCCCGCCCGCCCAGGTGGTGAAGGGGTCGTCGGTGATGAAGCTGGGGTTGAGCGTCGGCAGGCCGTTGGGCGCGATGATGCCGCGCCCCGGCGCCACGAAACGGTTGTAGTTGGCCAGGAACGGCACGCCGGTGATCCCCGGCACGTTGCCGACCGCGAGCAGCTTGCTCGGCGCGCTGTTCTCCCGCGCGCGGGTATAGTCGCCGCCGATGTCGATCGTCAGATTGTCGCTCGGCTGGAGGCGCAGCTTGGCGCGGATCATGTCGGAATTGCGGTTGCCCAGCGTGCCGCCGTCGAACAGCCGCGTGACATAGCCGTCGCGGTTGAGCGTCGCGCCCGAGATGCGCAGCGCCGCCATGTCGCCGAGCGGGATGTTGATCGCGCCCTTCACGTCGACGCGGTCGAAGCTGCCCGTGGTCGCCTCGATCCGCCCCGACCATTCGCCGATCTCCGGCGCAGCGGTGGTGATGAGCACCGCGCCGCCGATCGTGTTGCGCCCGAACAGCGTGCCCTGCGGCCCGCGCAGCACCTGGACGCTGGCGATGTCGACCGCGTCCATGATCCCGCCGATCGAGCGGGCGTAATAGACGTCGTCGACATAGAAGCCGACGCCGGGGTCGGAGAAGATCGCGAAGTCGTTCTGGCCGACGCCGCGCACGAACACCGTGGCGTTGTAATTGCCGCCCGACAGCGCGGCGGCACCGTCGAAACGGATGTTGGGCGTGTACCGCGCCACCTGGTCCAGCGTGTCGATGCCGCGCGCGGTCAGCGCCTCGCCGCTCAGCGCGGTGATCGCGACGGGCACGTCCTGAAGCCGTTCGGTCGTGCGGCGGGCGGTGACGAGGATGTCGTCCCCCGGCGTCTCGGCCGCGGCATCCTGCGCCGGTGCCGCGATCTCGCTACCCTGATCCTGAGCGTGTGCAGGCGCCGCCAGCGCCATCAGTCCCGCGCCCGACACGAGTGCAAAACGGAGCTTCCCCGTCATCATCCATCTCCCCTGCCGCGGCCTCTATTCAGGACCGTCGATGCGAAGACTGTAGTAGCTGCCAACAATAAGCAAGTCGTCTTTGCGAGATTGAACTTCGCATATGCGAGCCGTACAGCCCGGCGAAGGAAGAAGGAGGGATTTCATGACCATCGCGACCACGCATGTCGGCAGCCTGCCGCGGGGCGACGCCCTCACCCCGCTCCTTCTCGCGCGCGATCACGGCGAGCCCTACGATCCCGACGCCTTCGACTCGGCAGTGCAAGCGGCGGTCGATGACGCCGTTGTGCGCCAGGTCGAAGCGGGCGTGACGGTCGTCAGCGACGGCGAACTCGGCAAGGTCGGCTACTCCACGTACATGATCGAGCGGCTGTCGGGGTTCGGCGGCCATACCGATCGCAAGCCCGCCGCCGACCTGGCACCGCTGCCCGAGCTTCGCGCCAAGCTCGCGCACATCATGGGCTCGCAGGAATTCACCCGCGCCTCATGCATCGGCGACGTGCGGCTGATCGACCTCCAGCCGCTTCACGACGACATCCGCCGGTTCGAGGCCGCGCTGTCCAAGCTGCCCAGCCGCCCGCATGCGTTCATGAACGCCGCGTCGCCAGGGCTCATCACCGCCTTTCAGGTCAACCGCCACTATGCCAGCCACGAGGCGTATCTCGCCGACCTCGTGACCGCGATGACGCCGGAATATCAGGCGATCGTCGATGCCGGGTTCGAGCTTCAGCTCGACTGTCCCGACCTCGCCATGTCGCGGCATACCGGGTACCAGGAGATGGACGAGGCCGACTTCCTCAAGGTGATCGAGGCGAATGTCGAGGCGCTGAATGCCGCCACCGCCGGCATCGACCCCGCCAAGCTGCGCATGCATGTCTGCTGGGGCAATTACGAGGGGCCGCACGACCACGACATCCCGCTCGAGCGGATCATCGACATCGTGCTCAAGGCGCGGCCTGCGACCATCCTGTTCGAGGCGGCCAATCCTCGGCACGAGCATGAGTGGAAGGTGTGGGCGGCGGCGGGCGTGCCCGACGACAAGGTGCTGGCGCCCGGCCTGATCGACACCTGCTCCAACTATCTCGAGCATCCAGAACTGATCGCGCAGCGCATCGAGCGGTTCGCCGCGATCGTCGGCAAGGACCGCGTGGTGGCGAGCACCGATTGCGGCTTCGGCACGTTCGCGGGTTACGGCAAGATCGACCCGGCGATCACCTGGAAGAAGCTGGCCGCCCTGCGCGAAGGCGCGGATATCGCCGACGCGCGGATCTGATCCGCCGTCCGTTCGTGCTGAGTAGGGGCTGAGCCTGGCGAAGACCCGTATCGAAGCACCCTTCGATACGCTGCTTCGACTTCGCTCAGCCCCTACTCAGCACGAGCGGATAGCTACTCGTGCCGCAGCGCATCGATCGGATTGAGCGCCGCCGCCCTTCGTGCCGGGAAGAACCCGAACACCACGCCGATCACCGCCGAGATCAGGAACGCGACCAGGTTGATCTGGGGCACGAAGATCCACGGCACCTGCATTACAGGCGCCAAGAGCGCGATCGCGATCTGGCCCAGGATCAGCCCGACCAGTCCGCCCAGCATCGACAGCACGATCGCCTCCACCAGGAACTGGAGCAGCACCTCGCGTGCGACCGCGCCGATTGCCAGGCGGATGCCGATCTCGCGCGTGCGTTCGGTGACGCTCACCAGCATGATGTTCATGATGCCGATGCCGCCCACGACCAGGCTGATCGCCGCCACCGCGGTGACGATGCTGGTGAGCAAAGTCGTCGTGCCGGTCAGCGTCGCACTGATCTGTGCCGTGTCGAAGATGTTGAAATTGTCCTCGGCACCCGCATCGATCCGCCGCCGCTCGCGCAGCAGCGTCGATAGCTGGTCCTGGACCTGCGCGGTGTCGTAATCGCCGTCGACACCCACCAGCATCAGCCGGATGTCGCGGCTGCCCGTCAGACGGCGCTGCACCGTCTTGATCGGCATGATGATGATATCGTCCTGGTCGCCGCCGAAACCCGCCTGCCCGCGTGTTTCCAACGTGCCGATCACGTCGCAGCTGATGTCGTTGACTCGCATCCGCTTGCCGATCGCGTCGGTGTCGCGAAACAGGTTGGTGCGCACGGTATTGCCGATGATGCACACCGCCTTGCCCGCTTCCTCCTCGGCCGGAAGGAAGGTCCGCCCTGCGGTCAGGTTCCAGGGCTGCACCTGGAAATAGGCGTTGGTGGTGCCGTTGACCGTCGTCGACCAGTTGGCGCCATTGTAGATCGCGGTGGCGGTCGACTGCGCTTGCGGAGCGACCGCGGTCACGCCGGCGATCTGCTCGCGCACCGCGTCGACATCCTCCTGGTCGAAGTCGGGCGGCCTTGGGCCCCCGCCGCCACGGCCGAAGCCCTGGCCGGGGCGCACCTGAAGGATGTTGGTGCCGAGACTCGCGATCTGCTGCTGCACCGCCGCGGTCGTCGCCTGGCCCAGCGTCACCATGGTGACCACTGCCGCGACGCCGATGACGATGCCGAGGATCGTGAGAAACGAGCGCAGCAGATGCCGCCGGATCGACCGCACCGCGAGCGTGAAGGTGGTGACGAGCATCAGACCGCCGCGCCTTGTTGATGGTTCTGGTCGATGCGCTCGACCAAGCCGTCCTTGAAGTGGACGACGGTGTGCGCGAACGCGGCCATGTCGGGTTCGTGGGTGACCATCAGCACGGTGATGCCGCTCGCCTGGTTGAGGTCGGTGAGCAGCTCCATGATCTCCACCGACCGCTCGCTGTCGAGGTTGCCGGTGGGCTCGTCGGCGAGCAGCACGTCGGGGCTGGTCACGATCGCGCGGGCGATCGCGACGCGCTGCTGCTGGCCGCCCGACAGCTCGGCGGGCGTGTGGTCCCACCATTTGGCCAGGCCGACTTTCTCCAGCGCCGCCATGCCGCGCTCGCGGCGCAGCTTCTTGTCCTCGCCGCGATAGAGGAGCGGCAGCTCGACATTCTCGAGCGCGCTCGTCCGGCTCAGCAGGTTGAAGCCCTGGAACACGAAACCGAGATACTTGCGGCGAAGCAACGCGCGCTGGTCGCGGTCCAGCGTCTCGACATGCACGCCCTTGAACAGGAAGGTCCCGCCGGTCGGCACGTCGAGGCAGCCGAGGATGTTCATCGTCGTCGACTTGCCCGATCCCGACGGGCCCATGACGGCGACGAAATCTCCCTTGGCGATGTCGAGGTCGACCCCCTTCAGCGCCTGAAACGCCGTCGGACCGTCGCCATAGATCTTGGTGACGCCGTGCAGGTGGATGATCGGATCAGCTGCCACGCTGACCCCCACCGCCTGCACCGCCGCCGCCCTGGCGACCCTGGCCGCCCTTCTTGCTCAGCTGGCCGCCCGTCTTGCGGGCATTGTCGCCGGCAAGCTGGCCGGTGACGATCTTCATGCCCGGGCGAAGGCCGCCCGACAGGATCTCCGTCACCTGGCCGTCGCTCTCGCCCACCGTCACCCGGACCGGCTGGGGCGTGCCGTCGTCGCCCAGGATGTAGACGGTCTGCTGCGAACCGCGGCCGATCGTCGCGCTGCGCTCGCCGCCGCCACCGCCGCCGCGGCGCCGACGCGGCCCGGGGACGATCTGGCTGGCAAGCCCGCCCTTGCTCGCATCCGCCCCCTGCTGACCCGTCGAAGGCTGGAAGCGGAGCGCCGCATTGGGAACGAGCAGGACGTTCTGCCGCTCGGTCGTGACGATCTCCGCCGTGGCGGTCATGCCGGGGCGCAGGCGCAGCTCGGCATTGGCCACCGACAGCGTCGCGGCATAGCTAACGACCTGACCCGCGGTCGTGCCCGTCCCGGTGCTGGTCGACGAGGACGAGCTCGCCTC
Organism: Sphingomonas sp. Y38-1Y; assembly: GCF_032391395.1. Classification (NCBI taxonomy): domain Bacteria; kingdom Pseudomonadati; phylum Pseudomonadota; class Alphaproteobacteria; order Sphingomonadales; family Sphingomonadaceae; genus Sphingomonas; species Sphingomonas sp. Y38-1Y. Next base: position 3,558,863 of record NZ_CP135916.1, read on the forward strand.
CGAAACCGACAGGTTGGAGCCGACATCGACACGGTTGATTGTCGCGGGGAAGCGCTCGCCGGGGAAGGCGTCGACGGTGAAGGTCGCGCGCTGGCCGTTCTTGACGCTGCCGACGTCCGCCTCGTCGATCGCAACCTCCAGCTCCATCTTGCTGAGATCCTCGGCGATGACGAACAGGGTCGGCGTGTTGAACGACGCGGCGACGGTCTGGCCGGGATCGACCTGACGCGCGAGCACGACGCCGTTGACGGGCGAGCGGATGATCGCCCGCTCGCGCTGCGTCTGGCTGGCGGACAGCTGCGCGCGGGCGGCGGCGACGTTCGCCTCCGCGGTGCGCACGCCGGCCACGCCGCGCGCGGCGGCGGCGCGCGCGGTGTCGAGCTCGGTCTTGGCCGGCACGCGCCCGCCCGACAGGCGGCTCACCTCCTCGAATCGGGCAAGCGTCGCGCGCGCTTCGGTCAGCGTCGCCTGTGCCTGCTGGACCGAGGCCTGCTGCGCGGCGAGCTGCGCGCGATTCTGGCTGATCTGGTCGTCGAGCTGCTCGGGATCGATCAATGCCAGCGCCTGACCGGCGCGGACGCGGTCGTTGACGTCCACGACCACCTGCGTGACCAGGCCCGACAGCTGCGAGCCGACCGTCACCTGATTGGTGGGGGCAAGCTTGCCCGTCGCCGACACGGTGACTTCCAGATTGCCTTGCCGCGCGGGCACGGTCGCATATTCGGTCTTCTGCTCGCCGCCGAAGAACGACATCGAGCCCCAGACGAGCAGCACGACGCCCAACGCGATCAGCGCCCATTTGGCATAGCGCTTCCATGCGGGCTGCGCCTTGGTGCCCAGAAAGGCGTCGATATCGGCGGGGGTCTGGTCGGCCATGGCTCAGTCCTGCTGGCGCGCGTCGAGGGCGCGCGTCGTCGTGTTTTCGGTGGTCGGCACGGTGCCGGCATCCCAGCCGCCGCCCAGCGCCGAGAAGAGCTGGACGAGCGCGCTCGCCTCGTCGCTCGCCGCGGTGGTCAGGCTGTTGCGCGCTGACAGGAGCTGCGTCTCGGTCTGGTTGAGGGTGGTGAAGTCGGTCAGGCCCGCGCGGTACTGGCTCCGCGCCAGGATCGCCGAGTTGTTGGCGGCGTCGAGCGCGATGCGGAATTGCACCGTCCGGTCCTGCGCGGTGCGCAGCGCGACGACGGCATTCTCGACGTCCTCTAGGCCCGTCAGCACGCTCGACTTGTAGGCGAGGAAGGCCGCGTCGGCGGCGGCGCGCTGGCTGCGCACCGCGGCGCGGGTGCGCCCACCGTCGAAGATCAGTTGGTTGAGCCCGGCGAACAGCGTTCCGGTGATGATGTCGCCCAGGCTGCCGATCACGTTGGCCGCGGTGTTGATGCCGCCCGAGAAGCCGAGCGCGGGATAGAGCTGTGCCTCGGTCACGCCGATCTGCGCGGTCGCGGCGGCAAGGCCGCGCTCGGCCGAGCGGACGTCGGGACGCTGGCGAAGCGTATCGGCGGGAATGCCGGTGCCGACGATCGCGGGGCCGCGCGGGATCGGCCGCACCGCCGCCATCTCCGCCTTGAGCGCGCCGGGCGCCTGACCCGTCAGCACGCCGAGGCGGGAGACCGAACTGTTGTACGTCGCCTCCAGGCTGGGGATCGTCGCGGCGGTCTGTGCCCGCTGCGCGCGCGCCTGCTCGGCGTCGAGCGAGGAAACGAGGCCTGCCTGGACGCGGAAGCCGGCGATTTCAAGATTTTCGTCCTGGATGCCCAGGCTCTGGCGCGCATTGGCGATCTGCGCCTGTGCCGCGCGGGCGAGGATATAGTTGCGCGCGATCTCCGCCTGGGTGCTGACCAGCACCGTCGCATAGTCGTAGCCCGTCGCTTCATAGGTCGCGCGCGCACCCTCGACCGAGCGGCGGATGCCGCCGAACAGGTCTGCCTGATAGCTGGCGTCGAGCCCGAGCGAGAAATTGTCGGTGCTGCCCTGCCCGGTATTGATGATCGTCCCGTCGGGCAGCTGGGTCTGCTGGCTGCCGCCCGTGATCGCCTGGCGCCGCGAATAGCCGGCCGAGCCCGACAGCGAGGGCAGGAACGCGGCGCGTGCCTGGACGAGCTGCTCGCGCGCCTGGCGGAGCCGTGCGACGGCCTGCGCGACGTCGAGATTGTCGGGCGCCGCCTGCTCGACCAGCCGGCGAAGCAGCGGATCGTCGAACCGGTCCCACCAGCGACGCAAGTCCTCGACAGTGGCGGTGCCCGGCACCGAATAGGCGGGCGGGACGCCAAGCTCGGACGGCGCGGCGGGGCGATAATCGGGCCCGGCTGCGCATCCGGCAAGCGGCACGGCGCAGGCGAGCAGGAGCGGGAGAGCGCGGACGGTCATCGGCAGGGTTGATGCCGGGGCGCCTTCGCAGCGGCAACCGCTTTTGTGTCGCAGATTGTATCGGACCGAGCGTGGCGGTTCAGCGACGCACGGGTTGACCGGCACGGCGATGCGCGGCTTACGGTGGGCAACCACGACCATCCGGAGAGGCACCATGGCCGAGCGCGACACCTACCCCGTCCCCGCAGACTGGGCCGCGCGCGCGCATGTCGACGCCGCGGAGTATGAGCGGCTCTACGCCGCCAGCATGGACGATGCCGACGCCTTTTGGCTCGACCAGGCCAAGCGGCTCGACTGGATCGAGGCACCGACGAAGGCGGGCAACTGGTCGTTCGACGAGGCCGATTTCGGCATCAAGTGGTTCGAGGACGGCGTCCTCAACGTCTCCGCCAACTGCATCGACCGCCACCTGCCCACCCGCGCCGACGAGGTCGCGATCATCTGGGAACCCGACAGCCCGGACGCCGAGGCGAAGACCTATACCTACGCGCAACTGCACGCCGAGGTCTGCCGCTTCGCCAATGTGCTGAAGGCGGAGGGCGTCCGGAAGGGCGACCGCGTCACCATCTACCTGCCGATGATCCCGGAGGCGGCGTTCGCGGTGCTCGCCTGCGCGCGGATCGGCGCGATCCATTCGGTGGTGTTCGGCGGCTTTTCGCCCGACGCGCTCGCCGGGCGGATCGAGGATTGCGATTCGAAGCTCGTCATCACCGCCGACGAGGGCTGCCGCGGCGGCAAGCGCATACCGCTCAAGGCCAATGTCGACGCCGCGGCCGAGCGCGCGCCGAGCCTCAAGACCGTGCTCGTCGTGAAGGCGACGGGCGCCGACGTGCCGATGACCGAGGGCCGCGACCGCTGGTTCGACGAGACGGCAGAGGGTGTCGACGCCGACTGCCCGCCCGAGCCGATGAAGGCGGAGGACCCCCTGTTCATCCTCTATACCAGCGGATCGACGGGCAAGCCCAAGGGCGTGCTCCACACGACCGGCGGCTATCTGCTCTGGGCCAGCCTCACCCATCATTGGTGCTTCGACTACAAGCCCGGTGAGATCTGGTGGTGCGCCGCCGACATCGGCTGGGTCACGGGGCACAGCTACATCGTCTATGGCCCGCTCGCCAACGGCGCGACGACGCTGATGTACGAGGGGCTGCCCAACTGGCCCGACGCCAGCCGCATCTGGCAGGTTGTCGACAAGCACCGCGTCGACACGCTGTTCACCGCCCCCACCGCACTTCGCGCGCTGATGAAGGACGGCGACGGGCCGGTGAAGGCGACCAGCCGCGCGTCGCTTCGCCTGCTCGGCACGGTGGGCGAACCGATCAATCCGGAGGCGTGGCGCTGGTACCACGACGTCGTCGGCGAGGGCCGCTGCCCGATCGTCGACACCTGGTGGCAGACCGAGACGGGCGGCGCGATGATCGCTCCGCTGCCCGGCGCCACCGACCTGAAGCCCGGTTCCGCGACCAAGCCGCTGCCCGGCGTCGCGCCGCAGCTGGTCGATGCCGAGGGTCAGGTGCTGGAGGGCGCTGTCGATGGCAACCTCTGCATCACCCGCTCCTGGCCCGGCCAGATGCGGACGGTCTGGGGCGACCATGACCGCTTCTTCCAGACCTATTTCACCACCTACAAGGGCAAGTATTTCACCGGCGACGGCTGCCGCCGCGATGCGGACGGCTATTACTGGATCACCGGCCGCGTCGACGACGTCATCAACGTCTCCGGCCACCGCATGGGCACGGCCGAGGTCGAGAGCGCGCTGGTCGCGCACGCCAAGGTCGCCGAGGCCGCGGTCGTCGGCATGCCGCATCCGGTCAAGGGTCAGGGCATCTACGCCTATGTGACGCTCAACGCCGGCGAGGAAGCGTCCAACGCCCTGCGGGACGAGCTCTGCAAATGGGTGCGCAAGGAGATCGGCCCGATCGCCACGCCCGACGCGCTCCAGTTCGCGCTCGGCCTTCCGAAGACACGCTCGGGCAAGATCATGCGCCGCATCCTTCGCAAGATCGCGGAGGGCGACGTGTCGAGCCTGGGCGACACCTCGACGCTCGCCGATCCGGCAGTGGTCGACGACCTGGTCGAGAACCGCGTTTCGCTCTGACGCAGGTTATGGCGTCGGCGTCCCCCGGGTGAGACGCTGGCGCGCATGATGGCGATGGCGATCACCGTGCTGACCGTCTCCGGCGCGCTGCTGGTCGGCGCCGCCTGGGGCATTTTCGGTCGGCTGCGCGAGGGGCTCGAGGGATTCCTGATCGCGATGGCGGGCGGCGCGCTGCTCGTGTCGTTGGTGACCGAGCTGGTCGAGCCCTCGATCGAGGAGAGCGCGCTTCCTGTCGCGTTGGCGGGTCTGGCGGCGGGCGCGGCGGTGTTCGCGCTGGTCGATTACTGGATCGACGAGAAGATCGGCGCCGATTCGGGCGGGGGTCTGCTCGCGGCGATCACGCTGGATGGCGTGCCGGAGAACCTCGCGCTCGGCGTCGCGCTGATCGGCGCGGGCGCGCCGGAGGTGGCGGCGTTGGCGGGATCGATCTTCCTCTCCAACCTGCCCGAAGCCGCCGGCGGCGCGCGCGAGATGAAGGAGGGACGGTCGAAGGCGGCGGTGTTCGGCCTGTGGGCGGCGACCGCGGCGCTGCTGTCGGCGGCGGCAATCGCCGGCAATCTGCTGCTCGAAGGATCGAGCCCGCACGTCCTCGCGGTGATCCGCTGCTTCGCCGCAGGCGCGGTGGTCGCGAGTCTGGCGACCGAGGTGTTCCCGAAGGCGTATAAGGACGACCGGAACTGGGCCGGGGTCGCGACGGCGGTAGGGGTGGTGCTGGCGTTCGGATTGGGGTCGCTGGGGGGCGGGTGAAACAACTCTCTCCCTTGTTCCCCGGCGTAGGCCGGGGCCCAGTTGGGAAGGCCTTGGTAATGGATCGCCACGCTACTCGCTAACGTCCCCCAACTGGACCCCGGCCTTCGCCGGGGAACAAGAAGGGGAGAATAGCCGTGCTCCCGCGCAGGCGGGAGCCCAGAGCCAAGCAGCGTCTCGATTGCCGCCCTAGGCTCCCGCCTCCGCGGGAGCACGGCAGCCTGCGTCGCGCGGGGGGTTAGCCGATCGCTTCGACCACCGCCGCGCGCAATTCCGCCATGCCCATCCCCTTCTCGCTCGACGTCGCGAGGATGTCGGGATGCGCGGCCGGCCGCTTGCGCGCCTCGGCCTCGGTGCGCGTGCGCACGTCGGCGAGCTCGGTCGCCTTCACCTTGTCCGCCTTGGTCAGGACGATGCGATAGCTGACGGCGGCGGCGTCCAGCATCTCGAGGATGTCGCGATCGACGTCCTTGATCCCGTGGCGGCTGTCGATCAGCACCAGCGCGCGCTTCAGCACCATCCGCCCGCGCAGATAGTCGTTCACCAAGTACCGCCACTTGCGCACCATATCCTTGGGCGCCTTGGCAAAGCCATAGCCGGGCATGTCGACCAGCCGCATCGCCAGCGGCTCGCCCACATCGAAGAAGTTGAGCTCCTGCGTCCGCCCGGGCGTGTTCGACGTGCGCGCCAGCGCGTTGCGGTTGGCCAGCGCGTTGAGGAGCGACGACTTGCCGACGTTCGATCGGCCCGCAAACGCCACTTCGGGCACGTCCGGGTCGGGCAGGAAGCGCAGTTCCGGCGCCGATTTCAGGAACGAAACCGGCCCCGAGAACAGCTTGCGCGCGTCCTCCGTCAGATCCTCGTCGAAGGTCGGGTTCACTTTGCGGTCGCTGCCTTCATCGACGGGTGCTGGCGGTACAGCCACCATTGCTGCGCCATCGTCAGCACGTTGGAGGTGATCCAATAGACCTGAAGCCCGACCGCGAACGGCGCCATCACGAACATCAGCATCCACGGCATGATCGCGAACACCTGCTTCTGAACCTCGTCCGCGGGCTGCGGATTGAGCTTGAACTGGAGCCACATCGACACGCCCAGCAGGATCGGGATCACGCCGATCGCCAGGAAGTGCGGCGGCGTGAAGGGCAGCAGGCCGAACAGGTTGACCGGCGTCAGCGGATCGGGCGCGGACAGGTCGCGGATCCAGCCCACGAACGGCTGGTGCCGCATCTCGATCGTCAGGATCAGCACCTTGTAGAGCGCGAACATGATCGGGATCTGGAGCAGCATCGGCAGGCAGCCCGCGAGCGGGTTGACCTTCTCCGTCTTGTAGAGCTGCATCATCTCCTGCTGGAGCCGCGGCTTGTCGTCCTTGTACTTTTCCTGGAGCGACTTCACCTTGGGCTGTAGCGCGCGCATCCCCGCCATCGACGCGAACTGCTTCTGCGCGATGGGGAAGAGGAGCAGGCGGATCGTCAGCGTGAGCAGCATGATTGCCACGCCGAAATTGCCGACCGCCCCGAACAGCCAGTCCAGATAGTAGAAGATCGGCTTTTCCAGGACCTTGAACCAGCCCCAGTAGATCGCGTTGTCGAAGTTCCGGATGCCGAACTGCGTCGTATAGGCGTCGAGGACCTTCACTTCCTTGGCGCCCGCGAACAGGCGGACGGTCTGCGTCACCGCCTTGCCCGGCTGGACGACCGTCGGTGCCTGCGCCAGCGCCTCCGCGCCGTAGCGCCCGGCGGCGCTGCGGCGGATCGTCAGGTCGACGGGCGTGCGCTGGTCGGGGACGATCGCGGTCAGCCAGTAATGGTCGGTGAAGCCCGCCCAGCCCTTGGTGGTCGAGAAGCGCTGGCCGGCTTGCGTGACCTCGTCCCACTTCAGGTTGGTCTCGTCATTGTCGACGACGGCGATCGGGCCGATCCGCGCCGTGTACGAATCGGGATCGGTCGATTTGTCCGCCCGCTGGACATAGGTGTAGGGGCGCACTTCGATCGCCGACGGGCCGGCGTTCGCTACTGTCTGCTCGGCGGTGAACATGTAGTTCTCGTCGACCGACAGCTTGATCTGGAAGCGCTGGCCCGCGGCATTCGTGGTCTGGAGCGTCACCGGACGGTTGACGCCCAGCACGTCGCCGGTCGCGGACCAGACGGTGTTCGCATCGGGAACGCCCGTTCCCTGCCAGCCAAAGCCGCCGAAATACGCACCCGCCGCGCCCGAGGGCGAGAGCAGGTGGATGGGCGGCGAGTTCTTGGCGACCGTCTCGTCGTACCGCTTGAGGACCAGGTCGTCGAGACGCGCACCCTTGAGGTTGATCGACCCGGCGAGCGCCGGCGTGTCGATCCGCACGCGCGGCGTCTCGGCCAGCACGATGCGGCGATCGCGCAGCGCACCGGGCGTGTCCGCGGTGGGATCGGCCGAGGGGTTCGGCACGACCTTGGTCTTGCCGCCCTCGATCTTCGTGACCGGCGGGTTGGCGGCGGGGAAGAGATAGCCGGTGACGACCGGCCAGCCGAACAGGATGAGCGCGGCGAACACCGCGAACAGGACGAAATTCTTGCTGTCTTGCTTCACCGAACGACTTCCCGACCTATGGCCGACCCACCGGGCCGGCGACTTCAGGGCACCGGATCATGGCCGCATCCGCCCCAGGGATGGCACCGCGCGATCCGCTTGAGCGCGAGCCAGCTTCCCCGCCCCGCGCCATAGCGGGCAAGCGCCTCGATTGCATAGGCCGAACAGGAGGGGCTGTACCGGCAAGAGGGCGGCAGGATGCGCGACGGCCCGAACTGCCAGGCGCGCGCGACGAGAATCAGCGCCCGGGCGATCATCGAACCGGGTCGATCATGGCCGTGGGGCCACCCGGCCGATCGCCTTGACCAGATCGCGGACGAGATCGGCATAGGGCCGCTCGATCCCGCCGGCGCGCCCGATCAGCACATGGTCGTGGCCGGGCAGGCCGTGCGCCGAGAGAACCTCGCGCGCGAGCGACCGGAACCGCCGCTTCATCCGGTTGCGGACGACGGCGTTCCCGACCTTCTTCGACACGGTGATACCGATGCGCCGGGCAGGATCGCCGTCGGCGCGATCGCGCGCGAGCAGCACGAAGCCCGGCATCGGCGCGCGCCTGCCCCCGTTCGCCGCGAGATAGTCGCGGCGACGGGTCAGGCCGATCAGGCGCTCAGCTTCTTGCGACCGCGGGCACGGCGCGCGCGGATCACCTTGCGGCCCGCTGCCGTCGCCATCCGCGCGAAGAAGCCGTGCCGGCGCGCGCGCACCAGATTGCTCGGCTGAAAAGTCCGCTTCATCGCTCATTCCCTGGCATAACGAAAAAGGGCCGCCCGAAGACGGCCGCGTCAAGCCCGCGCCCATACCCATGGGGGGCACCCGAGTCAATGCACGCCCCCGCCCCTGTCACGCGGCTCGGCGTGCTCAGGACGAGCTTGTCGAACCCTTGTCCTTCTTCCACAATGGCTTCGGGCAAGCGGGGGGGCAGGCATTGGTCGCGATCGTATCGACGGTGGCGTATCTGGGGCTGGAGGCGCGCGGAGTCGAGGTGCAATGCAACCTCGTCGCCGGCCTGCCCGCCTTCGTCATGGTCGGGCTCGCGGACAAGGCGGTGGGCGAAAGCCGTGAGCGGGTGCGCGGTGCGGTCGCCGCGATCGGCCTTGCCCTCCCGCCCAAGCGGATCACCGTCAACCTGTCGCCCGCCGACCTGCCCAAGGAAGGCTCTCACTACGATCTGCCCGTCGCCCTCGCCCTGCTCGGCGCGATGGGCGTGGTCGATGTCGAGACGCTGGCCGATTACGTCGTCGTCGGCGAACTCGGCCTCGACGGGCGCCTCGCCCCCTCCCCTGGCGTGCTGCTGGCGGCGATGCACGCCGCGTCGATCGGCAAGGGACTGATCTGTCCTGCCGCGCAAGGCTCCGAGGCGGCATGGGCGGGCAGCATCGAGGTGATCGCCGCCGAGGACCTGATCGGCCTCATCAACCATCTCAAGGGCTCGTCGCTGGTCGCCGCGCCCGCCCCCGGCGAGGTCGAGGATGCCGCGCACGGCCCCGACCTGCGCCAGGTCAAGGGCCAGGAAACCGCCAAGCGCGCGCTGGAGATCGCCGCGGCGGGCGGTCACAATCTCCTTTTCGTCGGCCCGCCCGGCGCGGGCAAGTCGCTGATGGCGGCCTGCCTGCCCGGCATCCTGCCCCCGCTCGAAGCCGCCGAGGCGCTGGAAGTGTCGATGGTCCAGTCGGTGGCGGGGACGCTCACCGGTGGCCGGCTGACGCGCGCGCGGCCGTTTCGCAGCCCGCATCACTCCGCGTCGATGGCCGCGCTGACCGGCGGCGGGTTGCGGGTGAAGCCGGGCGAGGTCAGCCTCGCGCACCTGGGCGTCCTGTTCCTCGACGAATTGCCCGAGTTTCAGCGCGCAGTGCTCGATTCGCTCCGCCAGCCGCTGGAAAGCGGCACGGTCAGCGTCGCGCGTGCGAACGCACACGTCACCTTTCCCGCCCGCGTCCAGCTGATCGCGGCGATGAACCCGTGTCGCTGCGGCCATCTGGGCGACCCGGCGCTCGCCTGCGCGCGCGCGCCCAAATGCGCGGCGGACTATCAGGCGAAGGTGTCCGGACCACTTCTCGACCGCATCGACCTGCATGTCGAAGTCGCCCCCGTGACCGCCGCCGATCTCGTGCTGCCGCCGCCCGCCGAGGGATCGGCGGAGGTCGCCGCGCGGGTCGCCGCCGCCCGCCGCGTCCAGACCCTGCGCTATAACGGCACGCCCGCGCGCACCAATGCCGAGGCGGAGGGCACGCTGCTCGACGCCCACGCCGCGCCCGACGAGCCCGGCCGCGCGCTGCTGGCGCAAGCGGCGGAAGCGACGCGGATATCGGCGCGCGGCTATACCCGGGTGCTGCGCGTCGCGCGGACGATCGCCGACCTGGCCGGCGCCGAGCGCGTCGGGCGGCTGCACGTCGCCGAAGCGCTCTCCTATCGCCGCAGCGCGCCGCGAAGCTGATTGCACGCCGGGCGCCTATCGGTCAGCTTGCCCACGGACGGAAAATAGGGGAACGATCGATGCAGTGGATGCTGTTGCCGCTCCGACGTTATGCCGATTTCCAGGGCCGCTCGCGACGGCTGGAATATTGGATGTTCACACTGTTCCTGACGCTCGTGACGCTCGTCGCGGTGCTGTTCGCGCTGATGACGGGCATGATGAACGCCGATGATTCGCAGCCCGGCAGCTTCTTCCTGATCTTGCTCGGCATCGGCACGATCGCGGTGATCGTGCCGTCGATCGCGGTCCAGGTCCGACGCTTCCACGATCAGGACAAGACCGGCTGGCTCGTGCTGCTCGCCTTCATCCCCTACATCGGCGGGATCATCATCCTGGTCTTCATGTGCCTGCCCGGCACGCGCGGAACCAACCGCTTCGGTCCCGATCCTAAGGAAGACGTCAGCGCCGCGTTCCGCTGACTTGCCCCGGCCGCACCGATCGCCTAGTCGCGGTGATCGGTGCGCCCCTGTGGCGAAATGGTAGACGCATTCGACTCAAAATCGAACGCCGAAAGGCATGCTGGTTCGAGTCCGGCCAGGGGCACCACCCTCCTTACAGCGACCCCGCCTTCAGCCGCTCGACCGCGTGCGCGGCGGCGCGGGCGGTGAGCGCCATATAGGTCAGCGACGGGTTCTGGCACGCCGACGAGCTCATCTGTGCGCCGTCGGTCACGAACAGATTGCCCGCATCATGCGCGCGGCTGAAGCGATCGAGCACCGACCTCTTCGGGTCGAGGCCCATGCGCGCGCCGCCCATCTCGTGGATCGCACCGCCGGCCGGATTGGGCTGGTCGAGGCCCATGATGACCTGTCCGCCCGCATGGCTCAGCATCGCCGCCGCCTCGGCCTTGGCATCGGCGAGCGCCGCGCGCTCCTCCTTGCCAAAGGCGAACGCGATCTCGAGCGCGGGAAGGCCGTTGGCGTCGGTCTTGGTCTTGCTGAGCGTCAAGCGGTTCGACGCGCGCGGCATGCAGTCGGCGAATGCGACTAGCACGATCCGCCATGGCCCCGGCGCCTGGAGCCCGTTCTTGTAATCCGCGCCGATCCCCGCCTCGCGCTTGCCGCGCGTCCAGCCCGATTGCAGCGCGCCGCCCTGGTAGGAGAAGCCGCGCGTGTGGCCCTTGCCGTCGACCGTATCCATGTTGCGAAAGCGCGGGATGACGACGCCGGTCGGGCGATTGCCGAAGGTCGTGAACTTCTCATAACCCGGCATCAGCGCGATCGCCGACAGCGTGCTGGCATGGTCCATGATGTGGGTGCCGAGCACACCGCTGGAATTGGCCAGGCCCTGCGGCATCGCTTCGGAGGCCGAGTTGAGCATCAGGTGGACCGAGTTGAACGACCCGGCATTGAGGAACACCATCCGCGACGTCGCCTGCACGCGCTTGCCGGTCTTGGTGTCGATCCAGCGCACGCCGGTGACGCGGCGCGTGGCCGGATCATAATCGACCTTCTCCACCACCGCGTCGGTGACGAGCGTCAGCCGCCCCGTCTTCTGCGCGGCGGGGAGCGTCGAGGACTGGGTCGAGAAATAGGCGCCATAGGAGCAGCCGCGCGCGCAGATCGATCGATTCTGGCACGCGGCGCGGCCCTCTTCGTGCTTGGCGACCGTCAGGTTGGCGGTGCGGCCGACGGTCAGCCGCCGCTCGGGCCAGCGCGCAGCGATCTTCTCGCGCACCGCCTGCTCGACGACGTTCAGCGCCATCGGCGGCTGGAACTTGCCGTCGGGAAGCTGGGGCAGCCCCTCAGCCGCGCCGGACACGCCGATGAAGTCCTCGACCTTGTCGTACCAGGGCGCGAGATCGGCATAGCGGATCGGCCAGTCGGTGCCGACGCCGTCGCGCTTGTTGGCGCCGAAGTCATAGTCCGACCAGCGATAGCTCTGCCGCCCCCAGGTCAGCGACCGGCCGCCGAGCTGATAGCTGCGATACCAGGTGAAGTCGGTGCCCGACGCGTTGACGTACGGGTTGGCCGCGTCGTTGACGAAGTGGCTCTGCGTATATTCGTTGAAGTGGCGGTTCCGGACCTGGACCGCATATCCGCGGGCATAGAGCTCGGCATCGCCGGCGCCGCGGAACGGCATTTCCCACGGCGCCTTGGTCTCGGTCTCATAGCCCGTCTGGTGCTCGATCATCCGCCCGCGTTCGAGCAGCAGCACCTTGAGCCCCGCCTCGGTCAGTTCCTTCGCCGCCCAGCCGCCGGTGATGCCGGAGCCCACCACGATCGCATCGAATTGAGGGTCGCTCATCAGCCGAAATCCACCGCGGTCCAGTCGTTTGAAATGGCGCGCGTGCCGGGGGTCAGCGGCAGCGCGGGGTCGAAGCGGCCGGGCACGGGCTCGTAGCGGAGCTCCTGCGACCCGCCGACTTCGGACGTGTAATAGCCGGTCAGGATCAGCCCCTTGATCGGCTTCCACGGGTGCGGCGCGCGGCCGTCACCGGCATAGGCGTCGGCATCCAGCGCGGCGAGCGCGGCGGCCTGTGCCGCCGGGGGCTTGCCCGGCCAGTCGCCGCCGGCGCGCCGGTCGAGCTCGGCCTCGAGCCAGTCGAGATAGCGGAGGCTGCCGTCGGGGCGGCGCGGCGCCGGGACGCCCGCGGGGATCGACGCGGTCGAACCCGGCTCACGCGTGCCATCCAGTCCGTGCGCGAGCGCCAGGATGACGAAGTCGCCGGTGCCGACATCGCCCGCGCCCGGCGTCTGCGTGCGGGGAATGACGTGCTGGGCGACCGTGCGGATCAGCTTGCGCTGGCGATCGCTCGGCGCCTCGTCCTCTTCGATCCTGGACCAGATCGCGGCGCCCGCGGGCACGCCGACGACCATCGCCAGCAGCGCCGCTGCACCCAAGAATTCGCGCCGGTTCCATGTCCGGCCGCCTTCGCTCGACACTCGCCTCTCCCGCTTCGTGCTTGCCTGCTCGTGGCACGGCCTATATCAGAACGATAATTCTATTTAAGGGGAGAGGCAAGCATGCTGCGGCAGTCACGCCAGGTCGACGGGGGCAAGCGCGCGCCCGATTTCGCGCTGCCCGATACCGAAGGACGCATTCGCACGCTCGGCGAGTTCGACGACGCGCCCGCACTTCTCGTCGCCTTCATCTGCAACCATTGCCCGTTCGTGCTCCACATCGCCGATGCGTTCGCCGACTTCGCGCGCGACTATGCCGACAAGGGGCTACAGGTCGTCGCGATCAGCTCGAATGACACTGCCGAGTTCCCGGAGGACGGCCCCGAGCACATGCCCGGTTTCGCCCGCGAGCGCGGCTTCACCTTCCCCTATCTCTATGACGGCGATCAGAGCGTCGCGATGGCATATGGTGCGATCTGCACGCCCGATTTCTTCCTCTATGGCCCCGACCGCACGCTCGCCTATGCCGGGCAGTTCGACGCGAGCCGGCCCAGGATCAACCGCCCGCCCGTCCCCGGCCTGCCGCCGCTGCGCACCGACCTGCCGGTCACGGGCGAGGACATGTGCGCCGCGGTCGATGCGGTGCTCGCCGGCGAGCCCGTACCTGAGCCGCAGCGGCCGAGCGCCGGCTGCTCGATCAAGTGGCGCGAGGGCACAGACCCGTCATGGGCGTGAAGATCGTCGAGACCGTCTGGGTCCCCTCCGCCGCGGTCGTGCCCCAGGAGCGCGGCCCCGAATATCTCGCGCCGGTGGATGGTGCCGACTGGTCGGAAGGCGTGGGCTTCAACCGCGGCTTCTTCTCGGCCTTTCGCATCCGCGCGGGCCGCGACGTCTGGTTCCATTTTCCCATTCCCACCTCGGTCCACCACAATGGTGAGCCGCTGGCCTGCTCGGCCCTGTCGCTGCTCTGGGAGACGCTGGACGGCGCGGCGATCACCTGGGTCGTGCTCCAGCACGGCGGCATGGAGCGGATGCCGCTGACCGAGCGACTGGCGGCGCCACCGTCGGAGCCCGTGCCCTTCGATCCGCCCGAGCAGTGGCGCGACTATTATCCGCCGAGCGCCCGGCGGCTGACGTCCCTGCCGCTCGACCCGCCCTTGCCGCTGCGCTTCGGCCTGCAATTGTCGGTGGGCGTGCGAGCGGCCGAGAGCGACGGCACGGTGCGCTTCTACGGCGCGGGCGCGGATTTCGTCAGCGCCCCTGCCTAATCTCCGTTCGCCCTGAGCTTGTCGAAGGGCGTGTTGCGAGGCACGTGCTTCGACAAGCTCAGGGCGAACGGAGATGTAAAGCTTCGTGCTCCCGCGGAGGCGGAGCCCAGAGCCAAGCAGCGCATCGTTTGCAACTCTGGGCTCCCGCCTGCGCGGGAGCACGCGCTCTTATCCCGCCCGGCGCTCCGCCAGCACGCGCCGGATCTCCGCCTGCTTCGCGGCCGACACGTCGAAGCGTCCCACGAGCCAGGCCATCGCCGCACCCGCGATGACGATCAGCCCGGTGACGAACCAGGCGAGCGCCCGCACCTTCTCGGCCGGCACCTGATCCACCGGCACCCCCGCGGGAAAGTCGATGATCCCCAGGAAAGAGCCGGCGAGCAGCGCGACCAGGCCGCTGCCCACCTGAAGCCCGATGAACATGAAGCTGGCGACCAGGCCCTGGCTGGGCGTGCCGCTGTTCGCCTCATGCTCGTCGCCGATGTCGTAGGTGACGGTGTTGAACGGCACGACATAGAGGCCATAGGCGAGCCCGCCGAGCACGCGTGCGCCCGCCACGAAAGCGCCGATCGCGACCGTGCCCGCCGCGGGCGCGAGGCCGAGTAGCGGCAGCAGCACCGCCGCGGCCTGAACGACGAAGAAGAAGACGAGGCCGCTGACCATCGCAAAGCGTGTGCCGACGCGCTTCATCCAGGCGGGCGCGAGGAACATCGCCGCGATCGACCCGAACGTGCCCGCCAGCAGCAGCCGCTGTGTCCAGCTTCCGTCCAGCTGCCAGAAATAGGTCGCGAGATGGAGCGAGAGCTGGTTGACCACCGAATTGGTGAACAGGACGAGCAGCGCGACCATCAGCAGCCGCCCGACATTTGGCGTCATCCGGATCGCGGCGAACAATCGCTTGAGCAGCTGCGGCAGCGTCTCGATTGAGCTGCCCTCGGTGACTGCGCGATCCGCCGCCTCGATCGCCCGCATCCGCGCGCGCGTGCCGACGATTCCGACGACCATCAGCGTGGCGCCGAGCAGCGACACGAACAGCCCGAACCCCGGATAGGGCGCAGGGTTGAGCTGCGGCTTGGGGAAGCCCGCCGCTGGCACGAAGAAGACGGAAAAGGCGATGAAGGGCACGGTCAGGATCGCGACCTGGTTGCCCATGTTGCGCATCACCGCGACCAGGTTGCGCTCGCCCGCGTCGCGCGTCAGCTCACCGCCCATCGCATAGGCGGGCACCGTCCAGAAGGAGATGCCGACGCGCGCGAGCAGGCCGGTGCCGAGCAGCCAGGCAAAGGTCTGCCACTGGCCAAGGCCGCCCGGCGGCGCGAAGACGAGCGCGATGCCGACCGCATAGGGGAGCACCGCCGCCGCCATCAGCGTGTGCCGGCGCCCCAGCGGCGCCTTGTCCATCCGATCGGACAGCGCGCCGATATAGGGATCGGCGATCGCGTCAAAGACGAGGATGATCGCCAGCGCCAGCCCGATCCGGAACCCGTCGAGCCCGACGACCTGCGAATAGAAGAACAGGACGAAGGCGTCCCAAGCGAAGCTCTTGATGAGCTCGGGCATCGCACAGGCCATGAAGCCCAGTCGCGTTCCCCAGCCAAGCTTGCTCGGGACGTCCAAGTCAGTCGATCCCCATGATGCGCTTGTTGAGCTCGCGATCGGCGCCGCCGGCGGCGAAGTCGTCGAACGCGTGCTCGGTCACGCGGATGATGTGCGCGTCGATGAAGGGCGCGCCTTCCGCGGCGCCCTGTTCGGGATGCTTCAGCGCGCATTCCCATTCGAGCACGGCCCAGCCGGCGAAGTCGTACTGCGCCATCTTCGAGAAGATCGCGCCGAAATCGACCTGACCGTCACCCAGCGAGCGGAAGCGGCCGGGGCGGTCGACCCAGCCCTGATAGCCACCATAGACGCCCGACCGGCCGGTCGGGTTGAACTCGGCATCCTTCACGTGGAAGCACTTGATGCGCTCGTGATAGATGTCGATGTGCTGGAGATAGTCGAGCTGCTGCAGCACGTAATGGCTGGGATCGAACAGGATGTTGGCGCGCGGGTGGTTGCCGACGCGCTCCAGGAACATCTCGTAGGTGATGCCGTCGTGCAGATCCTCGCCGGGATGCAGTTCGAAGGCGAGGTCCACGCCGTTCTCCTCGAACACGTCGAGGATCGGGCTCCAGCGCTTGGCGAGTTCGTCGAACGCGTCCTCGACCAGCCCCGCGGGCCGCTGCGGCCAGGGATAGATATAGGGCCAGGCGAGCGCGCCCGAGAAGCTGGGGTGCGCGGTCAGGCCCAGGCGGCGGCTGGCGACCGCAGCCTTCTTGACCTGGTCGACCGCCCATTCCTGGCGCGCCTTGGGATTGTTGTGGACCGCCGCCGGCGCGAAACCGTCGAACTGCGCGTCATAGGCCGGGTGGACCGCGACGAGCTGACCCTGGAGGTGGGTCGACAGCTCGGTGATCTCCAGCCCCTTGTCGGCGAGCAGCCCCTTCACCTCGTCGCAATAGGTCTGGCTCTCGGCCGCCTTGTCGAGGTCGAACAGGCGCCCGTCCCAGCTGGGGATCTGGACACCCTTGTAGCCCATGCCGGCAACCCAGTCGGCGATGGTGTCGAGGCTGTTATAGGGGGCGCTGTCGCCCGCGAACTGGGCGAGGAAGATCGCCGGTCCCTTGATCGTACGCATCCTGTGTCTCCTCAAACCTTGAGCGCGGTCCAGCCGGCGCGGTCGGCGCTGGCCCGGACGGCGGTGTCGATGAACGCCATGCCGCGAAGCCCGTCGTCGATGCCGGGGATCAGCGAGCCGGGCTCACCACGCAATTGCTTGGCGAAGTCGCGATAGAGGTTGGCGAACGCCTCCAGATAGCCTTCGGGATGGCCGCCGGGCGTGCGCGTCGCGGCACGCGCATCGGGACCGATCGCGGCATCGCCGGCGCGGATCACCTGGGTGGATCCGTCGATCGAGTGGATCGTCAGCTCGTTCGGCGTTTCCTGCCGCCAGACGATCCCGCCCTTGTCGCCATAGAGGCGGATGCGCAGGCCGTTGAGCTCGCCCACCTCGATCTGGCTGGCGAGCAGCACGCCGCGCGCGCCATTTTCGAAGCGGAGCAGCACGCTGCAATCGTCGTCGAGCGCGCGGTCCGGGACCACGGCCGCCAAGTCCGCCAGGATCTCGGTCACGCCAAGGCCGGAGATGAACTCGGCCAGGTGGAAGGCGTGGACGCCGATGTCGCCGATACAGCCGCCCGCACCCGATCGCGCGGGGTCGACGCGCCACTCGGCCTGCTTGCCGGTCGCCTCGCCCGCAAGCCAACCCTGCGGATATTCGGCGACGACCTTGCGAACGCTACCAATCGCGCCCGCGGCGACGCGCGCGCGCGCTTCGCGGACCAGCGGATAGCCGGAATAGGTGTAGCTGAGGCCATAGGGCAGCCCCGCTTCCGCCACCACGCCGCCCAGCTCCTTCGCCTCGGCAAAGGTCGCGGTCATCGGCTTGTCGCTGAGCACCGGATACCCCGCCTGGAGCGCGGCGCGCGCGGCGGGCAGATGGTGGTGGTTGGGGCTGACGATCGCGACGAAATCGATGCCGTCGGTCCGCGCCTTCTCGCCCGCGAACATCGCCTCGATCGAGGGATAGGCGCGCGCCGGGTCGATGCGATACGCCTCGCCCCCCGCCCGCGAGCGATCCGCGTCGGACGAGAAGACCCCGGCCACCAGCTCGATCTCCCGATCGAGTTCCGCTGCGATGCGGTGGACGGGGCCGATGAACGCCCCCGGTCCGCCGCCGATCATTCCCATGCGCAACCGCGCCATTCGCCTCTCCTTACAGAGCCGCGTCGTCCAGATCGTCGAACGCGGCAGTGAGCGGCATGCCATGATCCTCGGCATGCCTTGCGACGCGGATGTTTACGGTGCGACCGATCGGCGTCCAGCCCCCTTGGCCCCAAAGCATGAAGCGGCGGGCGGGCAAGGCGATGGAAAGACGCGCTTCCTCGCCCGGTTGCAGCTCGACCTTTGCAAAGCCGACCAAAGTCGGTTCGGGCGTGTCGCGATAGACCTGGACGATCTCGCTCCCCGCCCGATCGCCGACGTTGCGGACGGTGACGGCGACGTGGCCGCCCTCGACCGCTGCATCGGACCAGTCGAAGCGTGTATAGCCCTGGCCGCTGCCGAACGGATGCCGCGCGGGCGTGTCGTTCGCGATCAGCCCGCGATAGCCGAGCCGCGTCCCCTCGTCATAGGGGAGCCGCCCGCCCTCGCCGGGCTTGAGGTCGAAGGCGGGATAGTCGCCTTCTTCCATCGCGATTGAGACGGGCATCCGCCCGCCGGGCTCGCGGTCGCCCGCCAGCACTTCGGCGATCGCCTGCGCGAAGCCCTCGCCCGGATACCAGGCAGCGATCAGCGCCGCGGCGCCCCTGGCCCAGCTCGCATCGAAGGCGTGGCCGATATTGGCGACGATCGCGGTGCGCGGATTGGCGGCGACGACGCGCGCGACAAGCTCGGCCTGTTCGGGCGCGAGCGCCGTGTCGGGTCGGTCCTTGCTCTCGACGCTCGAGTCAGAGGTCTCGCCGACGAACAGCAGCACGGCATCGGCCTCCCGCGCGGCGGCTTCGGCCCTGGCCAGCATCGCCTCGCGGCTGTCGGGGCCGCGCACGCCGTACCACAGGCCGTGGACGCGCGCGGGGGCATAGGTGAAGTCGGCGACGATCCGCACCGGCTTGCCCGCCTCGAGCACCACTTCCCCCGTTTCGGCATCGCCGGACTTCAGCTTGCCCATCACGTCCTTGGCGGCGGTGGCGCCGGTGGTGACGACCGTCGCGCCGTCGACCGTCAGCCGCGCCTCGCCGGTGGCGCCCAGGTAGAAGCGATGCGGGCCGCTCTGTTCGGGGGTGAAGATACCGCTCGCGCGCACCGACCCGCCCTTGTCGAACGGTCCCTGGTCATGGACACCGACGAACCAGACGAGCGAATTGGTCGCGCGCGTCTCGCTCGACAGCGGCTCGCCAGAGCCGTCGTCGCTGGCGAAATAGTCGAGCGTCATGCCGCGCTCTGCGCCGTCGCCGAGGTCGCGCGCGGGGGTGACGGGCATGTTCGGCAGCCGCGGCGCGGGATCGACGCCCGCCTCGAACGTCACATTCTCGGCGCCATAGCGCGCGGCGATCGTCTGCGCAGGGCTCGGCAGGTCGGGCGAGACCGAGATCTTGGCGAAGGTGCCGCCCTGGAAGCAGGGCGCCGCCGCGTTGGGTCCGATCACCGCGATCCGCTTGCCCGGCGCAAGCGGGAGCAGGCCATCGTTGCGAAGCAGCACGAAGCCCGCCGCCGCACCCTCGACCAGCAGCTCGCGCGCGGCATCGTCGTCATAGGGCTGGGTCTTGGCGCCGGTGACGCGCTTGGCACCGCGCGCGATGCGGCCCGCCGCATCGGCGACGCGCGACGCGGGCACTTCGCCCGCCGCCACCGCCTCGTCCGCCTTGAACCCCAGGAACCGCGCCGGCCCCGGCATCTCCAGGTCGAGCCCGGCATTGAGCGTCGGCGCGGTCGAGTGCGTGCCGAACCAGTCGGACATGACCAGGCCGTCATAGCCCCACTCGCCCTTCACCACGTCGGTGAGGATGTGGTGCTGCTCGGCGCACCAGTCGCCGTTCACTCGATTATAGGCAGCGAGCATCCCGACGCAGCCCGCGCGCGCCGCGAACTCGAACGGGAGCAGATAGACCTCGCGCAGCGTCCGCTCATCGACGCGGACGTCGAGCGTGTCGCGCTCGGTTTCGCTGTCGTTGCAGACGAGGTGCTTGGCGACCGAGCCGGTGCCCGTCGATTGCAGCCCCGCAATCCAGGCGGCGCCGAGGATGCCGGCATGGAGCGGATCCTCGCCGAAATATTCGAAGGCGCGGCCGGCGAGCGGGCTGCGCGCCAGATTGAGGTTGGGGGCGAGCACCGCATCGACGCCGCGCGCCGCCGCCTCGCCGCCCACCAGCGCGCCGATCCGCTGGACGAGATAGACGTCGAAGCTGGCACCGAGCGCCGTCGCACAGGGGCTCAGCCGGGCGATGTCGCGTTCGTCGACCTTGCCGCTGGCAATGCCCATCGGGCCGTCGCTCATCGTGAAGGCGGGAATGCCCGCGTCCTCGACCGCGTGGCTCGCCCACATCGCCGCACCCGCGGTCATGCGGGTCATTTCCTCGATCGTCGGATCGCGCATCGTCAATTCCAGAAGAAAAAAGCGCCCCGCCGGTCAGGGGCGGGGCGCTTGGCAAGGGCGTCAGGCGGCGAGGTCGAGTTCCTTGGTGTCCTTCGTCGTGGGCACGAAGGGCAGGTAGGAAACGCGCATCCGCACGCCGAACTCGATCTTGTGCTTGCCCGGCGTCAGGCCGCCGGCGCGCAGCACGATGATGCGGGCCTTCTCGCCGAAGTTCCAGCGATCGTCATAGACGCTCTCCATCTGGTCGAGCGTGTAGGTCTTGCCGCGGACCGAGAAGCGCACGTCCTCGCGCGCCACCGCCTCGCCATCGACCGAGACCTGGATGTCCTCGATCATCGAGAGGCCGAGGCCGCGATAATAAGGGAGGCGCCCCAGGAACGCGAAGCCGTTCGTCTCGCCGCCCTCGACGACGTTCTCGAAGCCGTCGACGCAGATCATCTTGTTGTCCATCATGGCTCTGGTCTCCTGGCCTTAGGCGGCAAGCGCGGTGGGGGTGGGCTCGCCGATCAGGCGCTTGAGCATTTCCTGCTGGCGGCGGACCTGCTCGACCGAGTTCGGCTCCTCGAAGTCCTCGACCCAGCGATTGCCCTCATACTCCGAGCAGATGTAGCCGTCATAGCCGCCCTGCTTGAGCACCTGGACGATCTGGTCGTACGGGATCGACGGCTCGTAGAGGTCCGCGTCCATCTCGTAGAACTTGCCGTGAATGTTGTGGATGCGCGGCATGTAGTCGAGCATGCGCTTGGGCTCGAACGCGGCATTGTGGCGCAGCGTCTCGGCCATGGCGAGCGCCGGCCCCTGCCCGCCCATCTCGCGCACGTTGAGGATGACGTATTCGCTGAGAACGCGATCCTCGTACGCTTTGACGATATAGTCGGCGATGTTCTTGGGCACACCGATCCGCTCGAACTTGGCCTTCCAGACGCGCGGGAACTGGAACAGGAACATGCCCATGTCGGGCAGGAAGCCGAGCGCGTCGGAGCCCGACTTCTCGAAGGCTTCGGCATGGCGGACGATCCACGGATGGTCGAAGTGCAGCGGCGCGTGCACCTCGATCAGGATCTTGATGCCCTTTTCCTCGGCATAAGGCGCCGCGGCCACCAGCACTTCCGGCGCGATCGAGACGAGGGCGCGGATGTACTTCACGCCCAGCAGCGCGCCGAAATCGATGTCCTTTCTGACGCTCGCGACCTGCTCCTCGAGCGGCATCTCGCGGCCCTTGTAGCGCTTGTAGTCGAGCATGAAGTCGTGCGCGACGGGAACGCAGTCATATTGCTTGATGAGGCGGTGCCATTCCTCGACCTTGGCTTGGTCGACGCCGACCTCTGGCCAGCCCCAGAAGGTCTGCTCGCCGATCACCTCGATCCCGCGCGCGCCGAACTCGGCACAGGTACGGATGCAATCCTTCAGGCTCATCTTGCCCGTGAACGTGTCGTTCTGAAAGCTGTAGAGGCTCACGCCCCGCTTGATCTCGGCCATAGCCATCCTCTCGTCCGATCGCGGCGGTGCCGCAGGGGCGGGACGCCGGTAGCGCTCCCTCACCGAGCATGGCGATCGGCACGGCGGCGGCGCTGACGCGCCCGACCGCTCGACTCCTCTCCCCATCTCAATTAGAACTTATATTCTATATCGCGCGGCGATGGTCAAGCGCGGAAAGGGTGGAGAGAGGCTGATGGCGATCGTTCGAACCGCATTGCGCGCGCTGTTGTCGCTGTCGCTGGCGGCGTTCTTCGGCTTCGTCGGATGGATGAAGGCGAGCGCGCCGATGGCGATGCTGGCGCAGCATGGCGCCTGGACGGTGCGCGTGCCCGAGCCGCTGGGCCGCGTCGTCGGGGTGAGCGAGATCGTCTGCGCGCTGCTGCTGCTCGTCGGCCTCTTGCCCGGCCGCGCGCGGATCGGTGCGGCGTCGGCGCTGATCCTGATCGCCAACCAGCTCGTCGCCGCCGCGATCCATGCCGGCGTCGGGGAGACCCACGCGCTGCCCCAGAACGGCGTGCTGATCGCCGCGCTGGGGCTGATCGCCTGGCTCTCGCGACCCTATTTCTCGGTGCGATAGGCCGCAGGGATGTCGAAGCCCGACGCCTTGTCGAGCGGCGCGATCGTCACCTTGCCCGTCGCGGCCCATTCCGCGCCGCGCGCGACCAGCGTCCGCACACCGTCGAACTGCATCGTGTCGGGCCCGTGGCCGAGCGTGATCGAGAAGACGCGGCCCTTGCCGTAATCCTGCACCCAGACGACTGGGTTGGCGGCGTTCATGCCCTTCATCTTGGCGACGTTGGCGGCCTTGTACGCTTCATAGTCGTATTTGGGCCCGGCCTTTTCGGGCACATAGTCGGCCGCATCGTCGAACGCGGTTGCCAGCACCGTCACCTTGGCCGCGGGGTCGAAGGACATGTTGGTGTATTTGTCCTCCATGAAGCTCCAGATGTACGGACGCAGCCCCGCGGTGATCGGGTGCGCCTGCGTCTCGATCTTGATGCGGAAGCCGTCGGGGGGCGAGCGGCGGCTTTCGCCCGGCACCATCACCGCGCCCAGCAGCCGCTTGTATTCGGGAATGTCGCGGCCCCAGGTGAAGCTGGAGTGGAAGGCGACCAGCCCCCCGCCCTGCCGCACATAGTCGTACAGCGCCTTGAACGCCGACGGCGACCAAAGATGCTGTTCCTTGTCGCCATAGTTCCAGCGGCTGGCATAGTTGAGCAGCACGACGTCGTACTTCTTGAGCATCGCCAGCGTGCCGTCATCGAAATCCTCGGTCACGCGCACGTCGAAGCGGCCGGTGTCCTTCATCAGCGTGCGAAGCTGGTTGTTCACGCCGGTCCAGTCATGCTCGTAGCTGTTCTGGCCGCTGATGATGAGGACCTTGAGCCGTTCCTCCTTCGGGTCGACGGGGGTGACGACGCGCTGCACCGTCTCGGGCGGGGCATAGGGCTTGTTGCCGGGCATCGTCGGGATGTCGGCGACGGGCACCTGCTGCGCGGCGGCAGCAAGCAGGGGCAGGAGCAGCAGCTTCATCGTCGTTCTCCCAGATTGTGGATCAGGCGGCGGCGAGCACCGGCGCAGGGCGGCGGCCCGCCGGCCACATCAGGATGACGCCGGCCTGGAGCGCGAGCAGGACGATCGGCCAGCCATAATAGGACCAGCGGATCGTCGCGCGGGCGGCATCGGTGACGGCGCCGGGAACATAGCCCGCAATGCCAAGCGAATAGGCGATCATCGCCGTCCCCACCGCCATGCCGATCTTGGTCGCCAGGCTGATGCCGGAGGAGAGCAGCCCCTCGTTGCGGGTTCCGAACTTCGCCTCGTGATAATCGACCGCCTCGGCCGCCATCGTGAAGATGCCGGTGATGGTGATCGAGGTAGCGACCGACGCGGCGAGATAGACGGCGATGAAGGCGGGCGGCGACGCCTCGGTCAGCGGCAGCACCGCGAACAGCGCGATCGAGACGAGGATGGCGCCGAAGCAGCCCTTGCGAAGCCCCGTCCGTGCCAGGATCGGCGGCGCGATGAACGCCGCGAGCAGCAGCATGCCCGAGATCGCGGGCAGCAGCACCGAGATCATCCACGGCCGCCCCAGCACCTCGATCGCGAAGAAGGCCGTCAGCGAGATCATCGTGCCGAAGCGGACGAAATAGAGGAGCGTGAAGCCGAAGCAGACGAACCAGGCGCGATTGCGCAGCATCTGGCCGATCGCCGGCAGCACCGCGAACTGCGGCGAGGCCTTGTCGTCGAACCGCTCCTTGCAGTTCCGGAACAACAGCAAGATCGCGACCATCGACATCCCGGCGAACAGGGTCGCGGTCGCCAGGAAGCCTCGCTGCTCGTCGCCGCCGCCGAACAGGCCGACCAGCGGCATCGTCGCGGCGGTGCCCAGGATCACCGACACCGACGTGCCGATCGACCGCATCCCCGACAGCTTCAGCCGCTGCTTGGTGTCGAGCGTCATCATCGGGAGGAGCGCGGTATAGGGAATCGACCCCAGCGACATCAGGATGCCCAGCGCCTTGAACGTCAGAAACGCATAGATCAGCCGCGTCGTCTCGCTCCCGTCGGGAACGTTGAACAGCAGCACGACGACGATCGCGTAAGGGACGGCGGTGAACAGGAAATAAGGGCGCGTGCGACCCCAGCGCGACCGCGTCTTGTCGACCGCGATACCGACCAGGATGTCGATCACCGCATCGAGCAGCCGCGCGGCGAGAAAGATCGTGCCCACTGCGGCGGCGGGCAGCTTCGCGACATTGGTATAGTAATAAAGGAGGAACGCCCCCGCCATGTTGTAGGCAAGGCTGTAGCCGAAATCGCCGAACCCGTAGCTCAGCCGCTCGGTCAGGCTCAGCCGAGCGGCAGGCGCGGGGTCAGAGGCTTCGGCCATGGCTGTTCATCCTTCCCGAGACAAAAAATGGGGCGCCGCAAGGATCTCGCGGCGCCCCAGGACGGGATCAGAAATTGACGGTAACGCGGCCGCCGTAGGTGCGCGGCGCGCCGAAGGTCCAGTTGTAGATGTCGTCCGGGCCCGCCGCGGTGTAGCCGGCGAAGCCGAGCGGCTGCGCGTCCTCCAGGTTGCGGACAAACGCCTGGATGCTGAACTTCTCGTTCGCCGGGCGATAGATCAGCGTCAGGTCGGTCTGGGTGAAGCCGCGCTGGCGGCTGTCGTTCCAGTTGAAGATGTCGAGGAAATAGTCGCTCTTGAAGCGCGAGAAGGCGCTCGCGGTGATCGTCCCGGCATTGCCCAGCTCGAACACATGGTCGTAGCCGAGCGTGATGATGACATCCGGGCTCTGCGGCAGCTTGTTGCCCGACAGGTTGGGCTGCGTCACCGTGTTGGGATCGTTGTCGAGATCGCCGACCGAGGTCGCGCTGCCACCCACGTCGAACACCGGATAGGCGGCGAGCAGGTCGTCATACTTGGCATTGAGGTAGTTGAAGGTCGCGCTGAAGGTGTCGTTGCGCGACAGCTTGAAATTGCCCTCGACCTCGATGCCCCAGATCGTCGCCTTGCCGGCGTTGAAGATCTGGCCGCCGACCGCCGGGTTGAGCAGCACCGACGCCTGCAGATCCTTGTAGTCGTAGTAGAAGGCCGAGGTGTTGATCTGGTGCGGACCGACGCCGAACTTGCCGCCGATTTCATAGGCGGTGTTGCTCTCCGGATCATAGGAGCCGACGCTGTCGAAACCGCCCGCCTTGTAGCCGGTCGAGACCTTGCCGTAGATCAGCGTGTCGCGATTGGGCTTGTAGTTCAGGCCGGCGAGCCACGTCACCTTGTCGCCCTGAGCCTCGGGCGTGATGATCGACGGTGCCGGACGAACCGTCGTCTGGTCGACGCGGCCCGAGTTGAACACGAAGCCATAATTGCCGAACACGCCGGTGCGGTCGTCATTGGTATAGCGCAGGCCGCCAACCGCGGTCAGCGTCTCGGTCAACGGCACGTCGACCTGGCCGAACACGGCGTAGCTCTTGATCTCGCTGGCGCGCGTGAAGAAG